>NZ_JBVKAI010000003.1:487723-673121 GCF_055639495.1 Streptomyces sp. NPDC039424
GGGAGAGGGGGTGGGGAGTGCCGCGGGAACCCCCCCCCCCGCCCCTCGCTCCTTCAGTTCCCTCGGCTCACGGCGAGGCCGGTGGATACAGCGACCGGGGCAGTTGGGAGGCCGCCGCCGCGTCCAGCAGCCACAGGGTCCGGGACCGGCCGCGGGCACCCGCCGCCGGGGCCTGGATCTCGCCCGCGCCCGAGAGGGCGATCGCGACGGCCTGTGCCTTGTCCTCGCCGGCCGCCAGGAGCCAGACCTCGCGGGCCGCCCGGATCGCGGGCAGCGTCAGGGTGACCCGGGTCGGGGGCGGCTTGGGGGCGCCGTGCACGCCGACCACCGTGCGCTCGGTCTCCCGCACGGCCGGCAGCTCGGGGAAGAGCGAGGCCACATGGGTGTCCGGGCCGACGCCCAGCAGCAGGACGTCGAAGGAGGGGACATCACCGTGGTTCTCGGGCCCCGCGGCCTTCGCCAGCTCCGCCGCGTACGCCTCCGCCGCCGCGTCCACGTCGGTGCCGTAAGGGCCGTCCGAGGCGGGCATGGCGTGCACCCGGGCCGGGTCCAGCGGCACCGAGGCGAGCAGCGCCTCGCGGGCCTGGGTGATGTTGCGTTCCGGATCGCCCTCGGGGAGGAAACGCTCGTCGCCCCACCACAGGTCGAGCCGGCCCCAGTCGATGGCGTCCCGGGCGGGGGCCGAGGCCAGCGCGGCGAGCAGGCCGTTGCCGTTGCGGCCGCCGGTGAGCACCACCGACGCGGAGCCGCGCGAGGACTGCGCGTCCACGATCTTGGTGATCAGCCGGGCCGCCGCGGCCTGCGCCATCAGCTCCTTGTCGCGGTGCACGACCAGTTGCGGAGTGCTCACTTCGCCGCCGCCTTCTTCACCGGTGCCTGCGCCGTCGCTTCCTTCGCGGGAGCTTTCGCAGCGGCTTCGACAGGAGTCCTGACGGCGACCGCCTCTCCTTTGGGCGCCGCGTCCGGCGTCGGAGCGGCGGCCGGAGCCCGGTCGCCGCCGCCGTTGGAGGCGGCCAGCCGCTCCACCCCGTACCGCAGGGCCGACGCGTAGGTGTCGTCCGGGTCGAGCCGCCGCAGCTCCTCCGCGATCAGCTCGGCCGTGTCACGCCGCTTCAGCGCCACCGCGCGGTCCGGCTGGCCCTCGATGGACAGGGTGGCCAGCGAACCGTCCGCCCGGTCCAGCGCTATCGGGCCGTGGCTTGTGTCCATACGGACCGCCGTGAGCCCCGGGCCGGACGAGAGGGAGCGCTTGACGGGGACGTCCAGCCGGTCCGCGAGCCACATCGCCAGCAGCTCACAGCTCGGGTTGAACTCCTCGCCCTCCACCTCGACGGCCCTGACCTCGCACACGACCTGGTCCAGGGCCGCCGCCAGCATCGAGCGCCAGGGCGTGATCCGGGTCCAGGACAGGTCCGTGTCGCCGGGGGTGTAGGCGTCGGCGCGGGCGGACAGCTCCCGTACCGGCTGCTCGGCGGCGTAGGTGTCGGTGACCCGGCGCTGGGCGAGCGCGCCCAGCGGGTCCTTGGCCGGGTCGAGCGGCGCGTTGACCGGCCACCACACGACCACCGGGGCGTCCGGCAGCAGCAGCGGCAGCACCACGGAGTCGGCGTGGTCGGCCACCTCGCCGTACAGCCGCAGCACCACCGTCTCGCCGGTGCCCGCGTCCGCGCCCACCCGCACCTCGGCGTCCAGCCGGGACTGCGTGCGGTCGCGGGGCGAGCGGGAGACGCGCTTGATGACCACCAGCGTGCGCGAGGGATGCTCGCGCGAGGCGTCGTTGGCGGCCTTCAGCGCGTCGTAGGCGTTCTCCTCGTCGGTGACGATGACCAGGGTGAGCACCATGCCCACGGCGGGCGTGCCGATGGCCCGGCGGCCCTGCACCAGCGCCTTGTTGATCTTGCTGGCCGTGGTGTCCGTGAGGTCTATCTTCATGGCCGGCGCCAGCTCCGTCCGTCTCGTGCGAGCATCTCGTCGGCCTCCGCGGGACCCCACGTACCCGACGGGTACTGCGCGGGCCTGCCGTTCTTGTCCCAGTACTCCTCGATCGGGTCGAGGATCTTCCAGGACAGCTCGACCTCCTCGGTGCGCGGGAAGAGGTTGGCGTCACCCAGCAGCACGTCCAGGATCAGCCGCTCGTACGCCTCCGGGCTGGACTCGGTGAAGGACTCGCCGTAGGCGAAGTCCATCGACACGTCCCGGATCTCCATCGAGGTGCCCGGCACCTTGGAGCCGAAGCGCACCGTGATGCCCTCGTCGGGCTGGACGCGGATGACGACCGCGTTCGAGCCCAGCTCCTCCGTCGCCGTGTGGTCGAAGGGGGAGTGCGGGGCCCGCTGGAAGACGACCGCGATCTCCGTGACCCGGCGGCCCAGACGCTTGCCGGTGCGCAGATAGAAGGGGACGCCCGCCCAGCGGCGGTTGTCGACCTCCAGTTTGATCGCGGCGTAGGTGTCGGTCTTCGACTTGGCGTTGATGCCGTCCTCTTCGAGGTAGCCGATGACCTTCTCGCCGCCCTGCCAGCCCGACGCGTACTGTCCGCGCACGGTGGCGTTGCCCAGGTCCTTCGGCAGGCGTACCGCGCCGAGCACCTTGGTCTTCTCCGCGGCCAGCGCGTCCGCGTCGAAGGAGGCGGGCTCCTCCATGGCCGTGAGGGCCATGAGCTGGAGCAGATGGTTCTGGATGACGTCGCGGGCGGCGCCGATGCCGTCGTAGTAGCCGGCCCGGCCGCCGATACCGATGTCCTCGGCCATGGTGATCTGCACGTGGTCCACGAAGGACCGGTTCCAGATCGGCTCGAACATGGTGTTGGCGAAGCGCAGCGCCAGGATGTTCTGGACGGTCTCCTTGCCGAGGTAGTGGTCGATCCGGAACACCTGGTCCGGCTCGAACACCTCGTGCACGATCGCGTTGAGCTCCTCGGCCGACCTGAGGTCGTGGCCGAACGGCTTCTCGATGACCGCGCGCCGCCAGGAACCGCCCTCCTGGTCGGCCAGCCCGTGCTTCTTCAGCTGCTGGATCACCACGGGGAAGGACTTCGGCGGCACCGACAGATAGAAGGCGAAGTTGCCGCCCGTGCCCTGCGCCTTGTCGAGCTCCTCGATCGTGGCGCGCAGCCGGTCGAAGGCGTCGTCGTCGTCGAAGGTGCCCTGGACGAAACGCATCCCCTGGATGAGCTGCTGCCAGACCTCCTCGCGGAAGGGGGTCCGGGAGTGCTCCTTGACGGCGTCGTGGACCTCGGCGGCGAAGTCCTCGTGCGCCCACTCGCGGCGGGCGAAGCCGACCAGCGAGAAGCCCGGCGGCAGCAGACCCCGGTTGGCGAGGTCGTACACGGCCGGCATCAGCTTCTTGCGGGACAGGTCTCCGGTGACGCCGAAGATGACCAGGCCCGACGGCCCCGCGATACGCGGGAGCCGTCGGTCCGCGGGGTCACGAAGCGGGTTCGCTCCGGAACCGGAAGAGGGGGACAATTCAGCCCTCCGTGGGAGCGAGGCGCTGAAGCTCCGCCTCGGTCGACTTGAGCAGGTCGTTCCAGGACGCCTCGAACTTCTCGACGCCCTCGTCCTCCAGGACCTGGACCACGTCGTCGTACGCGATCCCGAGCTTCTCGACCGCGTCGAGGTCGGCGCGGGCCTGCTCGTAGGTGCCGGCGACGGCGTTGCCGGTGATCTCGCCGTGGTCCTCGGTGGCCTCCAGCGTGGCCTCCGGCATGGTGTTCACCGTGTTCGGCGCCACCAGCTCGGTGACGTACATGGTGTCCTGGTACGCCGGGTCCTTCACGCCGGTCGACGCCCACAGCGGACGCTGCTTGTTGGCGCCCGCGCTCTCCAGCGCGCTCCAGCGGTCGGAGGAGAAGACCTCCTCGTACGCCTGGTAGGCGAGCCGCGCGTTGGCGATGGCGGCCTTGCCGCGCAGCGCCTTGGCCTCGTCGGTGCCCAGCGCGTCGAGCCGCTTGTCGATCTCGGTGTCCACGCGGGACACGAAGAAGGACGCCACGGAGTGGATCTTGGAGAGGTCCAGGCCGCGCTCCTTGGCCTTCTCCAGGCCGGAGAGGTACGCGTCCATGACGGCCCGGTAGCGCTCCAGGGAGAAGATCAGCGTGACGTTGACGCTGATGCCGTGGCCGATCGTCTCGGTGATCGCCGGGATGCCCGCCCTGGTGGCCGGGATCTTGATCAGCGTGTTCGGGCGGTCGACCAGCCACGCCAGCTGCTTGGCCTCGGCGACCGTCGCCTTCTCGTTGTGCGCCAGCCGCGGGTCCACCTCGATGGAGACCCGGCCGTCCTGGCCGCCGGTGGCGTCGAAGACGGGGCGCAGGATGTCGGCGGCGTCGCGGACGTCCGCCGTGGTGATCATGCGGATGGCCTCTTCGACGGTGACCTTGCGGGCGGCGAGGTCCGACAGCTGCTGGTCGTAGCCGTCGCCCTGGGAGATCGCCTTCTGGAAGATCGTCGGGTTGGTGGTGACGCCCACGACGTGCTGCTGGTCGATCAGCTCGGCGAGGTTGCCGGACGTGATCCGCTTGCGCGACAGGTCGTCCAGCCAGATCGCGACGCCTTCTTCGGTGAGGCGCTTGAGTGCGTCTGTCATGGAATTACATCTCCTACGTGTCGTATATGGGCGTCAGCGCTGGGCGGCGGCGATGGATTCCCGGGCCTTGGCGGCCACGTTCTCGGCAGTGAAGCCGAACTCGCGGAAGAGGACCTTGCCGTCGGCGGAAGCACCGAAGTGCTCCAGGGAAACGATGCGGCCGGCGTCTCCGACGTACTTGTGCCAGGTGAGACCGATGCCGGCCTCCACCGCGACACGTGCCTTCAGCGACGGGGGCAGGACGCTGTCCCGGTACCCCTGGTCCTGCTGCTCGAACCACTCCACGGACGGCATCGAGACGACCCGGGTGGGGATCCCGTCGGCCTGCAGCTGCTCGCGGGCCTCGACGGCGACGTGCACCTCGGAGCCGGTGGCGATCAGGGCGACCTGCGCCTCGCCGCCGTCGGCCTCGAACAGGACGTAACCGCCGCGCGCGGCATCCTCGTTGGGCTCGTACACCGGTACGCCCTGGCGGGTGAGCGCCAGTCCGTGCGGCTGGCCCTTGCCGAACTCCTTCGTCCAGCGCTTGAGGATCTCGCGCCAGGCGATGGCGGTCTCGTTGGCGTCGGCCGGGCGGACCACGTTCAGGCCCGGGATGGCGCGCAGCGAGGCCAGGTGTTCGACCGGCTGGTGGGTGGGTCCGTCCTCGCCGAGGCCGATGGAGTCGTGCGTCCACACGTACGTCACCGGCAGGTGCATCAGGGCCGACAGGCGCACCGCGTTGCGCATGTAGTCGGAGAACACCAGGAAGGTGCCGCCGTAGACGCGGGTGTTGCCGTGCAGCGTGATGCCGTTCATCTCCGCGGCCATGGAGTGCTCGCGGATGCCGAAGTGGATGGTCCGGCCGTACGGGTTCGCCTCCGGCAGGGGGTTGCCCTCGGGGAGGAACGAGCTGTCCTTGTCGATCGTGGTGTTGTTCGACCCGGCGAGGTCGGCGGAGCCGCCCCACAGCTCGGGGATGACCGCGCCGAGCGCCTGCAGCACCTTGCCGGAGGCGGCGCGGGTGGCGACGCCCTTGCCGGGCTCGAAGACCGGGAGCTTCTCCTCCCAGCCGGTGGGCAGCTCGCCCGCGGCGATGCGGTCGAACTCGGCGGCGCGCTCGGCGTTGTTCTCACGCCACAGCTGGAACGACTTCTCCCACGCCGCCTTGGACTCGCGGCCCCGGTCGAGGGCCTGGCGGGTGTGGGCCAGCACCTCGTCGGCGACCTCGAAGCTCTGCTCCGGGTCGAAGCCGAGGACGCGCTTGGTGGCCGCGACCTCGTCGTCGCCGAGCGCCGAGCCGTGCGCGGCCTCGGTGTTCTGCGCGTTCGGGGCGGGCCAGGCGATGATGGAGCGCATCGCGATGAAGGACGGCCGGTCCGTGACCTGCTTCGCGGCCTCGATGGCGTTGTAGATGGCGTGCGGGTCGAGGTCGCCGTCCGGCTTCGGGGCGATCCGCTGCACATGCCAGCCGTAGGCCTCGTACCGCTTGGCGGTGTCCTCGGAGACGGCCGTCTCGGTGTCGCCCTCGATCGAGATGTGGTTGTCGTCCCACAGCAGGATCAGGTTGCCGAGCTTCTGGTGGCCGGCCAGCGAGGACGCCTCGGCGGAGATGCCCTCCTGGAGGCAGCCGTCACCGGCGATGCAGTAGATGAAGTGATCGAAGGGGGACTCACCCTGCGGGGCGTCCGGGTCGAACAGGCCACGCTCGTAGCGGGCGGCCATCGCCATGCCCACCGCGTTGGCGACGCCCTGGCCCAGCGGGCCGGTCGTCGTCTCCACGCCCTTGGTGTGGCCGTACTCCGGGTGGCCCGGGGTCTTCGAGCCCCAGGTGCGGAAGGACTGCAGGTCGTCCAGCTCCAGGCCGAAGCCGGCCAGGTAGAGCTGCGTGTAGAGAGTCAGGGACGAGTGGCCGGCGGACAGCACGAAGCGGTCGCGCGCCACCCAGTCGGGGTCGGCGGGGTCGTGCCGCATCACCTTCTGGAAGAGGGTGTAGGCGGCCGGCGCCAGGCTCATGGCCGTACCCGGATGGCCGTTGCCGACCTTCTGTACGGCGTCGGCGGCCAGGACGCGGGCGGTGTCGACGGCCCGCTGGTCCAATTCGGTCCACTCGAGGTCTGTGGTGGTCGGCTTGGTGCTCACCCTGAGTCAGGGCTCCTCTCCACATGATCGAATACCGGTCTTCTGGGCGCGCGCCCACCGGTTGCCGGTGCACTGGGTGCCCACCGGCCGCTGTCGAGCCTACCCCTGTAGGTACGTGCGTTTTTTCGAGCCATTCCAGACTGCCGGGCCTCTTCGGGATCCGCCTCCCGACTGGCCGGAATCGCATTCGGCACATGAATACGGAGCCGCTCATCTGACCGCTCAATCGAGCTTGGTGACTCCTCGGACGGGCGGCTCATCAACACGAGTCGACCCCCGCGAATGTCCGGGTCTGGGCAACGTCTAAAGTGGCGTGGTACGCGCGAGCCCCCACCGTCAGTCCACAGGGACTGTTCCCACGGACCGGCTCGCTGGGAGTCTCTGTCAGGGGTGTGCGTGACGGCCGTCGAATCCCGTCCAGCGGGGGTGCTCGGTGCGAGCGAGAGCCCGAGCCACCGGCCGTTCGGGGCCCGTGTCAAAGCTTTCGTGGCGCTGACCAAGCCGCGGATCATCGAGCTGCTGCTCATCACCACCGTTCCGGTGATGTTCCTGGCGCAGCAGGGGGTGCCGGACCTGGGTCTGGTGCTGCTGACCTGCGTCGGCGGCTACCTGTCCGCGGGCGGCGCCAACGCGCTGAACATGTACATCGACCGTGACATCGACGCGTTGATGGACCGCACCTCGCAGCGGCCGCTGGTCACCGGGATGGTCAGCCCGCGCGAGTGCCTCGCCTTCGGCATCGCGCTGGCGGTCGCCTCGACGCTGCTGTTCGGGCTCGCCGTCAACTGGCTGTCGGCCTGGCTGTCGCTCGGAGCGCTCCTCTTCTACGTCGTCGTCTACACGATGATCCTCAAGCGGCGCACCTCGCAGAACATCGTGTGGGGCGGCATCGCCGGCTGTATGCCGGTGCTGATCGGCTGGTCCTCCGTCACGAACTCCATGTCCTGGGCGCCGGTCATCCTCTTCCTCGTCATGTTCTTCTGGACGCCGCCGCACTACTGGCCGCTGTCCATGAAGGTCAGGGAGGACTACGCGCGCGTGGGCGTGCCGATGCTGCCGGTCGTCGCCTCCAACAAGGTCGTCGCCAAGCAGATCGTGCTCTACAGCTGGGTCATGGTCGTGGTCTCGCTGATGCTGACCCCGCTCGGCTACACGGGCTGGTTCTACACGGCGGTCGCGCTGGTCGCAGGCGGGTTCTGGCTGTGGGAGGCGCACGCGCTGCAGAACCGGGCCAAGGCCGAGGTGACGGGCGCGAAGCTCAAGGAGATGCGCCTGTTCCACTGGTCCATCACCTATGTGTCGATCCTGTTCGTGGCGGTCGCGGTGGACCCCTTCCTCCGCTAGCCCCGGTTTTCCCGGTTGGTCCCCTCGTACGCGGGTACGGGCGGGGTGCGTGGTCAAGGCCACGCACCCCGCCCGTCGCCGTTTGAACTACTCGTCGGTAGCATCCTGGCCATGGCAGACACGCAGCAGGTTGACCCGAAGGCCGAGCGCAAGGTCGCGCGGCTCGCCCGGCAGATCGACGCCTTCTCCGAGGCGCACGGCGGAGCCGAGGGCCAGGTGGCCCACATCGGCGAGCGCGGCGCCCGCATCGTGCTCGTCGGCGAGGACGGCGGCTGGGGCGACCTGGTGGCGCCCAGCCAGACCATCGCCGAACAGGCGGTGGCGAAGGCCGGCATCACCGTCCACGAGACCTTCGACGGGGAGTTCGCGGCCAAGGTGAAGACCGGCCCGTACGAATGGACGCGGATGGCCGGAATCCAGGTGGGCGGCCCGAGCAACACCTGACACCGGGTTCACCCGTTAGGACCTTGGAAGGGCGAGGTCCAGCGACGGGGAGTCCGGATGATCGAAACGCCGTCCCTGGTGGACCAGTACTGCCACGGCGTCCTGCGCACGGAGCTGGGCCTCGGCACGTTCGAGGCCCGGCTGGCCCGCACCGAGGGTCCGCCCGCCCCCGGCACCACGCTCTTCGACACGCAGACCGGTTTCGCCGTACGCCGCTGGTGCCCGCCGCTGCTCGGCCTGGAGCCGCACTGTTCTCCCGCGCGGTATCTGGCCCGGCGCCGTGAACTGGGCGTGGCGGAAGTGGGCCGCCGCCTGCTGCGCGGCAGCGGGATCACGACGTACCTGGTCGACACCGGACTGCCCGGCGACCTGACGGGCCCCGCCGAGATGGCGTCGGCGGGCGAGGCCGACGCCCGCGAGATCGTCCGCCTGGAACTCCTCGCCGAACAGGTCGCCGACACCTCCGGCACCGTCGAGTCGTTTCTCGCCAATCTCGCCGAGTCGGTGCACGGTGCCGCCGCGCACGCCGCCGCCTTCACCTCGGTCGCCGGCTTACGGCACGGACTGGCGCTGGCGCCCGAGCCGCCCGGACCGGGGGAGGTGCGGGGCGCGGCCGGCCGCTGGCTGGCCGGGCGGGCGGTCGGCGGAGAGCTGAGCGACCCGGTCCTGCTGCGGCACTTGCTGTGGATCGCGGTCGCCTCGGGCCGGCCGCTCCAGCTGCACGCCGGGCTCGGCGAACCGGGCGCGCGCCCCGACCGCACCGACCCGGTCCTGTTGACCGACTTCGTGCGGGCCACGGCGGGTCTCGGCACCGACCTGGTCCTGCTGCACGGCTACCCGTACCACCGCCACGCCGCCCACCTCGCCGGGGCCTTCGCGCACGTCCACACCGACTCGGGTGCCGCCCTGGTGCGCACCGGGGCCCGCGCCGCGACGATCCTCGCCGAGGTCCTGGAGCTGGCCCCCTTCGGCAAGGTCCTCTTCTCCAGCGGCGCCCATGGCCTGCCCGAGCTCCACGTCGTCGCGGCCCGTCTGTTCTCCGAGGCCCTCGGCCGGGTGCTGGGCACCTGGGTCGCCGAGGGGGCCTGGTCACTGGGGGACGCGCAACGGGTGGCCGGAATGATCGCCGCGGGCAACGCGCGCAGGGTGTACGGCCTGGACTGAGCCGTGGAGAGCCGCGGAGACTGGGCGGATGCCGACCGACGTCCTGCTCGATCGCTTCCTCGATGCCCTGACGGCTCTGGACCCCGTGGCCGTCTGGGCGCACGGTTCGCTCGCCGGGGGCGACTACCAGGAAGGCCGCAGCGACCTCGACCTGATCGCGGTGCTGCCGGGCCCGGTCCGGCTGGACACCGTACGCAAGACCGTCGTGCTGCACCGCCGTCTGCGCGCCGAGCCGCTCGCGGTCCGCCTGCACTGCAGCTATCTGACGCCGGACACGCTGGCCGACCCCGGGCGCTCGCACCTGACCTGGGCGCACGACCGTGTGACGCGGCGACCGGTCACCCCCGTCACCCGGCGCGAGCTGCACGCCTTCGGACGGATGCTGTACGGCGCGCCCCCGGCCGAACTGCTCCCACCCGTGCCGGACCGCGAGCTGAGCGAGTTCGTCGTCCGCGACCAGCGGGACTTCTGGCGGCCCGCGGTGGACAAGGCCCGCCTGTGGCGGCAGGACATCTGGGTCGACCTGGGCCTGCTGACCTTCGCCCGGGCGACCGACACGCTGCGCCGGGGCCGGCTGATCTCGAAGCGGGAGGCCCTGGACCTGCTCCCGGACCTCGGGGCACCGGTGGAGGTGGTGGAGGACATCGGACGGCGGCGCTACGAACGGCCCGCGCCGCCCACCAAGGGGTGGACGGCGCGCAGGAGCGATCTGACCAGGAGCTACCTGGGCCCGGCGATCGACCGGCTGGTCGCCGCGTACGGGTGACTCACGCGCGCGTGGCGACCGTCGCCTCGGCGGCCGGACCCGGCACGTCCGCCACGGCCTCCGCCCGCTCGCGCAACGACAGCAGCACCCGCAGCACCCCGATCCACACCAGGCACGAGCCGAGCATGTGCAGGCCCACCAGGACCTCGGGCAGGTGCGTGAAGTACTGGACGTACCCGATCACGCCCTGGGCCAGCAGCACCACGAACAGCTCCCGCGTCCGGTTCAGCGGCCCCTTGGGGGCGTCCACCGCCTTCAGGACGAACCACAGGGCGAAGGTCAGCGTCACCACGATCCAGGCGAGCACCGCGTGCAGCTTGGCGACGGTCTCCCAGTCGATGTGGATACGGTCGACCTCGCTGGAGTCACCCGCGTGCGGACCCGCCCCGGTCACCACCGTGCCGACCGCGATGAGCAGCACGGACGCGGCGACCAGGAACCACACCAGCTGCTGCACGGCCTTGCCGACCAGCGGACGCGGCGCCCCGTCGCCCTCGCGGGTGCGCTGCCACATCACCGTGGCGACGGTGATCAGTGCCGTCGACAGCAGGAAGTGGGCGGCGACCGTGTACGGGTTGAGGCCGACCAGGACGACGATGCCGCCGAGCACCGCGTTGCCCATGACCACCCAGAACTGCGCCCAGCCCAGCCGGGTCAGGCTCCGGCGCCACGGCTTGTGCGCCCGCGCCGCGATGATCGCCCAGCCGACGGCCGCGCACAGCACATACGTCAGCATGCGGTTGCCGAACTCGATGACGCCGTGGAAGCCCATCGCCCGGGTGGTGGTGAGCGAGTCGTCCGTGCAGGTGGGCCAGGTCGGGCAGCCCAGGCCCGAGCCGGTCAGCCGTACGGCACCGCCGGTGACCACGATCACCACCGACATCACGAGGGCGGCGAGCGCCGCCCGCCGGACCGTCCGGGGGTCGGGCGTCCAGCGCGCGGCGATGAACGACAGGGGGTTGCGCAGGGCCGCTTCGGCGTCGGCGGGGGTCAGCTTTGGCACGCCACCATCGTAGGCCGCCCGCTTGTGCACGCGTTCACGAGGGTCCCCCGGCGGGCTACTCCCAGCGGAAGAACCTCCCGGCCGCGGCCAGCCCCACGACCGCCCACACACCCAGGATCCCCAGGTCGCCCCAGGGCAGCCCGGCTCCGTCCCGCAGCACGTCCCGCAGCCCGTCCGACAGCGCCGAGACCGGCAGCAGCCCGAGCGCACTCTGGACGCCGGAGGGGAACTTGTCGAGCGGGACGATGACCCCGCCGCCCACCAGCAGCAGCAGGAAGACCAGGTTCGCGGCGGCCAGCGTGGCCTCCGCCTTCAGCGTGCCCGCCATCAGCAGGCCGAGCCCGGAGAAGGCGGCCGTGCCGAGGATCATCAGCAGCAGGACGGTGAGCGGGTTCCCGTGCGGCGACCAGCCCAGCGCGAAGGCGATCACCGTCAGCAGGATCACCTGGAGGATCTCCGTGACCAGGACCGACGCCGTCTTCGCGGCCATCAGTCCCCAGCGGGGCAGCGGGGAGGCGGCCAGGCGCTTGAGCACGCCGTAGCGCCGTTCGAAGCCCGTCGCGATGGCCTGCCCGGTGAACGCCGTCGACATCACGGCGAGGGCCAGGACGCCGGGGGCGAGGAAGTCGACCGCCTTGCCCGCGCCGGTGTCCACGATGTCCACCGAGCTGAACAGCACCAGCAGCAGCGTCGGGATCACCACCGTCAGCAGCAGCTGCTCGCCGTTGCGCAGCAGCATCTTCGTCTCCAGTGCCGCCTGGGCCGCGATCATGCGGGGGAGCGGGGCCGCCCCGGGCCTCGGGGTGTACATACCGGTGGCGGTCACGCGCGCAGCTCCTTGCCGGTCAGCTCCAGAAAGACGTCTTCGAGGGTGTGCCGCTCCACCGAGATCCGGTCCGGCATCACCCCGTGCTGGGCGCACCAGGAGGTCACCGTCGCGAGCAGCTGCGGGTCGACCTTGCCGACCACCCGGTAGGAGCCCGGGGTGAGCTCGGCGGCCGTGCAGTCGGCGGGGAGCGCCTTCAGCAGGGAGCCCACGTCGAGGCCGGGGCGGCCGGTGAAGCGCAGGGTGTTCTCGGCGCCGCCCTTGCACAGCTCCTCGGGGGAGCCCTGGGCGATGACCCGGCCGGCGTCGATGATCGCGACGTCGTCGGCGAGCTGCTCGGCCTCCTCCATGTAGTGGGTCGTGAGGATCACGGAGACGCCGTCGGCGCGCAGGTCCCGCACGAGCTCCCAGGTGGCCCGGCGGGCCTGCGGGTCGAGCCCGGCCGTCGGCTCGTCCAGGAACACCAGCTCGGGGCGTCCGACCACGGCCATGGCCAGCGCGAGCCGCTGCTGCTGCCCGCCGGACAGCCGCCGGTAGGCGGTACGCCCGCAGGAGCCGAGCCCGAGCCGCTCGATCAGCGCGTCCACGTCCAGCGGGTGCGCGTGCAGTCTGGCCACGTGGCGCAGCATCTCGTCCGCCCGCGCGCCCGAGTAGACGCCGCCGGACTGGAGCATCACGCCGATGCGGGGGCGCAGCTCGGCGGACTGTCCGACCGGGTCGAGGCCCAGGACGCGCACCGTTCCGGAATCCGGCTTCCGGTACCCCTCGCAGGTCTCGACCGTGGTCGTCTTGCCCGCCCCGTTGGGGCCGAGTACGGCGGTCACACCCGCCTGGGCCACCAGGTCGAGGCCGTCCACCGCGGTCTTCGTGCCGTACCGCTTCACCAAGGCCTGGACCTGGACCACGGGCTCACTTCGCATGGGTCCAGAGTCTAGGTAGCCGGGCCGGCCCTCAGGCGGGCGGGTACGGGATCTCCTCCTCACGGGGCCGGTGCACCGCCAGCCACCGCTCGGCGTAGGCCACCGCGTCCGCCACCGGGAACAGCCGTGCGTCGGCCGCGCCCACCTTCCCCCGGACGACGGGCCGGTCCCGTTCGAAGTCGTGCCCGAGCTCGTCGAACCGGTCGGAGGCGATGGACACCTCGGTCGGCGTCTCCCAGCCGCGGGGCCCTGGCCGCCCGTCCTCGACGACTGGCGCCGGGATCCGGTACTCGGCCAGGTGGAAGCTGGTGCAGGTGCCGTAACCCGCGCCGAGCAGCAGCACCCGGGCGCTCAGCTTCTCCAGCCGGGCCAGCGGGCTGCGCTCGCCGAGCCGGCAGTCGGGGGCGTGGCCGTCGACGATCTCCGCCGCGCGCGGGCCGAGGGCGGTGAAGGAGGTCTGCGGGTGGGCGCTGCGCAGGGCGCCGGGCCAGGTGCGTACGGTCTCCGGGATCACGCCCATGCCGCGCGAGGGCGTGATCAGCGGGTCGTACTCCGGCATCGTGGCCCGGATCCGCTCCCACCACTCCTCGGGTACCGGCGGATTGCCCCACCCGGCGGGATCCGACAGGTCGCCGGACTGGGTCGGGACGACCAGCGTGCCGTCCGGGCCGAGGGCGTCGAGCAGCCCCTGGACGACGGCGACGGCGCCTCCGTTGACCCAGCCGAGGGAGCTGAGCGAGGAGTGGACGAGGAGGATCTCGCCGGGCTCGACGCCCAGCGCCCGCAGCCCGGCGAAGACGGTCTCGCGGGTGACAAGAGGGCCGGTCGGAAGGGGTGTCGGCATGGTTCGGCAGTCTCTCGCGCGGGGCCCCGGGACGCCACCGGTTTGATCGATCAATGATCGTTTCCGCAGGTGGGATTAGGTATGCCTAAGTGACGCAGGGCACCGTCCGCCCGTCCGGACGCGGCTTGCCTGCCTCTGCCGAATTACGCAACAATGGCGTTGTGAAAAACGTCGGCGAGGCTCGGGAGACCCCCACGGGGACCCCCCAGGAGGAGCTCGCGACCGGGGAGCGGTCCACCCGCAACCGGGTCGCGCGGTCCATCCTGGACCACGGCCCGTCGACCGTCGCCGAGCTGGCCGGACGGCTGGGACTCACCCAGGCGGCCGTACGCCGTCACCTGGACGCGCTCGGCGCCGACGATGTCGTCGAGGCACGCGAGCAGCGGGTGTACGGAGCGCGGACCCGCGGCCGTCCCGCGAAGGTCTTCGCGCTCACCGACTGCGGCCGGGACGCCTTCGACCAGTCGTACGACAAGCTCGCCGCGGACGCGCTCCGCTGGATCGCCGATCGAGAGGGAGGGCAGGAGGCCATCACCGCCTTCGCCCGGGCCCGGATCGCCGCGCAGGCGAGGGCGTACCGCAAGGCGATCGAGAGCGTCACCCCGGACAAGCGCGCCGAAGCCCTGGCCAAGGCCCTGAGCGTGGACGGGTACGCTGCTACGGCGCGCAGCGCACCGGTCGGCGAGCAGCTCTGCCAGCACCACTGCCCGGTCGCCCATGTCGCGGAGCAGTTCCCCCAGCTGTGCGAGGCGGAGACGGAGATCTTCGCCGAGCTGCTCGGAACGCACGTCCAGCGACTGGCGACCATCGCCCACGGCGACGGCGTCTGCACGACGTTCATCCCCAAGATTTCCACTGACGCAACCGACGCATCCGCAAGCACGGCCGGGAGGAACCCCGCATGACTCTCCCCACGGAGACTGCTCACCCCGAACTCGAGGGCCTGGGCAAGTACGAATACGGCTGGGCCGACTCCGACGTCGCCGGTGCCTCTGCCAGGCGCGGTCTGAACGAGGACGTCGTCCGCGACATCTCGGGCAAGAAGTCCGAGCCGGAGTGGATGACCAAGCTGCGCCTCAAGGGCCTGAAGCTCTTCGAGAAGAAGCCCATGCCCAACTGGGGCTCGGACCTCTCGGGCATCGACTTCGACAACATCAAGTACTTCGTGCGCTCCACGGAGAAGCAGGCGGAGTCCTGGGAGGACCTGCCCGAGGACATCAAGAACACGTACGACAAGCTCGGCATCCCGGAGGCGGAGAAGCAGCGCCTCGTCGCCGGTGTCGCCGCCCAGTACGAGTCGGAGGTCGTCTACCACCAGATCCGCGAGGACCTGGAGGAGCAGGGCGTCATCTTCCTCGACACCGACACCGCGCTGAAGGAGCACCCGGAGCTCTTCAAGGAGTACTTCGGGACCGTCATCCCCGCCGGTGACAACAAGTTCGCGGCCCTGAACACCGCCGTGTGGTCGGGCGGCTCCTTCATCTACGTGCCGAAGGGCGTGCACGTGGAGATCCCGCTCCAGGCCTACTTCCGTATCAACACGGAGAACATGGGCCAGTTCGAGCGGACCCTGATCATCGTCGACGAGGGTGCCTACGTGCACTACGTCGAGGGTTGTACGGCCCCGATCTACAAGTCGGACTCGCTGCACAGCGCCGTGGTCGAGATCATCGTCAAGAAGAACGCCCGCTGCCGCTACACGACCATCCAGAACTGGTCGAACAACGTCTACAACCTGGTCACCAAGCGCGCCGTGGCGTACGAGGGCGCGACCATGGAGTGGATCGACGGCAACATCGGCTCCAAGGTGACGATGAAGTACCCGGCCGTCTACCTGATGGGCGAGCACGCCAAGGGCGAGACCCTCTCCATCGCCTTCGCGGGCGAGGGGCAGCATCAGGACGCCGGCTCCAAGATGGTCCACATGGCGCCGAACACGTCCTCCAACATCGTCTCCAAGTCGGTGGCGCGCGGCGGTGGCCGTACCTCGTACCGCGGTCTGGTCGAGATCGGCGAGGGCGCCGCCGGATCGAAGTCGAACGTGCTGTGCGACGCGCTGCTCGTCGACACCATCTCCCGCTCCGACACGTACCCCTACGTGGACGTCCGTGAGGACGACGTGTCCATGGGCCACGAGGCGACCGTCTCCAAGGTCTCCGAGGACCAGCTCTTCTACCTGATGAGCCGGGGTCTGAGCGAGTTCGAGGCGATGGCGATGATCGTGCGCGGCTTCGTCGAGCCGATCGCCAAGGAGCTGCCCATGGAGTACGCCCTCGAGCTCAACCGGCTGATCGAGCTGCAGATGGAAGGCGCGGTCGGCTAACCCGCCCCATCGGTCAGCACACGTCTTACTCACAGAGAGAGCACTACGACAGCCATGGCTGAGGCTCAGAACATCCCGGTGGGCTCCACCACCGCCGGCCAGATCGCGGTGGCCGCCGAGTCGACCGTCGCCACGCGCATGAGCGCGCCCCCGTCCTTCGACGTGGCGGACTTCCCCGTCCCCCACGGCCGCGAGGAGGAGTGGCGGTTCACGCCGCTGGAGCGGCTGCGCGGGCTGCACGACGGCACGGCGGTCGCGACCGGCGACGGCGTGAAGGTGGACGTCCAGGCCCCCGAGGGCGTGACCGTCGAGACCGTGGGCCGCGACGACGCGCGGCTGGGCAAGGCGGGCACCCCGGTGGACCGCGTCGCCGCCCAGGCGTACTCGGCGTTCGAGAAGGCCGGCGTGGTCACCGTCCCCAAGGAGACGGTACTCACCGAGCCGATCCGCATCGCCGTGCACGGCGAGGGCGGGGTCGCCTACGGCCACCAGGTCGTGGAGCTCGGAGCCTTCGCCGAGGCCGTCGTCGTCATCGACCACACCGGTGACGCCGTCCTCGCCGCCAACGTCGACTACATCCTGGGCGACGGCGCCAAGCTGACCGTCGTCTCCGTCCAGGACTGGGACGACAAGGCCGTCCACGTCGGCCAGCACAACGCGCTGATCGGCCGGGACGCCACCCTCAAGTCGTTCGTGGTCACCTTCGGCGGCGACCTCGTACGCCTGCACCCGCGCGTCGCCTACGCCGGCACCGGCGGCGAGGCCGAGCTCTTCGGCCTGTACTTCACCGACGCCGGCCAGCACCAGGAGCACCGCCTCCTGGTCGACCACAACACCCCGCACTGCAAGTCCAACGTGGCGTACAAGGGCGCGCTCCAGGGCGAGAACGCCCACGCGGTGTGGATCGGCGACGTACTCATCGAGGCCAAGGCCGAGGGCACCGACACCTACGAGATGAACCGCAACCTGGTCCTCACGGACGGTGCCCGGGTCGACTCGGTGCCGAACCTGGAGATCGAGACCGGCGAGATCGTCGGCGCCGGCCACGCGAGCGCCACCGGCCGCTTCGACGACGAGCAGCTCTTCTACCTGATGGCCCGGGGCATCCCGGAGTACGAGGCCCGCCGCCTCGTGGTCCGCGGCTTCTTCGCCGAGCTGGTCCAGCAGATCGGTGTCACGGACATCGAGGAGCGCCTGATCGCCAAGATCGAGGAAGAGCTGGAGGCGTCGGTCGCATGAGCGGCGCATTCGTACGCGCCTGTGCGCTGAGCGAGCTGGAGGAGGACACCCCGAAGCGGGTGGAACTCGACGGCACGCCGGTGTCCGTCGTGCGGACCTGCGGCGAGGTCTACGCGATCCACGACATCTGCTCGCACGCGAACGTCTCGCTCTCCGAGGGCGAGGTGGAGGACTGCCAGATCGAGTGCTGGCTGCACGGCTCCGCGTTCGACCTGCGCACCGGCAAGCCGTCCGGTCTCCCCGCGACGCGCCCCGTCCCCGTATACCCCGTAAAGATCGAAGGGGACGACGTTCTCGTCTCCGTCACCCAGGAGTCCTGAGGCACCCATGGCAACGCTTGAAATCCGAGACCTGCACGTCACCGTCGAGGCCGACAACGCCACGAAGGAGATCCTCAAGGGCGTCGACCTCACCGTGAAGCAGGGCGAGACGCACGCCATCATGGGCCCCAACGGCTCGGGCAAGTCGACTCTCGCCTACTCGCTCGCGGGTCACCCCAAGTACACGATCACCAGCGGCACCGTCACCCTCGACGGCGAGGACGTCCTGGAGATGTCCGTCGACGAGCGCGCCCGCGCGGGCCTGTTCCTCGCGATGCAGTACCCGGTCGAGGTCCCCGGCGTCTCGGTCTCCAACTTCCTGCGCACCTCCGCCACCGCGATCCGCGGCGAGGCCCCCAAGCTGCGCACCTGGGTGAAGGAGGTCAAGGAGGCCATGGAGCGCCTCAACATGGACCCCTCCTTCGCCGAGCGCAACGTCAACGAGGGCTTCTCCGGCGGTGAGAAGAAGCGCCACGAGATCCTCCAGCTCGAACTGCTCAAGCCGAAGGTCGCCATCCTCGACGAGACCGACTCCGGCCTGGACGTGGACGCGCTGCGCATCGTCTCCGAGGGCGTCAACCGCGTCCGTGAGACGGGCGAGGTCGGCACCCTGCTGATCACGCACTACACGCGCATCCTGCGCTACATCAAGCCCGACTACGTCCACGTCTTCTCCGCGGGCCGGATCGTGGAGTCCGGCGGCGCCGAGCTCGCCGACAAGCTGGAGGACGAGGGTTACGAGGCATACACGAAGGGTGGCGCATCCGCGTGACACAGCTGCCGGGCCTCCTCGACACCGAGGCGATCCGTAAGGACTTCCCCATCCTGGACCGGCAGGTCCACGACGGTAAGAAGCTCGTGTACCTGGACAACGCGGCGACCTCGCAGAAGCCGCGCCAGGTGCTGGACGCTCTCAGCGATTACTACGAGCGCTACAACGCCAACGTCCACCGCGGTGTGCATGTGCTCGCCGAGGAGGCCACGGCGCTGTACGAGGGTGCGCGCGACAAAGTCGCCGCGTTCGTCAACGCGCCGAGCCGCGACGAGGTGATCTTCACCAAGAACGCCTCCGAGTCGCTCAACCTCGTGGCCAACATGCTCGGCTGGGCCGACGAGCCCTACCGGGTCGACCACGAGACCGAGATCGTCATCACGGAGATGGAGCACCACTCCAACATCGTGCCGTGGCAGCTGCTCGCGCAGCGCACGGGCGCGAAGCTGAAGTGGTTCGGCCTGACCGACGACGGCCGCCTGGACCTGTCCAACATCGACGAGATCATCACCGAGAAGACGAAGATCGTCTCCTTCGTGCTGGTGTCGAACATCCTGGGCACCGTGAACCCGGTCGAGGCGATAGTCCGCCGCGCCCAGGAGGTCGGCGCGCTGGTCTGCGTCGACGCCTCCCAGGCCGCGCCGCACATGCCGCTGGACGTGCAGGCCCTCCAGGCCGACTTCGTGGCCTTCACCGGCCACAAGATGTGCGGCCCGACGGGTATCGGCGTGCTGTGGGGCCGCCAGGAGCTGCTGGAGGACCTGCCTCCGTTCCTCGGCGGCGGCGAGATGATCGAGACGGTGTCGATGCACTCCTCGACGTACGCCCCGGCGCCGCACAAGTTCGAGGCGGGCACCCCGCCGATCGCGCAGGCGGTCGGTCTGGGCGCGGCGATCGACTACCTGTCGTCGATCGGCATGGACAAGATCCTCGCCCACGAGCACGCGCTCACCGAGTACGCGGTGCGCAAGCTGGCGGAGGTCCCCGACCTCAGGATCATCGGCCCGACCACGGCCGAGGAGCGCGGCGCGGCGATCTCCTTCACACTGGGTGACATCCACCCGCACGACGTGGGCCAGGTCCTCGACGAGCAGGGCATCGCGGTCCGCGTCGGCCATCACTGCGCGCGGCCCGTCTGCCTTCGCTACGGAATTCCCGCGACCACGCGAGCGTCGTTCTATCTGTACTCCACGCCGGCCGAGATCGACGCTCTGGTCGACGGCCTGGAGCACGTACGGAACTTCTTCGGCTGAAGGGCGTGCTGAAACCGTGAAGCTGGACTCGATGTACCAGGAAGTCATCCTGGACCACTACAAGAACCCGCACGGGCGGGGCTTGCGGGATGGCGACGCCGAGGTACACCACGTGAACCCGACGTGCGGCGACGAGATCACCCTCCGCGTGAAGTACGACGGCACGACGATCGAGGACGTCAGTTACGAGGGCCAGGGCTGCTCCATCAGCCAGGCCTCGGCCTCGGTGCTGAACGAACTCCTCGTCGGCAAGGACCTGGCCGACGCGCGGAAGATCCAGGAGACCTTCCTGGAGCTGATGCAGTCCAAGGGCAAGCTCGAGCCCGATGACGCGATGGAGGAGGTCCTGGAGGACGCGGTCGCGTTCGCCGGGGTCTCCAAGTACCCGGCGCGGGTGAAGTGCGCCCTCCTGAGCTGGATGGCGTGGAAGGACGCGACGGCCCAGGCCCTGGGCGGAGCCGACGCCGAAAGGAAGACGGCATGACCGACACCGCTGAGATGAAGCCGGCCTCGGAGGAGGAGCTCCGCGAGGCCCTGATGGACGTCGTCGACCCCGAACTGGGCATCGACGTCGTCAACCTGGGTCTGATCTACGGCATCCACGTCGACGACGCGAACATCGCCACCGTCGACATGACCCTGACCTCGGCGGCCTGCCCGCTGACGGACGTCATCGAGGACCAGGCCAAGTCCGCCACGGACGGTCTGGTCAGCGAGTTGCGCATCAACTGGGTCTGGATGCCGCCGTGGGGCCCCGACAAGATCACGGACGACGGTCGCGAGCAGCTGCGGGCGCTCGGCTTCAACGTCTGAGATCCCCGGAGCCAGATCTCCCCAGCACGTGAAAGCGGCGGCACCCGACAGGTGCCGCCGCTTTCGTGTGCTCAGGTTCCGTGTGCTCAGGCCAGCCCGTCCACCAGCCGGAACGTGGAGTCCGCCCAGTAGAGGTCGCTGTTCTGGTAGGGGTCCAGCCTGAGCTGGAAGTTCTGGTGGCGCAGGTACCGGCCGGGGTAGTTGGCCGATTCCAGCATGATCGCGCCGGAGTACGCCGCCCGGGGGCAGAAGGTGGCGTCCTGCTTGAACAGGTACGACCCGTCGTCGCGCTCGGAGCGGAGGACGAAGCTGCGGTGGCGCAGATAGGTGCCGTCGGCCGTGGCGAAGGAGTAACAGGAGGCGTCGGCCAGGCCCGTGACCACCTTGAAGGTGGCGTCACGGCGCGCGGAGGCGGAGCCGACCTGATCGAGCTTCACGTAGTCGCCGTTCACGTGCCAGTAGCGGTCCGGGTAGTTGAGCGAGCGGACCGACTTCCACGCCGAGGAGGTCTCCGAGCCGTGCGAGTCGCCGTGCGAGCCGCCGTGCGAGTCCGATGAGCCGGAAGACCCCGACGAACCCGACGACTTCGACGGCTTGGCGGAGGTCTTGGACCCCGCCTTGTCGTCGGTCGGGGCCGTGGTCGAGGCCGTGGCCGTAGGGCTCGCCGAGGACGGAAGGCTCTTGGTCCCGGGCGCGGCCTTCGTGCTCGCCGAGGGCGAGGCGAAGGAGAGCAGGCCGGGGCCGCCGTCGTTGGGGGACGCCGCCTTCGCCTGCGGTGACGGCTCGTCAGCGGCCTGGCGGTTGACGGCGATCGCCGTCACGCAGGCGGCGATCGTGGCTATGGCCAGCCCACCGGCCAGCCAGAGTCTTCGGGTTCCCGGTGCCCGGGAGGTGTCGGGGGCCCAGCCGTTCTCCCACGGTTGGTTCTGCGGGGGCTGGGGCGAGGTGTCTTGCATGCGCTGTTCCTCCAGCGGCGCGCGGGGCGGCGGCCGGGGGTGTGAGGGTGGGGTAAGTGAGTGGTGAAACACTAGTGGAGCCGAGGGACTGCCGGGAGACGTTTGGGCGAGCGGTTTCCATGAAAATGAAACAACCTCAGGTTCGGCGCACCAGTTCACACTCTTTCCCCACTCCCTCCCCGCCCTCCTGCCGCAACTCCCCCCGGGGAAAACCGTTTCCGCACGCCGGACCCGCCGGTGACGACTGACGCCCGACCAGATCCCACTGCGAAGCGCTTCCTGGGCGAGCGACGGGTCCGGCGCGGTCGTGAACTCGGCGGAACGGTTCGGTTCGGCTGGGCGCCGTGGTCACCGTTTCGGTGGGGGCGGTCACGGGGTGTGCTGGTGGGGTGGGGCGGCGTGGTCCGGCTCGTTCGGTGGACCGGCACGTGAGACACGGTTCGCCCCCGGGGCCCCGGCCACGTTAGGTTGCCCTCATGACCGACAAGAACGCTCCCCGCACCACCGGTGCCGTCGCCGCGGGCCTCGCCACGATCGCCGCCGACGGGACCGTCCTCGACACCTGGTTCCCCGCCCCCGAGCTGACCGCCGAGCCGGGCCCCTCCGGCACCGAGCGGCTCTCCGCGGAGCAGGCCGCGCAGCTGCTCGGCGGCGGCGCGACCGCGGCGATCGGCCCGGACGCCCGCCGGGGCGTCGAGGTGGTCGCGGTCCGTACGGTCATCGCCTCGCTGGACGACAAGCCGATCGACGCGCACGACGTCTACCTGCGCCTGCATCTGCTCTCGCACCGCCTGGTCAAGCCGCACGGCCAGAGCCTGGACGGCATGTTCGCCCACCTCGCCAACGTCGCCTGGACCTCACTGGGCCCGGTCGCCGTGGACGACATCGAGAAGGTGCGCCTGAACGCCCGCGCCGAGGGCCTGCACCTCCAGGTGACCTCGATCGACAAGTTCCCGCGCATGACGGACTACGTCGTCCCGAAGGGCGTCCGCATCGCCGACGCCGACCGGGTTCGCCTGGGCGCGCACCTGGCCGAGGGCACCACGGTCATGCACGAGGGCTTCGTCAACTTCAACGCGGGCACCCTCGGCACATCCATGGTCGAGGGCCGTATCTCCGCGGGCGTCGTGGTCGGCGACGGCTCGGACATCGGCGGCGGCGCCTCCACCATGGGCACGCTGTCCGGCGGCGGCAACGTCCGCATCACCATCGGCGAGCGCTGCCTGGTCGGCGCCGAGGCGGGCGTGGGCATCGCGCTCGGCGACGAGTGCGTGGTCGAGGCCGGCCTCTACGTCACCGCGGGCACCCGCGTCACCATGCCCGACGGCCAGATCGTCAAGGCCCGCGAACTCTCCGGCGCCTCCAACATCCTCTTCCGCCGCAACTCGGTCACCGGCGCGGTCGAGGCCCGCCCGAACAACGCGGTGTGGGGCGGCCTGAACGAGATCCTGCACAGCCACAACTGATCACGGGCGGCCGTGACCTGCGGCCGCCTAACCGATCACCGCTCTGACCTGCTGCCGAGCTGTCGGCACCTGTCGACGTTGGTCAGCATTGAGCGCCCTTCCACGGCCCCAGAACGGCCCCGGGAGGGCGCTCACGCGTTGGGTGACAGTGTCAGGTAGGCCCGGTGTGATGAAGGGTGACGCGCCCGCTGAAGGCCGCATTCGGCACGTGACTGCCGCATGGTGGCTGCACCTACCGATGTGGGCACGGTTGACGAACCATCACCTTGCGCCGTCATACTTCATCGTTAAGCAGCAACTGACGGCTGTACATGACTGTCGCACGCCCGGGGGGGCCGAGTTGAGCACACAGCGGAAGAAGACCGTCGCTTTCTACGAGATTGTTCGGGCCAAGGAAGCCGGTAACCTCCGCTTTGATCACATCAACTGGGGTGAAGTTCTCGATAATCTCTCCGGTCTTTCCGTTCATGAGCGTCACATGATTCACGATGACGACGTATATGTCGGGGAACCGATTGAACTAGGGCACACAAAGCATCTAGTGCTCGCCCGACTCCGTGACGGCGACTTGCAACAGATTGACTATGAGGCGCAGAAGATTGATGCTCTACGCCTAGATGGGAATCGTAGCGTCGTAGATACTACGATCATCTGCTTCTTGCCCTACAAAAACGTAATTGGCGTCCTGCAAGGAAGCGCTTCAGCTCCCCGCCCGACAGCATTGCAGCGCTGGCTAAACGCTATGCGGTCTGGCATCGAAGAAGATCTGGCCATCATTCCTCTCATCGGGAAGAATGCTTGGGAGAAACTCAAGGCGGCCGAGTCAGTTAACCTCTTTGAGATGCGCCTACGTCCTGCCTCTTCGTCCATGTTCCCTACCGCGGTTGAGGGGCTAGGCGATTTCGCGCGACACGCGCACAAGCAGAACCCTGACGCGTTGATTACACTCACAATAAAAATCCCAAAGGGTCGCGGGCTTTCCAGGAGTTCCGCACGGGCGCGGGGGGAACGCCGCCTACATTCAAGTGTTCAGGAGTTCCTCTCGGATTTCGGCAGCCTGGTTGGCCCTCATGGCGTTATCGATAGAGCCATAGCCGATGTGATGCTATCGGCGTCAGACGGAAGCATTGTCGAAGACAAGATTAATTTCGTCAATGATCACATCACGGCGTCTAAGCAAGTTACGCTGCCTCGCGGATCTGGTGCCGGGCCTTGGTTCGAGGCGGCGGTCCAGGCCGTGATGCAGGCCGCTGCAGAACATGATCAGGACCTCAGGGCCGCTGTCAGTGCCATGCCCTAGGCTCAACGTGAGCTGAAGGGGGTGCGCATGGGCGCAGTACGCACTGCATGGAGTCGCGTCTATAACCGGTGGAGCCACCACCCCACTGCTGACTACGCCATGACTGGCTTAGTGGTTGCTATGCTGGCGGTGATGCAGAGGCATCATTTCCTGACAGATCACGATGCAGATCAACGCATGAACATTTATGCAACTGTCTCCTCGGTAGCAGCTATTGTTGGCGGTTTCGGAACCGCCGCCATCAGTCAGTACGCGACCAGCTCCGGTCAGAGAATGGCAGTGCTGCGACAGATGTTTGGCGTTCATTTGCGTCGAAATTGGGTTGGCCTTCTGACTTCGATGTTGCTGGTTTCTGGGGGATGCCTGGCCGTCATGATCTCCGACACTCAAAAGAATATCGGGTGGGGTGGCTGGGTTGCGGAATATCTGATCTTTTTTGGGGCCTTTAGGTCGCTTCGCCTGGTGTGGCTCTTTAGGTTGTTGATTGACGTTTCCGATCACGATGCCGAAAATAGCGATACCAATTCACCTGTGCGAGTAACTCGAGTGAACAGGTGACGTGCTGGAGAGTGGCTTACCCCCCATCGCAAGCACATGTACCACTGTTTGGCGGGGGATTAGCGCGCGGTTGGCGGAACGGCTTTGGGCTGGAGCTGCTTTGGGGCGAGTGATCATGGCCCCGTAAGCTTCCGGCGAGTCGGGCAGTCTGTGGACCTGCCCGTTAAAGCACGACGTTGGGGCCATGATCTTAGAGGCTCGCCCCAAAGTGGCTGCCTAAAGCCGTGGAGCCGACCGCCCCAGCCACAGCGGGTTCTTCCTACCTCTGCCCGCATGCACGCAGCGCGCCGCCGGGCGGGGCCGCCGCTGGCGAAGACAGGGCGGCGGCCCGCCGAAAAGGCGGCGCGCGCCCGCGCCGTGCGCGGGCCTTGATGAGGTAGGGAAAGTCTGTCCGCGCGTGATCTTGGGGCGTGTCGTCCCGGGCTGTCGGCGACCTGGTCATCTGGGCTACGGTGCGATCTATGCCCTCTCGATTGGACACGCCCGAAGGTGCGGCCGAGCTGGCCGAGTCGCTGTTGCCTCCGCTCGGGAATCGCTGGCTGCACACTCAGGCCGTGGCGGCGCGTGCGCAGGAAGCATCGGTGGCCGTGTCCGAAGAGGACCGTGATCTGCTTGTCGCCGCCGCATGGCTGCACGACATCGGCTACGCCCCGGAACTGCGGGACACGGGGTTCCACCCCCTCGACGGTGCGCGGCATCTGGAGTCCCTCGGGGCCCCCTCCCGCCTCGTGCGGTTGGTCGCCCACCACTCCGGCGCCGTGTACGAAGCTGAACAGCGCGGGCTGAGCGCCGAGCTGGCCGTGTACGAGCGGGAGGACTCCCCGGTCCTGGACGCCTTGATCTATGCCGACATGACGACCGGCCCGGCCGGGCAGTCCTTCGACTTCGACCGGCGTATCGACGAGATCCTGGAGCGGTACGAGCCGGGTAGCGAGGTGCACAACGCGATCAGCAAGGCGCGCCCGTATCTCGGTGCTGCCGTCGAGCGGACGCGCACTCGCCTCGGGGATCAGCCGACGTAGGGCTCCTGCCGGTTGGCCAGGCCGTGGTCGATCCGCATCCGCATCGAGGGGTGGATGTTTAGGCTGTCCAGCCGACTGGGGTGCACGAAGGCCACTTCCTTGCTCTCGCTGCTCGTACGCAGCTCCCCGCCGGTGATCCGCGCGTGGAAGCAGATGGAGAACTGCTGGCGTACCTCGCCGTCGTCGTAGGCCATGACGTGAGCCGGGTTGGTGTAGATGCCGACCAGGCCGGTCACCTCGACGTCGAAGCCGGTCTCTTCCTTGGTCTCACGGACGGCGGCATCGGGGGCCGACTCGCCGACATCGATACCGCCGCCGGGCAGGGCCCAGAGGTCGTTGTCCGTCTTGTGGATTAGCAGGACTTCACCGGCATCGTTCAGAGCCACCGCGGTTACGGACGGGACGATGCTGTTTGCCTTGGGGGCGTTCGGATCGTTGAAGTAGTCGACTCGGGCCATGCCCCCAGCCTCGCATGTCGAGCTGCTGAACCTCGTCGGCCGGGGACGAGTGCCGGTTCTGCCGGCGCCCGCCCCTGGCCTCCGGCTCTCGTCACGCGGGCCGACCGCGCTCCCAGGTGTAGTCGAAGCTGCGCATGTAGTGCCGGAAAGTACGGGCGCCTGGGATGTAGCGGAAGTGCAGTACCGGGTTCTGTCCGGCGGGTGCTCCAAGCACGTGCGGGTTCACCAACACGTCGTCATCGAACCGGTAGATCGAGTTGTACAGGATCGTGTCGTGGAGTCGGACGTCAACGCCGGGCGTAGTCATGGCAGGTTCGAGGTAGCGGCGCGTTATCCGAGCGCGTGCGGCCAGATCGCCGCCGATGCCCTCCTCCTCGCCGCGCTGGCGGACCATCTCAGAGTCGGGGTCGCCCAGCAGGACGCGAACCTGCGCTCCGGCCTTCGCCTTGTCGGCCAACTCGTCCGGAAGGTCGGGGTGGTTGTCGAAGAGGAACAGTCCTGCGTACACGAGGATGTCGACCTGATCCTTCGCCTTCTCGATCAGCGATGACCACAGCGCCGCCGGGACCGCGCCCCGGTGCGGGTAGTACGTGATCAGCTCGGAAGTGCTTGCCGACTCGGCCTGCTTCTCGACGGTGGGCCAGATGTAGACCTCATCGACGCCGAGGAAGCTCGCGGCCTTCCATCGGTGTCCCCGGTGTGGTGTGCGGTTGGTTGTGATCCAGCGTTCCACGCTCTTGGGGTCGACTCCGACGTGCTGAGCCACGGACTGGATCGTCTCGCCCTTCGCCGAAATCGCCGCGCGCAGACGCTCGTTCGCCATGACATGCCCTCCTGGGACGTCTCGGGGACGTTTTGACGATAGCTCAGACGTCCCTAAACGTCCATGCGGACCGTGATACGTCCATCACCTTTCGCGGTCTCCTGATCTCACCGACGAACGGTCGGTCCGAAACTCTCCCTGAATCAGGAGAACAGACGATGCGTCAGATCCCTGTCGACACGTCCGCCGCGACCGTGATGGTCGCCAAGAACCCTCAGCCCAAGGTGAAGGACCGCCGTACCGGCGAGATCGCCACGGATGCCGAGACCGGCGCGAAGTTGATGACCGTGGACGTGATGTTCGCGGCGAACGACGAGGTCGAGATCCTGTCTATCACCGTCCCGGAGCCGGGCATTTCCGGTGAGCTGGCCATGGGCACGCCGGTCGCGCTCACGGGCTTGATCGCCCGTCCGTGGGAGAACGAGTTCAACGGCCAGCGGCGCCACGGCATCGCGTTCCGTGCGGTCGCGGTGACCTCGCTGGTGGAGGCTGCCGCGAAGCCGAAGGTGGCCTGATCATGACCGGGCTCACGGTCGCTGTGGTGCTGGTCGTCGCTGCTGCGGGTCTCCTGCGGTGGTGGCGCCCTGCCTGGTACTGGATGACCTTCGGGGTCACCTTCGCCGCTGTGCGCGTCCGCTTCCGGTACGCCTCGGTCATGGAAGCCTGCGGGCTGACGGTCCCGCCCTCGCGCTGGCGCCTGGCCTTAGCCCGGGCCACCAACCGGCCCGTCCCCGAGTCCCGTCCGCCGCGCATCCTGCGCCTGCGACCGACCCGGACCGGCCTGGTTCTGCGGCTCAAGCTCCGCCCCGGACAGGACGCATTCGACGTCGCCGCCTCATGCGACCGGCTGCGGCACTCCTTCGGGATGTACGGCGTCACCTCGCGTGAGCTGCGCTCCGGCGTCGTCGAGGTGCGGATGACCGGCTATGACGTGCTGAAGCGGGTGCAGATGCCCGCCAAGACCGACACCACCCGGCCGATGCGGATCCCGGTCGCTCTGCGGGAGGACGGCGGCGTGCACTACCGCGACTACCGGGCCGTCCCGCACGCGCTGACCCTCGGCGCCACCGAGTCCGGGAAGTCGGTGTATCAGCGCAACCTGGTTGCCGGGCTGGCTCCGCATGATGTCGCCCTGGCCGGCATCGACTGTAAGCAAGGCGTGGAACTCTTCCCGCTCGCCCGCCGGTTCTCCGCCCTCGCCGACAACCCCGACACCGCCCTGGAACTCCTGGAGGCGCTCGTGGCGCACATGGAGGGCGTGTATCAGCTCATCCGGGCCGAGCAGCGCATCAGTGTCGCCGTGCCGGATGCGGAGATCGCCGCCGACATCTGGGACCTGCCCGCCAAGCTACGCCCGGTGCCGGTCGTGGTCCTGGTCGACGAGGTCGCCGAACTCGCCCTCTACGCCAGCAAGGACGAGGAGAAGCGCCGCGACCGGATCATCACCGCCCTGGTCCGCCTCGCCCAGCTCGGCCGCGCCGCCGGCATCTACCTCGAAGTGTGCGGGCAGCGCTTCGGCTCCGAACTCGGCAAGGGCATCACGATGCTCCGCGCCCAGCTCACCGGCCGCACCGCCCACCGCGTCAACGACGAAACCTCCGCGAACATGGCCTTCGGCGACATCTCCCCGGACGCCGTCCTCGCCGCCATCCAGATCCCGACCGACACCCCCGGCGTCGCCGTCACCGGTGACTCGACCGGCGGCTGGTCCCGGATCCGCGCACCGCACACCTCGCTGCGCGAGGCCGTGAACATCTGCAACCGGCACGCCGACCGCACCCCGGACCTGCCCGCCCTCGCGGCCTTCCGTTCGGCCCTCGTCCCGGTGCCCTCGGCCCGTGTGCCGCTGTCCAAGACAGCTCCTGCGACCGCCTGAGTCTCTGCTGCTCCTCCGGTCGCGTGACCGTCTTCGCGCCAGGTCCCTACCCCCGCCATGCCTCATGAAGGGAGAACCCCGCCATGTGCCCCAGCTGCGAGGACTTCGCCCGTACCGTGCTCATGCTCGGCCAGCTCGCCCTCTACGGCGACAGTGCCGGAGCCGACCAGGACTTCATCGAGATCGTCGGCACGTCGCTGGCCGCCTCACTGCCCGAGCCGCCGCCCGGGACGTTCCCGCCCGGCTACGACCCCAACAGCGGCCCGCCCTACCCGGGCGAGGGGTCCTGATGGCCCGCCCCGCCCTCCGTGTCGACGCGGTCCTGGTCCAGGCCGTCATCGCCGGAGCCCTGTCCTTCGCCCACCTGCACGACCTGGCCGCCGCTGCCGGACAGGACGGGTGGAAGGCCTGGGCCTACCCGGTCTCGGTCGACCTGCTTCTGGTCGCCGCCTGGCGACGCCTCCGCAGTGAGGGGCCGTCCCGGCTGGCCTGGTGCTGGTTCCTGGTCGCTCTGGTCGCTTCGCTCGGCGCCAATGTCGCGACCGCCGGATTCCTGAACCTGGCCGACCCGCCCGCCATGCTCCGCCTGGGCATCGCCGGATGGCCTGCCCTCGCCTTCCTCGGCGGCACCCTCCTCGCCCACTCCGCCGACCACCGGGCGCCGGATCCGCCGGCATCCCCGGTCCCGGCTCCCGAACCCGAGACAGAACCCGAACCTGCTCCGGCTCCGGAGCGGGAGGCCGTCACGGCGGACGACGACACCCCGGCTCTGGCGGTCGCTGCTCCGGCGAATGTCCCGGCTCCGACCATGCCGGTCCCGGCTGCCCTGGTCGACCACGCACGCAAGGTCGCCGAAGCCCACCGGGCCCGCACTGGATCGCCCATCGACACCGACACCCTGCGCGCCCGGCTCGGTGTCCCGCCCCAGCTCGCCGACGCCATCGCCGCCCAACTCACCTGACCGGGAGGACTCCATGCGTCCGCACATCCGCGCCGCCTTGAAGAGGTCCGCCGAACTCACCCGCAACAACCGGCTGGTCGAAGCCATGCAGGTAGGAGAAGCGGCCATCAACCAGGCCACCGACGACGAACACCCCGAGATCCGGCAATGGCTCACCGACCACGCCAACGACTTCACCGGAGAGGACAGCTGACCCCATGCCTGCCCGCGACCACTTCCACTCCGTGATGAGCATCGGCCCGGTGCAGATCGGCACCCACCGCGACCGACACGGCCGGACCAAGCACGCGGCCGTGTGCACCGCCGACCGGTGCGGCTGGTCCGCCGACTACACCAGCCAGTCCGCCGCCCAGCTCGCCGCCCGCACCCACCGCTGCCGAGTCCGCTAGGAGCCACCGCCATGCAGGTCCCGCTCTGGTTCGCCCTCCTGGTCGTCGGCTGGCTCGGCGTCAAGCTCATCCGCCCGCCCTGGTGGCTCGTCGCCGTGCTCCTCCTCGGCGGCTACCTCCTCGCCGACAGCCTCTTCGCCCCCGTCATCGACACCGCCGTCAAGTAACCACCCGCTGAAGGGAGACCGACCATGCTCCGGCCCAAGATCCCGACCATGCCCACGGCCACCGGCCTCACCCACCCGCCCGCCACCGTCACCGAGCAGACGGCCACGGTCCACCAGCCCGCGGCAACCGTCCCGGCCGCGCCCGCGCCGTCCCGCCCGACCGTTCAGCTCACGCCCGGCAGCGTCCTCGCCCTCATCGGCGGCGGTACCGCCGTGGTCCTGGTCGTCGGCGCCGTCCTCGTCTCCATGCTCCTCGCGGTCGCCATCACCGGCGTCTCGGTCGCCATCTGTGCCCTGGTGATCCGCTCCCTCGTCAACGCCGAGACGAAGCGCCGCTGACCGGCCCCCGGGCGGCCTGACACGGCCAAGCATCCGCCGCCCGGGCGCCGTCCCTATCCGATCCCTCAACCGGAAGGAACCTCCATGATGACCGGCCCAATCCCGGCCCCGACCCGTTCACTGAGGATCTGCCCGAACTGCGACGGCTTCGCATCCGCCGCAGTATCCTCCGGCAGCCGCGACGCTCGTGGTCACCTCCCCACGATCACCATCGACTGCCCCGTCTGCGACGGTCACGGCACGGTGTTGGCCCGCGCCGCACAGCTCGTCGGGGGCCGCGCATGACCAACCCCGCGACCTTCGCCGGCCTGGACCCGGTCACCCTCGCCGACGCGCTCAGGGTGGCCGGGCTTCCTGGCTTCGACCGCTGGCAGGACCAGATCCGCCGCACTGGTGGCTGCGCCGACCCCATCCACCTGACCGGCTGGACCCTCCACAAGGACAAGACCACCGGCGAGACCCTGCACCACTACACCACCGAGAACGAGCCCGGCGGACGCCTCCGCGTCGCCTGCGGCAACCGCCGCGCCTCCCGCTGCCCGTCCTGCGCCTGGACCTACGCGGGCGACACCTACCACCTCATACGTGCAGGGCTCGCCGGGGACCCGGGCAAAAACATCCCGGCTACCGTCCGGGAACACCCCCGCGTATTCGCCACCCTCACCGCCCCGTCCTTCGGCCCGGTCCACAACCGGCCCGATCATGGAGCCTGCCGCTGCGGCATCTCGCATGCCCCAGACGATTCCGCCCTGGGCACGGCCCTCGACCCGGTGACGTACGACTACGCAGGCGCCGTACTCTTCAACAATCACGCGGGCGACCTGTGGCACCGCTTCGTCAACCGCCTACGCCGTGAGATCGCCGCCCGCGCCGGGCTGACGCAGCGCGAACTCTCCGAGACCTGCCGCATCTCCTACGGCAAGGTGGCCGAGTTCCAAAAGCGCGGTGCTATCCACTTCCATGCCGTGATCCGCCTCGACGGCCCAGACGGCCCGGAGACTCCACCGCCGTCCTGGGCCACGGTCACGCTCCTGGCGGACGCCATTCGGGCCGCCACTCGACACGGCTACACGAGCGTGAGCGTCCCGGCCTCGGGCGATCAACCGTCCCGCACCTTCCGTTGGGGCCGACAGCTCGACGTCCGGCCTGTGAAGGCCTTCGGCGACGGCTCCGACATCACCGAACAGGCCGTTGCCTCGTACGTCGCCAAGTACGCCACGAAGGCCGCCGAGAACACGGGCACCCTCGACCGCCGTATCGGCGAACTCGCCGAGCTCGACCGACACGGCGTGCCCGAGCACACCCGCTGCCTCATCAAGGCCTGCAAGGAACTCGACCCGCTCTACCCGGACCGACGCCTCTGGGCCTGGGCTCACATGCTCGGCTTCCGAGGCCACTTCTCCTCGAAGTCCCGCCGGTACTCCACCACGCTCGGCGCTCTCCGCCAGGTCCGTGCCGACTACCGCGCCGCCCAGGAGCGCGAGGCCCTCGGTCTGGAGGAGACCGAGCCGGGCACCGTGCTCGTCCTCGCCGACTGGCAGTACGCCGGACACGGCCACACCCCCGGCGAATCCGCCCTCGCCGCCACGATCGCCCGGAACCTCCAGCTCAACCGCGAAACCGCCCGCGAAGCGCTCGCCGCACTGCCAGACGAGAGGGAGTGGTGACCATGCCGATCCGACTGCCCGACCGTTATCTGACGCCTGAGGACCTGGTGGAGCTGTTCGAGCTGCCCAGCGTCGAGACGGTCTACCAGTGGAGGCGGAAGCGAATAGGTCCCCGCGGATTCCGGGTCGGCCGGCATCTCCGGTTCGATCCCGAGGACGTACGCGCCTGGGTCAAGTCCCGCATGGCAATGGAAAGGGCAGCCGCCTGATGGCCGGACACATCCAAGACCGCTGGTATAAGGCCATCCCCGGGCCGGACGGCAAGACGATCAGGGTCAAGACCGATCGCTATGGCGTCGGGTATCGCTACCGGGCCCGGTACATCGCGCCGGACGGCTCCGAGAAGTCCAAGAGCTTCCCGGACAAGCAGAAGCGCAAGGCCGAAGCCTGGCTGTCCAACATCGAGGCGGACATGTCGCAGGGTCGGTACATCGACCCGGCCGCGGGCTCGGTCACCTTCGGCCAGTACGCCAAGGACTGGATGGCGGGGCTCACCATCGACCCGGTGACCCGCGAGAGCGTCGAGATCCGGCTGCGGGTCCATGCCCTTCCGTACCTCGGTGATCGCCCGATGGCGTCGTTCCGGCCCTCGCACCTGCGGGCGTGGATGCGGCAGCTGGAGGAGACCGGACGCGCGGCTTCATACCGGCGATCCATCTTCGCCAACGTGTCGGCCGTGTTCACCGCTGCCGTGGAAGACCGGATCATCGCCGAGAACCCTTGCCGGGCTCGCTCGGTCCGGGCGCCGTCCCTCGACGGACGCAAGGTCAACCCGTGGTCCGTCGACCGCGTCATGGCCATGCATGAGGCGGTGCCGGACGCCTATCAAGAGATGGTCTCCCTGGGGGCGGGTTGCGGCCTACGGCAGGGCGAGATCTTCGGCCTGGCCGTGGAGGACATCGACTTTCTCGGCGGTACGGTGCGCGTCGTCCGGCAGGTCAAGCTCATCCGAGGCGTACAGGCGATCTTCGGTCCGCCCAAGGGCGGCAAAGAGCGTCACGTGCCGCTCCCCGAGACCGTCTCTTTCGCGCTGGCGGCCCACATCACGAAGCACCCGCCGGTAGAGGTCACCCTGCCCTGGAAGAGCCCGGACGGCCCGCCCGTCACGGCCTCGCTGCTGTTCGTCAACGCCCGGAGTCAGTCTCTCCACCGGATCCGCTTCAATCGGTTCGTGTGGCGCCCCGCCCTCACTTCCGCCGGCGTACCTCTCGGCCGCGAGAACGGCATGCACGCCCTCCGCCACTTCTACGCCTCCGTGCTCCTGGACGCGGGGGAGAGCATCAAGGCCCTGAGTGAGTACCTGGGTCACCATGACCCGAGCTTCACGCTCCGGACGTACACGCACCTCATGCCGAACAGCGAGGCACGCACTCGGGCCGCCGTCGACCGGGTCTTCCGGGACCCGGAGAGCACCGTAGACGGCCCCGATACGGCCCACGGGGCAAGTTGACCCCCTGACCTGCACCGCAATCAGAACAGCCACAACTGACACCAGCAATCCCGCAGCGCCCTTCCGCCCCGTGCGGGAGGGCGCTCGCTCATGTCGGGTGGGACGCGGCGAACTCGGCCAGTGCCGTGAAGTCGTCCGGGCGCAGACCGATGCGGGGATCGACGTGGTGCAGCAGTGCGGGGCCCCGGTGGTGGGCTGCCACGTACCGCATGTCGGCCGGGCTCTGTTCGTCGTCCACCCAGGCGAAGGGGCGGCCCTCGGCGTACGCCACGATGGCCGCCGTCTTCCAGTGGACGCCGTCGGGGCGGAAGGCGAAGAGGCCGGCGCCGAAGTCGACGTACGGCAGCTCGGGGAGGCCGACGACGGGGGCGATCCAGCGGTTGGCCGCGTCCATCCAGGTGGTGGCCCAGCACAGGTCGTAGCCGAGGTCCAGCAGGGCCGGGCCGTGGCCGGGGTTCAGCCAGACCCGCAGGGCGCGGCCGGGGCGCAGGGCCACCTGGATCGTCGTGTACCCCTCGGGCCGCCGCTCCGGCTTCGCCGCGTAGGGGTTGAGGGGGCCGTCGACGTCCAGGAACAGCAGGGGGCGGCTCACGGGGACAACGTACGGCACCAAAGTGGTCGCGGACCGCGGGATTTTTTCCGCGTCCCACTGGCATAGCGGCAGGCCGCCGCACGCGTCAGAAGGGATACAGGGGCCGGGCACACGGTCCGCCCGGGGAAAGAGAAGGTGACGATGGATGCCGAAGCGCAGGAGAGCTTCCGGGAGTTCGTGGCCAGCCGGTCGTCCGCGCTGCTGAAGACGGCCGTCCTGCTGGCCGGCGGGGACCGGCACGCCGCCGAGGACCTGTTGCAGAACGCGCTGGTCAAGGCGGCGGGACGGTGGCAGCGGATCGACGAGCCCGAGGCCTACGTACGGCAGATCCTGTACCGGCAGCAGATCAGCCGCTGGCGGCTGAAGTGGCGCCGGCGCGAACTCAGCGTCGCCGAACCGCCGGAGACCCGCGCGGCCCCGGACGCCTCCGGCGCCACCGAGCTGCGCCTCGTGCTGCGCGCGGCCCTGGCCCGGCTCACCGCCCGCCAGCGCACCGTGCTGGTGCTGCGCTACTTCGAGGACCTGCCGGAGGCGGACGTGGCCCGTCTGCTGGGCTGCTCCGTGGGCACCGTACGGTCCACCACCCACCGCTCCCTGGCCCGGCTGCGCGCCCTCGCGCCCGAGCTGGCCGCGCTCGGTCCCGCCGACGTCGAGCAGCTGCCGTCCCGTGACTTCTCGCCCGTGGAGGTGCGTCCGTGAACGTCGAGGAACTCGTGCGCGACTCCCTGCGTGAGATGGCGGGGGAGACGCAGCCGCCGTCCGGCTCCCTGGCCGACCGCGTGCTGGTGCTGCGCCGGCGCCGCCGGACCCGTACGATCGCGGCCGTCGCCGCGTCCGCCGCGACCGTGATCGTCGTGGCCGTGGGGGTGCCACTGCTCGACGGCGGCGGGCGGGACGTGCACCCGGCGAGCGTGACCGACGGCGGGGTGGTGGCCCACAGCGACCAGTCGCCGCCGCGGGACCTGATCGCGGCCGGGGACTCCGTCCTCGCCGCCTACAGCACCCAGAAGCGGGTCGAGCAGCCCAACAAGGACGAGATCATCACGCGGACGTACAGGCTGCTGGACCCCGACACCAAGACCTACCGGAAGGACAGCCGCTGGTCGTTCGTGGCCGTCGCTCCCGGTCTGCGGATGGCCGCCGTGCTGGAGCGCCCGCTGCCCGCCACCCGCGTCGGGCTGCTCGACCTGGCCTCGGGCGAGGTCAAGCGCTGGATCCCGGTGCCGCAGGGCGTGGGCGGCGTGCACTTCTCGCCCGACGGGACCAAGCTCGTCGCCACCACCTACGCCAAGAACCCCGACCGTGCCTTCTGGAGCGCCAAGGTCCAGGTCAACGACGCGCTGGAGCCGCAGGCGGTGCCCAGCCGGACCGGGTTCGCCCTGATCGACGTCTCTTCGGGCACGGCGCGGTGGCACAAGCTGCCGTACTGGAAGGACAAGTACGGCATGGCGATGAACGCCCGCACCGACCTCGCGTTCAGCCATGACGGCAAGCTGCTCTGGGAGCCCCTGCACATGGAGCCCGGCACCCTGTACCACGACCTCGACGGCACCGAGGTGGCCACGCCCGCCGCCGAGCGGCACCTGGACCTCTTCGTCGATGCGGGCCTCTCGCCCGACGGAAAGTACGCGGCGGGCGGCTTCGCCGGCCGGGGCAAGGAGATCGCGTCGGCGATCAACGACCCGAGGACCGGCAAGCTCATCACCAAGGTGCCCGGTCAGCAGCTCCTCGCCTGGGCGGACGGCAAGCGTCTCATCGCCTGGGGCATCGGGGGCGACGGCAACGAGTACCACCAGCGGCTGGTCCTGGTCACCGTCGGCAGCAAGAAGGTCGTACCGCTCAGCGGCTTCCGCTCGCCCAAGGACGACACCGGCGGGCGCTGGGAACCCCAGTTCACGACCCGCTGACGAAGTCCTCGTACACCGCGCGCAGTCTGTCGACCGTCTCACGGTCCGCGGGCCGCAGCGGCGGCCGGACCGGGCCCGCGGGCAGGCCCAGGGCGTCGAGCAGGCCCTTGGCGGTGACGGTGCCGGGAAGGCCGGACGCCATCATCAGCTCGATGAGCGGCGTGGCGCGTTGCTGGAGGCGGGCGGACACGGGGGTGTCGCCCGCCTCGAACGCGTCGAAGACCGCCCGGACCCCGGCCGGGACGACGTTGGCGATCGTGCTGACGCAGCCCGCGGCGCCGACCGCGTACAGCGCGAGGTTGTGCTCGTCGCAGCCCGCGTAGTACGCCAGCCCGGTCCGCGCCAGCACCTTTTGGGTGCCGAGGAAGTCGTACGAGCAGTCCTTCACGGCCACGATCCGGGGGTGGTCGGCGAGCCGGATCATCGTCTCCGGCTCGATGCGGGTGCCGGTGCGGCCGGGGATGTCGTACAGCATCACCGGCAGGCCGCTCGCGTCGGCGACCTCCCGGAAGTGCGCCTCGACGGCGTCCTGCGGCGGTCTGCTGTAGTACGGCGTCACCACCAGCACCCCGTCCGCGCCCGCCTTCTCGGCCGCCAGGGCCAGCTCCACGGTGTGCCGGGTGTCGGAGGTGCCGACGCCCGCCACGACCGACGCCCGGTCGCCGACCGCCTCCCGGACGGCCGTGACCAGCGCCGCCTTCTCGGCGTCGGTCGTGGTCGGCGACTCGCCCGTCGTGCCGCTCAGCACCAGACCGTCGCAGCCCTGCGCCACCAGCCGCTCGGCCAGCCGCTGGGCGCCGTCGAGGTCGAGCGCCCCGGTTTCCGTGAAGGGGGTGATCATCGCGCAGAGCGTGCGGCCGAAGGGGCGCGGGGTGGTCGTCATGGGAGTAGTCTCGGCGCGAGGACAGTGAAGCTCTACTTAATTTTTCTACGATGTATAGGTAAGCATTGCTGAAACAGGGCTGAGGTGACCGCCGACGCCGGAGGGACCCGGCGTGCGCGAACTGGTCGTGCGGGCGGCCCCCTTAACGGCCACCGGCCGGGGTACCCGGATGTTCCGGACCGAGAGGAGGCGGAACACCGTGACCGGGACCATGAACGCGAGGCCCGCAGCCGACGAGCACACTTCGGTGGGCGAACTCGTCGGCCGGGCCACTGAACAACTCTCCCAGCTCGTGCGGCAGGAAGTGGCCCTCGCCAAGGAGGAGTTGCACGAGAAGGGCCGGCGGGCCGGGCGCGGCGGCGGACTGCTGGGCGCGGCGGGCGCCGTCGCCTACGCCGGCCTGCTGGGCCTGGCCGCCACGGCCGTCGCCGCCCTCTCGCTGACGCTGCCCGTGTGGGCCGCGGCGATCATCGTCACGGCGGTGCTCTTCGCCGTCGCCGCCGTGCTCGCCGCGACCGGCCGCGCCCAGCTGCGGCGCGCCGCCCCGCCCACACCCGAGGAGACCCTGGGCAGCGTCAAGGCAGACGTCGACGAGATCAGGGAAAGGGCGCACCGATGACGAACAGGAGCGGACCCGGCGGGGCCAGTGCCAAGGGCCCCGACGAGCTGCGACGGCAGATCAAGCAGACCAGAAGCCAACTGGGCAGCACTGTCGAGGAGTTGGCGGCCAGGGCGGACGTGAAGGGCCGCGCCCGGGCCCGGGCCGCCGACCTCAGGGACAAGGCGGGCGCGATGACCGTGCAGCTGCGCAGCACCGCCGCGCAGGCCGGTCACACCGTCCAGGAACGGGCGGCCAAGGCCGGCCACACCGTGCAGGAGCGGGCGCTCAGGGCGGGCCACACCGTGCAGGAGCGGGCGGGTCAGGCCGGTCACGCCGTCCAGGACTCCGCCGGGCACGCCGGGCACGCCGTCGAGCGGCGTGTGCCGGGCCAGGCGCGCACCTTCGTCAAGGCGGGAGCGCGGCACCCGGTGCCGACGCTGATCGTCGGCGCGGCGGGCGCGGCACTCGTCGTGGCGGGCATCTGGTGGCGTCAGCGCCACGCGCACCGCTGAACGCGGACGACGGCCCAAGGGGCCGCGGGATCCTCATCGGGTCCCGCGGCCCCTTCGCCGCCGCGTCCGCGGGTCCTACGGGCGGAACCGCAGCACCTGCGGGTCGTGGTCGCTGATCTGGTCGTTGAACTCCGAGTTGATGTGCACGCTGTCGTAGTCCAGGTCGCAGCCGCGCCGAATGGTGGGGCTGACCAGGATCTGGTCCAGGACCTGCTCGTTGCCCTGGTAGTCGTACGTGTAGCGCTCGCTCTTCGGCAGCGACTTGATCGCCGACCACAGCTCGCCGTCGCCCTCGAGGATCTTGGCGGTGCCGGAGAACTCGAAGTCGTTGATGTCGCCGAGGGCGATGACATCGGCGTTCTTCTGGATGGACAGGATGTCCTTGACGAAGGCGTTCACCGCCGTCGCCTGCGCGTGCCGCTGGACCTCGGAGCTGCGCACCGGCGGCTGGTACTGCGAGGCCAGGCCCTGGTCGCCGCCCTTGGAGTTGAGGTGGTTGGCGATCACGATGACCGTCCGGCCGCGGAAGACGAACTCGCCGGCCAGCGGCTTGCGGCTGGACTTCCAGGCGTCATTGGCCGGGTCGATGCGGCCCGGCGAGACGGTCAGGGCCGCCTTGCCGTGCGACTTGGTGACGCCGACCGCGGTGGTGGAGTCGCCGCCCGCGCGGTCGGTGAAGGACACCCGCTCGGGGTTGAAGAGGAACACCTGGCGGATGTTGCCGCCGGGCTCGCCGCCGTCCTGGTCGTTGACCGGGTCGATGGAGCGCCAGTCGTACTTCGGGCCGCCCGCCGCGACGATCGCGTCGATCAGCTTGTTCACGGTCACGCTCGCGTCGACCGTGCCGTCGTCCGTGGCGCCGTTGTTGTCCTGGATCTCCTCCAGGGACACGATGTCCGGGGACTGGAGGTTGTTCACGATCGCGGAGGCGTGCTTGTCGAAGGTGGCGTCGGACGGGTCGAGGTTCTCGACGTTGTAGGTGGCCACCGCGAGCTCGCCGCGGGACTGCTTGCGGGTCGTCTCCCGCTCCAGGCCCGCGCTCTTCAGCGTGCCCAGCCGGCTCGCCACCAGCGTGTAGCCGCCGAACTGGTTGAAGTCCAGCGGGCCGGTGGTGGCGCCGGTGAGCGTGTCGCCGACGTTCGCCTTCGGGAAGTCGGCGGTGGAGCCCAGCGACTGGATCTGCAGGCGGCCGGTGTTCTGGGAGTCGTAGGAGCCGTAGACCGTGCCACCGCGGCGGTTCGCGTTCTCGCGCGGCTTCACCGTGACCCACAGCTCGCTGTAGGGGTCGGTGGCGGTGACCACGCGGGCGTCGGCGACCTGGACGTTCGTGCCCTCCAGGGACTCGTAGTAGTCCAGGGCGTACTTCGCCGGGGCCAGGGTCAGCCCGTTGACCGACCCGCTCGCGGCGGTGTCGCCGGCCGGGGCGTACGCGGCCGGCACCGACTTGGCGTCGATCACCGTGGCGGCCGGGACCGCGTTGCCGCTGGTGAGGACGGTGACCGTCGGCTTGGTGATCTCGGTCAGCGACTGGTTGCCGGTCGAGGTGCCGCCGGGCACGTACTCCGAGACCGTGCCGGTGACCGTGACCGAGTCGCCGACCGCGACCTTCGGGGTGGAACTGGTGAAGACGAACACGCCCTCGCTGGTCGCCGGGTTGTCGTCCGGGGCGGTGTCCTGGATCCAGAAGCCGCGGGAGGAGCCGTAGGTGCGCACGGCCGTGACGACACCGGGTACGTCCGTCACCTTCTGGCCGGCGTACGGGGAGATACGGGTGGTGCCCTGGATGTCGTGGATGCGCACGGAGTCCGCGTGCGCGGGCGACGTGAGGACGACGATGGACGCCGCGGAACAGACGGCGGCGACGGTGAGCGCGGCGAGGCGCGCGGAAGACCTGCTCGGCAAGGGATCCCTCCGGGGACATGCGTGAGCGCCGGGACGAGGGTGGGACAGCGTGCCCTGAATGGAGCGTGCATGACACGCGTAGAAGTGAGTGAACAGTTGTCCCCCCGCTTCTACGCGCGTCAATCTCCTGCGTCTTCAGGTCAGTTGTCAAGGTTTCGGCCATGTACGGCCGCCGACGGGGAGATGAACCGGGCGGCATGGGTGGAAACCCGTCTAGGCTGAGCGGCTGAGCCCTTTCCAGGTCCGAGGAGTACCCGCCGATGTCAGACAGCTCCCCCCTGCCGCCGGTGCGGCTGCACCCCGAAGCGGAGCTGGCGCGCGACGCGCTGTCCACGCCGTTGCTCTCCCGGGCCGCCCGGCTCGCCCGCTGGGCCGGGCCCGAGACCCGTGTGGACCCCACCGGCGGGCTGGTCGACGAGCAGCTCCCCGCCGCGGCCGAGGCGCTCGGACTGAGCGGGGACGACGCCGCCGCGTTCGCCAGTGAGGCCTGGCGGGTCGCCGTGGACGCCGGTCTGGTCGGGATCGCCGACGAGGAGACCGGGACCGTGGCCGCGGGGGACGAACTCGCGCGTCTCACCGGCGGCTCCCCGCACGACGTGCTCGCGGTCTGGCTCGCCGCCCTGGAGACCGTGCTCGCCGACGCGAGCGTGCCCGACCTCGACGACCTGGTCGACGCGATGGACGCCGGCGGCGAGGTCGATCTCTCGTCGCTCGACTGGGACCCGGAGGCGGAGGCCGCGTTCCTCGACGGCATCCTCGGCAACCTGTACCTGCTCACCGTCAGCGAGGACGGCGCCGGCGACACCCCCGTCCCGCTGCCCGCGCTGGCCGCCTCGATGATCGTGCCCAGCGACATGGGGGAGCCCACCAACGACATGCTGGAGCAGGTCTCCGACGCGATGATGCGGCTGGACGACCAGTTCCGGGTCCTGGAGCCGATCGGGCTCGTGGAGTACCAGCCGGTCGACGAGACCCTGATGACGGACGCCGACGGCACCGCCGAGGAGCCGTCCGGGCCGGTCGACGACACCGATGTCACCCGCTACGGCATGGTCCGGCTGACCCCGCTCGGCGTCTACGGGCTGCGGGCCCGCCTGCTGGAGGCCGGGTTCCAGGCGCCGGCCGTCGGCGACCTCGCGGACAAGGGCGCGGACGTCCTGCTCGACGGCACGTCCACCCACCCGCCGACCGCCGCCCAGGCCGAGACCGAGCAGTGGCTCGCCCGCCGCGAACCCCTCGCCGCCGCCCGCGAGTTGCTGGCCGCCGCACGTGGCGGTGACCCCGGGGCGCCGCTGCGCCGGCTGCGCTGCCAGCAGGCGCTGTCCCTGGTCGGCGCGGAGGCCGAACCGGCGCTGCGCGAGGTGCTCGACGACGCCGAACTCGGCGGGCTGGCCCGGGTGTGGCTGAGCGAGCACGGCGCGGCCGACGTACCACCGCCCTCCCAGGAGCTGGTGTTCTGGCTGACCATCGACACGGTCGCCGCCCAGCTCCAGGCCGAGGGCAACTCCGAGGAACTCCAGGCCCTCGTGGAGGGCCTCGCCCGGCAGCACAGTGGCTTTTTCTCGGCGGCCTGGCGGGTGGAACACCCGGCGACGGCCGACGTGCTGGAGGCCATGGGACGGCTGCACCCCGACAAGCGGATCGCCAAGGAGGCCCGCAAGGCCGCGTTCAAGGCGCGGTCGCAGCAGGGAGGCTGAGGTCTCGGGCGGCGGCTTCGGCGGGGGTCTCGGGCGGGCGGCGCACGGACGCGGCCCGGGCCGGGCCGGGTCGAAAGAGTGCCGAAGGAGTGAAGTCCCCGGCAACGGCTGGAAGTCGACGGGACTTTTGGCGCCCGTGGGTGAGTAATTACGGATTCATGGAAGCGGGCCCGGTGAAGTCGCCCGGCGTTCAACTCCCGTTCACAGGCGAGCGGGACTGTTTCGCCGACCCGAGGTCCGCCACCCTCCACGGCACGCCCACCGTCACAGGAGACACCATGTCGCTCACCCGCAGGGACTTCGCCGCAAAATCCGCCCTCACCGGTGCCGGAGTCGCACTGGCGGGCAGCGTCGGCGCCCTCGCCACCGCCCCGGGCGCCCTCGCGTCCACGGAAACCGAGGGCGAGGGAACGGAATCGGCCGCCGCGCACGGCGGAGTCGGCTACGGTCCGCTGCTCCCCGACCCCGAGGGCCTCCTCGCGCTGCCCGCCGGCTTCAAGTACCGGGTCATCACCTACAGCGGGAAGACCACGCTGGACTCGGGTGAGTCCACCCCGTCCAACCATGACGGCACCGCCACCTTCTGCGGCCCGCGCGGCGCCACCCTCCTGGTCAACAACCACGAGCTCAAGGGCCCCCGCGCCAACTGGAAGTACCCGGTGCCGCTCACCGAGGGCCTCGTCTACGACCCCGCCGCCGCCGGTGGCTGCACGGTCGTCGAGGTCCGCCGCGACCACGTCGCCGAGTGGGTCGGCATCGCCGGTACCTCCACCAACTGCGCGGGCGGCAGCACCCCCTGGGACACCTGGCTGACCTGCGAGGAGACCGAGGACAAGGTCGGCCAGAACGGCATGACCAAGGACCACGGGTACGTCTTCGAGGTCGACCCGGAGGACCGCCGCGCCAACCGCGGCCCCAAGCCCATCAAGGCGCTCGGCCGCTACGCCCACGAGGCCGTCGTCGTCGACCCCAAGCGCGGCCACCTCTACCTCACCGAGGACGCCTCCGGCCCCAACGGCCTGCTCTACCGCTGGACCCCGCCGCAGGGCTTCCACCACGGCCGCGGCAGGCTGCGCACCCTCGCCGACGACGCGGGCGTGCTCCAGGCCTTCAAGTGCTTCGACTCCGGCGGCAAGTTCGTCGACGACCTCTCCCGGGCGACGAAGACCGGCACGGTCTACGGCGTGGACTGGGTGGACGTCCCGGACCGCGACGCCAAGGCCGTCTCCATCCGCAAGCAGTTCACCGACGGCCAGATCACCCGCGCCCGCAAGCTCGAGGGCATGTGGTGGGGCGACGGCGGCGCCTACATCGTGTCCTCCTTCGCCCGCGAGGAAAGCCCCGTCCAGCACGACGGCCAGGTCTGGTTCTACGACCCCAAGCGCCGCACGCTGACCCTGAAGGTCCTCCTCGGCGTGAACCCGGACCCGTCCGCCGACGGCGCCTTCGACGGCCCTGACAACATCACCGTCTCCCCCTACGGCGGCCTGGTCATCGCCGAGGACGGCGAGGGCGTCCAGCACCTGTTCGGCGCGACCGACAGCGGACGCACCTACCCCATCGCCCGCAACGAGCTCAACATCGGCACCGCGGAGAAGCCGGAATACAGCGAGTTCACCGGCGTCACCTTCTCGCCCGACGGCAGCACGCTGTTCGCCAACATCCAGGACCCCGGCATCATGCTCGCCATCACGGGGCCCTGGAAGCGCCAGCGCCGCTGACACCGCGCCGGAATTAATTCGCTCGCTCGACCCGCGGCCGTCCTCCTAAAGTGATGCACGTCCAGGTGCGAAGGCAGGACCTACTTCCACTCATAATGGGGCGGCCGCGGGTTCGAGTCCCGCCACCGGCACAACAGGCCGGTGTAGCTCAGGGGTTAGAGCACCATCGTCGGTTCCGCCGATCTCGATCTCTGGACACCGAAAACTTCATGCACCTCCCGGTGCGCAGGCTGCGGTTACTTCTTTTGCAACAAGAATCCACGCCGCCGCCGACTCGATCTCGGGAGGCGCAGCTCATGGTGGGTGCCCGGTGCGCAGGCAACGGGTACTTCGGGATCAGGTATGTTGCGGGTTCGAATCCCGTCGCCGGCCCAGGGCCGGTGTGGCGGAAATGGAAGACGCGCCTGATTATGTGCCGTCGCCGAACTCTGTCCTCGGGTGCCCTCCATTTGCTGCGCCTCTCCCCATGAATTCGGGGGAATTCATCATGGCGCGATTCAACACCAGGGCGGCCAAGGCGCAGCCGGTCTCGCGCGTCACCTCGACGGGACGCGTCCTGCGTACGTACGAGGGCGGTCGCGGCCGTGAGCGCGACGCACGCTCCGAGCTCTTTCTGCTCTCGGTATCCAACTTCGTCTCCCAGAACACCTTTTACGAGACCGCTGCCGACCGCGACGACCGGTTCGCCACGCTGGTGCGCGAGCTCGCCGTCACCGACCCGTCCTGGACGGCCGGCCTGCTCGGCTGGCTGCGCGGCGAGGGCAACATGCGCACCGCTTCGATCGTCGGTGCCGCCGAGTACGTGAAGGCGCGGCTGGCGGCGGGCGCGACCGACGGCCCGTCGAACCGTCAGGTCGTCGCCTCCGTACTCCAGCGCCCGGACGAGCCCGGCGAACTGCTCGCCTACTGGACCGCGGCCTACGGCCGTGCCCTTCCCAAGCCGGTCAAGCGCGGCGTCGCCGACGCCGTACGCCGCCTGTACCACGGCAAGTCGCTGCTGAAGTACGACACCGCCGCCAAGGGCTACCGCTTCGGCGACATCCTCAACCTGGTGCACGCGGCGCCGGACCCGGACAAGCCGTGGCAGGGCGAGCTGTTCGAGTACGCCCTCGACCGCCGGCACCACCCGGACACCGCCGTGCCGCCCCTGTCGAGCCCCGTACTCACCGCGCACCGCGAGCTGATGGCGCTGCCGGTCGAGCGGCGGCGGGCGGTCGTCACGGCACCCGACGGCGCCGAGCGGCTGGCGGCGGCGGGCCTGACCTGGGAGGCGCTGGCCGGCTGGCTCCAGGGCCCGATGGACAAGGCGGCCTGGGAGGCCGTGATCCCGTCCATGGGATCGATGGCGCTCGTGCGCAACCTGCGCAACTTCGACCAGGCCGGGGTCTCGGACGAGGTCGCGGCCCGGGTCGCGGCGAAGATCGCCGACCCGGCGGAGGTCGCGCGCTCGCGGCAGTTCCCCTCCCGGTACCTGGCCGCGTACCGGCACGCGCCCTCGCTGCGCTGGTCCTACCCGCTGGAGCGGGCGCTCGGCCACTCGCTGGCCAACGTGCCCGCGCTGCCCGGCCGGACGCTGGTGCTCGTGGACCGCTCGGGCTCGATGTTCTACTCCCGGGTGTCCGACCGCTCGCAGCTCACCCGGGCCGACGCGGCGGCGGTCTTCGGCACGGCGCTCGCGCTGCGGGCGGCGGACGCCGACCTCGTCGAGTTCGGGACCACCAGCCGGCGCGTGAGGTTCACCGAGGGCGAGTCGGTGCTGAAGATCCTGGGCCGCTTCGGCAACCTGGGCGGCACCGACACCACCGCGGCGGTACGCGCGCACTACCGCAAGCACGACCGGGTGCTGATCGTCACCGACGAGCAGTACGCCTACAACCACCACGGCGACCCGACCGAGCAGGTCCCGGCCCACATCCCGGTCTACACCTGGAACCTGGAGGGCTACCGGGCCGGCCACGGCCCGTCGGGCAAGGCGAACCGGCACACCTTCGGCGGGCTTTCGGACGCGGCGTTCCGGATGGTCTCGTTGCTCGAGCGCGGTCGTGACGGACTCTGGCCATGGCTCGAGCGCACGGGCACGAGCTGACCAACAGGTCGCAGCGGCAACGCATGCCGTGAGGCCCGGAGCCGGTGGGCTCGGGGCTCATTCCTCCGGCCGGGGTTTGAGATCGTCGACGAGCCGGCGCACCTGAACGGCCTCGGGGCTGCCCGCGTCGAGGGCTTCCAGGGCCAGGGCGAGGCGTTCGTAGCCGTCGTCGGGCAGCTTGCGGCAGGCGCGTACGACGGCGAGGGCCCAGGGGTGCGTGGGCAGTGTGGGGGTCGGCTCGTGGGCGGGGTCCAGGCCGGTGAGCTCGAACCAGTAGCTGCGGACGTCGCGGTCGCGCACGGGCGACGCGAGGGAGAGGTTGAAGGCCAGCTCGGTCTCGAAGGGGCTGACGGCGTTGGAGGGGAACGGGACCTTCTTCTGCGGGACGGCCGCGGGCGCAGGCGCCGGTGACTCGACGGCGCTCAGAAGGGTCTCCCGCAGGCTGCTCGCGTCGACGCGGGGGTCGAGCACCTTGCCGGTGCTCGGGAGCAGCACGGCTGGGAGGGCATCGTCGACCTCGTCGAGGAACAGGGGCACGAGCCGTGACAGGTCGGCAGCGAGATCCGGATCCGCGTACGCGGCTTCGAGGGTGGCCCGGTCGAGGTTGCCGGAGGCGAGACTGCTCCGGGATACCAGCACCACGACCCGGTGCGCCCGGCGCAGGGCGACTCTCAGGCGCTCGACGCGGCCGCTGTCCGCGCCGCCCGGCGGGAAGACGTCGACGCTGCCGAGCGGGCTCAGATGCGTGTACACCCAGTCGCCCCACTGCTCGTCCTTCTGGTCGTACGCGATCACGTAACGGACCGGGAGATCGGACTCCGGGCCGAACGGCGGGCGCAGCCGTGTGGTCTCGCCGACCTCGATGGGCGCGAGGGGGGCCTTGCGGGCCTTGGCGATGATGCCGGCGACTTCCCGGACGATGCCGCGGTACTCCGCCGACTCGGGTTCCTCGGACCGGCGGGGCACCAACTCCACGAGGCCGTGCTTCTCGTAGGTGGTGTCCGGGCCGCGCCGCACGTACTGGAAGGCGTTGACCACGTCCGGCCAGTTCTCGTCGTCGTCGCCCGTCTGCCAGAGCACCCCGACGAGGCAGGGGATCTCACCGCCGTCCTTGCGGTAGCGCTTGACACGCTCGGCGAACACGGTCCACTCGCGGGCGCACCAGTGGCTCCTGAAATAGCTCGGGGAGTACAGGACCAGCATGGCCCTGGTCGTGCATACGCCGTTGCGGACGACGCGGTCCTCCCAGAGCTCCCCGGGCCTGATGCTGGCTATGTCCAGGAAGCCGTCACCCGGGATCTGCTTCCCCATGATCCCTTTGACCTTCAGCTCCACCGCCTTGTGGAAGCGCTTGATCAGCTCGAAGTTGGCCTCGTCGTCCGAGTAGCCGGTGAAGAACAGGGGCGGCAGGTTCGGCGCGCCCGCCGCGGCAGGTGGCGGAGGAACGCTCATCGTGTCTCCTGGCGGCCCTCGATCTGGCCCACCAGGCGGCGGACTTCCGCCACCGCGAAGCTGTCCGGCTCCAACATTTCCAGGGCCTGCGCGAGCCGGGCCAGCCCTTCCGGTCTGGATCTCACGACGCGTACCGCCTCGTACAGCGTCGTACGCAGCGACATCCCGCTCTGAGCGAGACGCGGCGGCACGTCGATCAGTTGGAGCCAGTGATGCAGGCCGTCCCTGGGCTGCAGGGAGACCGAACGCTCCAAGGCGTTGACCAGGCGGCGGATCAGCAGGTCCTCGCCGCCGGCCGACACGGAAGCTCCGGGGAAGGCGGGGCCGAGGCTCTCGGGGGACGGACCGGCGAGGACGAAGTGCAGCAGGTCGCGGGCCGCGTCGGCGTCGAGGTCGCTCAGAGCCGGGGTCACCGACTCACGCAGCGCGCGCGGCAGCCGGCCGGACTCGACGGGCTCCACGAACAACGGGACGAAGCGCCCGCCGAGCGTCTCGTCCTTCGCCAGTGCCGCCCATTCCGACGAGATCCTCGACCTGGCGGCCATCGCGTCGAGGTAGGCGGGAGAGACCAGGACGAGAACGAGGTCGCACTCCGGCCAGGTGGTACGTCCGAGGGGGCCGTCCGTCACCAGTGTCACGTCATGGCCCAGCTCCTGGAGCTCGTAGCGCACCCAGTCGGCCCAGCGGCGGTCCCGTCCCGCATGGCTGATGAGTACGTTCCTTCGGCCCGAGGTGGAGTCCGGGGCCCGTCCCGCGAGTGGCTCGGCCGCCCGGCTCGGGGGGAAGCGGCGGGGCAGCTCCGGCTCGGGGTCGTCGGTGGTCGTCGCGGTGCGGGCGTCGAGGAGCCGCGCGAGGATCCCGTCCTCGTCGAGCGCGGGGACCACACCGGGCGGGAGGAGGTCCAGGTACCGCTGCGCCATGGCCTCCTGACCGGTGCGCAGCAGGCAGGAGGCCAGCAGCAGCATGGTGTTCACGGTGTCGGCGTGGCCGGGCCCGAGCACCGCCCGCTGCAGGGCCCCGACGGCCGTCGCCCGGCTCAGCGCGGCTTCGTAGTCGTGCAGACCGAAGTACAGACCGGCCAGGAGCGCGGCGGTCCGCAGGGTCGCGGGCTCGCCCGCCCCGAGGGTGCGCTGCTGCCAGGAGAGGAGCTGCTCGGCGAGCGGCGCGGCCTGTTCCGGCCGGCCCAGCCCGGTCAGTACCGCGACCAGCTCCGCGAGGGTTCGCATGGTGTCGGCGTGGTCCGGACCGAGGATCCGCCGCTGGCGTTCGAGCAGTTCCCGCAACAGGACAAGGGCCTCATCGCGGCGTCCGGTCCGGTTCAGCAGCGCGGCCAGCGGGAGGACCGCCCGCAAAGCGGCCGGATCGTCCGGGCCGAGGCTGCGGCTGAGCCGGAACACGAGGTCTTCGCGCAGGTCCCTGGCGCGTTCCAGGTCGCCGACTGCCACGTACAGGTCGGCCAGGCGCGCGACGGTGCGCAGCGTGCCCGAGTGCTCCACGCCGATGACGCGTCGCTGCCGGTCGAGGGTGTCCTCGCCCAGCGCGCAACCTTCCTCCGGTCTGCCCTGGGTGCGCAGCACCGGGAGCAGGTCGGCGGAGAGCGCCAGCGTGCTCGGATGGTCCGGGCCGAGGACCTTCCGGAGCCGGGCCCGGGTGGACATGCCGAGTTCGAGGGCCTCCCGCGGTTCGCCCGACGCGGCGAGCAGCACCGCGAGTCGGGCGGCCGTCCCCAGTGCCAGCGGATCGTCTTCGCCGAAGGTGCGACGTTCCCAGTCGAGGAGCGTTTCGGTGAGCGACCGGGCGGCCGCGGAGTCTCCGGTCACCCGCAGGCCCTCGGCCAGCAACGCCGTCACCTGCATCGTGCCCGGACTGTCCGGACCGAGCCGGGTGATGGAGGCCGCGCGCAGCTCGGTGAGCCGGGCTACGGCGGTGGTCGCCGATTCGCCGTTCTCCAGGAGGCGCGCGCACCCCGTACAGGCCGCCTCGATGCCTTCCCGCCGGGTCAGGTCCTGCGGTGCGACGGCCAGCAGGTGGGTCTGCAGGTGGGCCTCGTCCTCCGGCGTCGGCGGGGACGCGAGGGCCGACACCAGCAGGGCCTGGGCACCGAGCGCGGCCGTCGCGCGCTCCTTCCTGGAGAGCTGGGCACGCAGCGCGGAGTGGACGGCGGGATGGATGCGCAGGGTGCCGTCGAGGGTCTCGGCGAGGCTGTGCTCACCGATGGCCCGCAGGGCGGACGCTCTCACCTCGGGCTCGCGCAGCAGCCGGGCCATGGCCCGCGGGGTCCAGTCGGGAGCGATCACACAGCTGCGCAGGGGGAACGGCCGCGGCGCGAGCAGGCTACAGGCCGTCAACAGCGCGGCGGCTTCGGGCCGTTGCTCGGCCAACCGGTCGAGGGCGAGGCGGAGGGTGTGCTCCAGGGCGTCGGACGAGCCTTCGTGGGTGCCCTGCGCGGAGATCGCTCCGCGGTAGGCGTTGACGTTGACCCCGCTGCTGATGGCGCCGGCCGCCTGGACCATGGCCAGGGGCATCTCTCCCAGGTCGGCGGCCACTTCGGCGGCGTCGGACGCGCTGAGCGAGGGCGCCAGCGAGCGCAGCAGCGCGGACGACTCGTCGCGGCTGAGCGGGCCGACCTCGATCGGTTCCGCGTAGTGGAGCCAGCCGGGGTGGCGGGAGGTGGCCAGGATCTGACCGGAGTCGATGTCCCGCAGCGCTTGGGGGAGCGACTCCTCCGGATCGGTGGCGTCGTCGAAGACCAGCAGCCAGCGGCCGCGCGTGCGCAGCTCGGCGGCGAGGGCCCGGACCGCCTCCGCCGGACGCGGGTCGGGGCCGACGGCGCCCGTGCGGACCGCGAGCTCGGCGAGCTGGGCGGTCACGGGGCCACGGGTCGGCCCGACCCACCAGACCAGTTCGTACTCGCCGGCGAAACGGTGGGCGTACTCGACGGCCAGCTGTGTCTTTCCCATCCCGCCGGCACCGGTGAGGACCACGCCGGAGCGCTCGGTGAGTGCCGACCGCATCTGCCTCAGCAGATCGACTCGGCCGATGAAATGGTCGTAACGCTCGGGCACGTTCCAGACCCGGGGCAGGCTGCCCGGGAGCCGGGGGCTGGTCGCTCCCAGGCGGCGCAGCCGGCCGCCGACCGGCGGACGCCTCGGGGCGACGGCGCGCAGGAGCGCGTCGCGCGCGGCCTGTTCGTCGAGGCCGGTGAGGCGTACGGCCCGGCGCTCGCGGAGGTCGCCGAGTGTGTCCGGGAACGGGCCGTCGTCGATGAGGACGGGCAGGAGGACGGCTTCCGCGGCCTGGGCGGCCTCCCGCTCCAGCCGGGCGTACCGGCTGTCCCCGTAGGCCGGCGAGACGAGCGCCAGCATCTGCCGGGTGGCGCGCGCGGCGGCGGTGATCTCGGCCGCCCAGTCGCCGCCCGGGGTGAGGTCCCAGACGTCCAGCCACGCCTCGTGACCGGCGTCCCGCAGCTGCCAGGCCACCCACTCCGCCCAGGGCTGGTCGGATCTCGCGTAGCTGATGAACCACTGGCACGCCTCGCCGTCAACGGCCATACGCCCGCCCCCCGTTCACGTTCTGGACAGGAGGTTACGGCGTCCGGGGCGCCTGTGGAACACACTTCGACGGTGATGGCGCCCCGGTACCCGGCGGGCCCCGCCCTACAGCGCCCCGGCGCCCGGCTGCACCATGTTCCGTACCGTCCGGGCCTTGACGAAGTCGCCCAGGGCGGTCATGTCCCACTCGCCGGAGAACTGGCGGACGAGCTTGGCCATCATCACGCCGGTCTGGGGTTCGGCGCTGGTGAGGTCGAAGCGGACCAGCTCCTCGCCGGTCGTGGCGTCCAGGAGGCGGCAGTAGGCCTTGGCGACCTCGGTGAACTTCTGGCCGGAGAAGGAGTTCACGGTGAAGACCAGACCGGTGACCTCCTGGGGGAGGCGGCCGAGGTCGACGGTGATCACCTCGTCGTCGCCGCCGCCCTCGCCGGTGAGGTTGTCGCCGGAGTGCTTCACGGCGCCGCCGAGGATCTTGAGCTTGCCGAAGTAGCAGCTGTCGATGTGGTTGCGCTGCGGGCCGTAGGCGATGACCGACGCGTCCAGGTCGATGTCCTTGCCGCGGAACGCCGGTTCCCAGCCGAGGCCCATCTTGACCTGCGACAGCAGCGGGCTGCCGCCCTTGACGAGGGACACGGTCTGGTTCTTCTGCAGGCTGACCCGGCCCTTGTCGAGGTTGACCTTCCCGGCGCCGGGGGCGGGCGGCGCGGGCGGAGCCGGGGGAGCGGCGGGCATCGGGGGAGCGGTGACCGGCGCGGCGGGAGGGGCGGCCGGCTGCGCGGCTGGTGCCGGGGCCGGTTCCTCCACCGTCACGCCGAAGTCGGTGGCGATGCCCGCGAGCCCGTTGGCGTACCCCTGGCCGACCGCGCGGGCCTTCCACTGGCCGCCCCGCAGATAGATCTCCACGACCACCAGCGCCGTCTCGGTGCCCAGCTGCGGCGGCGTGAAGGTGGCCAGGGCGGAGCCGTCGTCCGCGTCGCGGATGGTCGCCGTGGGTTCGATGCCCTGGAAGGTCTGCCCGGCGGCGTCCGGGCTCGCCGTGACGACGATCTTCTCGATGCCGGGCGGCACGGCGGCGGTGTCGACGATGATCGCGTCGGGTGCCGCGCCACCGCCCGACCGGTAGGTCACGCCCGGTCCGCTGGGCTGGTTGTAGAAGATGAAGTCGTCGTCGGAGCGCACCTTGCCGTCAGCGGTCAGCAGCAGGCCCGACACGTCGAGCCGCACCGGCGCGGCGACGTCCACCGCCACGCGGGAGGCGGACAGAGGGATGTTCGAGCCAGGGGTCATAGCTGTCATGCCGGGTGAACGAGCGAGGGCGCTTTACCGTTCCCTTACCCGACGCCCGTACGGGGGGAGGGGGTCCGCAGAGGGCCGTCGGGCCGACGGGTCTCGCCCCCCCCCCCCGCGGCCCCGTCGCCCCCGCGGCTCCCGCCGCCCCCGCGCCTACGGCACCACCACGATCTTCCGCCCCACCCCCGCCGCGAACTGCTCCAGCGCCTGCGGGTAGCGCTCCAGCGGGATCCGGTCGCTGATGAAGACCTCCGGGTCCAGTACCCCGTTCGCGAACAGCTCGGCCGCGCGTTCGAAGCTGTGCAGGACGGCCATGGAGCCGGTGATGGTGATCTCCTGGTTGTAGATCCGGTACGGGTCGATGGTCACCCGCGTCGCGTAGTCGGCCACCCCGAACTGCAGGAACGTCCCCGCCTTCGCCACCCGGTCCAGGCCGTCCTGGATCGCCGCCGCGTTGCCGGTCGCGTCGACGACCAGGTCCCAGCCCCGGGGGCGGTCGAGTTCGTCGGCGTTCCCGGCGGTCGCCGACACCCCCAGCCGCCGCGCCGTCTCCAGCCGCGCCGGGTTGACGTCCACCACGTCCACGCTCGCCGCGCCCGTGCGCTTGGCGAGCTCCAGCATCATCAGGCCCATGGTTCCGGAGCCGTAGATCAGCACATGGGCGCCCAGGCGCGACCGCAGTACGTCGTAGCCGCGCACCGCGCAGGACAGGGGCTCCACCAGGGCCGCGTCCTGGGTGCGGATGTGCTCGGGGAGCTTCACGCAGTTGGCCACCGGTGCCACCGCGTACTGCGCTGCCCCGCCCGCCGTGGTCACGCCGATAGCGGCCCACCGCTCGCAGAGGTTGTTGTGGCCGGTGCGGCAGTACCGGCACTCGTGGCAGTACAGGGAGGGGTCCACCGCCACCCGGTCGCCGACCGCCAGCTCCGTGACCTGAGTGCCCACCCCGACCACCTCGCCCGCGAACTCGTGCCCGGGGACGATGGGGAGTTTGGGCGCGAACTCGCCCTGGAGGATGTGCAGGTCGGTGCCGCACAGCCCGCAGGCGGCGACCTCGACGACGACCTCGCGGGGGCCGGGCGTGGGGTCCGGGACCTCGGTGACGACGGCGCGGCCCACGGACTCGATGACGGCGGCCTTCATTTCACGGCTCCCAACGACAGGCCCTGGACCAGCTTGTCCTGGGCGGCGAACCCCGCGGCGAGCACCGGCAGGGAGATGACGAGCGAGGCGGCGCACACCTTGGCCAGGAACAGGCCCTGGCTGGTGATGAAGCCGGTCAGGAAGACGGGGGCGGTCTCGGCCACCACGCCGGTGAGCACCCGGGCGAAGAGCAGTTCGTTCCAGCTGAAGATGAAGCAGATCAGGGCTGTCGCGGCGATGCCGGGCAGCGCGATGGGGGCGACCACGCGCCCCAGGATCGTCGGCAGTCTCGCGCCGTCGATCTGAGCCGCCTCGATGATCGCGACCGGCACCTCGGAGAGGAAGGACTGCATCATCCACACCGCGATCGGCAGGTTCATGGCCGTGTAGAGGATGACCAGCGCCCAGATGTTGTCGAGCAGACCGGAGTTCTTGGCGAACAGGTAGATCGGCAGCAGCCCCGCCACCAGCGGCAGCATCTTGGTCGACAGGAAGAAGAACAGGACGTCGGTCCACTTCCGCACCGGCCGGATGGACAACGCGTACGCGGCGGGCAGCGCGAGCAGCAGCGTCAGCAGGGTGGAGGCCACCGAGGCCGTCGTCGAGTTGATCAGCGCGGGCCAGGGGGAGGCGCCCCCGCCCAGGCCGAAGAACTCGCGGTAGCTGTCCAGAGTGAGCGAGGCGGCGAGGGAGGGCGGGTTGGTCGCCGCGTCCGCCTCCGAGTGGAAGGAGGTCAGGACCATCCAGAGGATGGGCAGGACGAACAGCAGGCCGGCCAGCCAGGCGGCGACCGCCAGGGCGGCCCCCCGGAGCCGGCCGCCGGAGCGGATCCGCCGCGGGGCGGGGGTGGTGGTCGTGGTCATCCGCGGGACACCTCCTCACGGAACAGGGACGAGACGACGCGCAGGGCGAAGGTCGCCAGGACGATCGAGCCGATGACGACGACGACCCCGGCCGCGGAGGCGAGTCCGTTCTCATGCGCCTGGTAGAAGGTCTGGTAGATGGTGTAGGGCAGGTTCGCGGTCCCCAGGCCGCCGGAGGTGATGGTGTACACCGCGTCGAAGTTCTGCACGACGTAGATCGAGCCGAGCAGCACGCCCAGTTCGAGGTAGCGGCGCATGTGCGGCAGCGTGATGTGCACGAACACCTGCCAGTCGCCGGCGCCGTCCATGCGGGCCGCCTCGACCAGTTCCGGGTCGCGGCTCTGCAGCCCGGCCAGCAGGATCAGCATCATGAACGGGGTCCACTGCCAGATCAGTGATGCCTCGACCGCCGTCAGCGGCATCTCGGAGATCCAGTCCGGCTGGGGCGCCCCGTCCCCTCCGATCCAGTGCAGGACGCCGTTGAACAGGCCGTACTCGGGGTTGAACAGCACGTGCTTCCACAGCAGCGCGGCGGCGATCGGCACCAGCAGGAAGGGCGCGATCAGCATCGTGCGGACGGCGGCCCGGCCGCGGAAGCGGCGGTCCAGCAAAAGCGCCAGCATCAGTCCGAGCACCAGGCTGACCAGCACCACCGTGACGGTCAGCAGGACGGTCGTCCACACCGACCTGCGCAGCTCCGGTGTGCTCAGGACCTCGGAGTAGTTGGCGAAACCGGCGAAGTGGCGGTCGTCCGGGTACAGCGCGTTCCAGTCGAAGAACGAGATGACCAGGGTCGCCACGAAGGGCAGCTGCGTCACGACGACCATGAAGATCAGCGCGGGCAGCAGGGGGGCGCGGGTGGCCCACGCGCGCACGCGGTTCGGTGGCCGGGTGGCCGGCCGCGCGGTGGCGGCGACCCGGGCGGGGGGAGTCGTGACGGTCATGATCCCTCGTACTTCTTGGCCACGGTCTCGGCGAACCGCTGCGACTTCCGCAGAGCGCTGTCCACGGACTGCCGTCCGGCGATGGCGGAGCTGATCTCCTGGGAGACCTTGGTGCCCAGGTCGGTGAACTCGGGGATGCCGACGAACTGGATGCCGGGCGCGGGCCGGGGCTGCACGCCCGGGTCGTCGGGCTTGGCGCTCGCGATGGCGTCCCGGGTGACGTCCGCGAAGGCCGCCGCCTCCTTGCGGTACTCCGGGATCTCGTAGGTCGACGCACGCTTGCCGGCCGGCACGTTGGCCCAGCCGATCTTCCCGCCGACGAGCTTCTCGTAGTCCTTGCCGGAGGCCCACGAGATGAACTTCCAGGCGTTCTCGGCGTTCTTGGACGCCTTCTGGACGCCCCACGCCCAGGTGTAGAGCCAGCCGGAACTCGCGGTCTTCTCGACCGGCGCCGGGACGTAGCCGATCTTGCCCTTGACCGGGGAGCCGTCGGCCTCCAGGGAGCCGGCACCGGCCGTGGCGTCGTACCACATGGCCGTCTTGCCCTGGGTCATGTTGTTCAGGCACTCGGCGTAGCCGGACTGCGCGGCGCCCGCCTCGCCGTGCTCCCGGACGAGGTCCACGTAGAACCGCGTGGCCTCCTCGAACTCCTTGGAGTCCAGCCGCGCCTTCCAGTCCTTGTCGAACCAGGTGCCGCCGAAGGTGTTGACGACCGTGGTGAGCGGGGCCATCACCTCGCCCCAGCCGGGCAGGCCGCGCAGGCAGATGCCCTTCATGCCGGACTCGGCGCCGTCCACCTTGCCGGCGAGGTCGGCGACCTGCTTCCAGGTGGGCTTGGCGGGCATGCTCAGACCCTTCTTCTCGAGGACGTCCTTGCGGTACATCAGGAAGGAGGACTCGCCGTAGAAGGGCTCGCCGTAGAGCTTGCCGTCCTTGGCGGTGAGGGCCTGCGTCATCGGGCGGAGGATGTCGGCCTGGTCGAAGGCGGTGTCGCCCTTGACGTACGAGTCCAGGGGGTGCAGCCACCCGTTCTTGGCGTAGATCGGGATCTCGTAGTTGCTGAGCGTGGCGACGTCGTACTGGCCCGCCTGGTTGGCGAAGTCCTGGCTGATCTTGTCTCTGACGTCGTTCTCCGGGAGGACGGTGAAGTTCACCTTGATCCCGGTGTCCTTGGTGAAGTGGCCGGCGGTGAGCTTCTGCAGCTCCACCATCTGCGGGTTGTTGACCATCAGGACGTTGATGGAGTCGCCTCCGGCGGATCCGGACCCGCCGGCGCCCGAACAGGAGGTGAGCAGCGGGGTGATCAGCGTCCCTGCGGCGGCCACGGCGATCAGGGTGCGGGGCGCCCGTCGGCTCTGGGTTCGCATGTGTTGCTCCTGGATTTATGCGGATAAAGGGGACTGTTGTGGGTGTGCGGTGCCCTCAGGAGGGCGGGCCGGCCCGGGCGTCAGACGCGGATGACCTCTGGCCCCAGGAGGGAGTAGCGGTGGGCCTCGGCCGTGGGGAGCAGTGTGCTCGTGACGATGGCTTCCAGGGCGCCGACCTCGGCGAACCGGCAGAAGCTGACCGCCCCGAACTTGGTGTGGACGCCCGCGAACACGGTGCGCCGCGCGGACCGGATCGCCTGCGCCTTCACCTCGCTGACGGCCGGATCGGGGGTGGTGAGGCCGTGTTCGCGGGAGATGCCGTTGGCGCCGATGAACGCCAGGTCGATGACGAATCCGGCGAGCATCTTCGTGGTCCAGTGGTCGACCGTCGCCAGCGTGCCGGAACGGACCCTGCCGCCGAGCAGCAGGACGGAGACGTTCTCCGCCTCGGCGAGCGTGCCCGCGACCGGCAGGGACGCGGTGACCACGGTCAGCGGCCGGTCCCTCGGCAGTGCCTCGGCGATGAGCTGCGGGGTGAAGCCCTCGTCGACGAAGACCGTCTCGGCGTCGATGAGCAGCTCGGCCGCCGCGGTGGCGATCCGGCGCTTCTCGGGGACGTGACTGGTGGCGCGGAAGGAGAGCGTCGTCTCGAAGCCGGCGCTCTCCACGGGGTAGGCGCCGCCATGGGTCCGGCGGAGCAGGCCGTGGTCCTCCAGGACCCGCAGGTCCCGCCGTACGGTCTCCTTGGCCACGCCCAGGTCGGTGGCGAGCGCGGTGACGTCGACCGAGCCGGTGGCGCGCGCGATCAGCACGATCTCACGCTGGCGTTCTTCGGCGGTCCTCGCCGTCTTCGCCGTCGTCATCGCCGACACCCGCTTCCGTGCTGTGCTTCCGATGCGTTCGCCTCCGGAGCGTTCGAGCGCGTTCGAGAGCGTTCGAGCCGGAGCTGCCCGTTCGGGCCCCGGGGGGAGGCATGGGGGAAGTTTTACAGCGAGGTTTCGGCACCGACCAGGTCTGTTGCGGGATCGATGCTGACCGTTTGTGCCCGTTCGGCTTGGCCGGTGACCGTCTCGGACCTGCGGGTCCGTGCGCCGGGGGGTGAGAGCGGGCAGCGTGGATGCCCGAATGCGGGAGCGGGCGGGCCCGTTCGGTGCCCGCCCGCTCCCGCGAAGCCTGTTTTCCGCCGTGTCGGCGGGATCGGTGATCAGTACGGCCAGAGCGGCGGGTCGCTCACGAAGTGGCCGCCGAGGTGGGTGTGGGCCGGGTTCTCCGGGTCCAGCTCGCCCTGCTCGGCGATGAGCTTCCCGGCGTACGGCTCGGAGTCGTCCCGCGGTTCGTACCCGAGCGCACGCGCGCTCCCCAGGTCCCACCACAGGCGGGTGTTGGCGGAGGAGCCGTAGACGACGGTGTGGCCGACGTCCTCGGCGGTCAGGGCCGCGTGGAAGAGGCGGGCGCCGTCGGCCGGGCTCATCCACACCGAGAGCATGCGGACGCTGGTGGGCTCCGGGAAGCAGGAGCCGATGCGCACCGAGACGGTCTCCAGGCCGTGCTTGTCCCAGTAGAACTGCGCGAGATCCTCGCCGAAGGACTTCGACAGGCCGTAGAAGGTGTCCGGGCGGCGCGGGGTGTCGATCGGGATGAGCGGGTCGCCCTCCCGGGGAGCCGGGGCGAAGCCCACCGCGTGGTTGGAGGAGGCGAAGACGATACGCGGCACGCCCTCCCGGTGGGCCGCCTCGTAGAGGTGGTAGGTGCCCTCGATGTTCGCCCTGAGGATTCTCTCGAAGGGCGCCTCCAGGGAGATGCCCGCGAGGTGGACGATCGCGTCGACGCCCCGGACCGCCTCGCGCAGCGCCTCCTTGTCGGCGAGGTCCGCGGTGATCGCCTCCGGTGCGTCCTCGATCGGGCGCACGTCGAACAGGCGCAGGTCGTAGCCGTACTCCGGGAGCAGGCCCCGCATCAGGGTGCCCAGTCCGCCTGCGGCGCCGGTGAGCAGAACGGTGCGGGGAGCGGGCATCCTGGGTCTCCTTGGCTCGGGCGGTGCGGCCATCTCTGTCCACGTCCGGATCGACGTCCGGATTCATGTCCGGCATTCACATGCGTGGACACGTTAGGAAGATCGGGCGCGCCTGGTCAAGTGTGCCGTGGGGTGCGGAAATCCGCTCGCGTGTTGCGCATTCGCGTGCTTGACCCGCCTTGAGTGGGGCCTTTAGCGTGGTCGCGTTCAGAAATATAGACGCCGATCAGAAGTATGCACCGACAGGGAGAGCCCGTGACGCCAGCCCCGCTCGCCGCTCGTCTCAGCGACCCCCGGGGGCCGCTGTTCTTCCCCGTCACCGCGTACGGCCCGGACGGCTCCGTCGACCTCGACGTCTACCGCGCCCATGTGCGCCGGGGCGTCGAGGCCGGGGCCGCCGCCGTGTTCGCCTGCTGCGGCACCGGCGAGTTCCACGCCCTGCTGCCCGAGGAGTTCGAGGCCTGCGTACGGGCGGCGGTCGAGGCGACCGAGGGGCGCGTACCGGTCGTCGCGGGCGCCGGGTACGGCACCGCGCTCGCCGTGCGGTACGCCGGGCTGGCGCGGGCGGCCGGGGCGGACGGCCTGCTCGCCATGCCGCCGTACCTCGTCGTCCCCGGCCAGCAGGGCCTGCTGCGGCACTACCGGGAGGTGGCCGCCGCCACGGAGCTGCCCGTGATCGTCTACCAGCGCGACAACGCGGTCTTCACCCCCGCGACGGTGGTCGAGCTGGCACGCACCGAGGGGATCATCGGCTTCAAGGACGGCCTCGGCGACCTGGACCTGATGCAGCGGATCGTCAGCGCCGTGCGCACCGAGGCCCCCGGCGACCTCCTCTACTTCAACGGCCTGCCCACCGCCGAACAGACCCAGCTCGCCTACCGCGGCATCGGCATCAGCCTGTACTCCTCCGCCGTGTTCTGCTTCGCGCCCGAGATCGCCCTCGCCTTCCACCTGGCCCTGGAGACGGGCGACGAGGCCACCGCCCACCGCCTGCTGGACAACTTCTACCGCCCCTTCGTCGAACTGCGCGCCCAGGGCCGCGGCTACGCCGTCGCCCTCGTCAAGGCGGGCGTACGGCTGCGCGGGCTGGACGTGGGGGAGGTCCGGCCCCCGCTGCACGAGCCGACCGAGGATCATGTCAAGCAGCTCGCTCAGCTGATCGAGCGTGGGTACGCGCTGCTCGAGGAGCACGCGTGAAGGCGTCGGCGTTCGTCTACCCCTGGGACGTCAACGGGGACCCGGAGGCCCCCGCGCGGATCGCCGCGCTCGGCGTGGCGCAGGTGACCCTCGCCGCCGCCTACCACTCCACGCGCGCGCTGACCCCCCGCCACCCCCGCCACCGCATCGTCACCGCCGAGCACGCGGCCGTGCTCTACCCGCCGGGCGACCGCTGGACGGGCCGCACCCCGCACCCGTACCGGGCCGGGGACTGGGCCCCCGGCGACGCCTACGGCGAGGCCGCCGACGCCCTCGCGGCGGCCGGACTGGAGGTGCACACCTGGGTCGTCCTCGCGCACAACTCCCGCCTCGGCGCCGAGCACCCCGGCACCTCGGTCGTCAACGCCTACGGCGACCGCTACCCGTGGGCGCCCTGCATCGCGCAGCCCGCCACGCGCGCGTACCTGGTCGACCTGGCCGCCGAGGCCGCCGTACGGCCCGGAGCACGCGGCACGGAACTGGAGTCCCTCGGCTGGTACGGCCTCCAGCACCTGCACGCCCACGACAAGACCTCCGGCGTCGGCCTCGGGGACGCCGGACAGTACCTCATGGCGCTGTGCTTCTGCCCGGACTGCCGCGCGGGCTACGCGCGGGAAGGCCTGGACGCCGACGCGCTGGCGGCCTCCGTACGGGCCGCGCTGGAGCCCCTGTGGCAGGGCGCGGGCGACGACGGGGGCTGGGCGGGCGTGGAGAAGCTCCTCGGCGAGGAGACGGCCGCCGCCACGCGCGCGTGGCGCGACCGCACCGCCCGCACGCTCCAGGAGGAGGCGGTCGCCGCCGTCCGCGCCGCAGCGCCCGAGGGCTTCCAGGTACTGCTGCACGCGGACCCGGTGCCGTACCACTGCGGCGCCAACGCGGGCGTGGACCCCGCGCACGTCCTGTCCGTCGCGGACGGTGTGGTCGTCCCGTGCGCGGGCGGTACGGGGCTGCTGACGCCGTTCGTCGAACAGGGCCGCGAGGGTGCCGTGATCGCCGCCAACTTCACCGTGGTCTCCGGCATGGGCGGCAGCCCGGACATCCTCGCGGCGGACGCGGAGCGGGCGCGGGAGCGGGGCGCGACGGAGATCCGGCTGTATCACGCCGGGCTGGCGTCGGACGGGGACCTGGCGGCGGTGCGCGAGGCGCTGTCCGCGCGCTGAGCGGGTGCGGCGGTCGTGGTGAGGAGCGCCGGGCCGAACGGGACCAGCGGCGGCCGCGAAGCGCGGCACCGATGAGTTTCCCGGTTCCGGCCGGTCCACCCTCCGTACCGGTACCGCACTCACCGAGGAGCACGCCATGACCGACACCATCCTCGACCTCGGCCCGCAGACCCGGGTCGTGGCACGGCTCGCCGAGGGCGTGAGGGACGAGCAGCTCTCGGCACCGACCCCCTGCCCGGACTGCGCCGTGCACCGCATGCTGGGCCACCTCCTCGGCCTCGCCGCCGCCTTCCGCGACGCCGGCCGCAAGGACCTGGGCGTCACCACCGACACCAGCCCGGACGCCGCCGCCCCGGACATCGGCCCCGGCTGGCGCGAGGAGCTGCCCAAGGTCCTGGACGAACTGGCCGAGGCCTGGCGCGACCCGGACGCCTGGACCGGGATGACCCGCGCGGGCGGCGTGGACCTGCCCGGCGCGGTCGCGGGCGCCGTCGCCGCCGACGAGCTGGTCATCCACGGCTGGGACCTGGCCCGCGCCACCGGCCTGCCCTACACCCCCGATCCGGCCGCGCTGGAGTCGTCGTACGGCTTCCTCCTCGCCGCGGCCGAGGACACCGACCGCGGCGGCGGCCTCTTCGGCCCGGTCGTCCCCGTCCCGGCCGGCGCACCGCTGCTGGACCGGGCGGTGGGGCTGAGCGGGCGGGATCCGGGATGGACGCCTATGGGATGAAAGTGAGTAAGGACGGCACTGCGGCACGTACTCTCCTGGCGTGCCCCTCACCCTCACCGTCCTCGGCACCGCCTCCCCGCACCCGGGGCCCGGCCGCCCCTGCTCCGGGTACCTGCTGCGCGGCGGGGGCGCCGAGGTGTGGGTGGACGCCGGTACCGGGACCTTCGCGGAGTTGCAGCGGCACACGGACCCGGCACGGCTCACGGCGATCTGGATCTCGCACCTGCACGCGGACCACAGCGCCGACCTGCTCGCCGCCGCATACGCCTTCGCGTTCGGCGGGCTCACCCCGCCCGCACCGATCCCGGTGTACGCGCCCATGGACTGCGCCCGGCGGCTGGCGGGCTTCCTCGGCCGGTCGGACCTCAGCTTCCTGAGCGGGATCCTGGACTTCCGCCCCCTGTACGACGGCCACACCGTCCAGCACTGGAACCTCCGCCTCACCAGCCGCGCCGTCGCCCACGACACCGAGGCGTACGGCCTGCGCGCCGAGTCCCAGGGGAGTGTCCTCGCGTACTCCGGGGACAGCGGCCCCTGCGCCGCGCTCGGTGAACTCGCCGTCAACGCCGACCTGTTCCTGTGCGAGGCCGACATCGACGAGCATCGCGAAGGCGAACAGGTCCATCTGACGCCGGAGGACGCCGGGCGGGTCGCCCGTGCGGCGGGGGTGCGGGAGCTGCTCATCACCCACGTCGGGCCGACCCTCACCCGCGAGTCGGCGACCGCACGCGCCGCCGTGGCCGCCGTGCGCCCCACCGACACGGCCCGCGAGGGCGACACCAGGACCTTCTGATCCTCCCGCCCCGGCAGCCTCAACTTCCTTTGCCGGAAGCATTGACGAAACACATGCCCGCTCCTACGTTCGTCGCGTCGTACTTCGTACGTCATATATGAGACGCGATATGTGAGATCCGAGAGGCGCGCATGACCTCTGTGCCCACACCGATCCCCTCCCGCACGCAGTTCGTGCTGGAGGGGATCAAACACCGCATCCTCACCGGGCAGCTGACGCCGGGTCAGGCGCTGGTCGAGACCGAGCTCGCCGCGCAGTTCGGGGTGTCCAAGACCCCGGTGCGCGAGGCGCTGAAGACGCTGGCCGGGACCGGGCTGGTGGTGATGAGCCAGTACAAGGGTGTCACGGTGCGCATGGTGGACGCGGACATGGCGCGCGAGGTCTACGACGTACGGCTGCTGCTCGAACCCGAGGCACTGAAGCGGGCGGTGCGGCGCGGAGCCTCGCTGGACGCGGCGCGCGACGCCCTGACCCGGGCCGACGCCGCCACCGACACCGCCGAACGCTCCCTGGCCAACCGGGAGTTTCACCGCGCGCTGTACCTGCCGTGCGGCAACCCGCTGCTCGGCCGGATGCTGGACGAGGTCCGCGACCAGGCCGCCCTCGTCTCCGCCGTCGCCTGGGCCGCCGACCCCTCCTGGGAGCGGGAGGCGGACGAGCACCGGGAGATCCTCCGGCTCGCCCTGGAGGGCGACGCGGACGGCGCGGCCACGGCCCTGCACGCGCACATCGCCTCGTTCGTGCGGCGCGCGTTCCCCCACGCCCAGCCAGAGGAAGGTCAGGAATGAGCGCGACGTTCGAGACCCAGCGGGCCGCCCTGGCCGACGTGGTGGCGATCCCGGTGACCCCGTTCGCCGCGGACGGCGGCGTCGACCAGGACGCCCACCGGGCCCTGCTGCGTCGCCTCCTCGACGGCGGCGTCACCACCCTCACCCCCAACGGCAACACCGGCGAGTTCTACGCCCTCAGCCCCGAAGAGCGCCGCCTCGTCACGGAGCTGACCCTGGAGGAGGCCGGGGAGCGCGCCGTCGTCCTGGTGGGCGTCGGGCACGACGTGCCGACCGCCGTCGCCTCCGCCCGGCACGCCCGCGAGCGCGGCGCCCACATGGTGATGGTCCACCAGCCCGTCCACCCGTACGTCTCGCAGTCCGGCTGGGTCGACTACCACCGCGCCATCGCCGGGGCCGTCCCCGAGCTGGGCGTCGTCCCGTACATCCGCAACGCCCAGCTCACCGGCGCCCGCCTGGCCGAACTCGCCGACGACTGCCCGAACGTGATCGGCGTGAAGTACGCGGTCCCGGACGCGGCCCGGTTCGCCGCCTTCGCCCGGGACGCGGGCCTGGACCGCTTCGTGTGGGTGGCGGGTCTGGCCGAGCCGTACGCCCCCTCGTACTTCTCCGCGGGCGCCACCGGCTTCACCTCGGGGCTGGTGAACGTCGCCCCGGCCGTTTCGCTGAACATGATCGAAGCGCTTCGATCCGGTGACTACCCGGCCGCCATGAAGGTCTGGGAGCAGATCCGCCGCTTCGAGGAGCTGCGCGCCGCGAACGGCTCCGCCAACAACGTCACCGTCGTCAAGGAGGCCCTCGCCTCCCTCGGCCTGTGCCGCCGCGACGTCCGCCCGCCCAGCAGGCCGCTGCCCGAGGACGAACGCGCCGAGGTCGCCGCCATCGCCGCCGGGTGGTCCGTATGAAGTCGCCGGAGCAGCTCAGAAGCCACCAGTGGTACGGCACCGACGGACTGCGCTCCTTCAGTCACCGGGCCCGCACCCGCCAGCTCGGCTACCTCCCCGAGGAGCACCTGGGCAAGCCGGTCATCGCGATCCTCAACACCTGGTCCGACATCAATCCCTGCCATGTGCATCTGAGGGATCGGGCGCAGGCCGTGAAGCGGGGGGTGTGGCAGGCGGGCGGCTTCCCCCTGGAGTTCCCGGTCTCCACCCTCAGCGAGACCTTCCAGAAGCCGACCCCCATGCTCTACCGCAACATGCTCTCCATGGAGACCGAGGAGCTGCTGCGGTCCTACCCGGTCGACGGCGCCGTCCTGATGGGCGGCTGCGACAAGTCCACGCCCGCCCTGCTCATGGGTGCCGCGAGCGTCGACCTGCCGACCGTCTTCGTGCCCGCCGGGCCCATGCTGCCGGGCCACTGGCGGGGCGAGGTCCTCGGCTCCGGCACCGACATGTGGAAGTACTGGGACGACAAGCGGGCCGGCCTCATCGGCGACTGCGAGATGGCCGAGCTGGAGAGCGGCCTCGCCCGCTCGCCCGGCCACTGCATGACCATGGGCACCGCCTCCACGCTGACCGCCGCCGCGGAGGCGCTCGGCGTGACCGTCCCGGGCGCGTCCAGCATCCCCGCCGTGGACTCCGGGCACGACCGGATGGCCGCCGCGTCCGGACTGCGCATCGTCGAACTGGTCCACAAGGACCGGAAGTTGTCGCACATCCTCACCCGGGAGGCCTTCGAGGACGCGGTCACCACCGTCCTCGGCCTCGGCGGCTCGACCAACGCCGTGATCCATCTGATCGCCATGGCCGGACGCGCCGGGATCCGCCTCACCCTCGACGACTTCGACCGCGTCGCCCGCACGGTCCCGGTCCTGGCCAACGTCCGCCCCGGCGGCCGGACGTACCTCATGGAGGACTTCCACTTCGCCGGCGGCCTGCCCGGATTCCTCTCCCGGATCACCGACCTGCTCCACCTCGACCGGCCGACCGTCTCCCACGATCGCCTGCGCGACCAACTGGCCACCGCGCAGGTGCACGACGACGACGTCATCCGCCCCCGGGACAACCCGGTCGCCGCCGAGGGCGGGGTCGCGGTGCTGCGCGGCAACCTCTGCCCGGACGGCGCGGTCATCAAGCACATCGCCGCCGAGCCCCGCCTGCTCAAGCACACCGGGCCCGCGGTCGTCTTCGACGACTACAAGACCATGCAGCGCACCATCAACGACCCCGGCCTGGGCATCACCGCCGACAGCGTCCTCGTGCTGCGTAACGCCGGCCCCAAGGGCGGGCCGGGCATGCCCGAGTACGGGATGCTGCCCATCCCGGACCACCTGCTCAAGCAGGGCGTACGCGACATGGTGCGGATCTCCGACGCCCGGATGAGCGGCACCAGCTACGGCGCGTGCGTGCTGCACGTGGCGCCCGAGTCGTACGTGGGCGGACCGCTGGCCCTCGTACGCACCGGGGACCCGATCACCCTGGACGTCGAGGCGCGCACGCTCCACCTCGACGTGGACGAGGCGGAGCTGGAGCGCAGGCGGGCGCGGTGGACGCCGCCGCCCGCCCGGTACGAGCGCGGCTACGGCGCGCTCTACAACGACCAGATCACCCAGGCCGACACCGGCTGTGACTTCGAGTTCCTGGCCCGCCCGGGCAAGGTCGCGGACCCGTACGCGGGCTGACCCCACGCAGGCCGTCGAAGCCCCGGCCCCTGCCCATGGAGAAAGCGCTTCACCCGCACGAGACCGCACGACGCACCAGAACGGAGAACAGTCATGGCCCAAGCCGCAGCCGTGGCGAAACCGCCCGCGCCACCCCGGCGGCGCCGTGCCTCCGCGACGCCGCGCAGGCTCCCGTACCTGCTGATCGCCCCGGCGGCCCTGCTCATGCTGGGCTTCATCGCCTACCCGGTCATCAGCGTCTTCTACTACAGCCTGCAGAACTACAACCCCACCAAACCGTGGCGGAACGGCTACGCGGGCTTCGACAACTTCGTCCACGCCTTCACCGACGACCCGCAGTTCTGGGACACGCTCACCTTCAGCGCCAAGTGGGTGGTCGTCGAGGTCGGACTCCAGCTGCTCTTCGGTCTGGCCCTCGCACTGATCGTCAACCAGACCTTCGTCGGACGGGCGGTGGGCCGCGCGCTGGTCTTCTCCCCGTGGGCCGTCTCCGGCGTGCTGACCTCCGCGATCTGGGTGCTGCTCTACAACTCCCAGACCGGCGTCACCCGTTACCTCGCCGACGTCGGCATCGGCTCCTACGGCACCAGCTGGCTGTCGGACACCTCGACCGTGTTCCCGGCGGCGGTGGTCGCCGACCTGTGGCGCGGTGTCCCCTTCTTCGCCATCCTCATCCTCGCCGACCTCCAGTCCGTCTCCAAGGACCTGTACGAGGCCGCCGAGGTCGACGGGGCGAGCCGGCTCAAGCAGTTCTGGCACATCACGCTGCCCCACCTGAAGGACGCCATCGTCCTGTCCACGCTGCTGCGCGCGGTCTGGGAGTTCAACAACGTCGACCTGCTCTACACCCTGACCGGCGGCGGCCCGGCCGGTGAGACCACGACCCTGCCGCTCTACATCGCCAACACCAGCGTCGACGCCCACAACTTCGGCTACGCGTCCGCCCTGACCACGGTGGCGTTCGTGATCCTGCTCTTCTGCTCGATCGTCTATCTGCGGCTGAGCAAGTTCGGAGGCGACCAGAAGTGATCACCGAGATCGCCCCCGCGCCCGAGCGCGCGGCGCCCGAACCGGCCCGGCCGCGCGGAAAGCGCCGCTCCTGGGACGAGGTCCCACGCCGGCAGATCTACGTCCCCCTGTCGATCTACCTCGTCTTCACCCTCATCCCCTTCTACTGGATCCTGCTCTTCGCCCTCCGCCCGGCCGGCTCGACCTCGCTGGTGCCCTGGCCGGTCACCTTCGACCACTTCCAGAAGGTGTGGACCGAGCGGAGCTTCGGCACGTACTTCACCAACAGCGTGTACGTCGGTGTCGCCACCCTCTTCCTGACCACCGTGGTCGCGCTGGCCGGCGGCTACGCCCTCGCGCGGTTCGACTTCCGCGTCAAGCGCGCGTTCATGCTGGCCCTGCTGTGCTCCCAGTTCGTACCGGGCGCGCTGCTGCTGGTGCCGCTGTTCCAGATCTTCGCCAAGCTGCAGATGATCAACTCGCTGGGCAGTGTCGTCCTCGCCGAGACCGTCTTCCAGCTGCCGCTGTCGATGATCCTGATCAGCGGCTTCATCCGGAACGTGCCGTACTCGCTGGAGGAGGCCGCCTGGGTGGACGGCTGCAACCGGTTCGCCGCGTTCCGCATCGTCGTGCTGCCGCTGCTGCGGCCCGGGCTGATCGCCGTCGGCTCCTTCGCCTTCGTGCACGCCTGGAACCACTTCCTGTTCGCCCTGATGTTCCTGTCCGACCAGAGCAAGCAGACCATCCCGGTGGGCCTCAACACCCTGATGAGCTCGGACAGCGTCGACCTGGGCGCCCTGGCCGCGGGCGGCATCATCGCGGCCGTACCGGTCGTGATCGTGTTCGCCTTCATCCAGAAGTGGCTGATCACCGGCTTCAGCGCGGGGGCGGTGAAGGGATGAGGCCCCCTCACACCACCCCGGCGGACGTCGGGCGCGGGGAGGATCCGACGAGCACGGCCGTTCCCGTCGTCCTGGCCGGCGCGCGCGGCCACGGCCACTGGCACCTCGACAACATCCGCCGCCTGCGAAGCGAAGGGCTGGTCCGGCTCGCGGGGATCTGCGAGCTCACCCCGCTGGCCGAGGACGAGATCCCCGAAGGGCTGGGCACGCCCGAGCAGTCCGCCGACTTCGGCGCGCTCCTCGACTCCACCGGCGCCCGGATCGCGGTGATCTGCACGCCGATCCCGACCCACACCGACCTGGCGCTGACGGCCGCCCGCAGGGGCGTGCACCTGCTGCTGGAGAAGCCGCCCGCCCCGTCGTACGCGGAGTTCCGCCGGATGGCCGACGGGGTCGCCGAGGCGGGCGTGGCCTGCCAGATCGGCTTCCAGTCGCTGGGCTCGCACGCCGTGCCCGCGATCCGCCGGATGATCGCCGACGGTGCGATCGGGGAGGTGATGGGCGTCGGAGGCGGCGGGGCCTGGGCACGCGACGAGGCGTACTACCGGCGGGCCCCCTGGGCGGGCAGAAGGCGCCTGAACGGCGTCGACGTGGTCGACGGGGTGCTCACCAACCCCCTCGCCCACGCCGTCGCCACCGGCCTCGCCCTGCTCGGCGCCACCCACGCCGAGGACGTCACCGGCATCGAGACCGAGCTGCTGCGGGCGAACGACATCGAGTCCGACGACACCTCCTGCGTCCGCGTCGGCACCGCGCACGGCCCGGTGACCGTCGCCGCGACCCTGTGCGCCGAGGAGCCCGGCGAGCCCTACGTCCTGGTGCACGGCTCCAGCGGCCGGATCACCTACTGGTACAAGCAGGACCGCGTGCTGCTGCAGCGCGCGGGACACGGCCCGCAGGAGACCGGGTACGGGCGTACGGACCTGCTGGAGAACCTCGTCCGGCACCTCACCACCGGGGCCGGCGTGCTGGTGCCCCCGGACGCCACGGGCGCCTTCATGAAGGTCGTCGAGGCGATCCGGCTGGCCGACGACCCCCGTCCGCTGCCCCCCGACGCCTGGCACCTGCTCCCCGGTGCGAACCGCCGGGTGGTGCACGGCATCGACGCACTCGTCGCGGCCTCGGCCGACACCCTCGCCCTCTACTCCGAGCTGGGTGCCCCCTGGGCGCTCACGACCCCGGTCCCGAAAGAGGTGAGCGGCTGATGACGAACCCCGACTCCCCGGTCCTGCGCGTCGCGGGCCGCCCGGTCGCCCGCTATGTCACCCGGCCCGAACTCCCCTCCCGGCTCTCCCCGCGCCCCTACCTGCACCCCGTCACCACCCTGGCCGGCACCGCGGTCACCGAGCTCAGCCCCGCCGACCACACCCACCACCTCGGCGTCGGTGTCGCCGTCCCCGACGTCGAGGGGCACAACTTCTGGGGCGGGCGCACCTTCCTGCGCGACCGGGGCCCGACCGAGCTGGACAACCACGGCAGCCAGCGCCACGCCTCCTTCCAGCTCCGCGACCCCGACGGCTTCGTGGAGGAACTGCGCTGGGTCGCCGCGGGCGCGGAACTACTCCGCGAGCGCCGTACCGTCGCCGCCACCGAACTCACCGGCACCGCCTGGGCGCTGGACTTCACCTTCTCCCTCACCAATGTCACCCGGGGCCCGCTGTCGATCGGCAGCCCCGCCACCAACGGGCGCCCCGGCGCGGCCTACGGCGGCTTCTTCTGGCGGGCCCGCAAGGAGGCCGGCGCCCCGGACGTGTTCACCGCCGACCGCGAGGGCGAGCCGGAGGTGCACGGCGGGCGCGCCGACTGGCTCGCCCTGTCGGGCAGGGGCTGGACGCTGGTCTTCGCCGGGGCCACGGACGCGACCCGCCGGGACCCGTGGTTCGTGCGCACCGCCGAATACCCCGGCGTCGGCTCCTGCCTGGCGCACACCGAACGGCTGCCGGTCCCGCCGGGGGAGACCGTCGTACGCCGGATCGTCACCGTCGTCGCCGACGGCCGCCTGGGCCGGGACGAGGCGGCGGCACTGGTCCGGAAGGCGGTGAGCCAGTGACGTACCGCAATCCGGTCCTGAACGCCGACTGGTCCGACCCGGACGTGGTCCGCGTCGGCGACGACTTCTACCTCACCGCCTCCAGCTTCGGCCGCGTCCCCGGTCTGCCGCTGCTGCACTCGCGCGACCTGGTCAACTGGACCCTGGTCGGCCATGCCCTCGAACGCCTGGAGCCCGCGGCGGAGTTCGCGGCGCCTCGGCACGACCGCGGAGTGTGGGCGCCGTCGCTCCGGTACCACGACGAACGCTTCTGGATCTTCTGGGGCGACCCGGACCAGGGCATCTTCCAGGTCAACGCCCCCGAGATACGCGGCCCTTGGGCCCGCCCCCATCCGGTGAAGAAGGGCAAGGGCCTCATCGACCCCTGCCCCCTCTGGGACGAGGACACCGGCGAGGCCTACCTGGTGCACGCCTGGGCCAGGTCCCGCTCCGGCGTCAAGAACCGCCTCACCGGCCACCGTATGCGCCCCGACGGCACCGAGCTCCTCGGCGAGGGCAAGGTGATCGTCGACGGTGACCGCATCCCCGGCTGGTTCACCCTCGAAGGGCCCAAGCTCTACCGGCACGACGGCTGGTTCTGGATCCTCGCGCCCGCCGGGGGAGTGGAGACCGGCTGGCAGGGCGCCTTCCGCTCGCGCGGTTTCTTCGGCCCGTACGAGGAGAAGATCGTCCTTGAGCAGAAGGACACCGAGGTCAACGGGCCGCACCAGGGCGGCTGGGTGCGCACGCCGTCCGGTGAGGACTGGTTCCTGCACTTCCAGCAGCGGGGCGCGTACGGCCGGGTGGTGCACCTCCAGCCGATGCGCTGGGGGGCGGACGGCTGGCCGGTGATCGGGGACGAGGGCGCCCCCGTCGCCGTGCACGAGCGCCCCGATCTGCCGCCGCAGCCGCCCGCCGCGCCCGCCACCGACGACGACTTCCCCGGCGGGCGGTACGACCGTCAGTGGCAGTGGACGGCCAACCCCCGGGACGGCTGGGCCACCCAGCACTCCGCCGACGGGCTGCGGCTGACCTGTGTCCGCTCGGCCGACGCCCACGACCCGCGCAGACTCCCGAACGTGCTCACGCAGCGGCTGCCCGGCACGCCCTGCGCGGTCGAGGTCGCGCTGCGGCTGGACGGTACCGAGCCGGGGGCGCGGGCCGGGCTCGCGGTGCTCGGGGACGCGTTCGGCTGGATCGGCCTGCAGCGGGCGGGCGACGGAACGGTCCGGCTCGTGCACCGGTTCGCGGAAGCCGTCGCCGAGCGGGAACGGGACGCGGAGCACCCGCGCCTCGCGCCGGAGGGGCACGCCCGGCTGCGGATCGAGATCGGCCCGAAAGCGCGCTGCCGCTTCTTCGCCGACACCGGGGACGGCTTCCGTCCCTCGGGGCCGGTCTTCTCCGCCACCCCCTGGCGCTGGGTCGGCGCCCTGCTCGGCCTGTTCGCCGTCGCACCCGCCGGACCCGGGCACGCCGGGTCGGCCACCTTCACCCAGTTCCGCGTCAACCCCTGCTGATCACCACCGAGTTCACCCGTACGCCTGTTGGGAGCCGCAATGACCCACCTCCATGGCAAGCGCTTGCCGACTCTGCTGGATCCAGAAGAAGAGGGCCGACCGATGAAGAGCAGCATCCGCAGAAGCAGACGCGCCGCCACGGCCGTCGTCCTGGGCTCCGTGCTCGCGCTGACCGCCACCGCCTGCGGCGACGACGGCAGCGGCGGCGCGGGCGACAAGGGTGACGAGGGCTCCGGCAAGGGGACGATCACCTTCTGGGACAACAACGGCGGTGTCCGGACCGACGTCTGGAAGCAGATCATCGCCGACTTCGAGAAGAAGTACCCGGACATCAAGGTCAAGTACGTCGGTGTCCCCGCCGCGAGCGTCCAGTCCAAGTACGACACCGCCATCCAGGGCGGCGGCCTGCCCGACGTCGGCGGCGTGGGCACCGCGATGCTCGCCGAGGTCGCCGCGCAGGGGGCGCTGGAGCCGCTGGACAGCCGCCTGGCGAAGAGCCCGCTGAACGGCAAGCTCAACGAGAAGTTCCTGGAGAGCGTCAAGGCGGCGGGCGGCGCCGGCAAGACGTACACCGTGCCGACCTCCGCCAACAACGGCACCCTCTGGTACCGGACCGACCTGTTCAAGGCGGCGGGGCTGGAGGCGCCGACCACCTGGACCAAGTTCTACACGGCCGCCGACAAGCTCACCGAGAAGGGCGAGAACAAGTTCGGATACACCATCCGGGGCGGCGAGGGGTCGATCGCGCAGGCCCTGGACGCGATCTACGGGCAGAGCGGGATCACCTCGTTCTGGAACGGCGACAAGACCACGGTCAACGACCCGAAGAACGTGGCCGCGCTGAAGAAGTACGTCGGCCTGTACAAGAAGGACACCCCGTCCGCCGACGTCAACAACGACTTCACCAAGATGGTCGCGCAGTGGGACTCCGGCACCATCGGGATGCTGAGCCACAACCTGGGGTCCTACGCGGACCACGAGAAGGCGCTGGCGGGGAAGTTCAAGGGCATTGCGAACCCGACGCTGGACGACGGCACCCGCGTGCAGGTGTCCAACCCCGTGGACGGACTCGCGCTGTTCAAGTCCAGCAAGAACAAGTCGGCGGCGTGGAAGTTCATCGAGTTCGCCGCGTCCCATGAGTCCAACAGCAAGTGGAACGAGACGGCGGGGCAGGTCCCGGCCAACTCGGAGGCCGCGCAGGACGCGTGGGTCCAGTCCTCCGAGCCGACGAAGCTCGCCGCCGAGGCGCTGAACGGGGCCAGCACGAAGATCGTGCAGCTGCCGTACTACCTGCCCGACTGGAACACGATCTCCAAGGCGGACAACGAGCCGAACTTCCAGAAGGTGCTGCTCGGGAAGCTGGGGGTGAAGGAGTTCCTGGACACGCTCGCCGATCAGCTGAACAAGGCGCAGGAGGACTGGAAGCAGAACCACTGACAGGCCAGTGATCCGCGCCCCCGACCGGGGGCGCGGATCCCACCCCCGGCTTGAAAGGCACATCGTCGTGTCACTCACCCGCAGACAGGTCGGCCTGGCGGCACTGGCCGCCGTTCCCGTGACCCTCGCGGCCACCGGTACCGCTCAGGCGGCGCGCCGCCACCGCACCCTCTACATCGCAGGCGACTCCACCGCCGCCCGGAAATACGCCGACGCGGCCCCCGAGACGGGGTGGGGAATGGCGCTTCCCTTCTTTCTCCGCAAGGGGCTCGCGGTCGCCAACCACGCCGTGAACGGGCGGAGTTCGAAGAGCTTCGTCGATGAAGGCCGGCTCGACGCCATTCTCTCCGAGATCCGGTCCGGGGACCTTCTCCTCATCCAGTTCGCGCACAACGACGAGAAGAGCGCCGACCCCGCCCGCTACACCGAGCCCTGGACCACGTACCAGGACTACCTGCGCCTCTACATCGACGGCGCCCGCGCGCACGGCGCCCGCCCCGTGCTGGCCACCCCCGTCGAGCGCCGCAAGTTCGACGCGGACGGCAACGCGTCGCCGACCCACGGCGACTACCCGGCGGCGATGCGCGCGCTCGCCGGGCAGGAGCGTGTGGCGTTGCTGGACATCGAGGCCCTGTCGCTCGCGCTGTGGCAGGAGCTCGGGGCCGAGGCGACGAAGACGTACTTCAACTGGACCGACACCGAGCAGGACAACACGCACTTCAATCCGCCGGGTGCGATCGCCGTGGCGCGGCTCGTGGCGCGGGAGCTGCTGCGGACGCGGGTGCTGGCGCCGCACGACGTCATCCGGCTGCACCAGGACGTTCCCACGTCCTGGATCACCTGGCCGCCCGCATCGGATTCCTGACCGAGGAGACCCGCACAGTGCGCATACAGGAATGTCATGGACGCGTCATAGCGGCGGCCGTCGGCTGCACGGCCCTCGTGCTCGCCGTCACCGGCACCGCCTCCGCCCAGCCCCGGCACCCCGGCCCGGCCCACCAGGTCCTCGCGAAGGGCGACGGCTGGGGCGCCCACGGCACGGGGACGACCGGCGGAGCCGCCGCCGACTCCGCGCACGTCTACACCGTCACCACCTGGGACGCCTTCAAGGCCGCCCTCGCCGACGGCGGCAGCGCGCCGAAGATCATCAAGGTGAAGGGCACGATCGACGCCGACGGGCCGAGCTGCGCCTCGTTCGCCGTACCGGGGTACGACTTCGACGCCTACCTCACGACGTACGACCCGGCGGTCTGGGGCCACGACAAGACCCTGGACGCCGAGCCCGACGACAGCCCCGAGGGCCTGCGCCGCGCCTCCGCCGCCCAGCAGGACGCCTACATCAAGGCGAACGTCCCGGCCAACACCACCATCGTCGGCGTCGGCAGGAACGCCGGCTTCAAGGGCGCGAGCCTGCAGATCAAAGGCGTCGACAACGTCATCGTCCGCAACCTGGCCTTCGAGAGCCCGCTCGACTGCTTCCCGCAGTGGGACCCGACCGACACCGCCGACGGCAACTGGAACTCCGAGTACGACAGCGCGGTGGTCTACGGCTCGACGCACGTCTGGATCGACCACGACACCTTCACCGACGGCGACCACCCGGACAGCACGCTGCCCACCTACTACGGACGGATCTACGAGCAGCACGACGGCGAACTCGACATCGTCAAGGGCGCCGACTACGTCACCGCCTCCTGGAACGTCTTCGCCGACCACGACAAGACGATTCTGATCGGCAACAGCGACAGCGCCGCCACCGCCGCCGTCGACCGCGGCCACCTCAAGGTCACCTTCCACCACAACCTGTTCGCGAACCTGGTCGAACGCGCCCCGCGCGTCCGCTTCGGCCAGGTCGACTCCTTCAACAACCACTTCGTCGCGGGCGAGGGCTACTCCTACAGCTACGGCATCGGCATGGAGTCCCAGCTCGTCGCCGAGCACAACGCGTTCACGCTGCCGGCCGGGACCGGCGCGGGGAAGATCCTGAAGAAGTGGAAGGAGGCGCCGGTCACCGCCGACGACAACTACGTCAACGGCTCCCCGACCGACCTGATCGCCGTCCACAACACAGAGGTCCCCGGCGAGATCCTCCAGCCGGGCGCGGGCTGGACGCCGACCCTGCGCACGAAGGTCGACCCGGCGAGGGCCGTGCCCCGCATCGTCGACCACCACGCCGGCGCCGGCCACCTGCGCTGACGTACCGCCCGACGCGGCCGGGGCCCCGGGGCCCCGGCCCCACCCCCTAAGAGCCGCACCGCGAAGGAGCATCCACATGCCCTCGCTCCATCCCGAAGTTCCCCTGACCCGACGGCGTTTCCTCGTGGCGGGCGCCGGGGCGGGCGCCGCCCTCGGCCTCACGACCGCCGCCCCCGCCCTGGCCGCCGGCGGCCCGCGCCCGTTCGGCCGGTACGGATCTCCGGCCCGCCGCCTCGACGCGCGGACCCTGTACGTCGATCCGCACGGCCGCGGCGACTTCACCACCGTCCAGGCCGCCGTGACCGCCGCGACCGGCAGCGGCCGGACCCTGGTCCTCGCGCCGGGCACCTACCGGGAGACGGTCGCCGTCGACGCCACCCGCACCGAGGCGACCTGGATCGGCGCCTCGCGGGACCCGCGCGACGTGGTGATCGTGTACGACAACGCGGCCGGCACCCCCAAGCCCGGCGGCGGCACCCACGGCACCACGGGATCGGCCACCACGACCGTGCAGGCCGACGGCTTCACCGCCCGCTGGATCACCTTCGCCAACGACTGGCTGCGCGCCGACCACCCGGACATCACCGGGACGCAGGCGGTCGCCGTCAAGGTGCAGGGCGACCGGAGCGCGTTCGCCCACTGCCGGTTCCTCGGCCACCAGGACACCCTGTACGCCGACTCGACGGCGCTCGGCGTCTTCGCCCGCCAGTACTACGCCCACTGCTACGTCGAGGGCGACGTCGACTTCGTCTTCGGCCGGGCGACGGCCGTCTTCGAGCACTGCCACTTCCGCACCCTGAACCGCACCGACCTGGCCGCCGCCCCGTACGGCTTCGTCTTCGCGCCCTCCACGGCGGGCGCCAACCCGCGCGGATACCTCGTCCGGCACGGTCGCCTCAGCAGCGAGGCCCCCGACGCCGCCTACAAACTGGCCCGCCCCTGGGTGCCCAGTTCCGACCCCACCGCCCGCCCGATGCTGACCGTGCGCGACACCTGGCTCGGCCCCGGTATCGACGCCCTCGCGCCCTACACCAACATGTCGGCCGGCTATCCCTGGCGGTCGATGCGCTTCGGCGAGTACCGCAACACCGGGCCGGGCGCCGAGATCACCGTCCCCGACAACCGGCCCCAACTTACCGCCGACCAGGCCCGGTCGGCGACCCGCGAGGCCTACCTCGGCGACTGGACCCCGTGGAAGGGGTGCTGACGGCCATGCGCAGACGCACCCTGCTCACCGGTGTCGCCGCCGGCCTGGCCGCCGTGGGCACCACCCCGGCCCACGCCCACGGCCGACGCACCCTGCACGTCCGCCCCGGCGACTGCCTTCAGGCCGCCGTGGACGCGATGGACGGGCCCGGCGGCACGATCGTCGTGCACCCGGGGACGTATCGCCAGGTCGTCGACGTCCCGGCGGACAAGGCGGAGCTGACCATCCGCGGCGCCACCCGCGACCCGCGTGACGTCGTCATCGTGTACGACCGCGCGAACGGCACGAAGAAACCGGACGGCACCACCTACGGCACCGCGGGCTCCGCCACCTTCACCTCCGCGGCGCCCGGCCTGACCGTCCGCGACCTGACGCTCGCCAACGACTGGCTGCGTGCCGACCACCCCGACATCACCGGCACACAGGCGGTGGCCGCCTGCACCTACGGCGACCGCACCCACTTCGAGAACGTCCGCCTGCTGGCCCACCAGGACACCCTCTTCGTCGACACCACCGCGCTCGACACCTTCGACCGGCAGTACTTCCACCGCTGCCACATCGAGGGCGACGTCGACTTCGTCTTCGGGCGGGCCACCGCCGTGTTCGAGGAGTGCCACTTCCACACCCTCCAGCGGGACGTGACCTTCACGCCCAAGGGCATGGTCTTCGCCCCCTCCACGGCCCGCGCCAACCCGCACGGCGTCCTCGCCGTGCGCTCGCGCATCACCTCCGGCGCCGAGGACGGGGCGTACAAGCTGGCGCGGCCCTGGGTGCCGTCGTACGAGACGACGGCCTGGCCGTCCCTCGTCGTCCGGGACACCCGGATCGGCCCCGGCATCGACGCCGCGGCGCCCTACACCAACATGCGCGACGCCTACCCCTGGCGGTCGATGCGCTTCGGCGAGTACCGCAACACCGGGCCGGGCGCGGAGATCACCGTCCCCGAGAACCGGCCCCAACTCGCCGACGCCGAGGCCGGGTCGCACACCCCGGCGGCCTACCTCGGCGACTGGAAGCCCCGCATCCAACCCCTGTGAACCGACGGAAAGGACCCGCACTCCATGTCTCGTCGTACCGCTCTCACCCTTGGCGCGACCCTCGCCCTCGGCGCCGGTCTCGCCGTCCTCCCCACCCAGGCACAGGCCGCGACGGTCGTCGTCAGCAACTCCACCGACCTGTCCAACGCCCTGAAGAACGCCACCGCCGGCACGGTCATCCAGGTGCGCGGCGGCACCTACTACCCCACGGCCACCCTCCAGTCCACGGCCAACGGCACCTCGTCCTCGCCCGTCACGCTCACCGCGTACGGCTCCGAGACCGTGAAGATCGACGGCTCGAACCTCCCCGACGGCGACTGGATCTTCAAGCTGACCGCCGACTACTGGAACGTCTCCAACATCACCTTCCAGAACTCCCCGGACAGCGCCGTCGTCTGCCAGTCCTGCACCGGCACCAACTGGAACAACATCAAGACCATCAACGGCGGCGACTCCGGCTTCACCCTCACCGGCGACGGAACGGTCAACAACACCGTCAGGAACCTCGACTCCTACGGCCACTACGACGCCGCGAACCACGGCGAGAACGCCGACGGCATCGCCATCAAGTTCGGCTCCGGCAGCGGAAACCTGGTCACCGGCGCCCGCCTCTACAACAACTCGGACGACGGGATCGACTTCTGGTCCTTCTCCACCCCCGTCACCGTCGAGCACACCTGGTCCTTCGGCAACGGCGTCAACCGCTGGGGCGACTCCGCCTTCGCCGGGGACGGCAACGGCTACAAACTGGGCGGCGACGGCGAGGTCGTCGCCCACGTCGTCAACAACTCCGCCGCCTGGGGCAACGCGGGCAACGGCTTCACCGAGAACTCCAACACCGGCGCGATCGTCATCAACCGCACCACCGCCTACGCCAACAGCAAGTGGGGCTACTACTTCGCCACCAGCTCCGCCAAGCTCGGCAAGAACCTGGCCGTCAGCAACGGCAGCGGCCTCGTCAGCAAGGGCTCCAAGGTGACCTCGGCCGGCAACAACTGGGACTCGGGCATCTCCACCCCGGCCTTCAAGTCCACGGACGCCTCGACCACGTACAACGCCCGCAAGTCGGACGGGTCCCTGCCGTCGACGACGTTCCTGACGACGGGGAGCACGACGATCGGGGCGACGATGGATTAGGGGCCGGAACGGGGGCTCGGCGAACCGTACGACCCGCCGTGCCAATGACCCGGCCATCTGGCCGAATTGGAGTGTATCGATCGGATAAACAGACTCGCGCTCCGGGTGTGATGCGCGTAGACAAAGCGTGACCTGGTGAAACCAACACCCCGAACACATCCCGGAGTTTCCATGCGGAAATCCCTCAGGGCGGCTGCCGTCGTCGCGGCCTGCACCGTCGCGGGCGGCGCCCTGTACGGCGCCGGCGCGGCCACCGCCCATCAGTCGACGGCGAACTCGACCCACGAGCCCTACAACATCGGGCTCCTGGTCAAGGACATCGACACCTACTACGGCACCACGGCGGACGCGGGAGGCGTGTACCAGGCGTCCCCGGACAGCCCCTACGCCAAGGACCTGGCGCGCCTCGACGCGGCGGCGAGGAAGTACATCGACCAGGCGGCCCGCAAGGCGCACCACCGGCACGAGAAGCCCGCGGTCGTCTTCGACATCGACGACACGCTGCTGCTCAGCCTCGACTACGAGAAGCGCTACAACTACACGTACAACTCCACGACGTGGGCCGACTACGTGAACAAGGCGGACCGCCCGGCGGTCTTCGGCAGCCCCGAGCTGGTCCGGTACGCCGAGTCCAAGGGCGTCGAGGTCTTCTACAACTCGGGCCTGAGCGAGGCGCAGCGCACGGCGGCCGTCGCGAACCTGAAGAAGATCGGCGCCGATGTGAACCTCGACGCCGACCACATGTTCCTCAAGGACAAGGCGAACCCGCCGGCCTACCTGAGCGCCTGCGCCACCCCGGGCACCTGGAACTGCACGACCGTGCAGTACAAGTCCGGCACCCGCAAGCACATCGAGGACGACCTCGGGTACGAGATCGTCGCCAACTTCGGCGACCAGTACTCGGACCTGGACGGCGGTTACGCCGACCGGACGTACAAGCTGCCGAACCCGACGTACTTCGTCAGCTAGTCCGCGGCGGCGGCCCGTACGGGCCTGATCGAGTCCAGGGTCGGCACGACCGGCTCGATCGTCCCGTCGGCCGCGAACCGCATACGGTCGATCGTCGTCTCCCGGTGCATACCGTCACCGCCCGCCCTGCCGGGGCCGTTCAGCGCGAACCGGTGGTAGACGATGTACCAGTCGTCGGTGCCGGGCGCGTTCACCACGGAGTGGTGGCCGGTGGCGAGGATGCCGTACTCGGGACGCTTGGACAGGATCGTCCCCCGCTTGGTCCACGGGCCGAGCGGGGACGGTCCCGTCGCGTACGCCACGTGGTAGTTCTCGCTGCGGGTGTCGTCCTCGGACCACATGAAGTAGTACGTGCCGTTCCGCTTGATCACAAAGGAACCCTCACGGAAGTCGCCCGTGGTGATGTCCTTCACCTTCGCGGGGTCGTACGACGTCATGTCGTCGTTCAGCGGGACCACGTACGCGTGCCCGTTGCCCCAGTAGAGGTACGCCTGCCCGTCGTCGTCCGTGAACACGGCCGGGTCGATCATCTGGCCCGCCGGCTTCCCCTTGGCGACGAGCGGTTTGCCGAGGGCGTCCTTGAACGGGCCGGCCGGTGAGTCGGCCACCGCCACGCCTATCTGCTGCTCCGCGCAGAAGTAGAAGTAGTACCTGCCGTTTCGCTCGGCGATCGCGGGCGCCCAGGCGTTCTTGTCCGCCCACGACACGTCCGGCCCGAGGTCCAGGATCACACCGTGGTCCTTCCAGTGGACCAGGTCCTTCGACGAGTACGCCTTGAAGCTCGTGCCGCTCCACCCCTGGAAGCCGTCGGTCGTCGGGTAGATCCAGTACTCGCCGTTCAGGTAGTGGACGTCCGGGTCGGCGTTCAGGCCGGGCAGGATCGGACTTCGGGTGCGGACGGCCTCGACCGTCCAGGTGCGGGTCGTGCCGTCCGCCGCCGTCACCGTGTATGTGCGCGGCTTGCGGAAGTCGCGCCGCGTGCCGGACCCCGGGGTGACCCTGGCGCCCTCGCCCACCCACAACCTCGGCGCCAGCCGGGACAGATCGGCGTCCGGCTCCATCGGCAGCACGACCTTCGACGCCGACTCGGTGACGATCGCGTACCCCTTCTGGTCCTTCGCCGTCGCGTCCACCACGGACGTCGGCGTGCTGGGATACGCGGCCAGTAGGCGGTCGTACTCCGCCTGTGTCACCGGCATCACCGTGCCGTGCCGGGGGCTCGCCGGGAGCTGGTAGTCGGTGGACATCGTCCACTTGCCCGAGTCGAGGTCGGTCGTCTCGAAGGGGACGTACCCGCGCAGGCCGTACTCGTCGATGAACAGGTACCACTTCTTCTCGGTGTTCGACTTGAACACCGTCGGGCCCTCACCGCGTTCGATGGAGCCGCTGCCGATGCAGTCGGCGACGAAGTCGTACTTGGTGCTGGTCAGGCTGGTCGACTTCTCCCCGGTGATGAACTTCGAGCAGGGGGAGCTGGAGGAGGGGTCCCGCTCGTCCTTGGTGTAGCGGTAGTAGGTGTCCTCGTACTTGACCACGGTCGAGTCGATGACCGAGTAGCCCGGGTCGTCCCAGACCTTCGGCGCGCTGAAGGCGCGGAAGTCCTTCGTCGTCGCGTAGAGCATCTTGTTGTACGTCGAGCCCGTGTGCTCGGGGTCGTCGTCGGCGTACAGCTTCGACGCCCAGAAGACGACGTACTCCCCGAGCGAGTCGTCCCAGTAGGCCTCCGGCGCCCAGGTGTTGCCCGCGGTGTCGGGCGCGACCTTCACCAGGCGCTGGTCGGTCCAGTGCACCAGGTCGGTGGACTCCCAGATCATGATGGACTTGCTGCCGTGCCGCTGCACGTCGTCCCAGCTGCCGCTGCTGTTCTGGTACATGCGCAGGTCGGTGGCGATCAGATAGAACTTGTCGCCCTCGGGGGAGCGGATCACGAACGGGTCGCGCAGGCCCTTCTCACCGATGGTGGAGGTAAGGACCGGCTTGCCCGCGTTCAGCTCCCGCCAGTGCAGGGGGTCGTTGCCCCGGCTGAGGGCGTAGCGGATCTGCTCGCCGTCGGCGGTGCCCTCGCCGGTGAAGTAGGCGAAGAGGTAGCCGGCGTACTTGGGGTGTTTCACGGGTGGGGCTCCTGAGTGCGCGGTGCCGGGTGGGGCGGCGAACAGGGTGAGGAGGAGGGTGAGACAGGTGAGGAGCGCGGCTCGTATGCGCATGGGCAATCCTGTCGGAGCGTGGGGGATTCTGTTGAGTGTTGCGCCCTCGGAGTCTCACCAGTGGGAAACAGGACGTCAATCGATGAGAGCGGGATGAGAACCGGCGAAAGTTTCGCTCGTTCTCGCTCGGCCGCGGCAACCTCTTCCGGCCACGGCGGCGACTCGTGTGCGTAGCATCCCCCTAGGAAAGGAACGCCCAGTGCGTCAGAGCACCGGACGCCACCGCAGGACGCGCACCCTCTCGATCGCGGCCACGGTGGCCGTCGCCGCGGGGTCGGGCGGCGTCTACCTCGGCCTGTCGAACGGCGGCGCCCAGGCGGCCACGACGACGGTCACCGTGTCCACCACCGCGCAGTTGGAGTCGGCCGTGAAGAACGCGACCGCCGGCACCGTCATCCAGGTGCGCGCGGGCACGTACTACCCGAGGGCCACCCTGAAGTCGACGGCCAGCGGCACCGGTTCGAACCGGATCACGCTCCAGGCGTACGGCAGCGAGAAGGTGAAGATCGACGGGTCCAAGCTGCCCGCCGGCTCCTGGCTCGCCGGGATCTACGGCAGCTACTGGACCGTCCAGAACCTCACCTTCCAGAAGTCCCCGGCCCAGGGCCTCGTCGTCACCTCCTCCACCGGCGGGTTCTTCAAGAACCTGGTCACCGCAAACAACGGCGACTCCGGCTTCACCCTGCGCGGCGACAACACGGTCGACAACCTCGTGCAGAACCTGGACAGTTACGGCAACTACGACGCCGCCGGGCACGGCCAGAACGCCGACGGCATCGCCATCAAGTTCGGCTCCGGCACGGGCAACAAGATCACCGGCGCCCGCCTGTACAACAACTCGGACGACGGGCTCGACCTCTGGCAGTTCTCCTCGCCCGTCACCATCGAGCACTCCTGGGCCTTCGGCAACGGCAAGAACCGCTGGAACGACGCGGCCTTCGAGGGCAACGGCAACGGCTTCAAGCTGGGCGGCGGGGGCGTCGCGGTCGCGCACGTCGTCAACAACGACGCGGCCTGGGACAACACCCTCAACGGTTTCACCGAGAACTCCAACACCGGCGCGGTCGTGCTGAACCGCAACACCGCGTACGCCAACACCGAGGCCGGCTTCTACTTCGCCACCGGCAAGGCCCGCCTCGCCCGCAACCTCGCGGTGAGCAACAAGGGCGGCCTGGACAAGCTGGGTTCGGCCACGGTCTCCGCCGCGAACAACTGGGACAGCGGTGTCAGCACCCCGGCGTTCAAGTCGACCGACGCCACGACCGCCTACGGCGCCCGCAAGTCGGACGGTTCGCTGCCCGCGACGACCTTCCTGACCACGGGCTCGACCGCGATCGGCTCGACCATGAACTAGCCCGTCGGCACGGAGAAGAACGCCCCGCCGGTCGTCACCGGCGGGGCGTTCTCATGGCCGGGCCGAGGGGGGCTCAGCCGGCCGTGCCGGCCGAGGGGGGCTCAGGCCGGCAGTTCGAGGCGGTACCGCGCGGGGTCGCTCTGCCACGCACTGAAAGGGACGTTGAAAACGAACACATGGTTGTTTCCGCGGTACGAACCCGTGGTCAGCGAGGGTATGGTTCCTGGTCGCCACCGGTACGCGAAAGGGTTGCCGCGTCCCGGAGATTTCTCTAGGAGTCGCCCTCGCTCGCGTCCTGGGCCGCGAAATCGCCCTTCACGGCGTACTGCCCGGTGCCCGCGGCGCCCGTGATCGTGTAGGCGTCGTCCTTCGCGTCCCGGCCGCCGCGCTCGTGGTTGTACTGCCCGGCGAAGACCCACTCGCCGACCGGGACCGTGCGGCCCTCCTTGAGCACCCACCGGTAGACGAGGAAGCCGTCCTTCTCCTCGACCGTCTGCGTGAAGTCGACCTCGGGAAGCGACCGCCAGGCGCCCGCCGTGGAGACCCCGCCGGTCTGCGCGACCTTCAACTCGACCGTGAGCGCGGTCAGCTTCCGTGTCGTCTTCAGGGTCAGGTTGCTCTGCGCCCAGAAGTCGTTGCTGTGCGGGTCGACCGAGCCGTCGGACCACAGCGGGCCGTCCTGCACCCCCTGTGCGGCGGGCGCCTTCGCGGTGGCCGAGGCCTTCGGAGCCGGGGTCGGGGTCGAACTCGGCGTGCGGGACGGCCGCGTGGCGCCGCCGGAGCCGGCCGTCGGGGTCGCCGAGCGGACCGGCGGTCGCGTCGTCGCGTCCGGCGACGGCGTGGGAGTCGGCGAGACCGCGACCGTCTGCTGCGCGGGAGTGTCGTCCTTCACCGCGGACGCCACCGCGTACCCGCCGACCGCGAGGACACCGGCCACCGCCGCCGTGGCGCTCACCACCCGGAACCAGCCGAGCACCGGCGGGCGCGTCGCCCGGTGGTCGGTGCGGCCCTGGGCGGCCATGCCCCGCTCGACCCGGGCCAGGATGCGCGCGCGGTCGGGTTCGTGCGCCTCGGCCGCCTCGTGCAGCCGGGCGCGCAGCTCGTCGTGCACGTCCTGCTGCCTCATCGGTTCCTACCTCCGGTCTCGCCGCCGCGCGCCATCGCCGCGTGCACCTTCTGCGGAGCGCGTTGGGTGCCGAGCAACCGCTGCAGTTCGGCCATCCCCTTCGACGTCTGGCTCTTAACCGTACCCACGGACACCCCCAGCGCGAGCGCGGTGTCCTTCTCCGACAGGTCGAAGGCGTGCCGCAGCACCACACACGCCCGCTTCCTGAACGGCAGCCTGCGCAGCGCCTCCTGGACGTCCACCACGCCCGCGACGTCGGGGTTCTCGGTCTTCTCCTCGCGGTGCGACCAGAACAGCGCGATCCGGCGGCGCTCGCGCACCGCGCTGCGGATGCGGGTACGGGCCAGGTTGGCGACCACGCCCCGGGCGTACGCCACCGGGTGGTCGGCCGCGCGCACCCGGTCCCAGCGGTGCCACAGCGCGAGCAGCGCGTCCGCGGCCAGGTCGTCGGCGGCGTCCGCCTCTCCGGTCAACAGGTGGGCGAGACGGGAGAGTTCGGCGTAGTGCCGTTCGAAGAAGGCATGGAACTCCACGGAGGCGGCGTCGTCGACGACTGTGCCCACGAGGGACCTCTCTGTGCGTGTCATGTAAATGACATGTGATCGTCCGGGGTGGCCGGGACGGAGATCCGGAAGCGTAGCAGTGCTGAATCACTCAATTTGTGCGGGGTCTCGAACACCGGTTGACCGGCCGACGTCTGATTCCGTAACACGGAGAAAACCTGAAAGCGGTTCAACGAGGGAACAATCCAGCCAGCATCCGCAGACCGATCATCAGGCAACAAGGAGCAGCAACCATGTCCGAGACGCAGAAGGTGGCCGACCGGCCGAGTGCCGCGCCACCCGCGGCGAGCAGTGTCGACCGCTATTTCAGAATCTCCGAACGGGGATCGACCCTCGGCCGGGAGATACGCGGCGGCTTCGCCACCTTCTTCACCATGGCGTACATCCTTGTCCTGAACCCGATCATCCTGGGCAGCGCCAAGGACAAGTTCGGTCACACCCTCGACACCGGCCAACTGGTCACCGCGACCGCCCTGGTGGCCTGTGTGATGACGGTCATCATGGGCGTCGGCGGCAACCTGCCGCTCGCCATCGCCGCCGGCCTCGGCCTCAACGCCGTCGTGGCCTTCCAGCTCGCCCCGCTGATGAGCTGGGACGACGCCATGGGCCTGGTCGTCCTCGAAGGCGTCCTGATCTGCGTGCTGGTCCTCACCGGACTGCGCAAGGCGATCATGAACGCCATCCCGCAGCAGCTCAAGCAGGCCATCGGCGTAGGCATCGGCCTGTTCATCGCGTTCATCGGCTTCGTCGACGCCGGGTTCGTCAGCCGCATCCCCGACGCCGCGAACACCACCGTGCCGGTACAGCTGGGCGCCGTCGGCCGGCTCACCGGCTGGCCGGTCCTGGTGTTCTGTCTCGGTGTGCTGCTCACCATCGCGCTGCTCGCCCGCAAGGTGAAGGGCGCGATCCTGATCAGCATCGTCACCATGACGGTCGTCGCGATCGTCATCGACGCCGTCGCCGACGTGAAGAGCTGGGGCCTGACCACCCCGAAGGTCCCGGACAAGATCGTGGCCGCCCCCGACTTCGGACTCGTCGGTCACTTCAGCCTGTTCGGCGGCTTCGCCGAGGCCGGGGTGCTCACCGCCGTCCTGCTGGTCTTCACCCTGATCCTGTCCGACTTCTTCGACGCCATGGGCACCATCGTCGGCATCAGCGCCGAGGCCGGGCTGCTCGACGAGGAGGGCCAGGTGCCGGGCATCGGCCGGGTCCTGTTCATCGACGGCGCCGCCGCAGTGGCCGGCGGGATCGGCTCCGCCTCCTCCAACACCGCCTACATCGAGTCCGCGGCCGGCGTCGGCGAGGGCGCCCGCACCGGCTTCGCCAACCTGGTCACCGGCGGCCTCTTCGGTCTCGCGCTCTTCCTCACCCCGCTGCTCACCATCGTCCCGCTCCAGGCCGCCGCGCCCGCGCTGATCGCGGTCGGCTTCCTGATGATGACCCACGTCAAGCACATCGACTGGGACAGGTACGAGATCGCCATCCCGGCCTTCCTCACCATCGCCGCGATGCCGTTCACGTACTCCATCACCGACGGCATCGGCGCCGGCTTCCTGGCGTACGTCGTCATCAAGACCGTCCTCGGCAAGGCCAAGGAGGTCAACTGGCTGCTGTGGGGCGTCTCGGCGCTGTTCCTGGTGTACTTCGCGATCGACCCGGTGGAGCAGATCCTCGGCGTCAAGTGAGGTCGGGGGCGGCTCACCGGAGCCGCCCCTTCCGATCCCCTGGTCCTGGCTCCTAGTTCCGCAGGGCGGCCTTCATCATCGCCTTGGCCACCGGCGCCGCCAGGCCGTTGCCGCTCACCTCGGAGCGGGCCGCGCCGGACTGCTCGACCACGACCGCGACGGCGACCTCCTTGCCGGACGAGTCGGACTTGCCGTACGAGGTGAACCAGGCGTACGGCGTCTTGCTGTTGTTCTCGCCGTGCTGGGCGGTACCGGTCTTGCCACCCACGGTCACACCGTCGATCTTCGCGTTCGTACCGGTGCCCTGCTCCACGACCGTGCGCATCGCCGACTGCAACTGCTCCGCGGTCGAGGAGCTGATGATCTCCTTGCTGCCCGCGCTGTCGTCGTAGTCCTTCAGCACATCGCCGCCGCTGTCGGTGATCTGCGAGACCATATGCGGCGAGACCAGCTTGCCGCCGTTGGATATGGCGGCCGACACCATGGCCATCTGGAGCGGGGTGGCGGTGACGTCGAACTGGCCGATGCCCGACAGGGCCGTCTGCGCCTTGTCCAAGTCCGATGGGTACACGCTCGCGAAGGCCCGCACCGGCACGTCGAGCCGGTCGTCGTTGAAGCCGAACTTCTCGGCCATCGCCTTCACCTTGTCCTGGCCGAGGTCGACGGCCATCTTCCCGAAGACGTTGTTGCAGGAGTACCGCAGGGCGACGCTTATCGAGGCGTTCTCGCAGGGAGCGGCGGTGTTCTCGTTCGCGAGGGGCTTGGTGGTGCCCGGCAGGGTGTACGGGTCCGGGCTGACGGTGTGCTCGTCCACGTTCTGGTACAGCCCGTCCTCCAGCGCGGCGGCCGCCACCACCAGCTTGAACGTCGAGCCCGGCGGCAGCGGCTGGCGCAGCGCGCGGTTGATCAGCGGCTTGTCCGCGTCCTCGGTGAGCTTCTTCCAGGCCGTGCCCGCGCTACCGGCGCCGGCCAGTGACGAGGGGTCGTACGACGGCGTCGACACCGTCGCGAGGATCTTGCCGGTTTTCGGGTCGATCGCGACGGCCGCGCCCTTGTTGCCGCCGAGCGCGTCGTACGCCGCCTTCTGCACGTCGGGGTCGATCGTGGTGAGCACGTTGCCCGGTTCGGCGCGCTTGCCGGTGACCGTGTCCATGGCGCTCTTGAGACGGTTGTCGGTGCCGTTCAGGACATCGGCGTAGATCCCCTCCAACTGGGTCGGCGTCAGTGTCTGCGACGCGTAGCCCGTCACCGCCGCGTACAGCTCGCCGTCCTTGTACGTGCGTTTGTACGCGAGGTCGCTGCCCTTGGTCCGGGCCGAGCCGGTGATCGACTCGCCGGCCACGATGATGTTCCCCAGCGGCTCCGCGTAGGTCTGGATCGCGTTGCGCCGGTTGTCGTTGTCGTCCGCGAGGGCCTTGCCGTCGTAGAACTGCACCCATGTCGCCCTGACCAGCAGGGTCAGCACGAGCAGCAGCGCGAAGACGGACGCCCGCCTGATCGTCTTGTTCATCCCGCACAGAAGACGAGTGGCGGGGCGGCGGTCGTTCCCGTTCGCCCGCTTTTCTCATCGCGGGTTCATGAAACTCAGAGCCTGCGCGTCGCCAGCGTCAGCCGGTCCCGGGCGTCGAACAGGGCGTCCTTGATCATCTGCTCGTGGGCGGGGGTCAGCCGCGCCACCGGCACCGAGCAGCTGATCGCGTCGCGGGCGGGGGTGCGGTACGGGACCGCCACGCCGAAGCAGCGCAGGCCCAGCGTGTTCTCCTCGCGGTCCACGGCGAAGCCCTGCTCCCGCACCAGGTGCAGCTCCTCGATGAGCTTCTCCCGGTCGGTGATGGTGTGCTCGGTCAACGCGGGCAGCGTCTGCGGCAGCAGCTTGCGCACCTGCTCGTCGGTGTGGGTGGCCAGCAGCGCCTTGCCCAGCGAGGTCGAGTGCGCGGGGAGGCGGCGGCCGACCCGGGTGAAGGGCCGCAGGTAGTGCTGCGACTGGCGGGTGGCCAGGTACACCACGTTCGTGCCGTCCAGACGGGCCAGGTGGATGGTCTCCGTGGTGTCGTCGGAGAGCCGGTCCAGCGTCGGCCGGGCCGCCGCCACCACCTCGTCGCCGTCGATGTACGACGTGCCGACGAGCAGCGCCCGCACCCCGATGCCGTACCGCGTGCCCGTCGCGTCCGTCTCCACCCAGCCCAGCTCCACGAGCGTGCGGAGCAGCATGTACAGGCTGGACTTGGGATAGCCGACGGCCTCCTGGACCGCCGCGAGGGAGTGCATACCGGGCCGGCCGGCGAAGTACTCGAGCAATTCCACGGTCCGCACCGCGGACTTGACCTGCGCCCCGCCGCCTGTCTCGCCTGCCGACATCGCCCTTGACCCCTTCGTTGGACGGGAAATAGTCTCCAACAGCATATTCATCATCAGAGACAGTGTTCAGTATATCGAACGCCCCTGGTCGATGGCCCGGCTGAGCAATACATGGCTGAGCAACACATGGCTGAGCAACACATGGCTGAGCAACACATGGAGGGACCCGCGGTGGCAGCAGCACCAGTCTGGAGTGTCGACCCGCGCAACGGGAAGCAGCGTGAACAGGTTGCGGTGGAGGCCACAGCCCAGGAGGTGGACGCCACCGTCGAGGCGGCGCACGCCGCGCGCGGCGCCCTGACCGATCGCGCGGTCCGCTCCGCGTTCCTGCGCTCCGCCGCCGCCGGTCTGCAGGCGGCCAAGGACGCCCTGGTGGAGACCGCCGACGCCGAGACCGCCCTCGGCCCGGTCCGGCTGACCGGCGAACTCGCCCGCACCTGCTATCAGTTGCGGGCCTTCGCGGACATCGTCGACGAGGGCGCCTTCCTCGATGTCATCATCAACCACCCCGACGACACCGCCACTCCGCCGATTCCGGACCTGCGCCGCTACAAGGTGCCCCTGGGCGTGGTGGCCGTCTACTCGGCGTCCAACTTCCCCTTCGCCTTCTCGGTCGCCGGCGGTGACACCGCGAGCGCGCTGGCCGCCGGCTGCCCGGTGGTCGTCAAGGCCCACCCCGACCACCCGGCCCTGTCCGAACTGGTCGCCAAGGTACTGCGCCGGGCCGCCGCCGAGCACGGCATCCCCGAGGGCGTCGTCGGCCTGGTCCACGGCTTCGAGGCGGGCATCGAGCTGATCAAGCACCCGCGGATCACCGCCGCCGGCTTCACCGGGTCCATCCGCGGCGGGCGCGCGCTCTTCGACGCCGCGGCCGCGCGTCCGGTTCCGATCCCCTTCCACGGTGAGCTGGGCTCGCTGAACCCCGTGGTCGTCACCGAGGCCGCCGCCGCCGAGCGCGCGGAGGCCATCGGCACCGGTCTCGCCGGGTCGATGACCCTGGGCGCCGGCCAGTTCTGCGTCAAGCCCGGCCTGGTCCTCGTGCCGTCCGGCGCGGCGGGCGACGGCCTGGTCAAGTCGCTCACCGACGCGGTCAGCGACACCGACGCGGGTGTCCTCCTCGACCACCGCATGCGGGACAACTTCATCGCCGGGGTCGCCGAGCGCGCGGAGCTTCCCGACGTGGAGTCCCCGGTGACCCCGGGCGCGGGCGGCGAGCACACGGTCAGCGCGGGCTTCCTGACGGTGCCGGCGAGCAGGCTGGCCGAGGAGGGCGCGTACGACCTGCTGCTGGAGGAGTGCTTCGGGCCGGTGACGGTGGTCGTCCGGTACGACGACGAGGGCGAGGCGACGGCCGTCCTGTCCCGGCTGCCCGGCAACCTCACCGCCACGGTCCACCTGTCGGCGGACGAGGCGGCGGGCGAGGGCCGGGGCGCGGAGATCCTGGCGGAGCTCACGCCGCTGGCCGGCCGGGTGCTGGTGAACGGGTGGCCGACGGGTGTGGCGGTCGCTCCGGCCCAGCATCACGGTGGGCCGTACCCGGCGACGACCTCGACCTCGACGTCTGTCGGCGGTACGGCGATCGAGCGGTGGCTGCGGCCGGTCGTCTATCAGGGCGCGCCTGCCGCGCTGCTGCCGCGGGAACTCCGGGACGAGAATCCGCTGGGGCTTCCCCGGCGGTTCAACGGGGTTCTGGAGCGGTAACGCCGTACGGACGCAGTTGACCGGCGACTCTTGGGTGATGGACGTGAACCTTCCCGAACTGCCCTTTCCCCTCCGTACCTACGGTCCCGAGGGCAACTGGTCCTACGAGGACGGTGTGCTCACCGGGTGGGCCGGGCCCCGGCAGGACCGGTTCGTGACGCCGACCGGGGAGGCGTTGGAGCCCGCCTCCGACGCGCCCCGGCTGCTGGGGGAGCCCGAGGGGGACTTCCAGCTGATCGCGCGGGTCACCGTCGGGTTCGCCGGTGCCTTCGACGCGGGGGTGCTCTACGTCCACGTCGGGGAGCGGGCCTGGGCCAAACTGTGCCTGGAGTACTCCCCGGACGTGCCCACCGTCTGCACGGTGGTCACCCGGGGACACTCCGACGACGCCAACTCCTTCACCGTGGACGGCAGTTCGGTGTGGCTCCGGATCAGCCGCACCGGCCGCGCGTTCGCCTTCCACGCCTCCCGGGACGGCGTGCGCTGGACCTTCGTACGGCTCTTCACGCTGGGCGAGGAGAAGGAGACGGGCGCGGCGCTGGTCGGCTTCATGACGCAGTCGCCGATGGGGGAGGGGTGCGTGGTGACGTACGACCACATCGAGTTCAGGCCCGGCTGGCCGGACGACCTGCGGGACGGGAGCTGAGCAGCCGTCCGGGAACCACGGCCGCGGCGGACGCGTCCTGTGTTGCATGATCAAACCGCATGGGACCATCGACGCTCTGGTGATCAGGACCGCTCTGCCCGCCGACGCCCCGGCCGTCGCCGAGCTGCATGTGCGCGCCCGGTCCACGTACTACCCGGAGGGCCTCCCGGACGACGGCTTCGACTGGGCGGCGCTGTGGCGGGAGGCCATCGAGCGGCCCGAGGGCCATGTGCTGTGCGCGGTCCAGGACGCCCGGCTGGTGGGCATCGCCTCCTTCCGCACCCCCGAGGACACCCCCGCCGAAACCGTGAAGCTGTACCAGTTCCACGTCGACCCCGGTCACTGGCGCGCGGGCATCGGCACGGCGCTGCACGCCGCCTGCGTCGACCAGTGGCGGGCCGACGGCAAGCGGACGGCCGTGCTCGACGTGCACGTGGACAACGCGCGCGCCCAGGCCTTCTACGCCCGCCAGGGCTGGATCCCGGACCCGGAGAACCCGCCCGCCGAGGGGGATCACCACCTTGACCTGCGCTACGCGGTGCCCGGAACGCGGGACGGGGAATGAAAGAAGCTGCTTGAAGGTTCATGCACTCGGCGGAGGGAGTCTCCGTACCCGTGCGACCTGGAGAGAGCCGAAGACATGCGCGTCGAGATCTGGAGCGACATCGCCTGCCCCTGGTGCTATGTGGGCAAGGCCCGCTTCGAGAAGGCGCTGGCGGCCTTCCCGCACCGCGATCAGGTCGAGGTCGTGCACCGCTCCTTCGAGTTGGACCCGGGCCGTGCCAAGGGTGACGTCCAGCCGGTGATCGCCATGCTGACCAAGAAGTACGGCATGAGCGCGGCACAGGCCGAGGCCGGCGAGGACAACCTGGGCGCGCAGGCCGCCGCCGAGGGCCTGGACTACCGCACCCGGGGCCGCGACCACGGCAACACCTTCGACCTGCACCGCCTGCTGCACTTCGCCAAGGAGCAGGGACGGCAGGACGAGCTGATCCAGATCCTGTACCGGGCCAACTTCGCCGAGGAGCGGTCCCTCTTCACCGAGGGCGACGAGCGGCTGGTGGAGCTGGCGGTCGAGGCCGGTCTGGACGCCGACGCCGCCCGTGCGGTGCTCGCCGACCCGGCCGCCTACGCCGACGAGGTCCGCGCCGACGAGCGCGAGGCCGCCCAGCTCGGCGCGAACGGCGTGCCCTTCTTCGTCCTCGACCGCACGTACGGCGTCTCCGGCGCCCAGCCCGCCGAGGTCTTCACCCAGGCGCTGACCCAGGCCTGGGGCGAGCGCTCGCCGCTGAAGCTCGTCGACCAGGGTGACCGGGGGGACGCGGCGGCCTGCGGTCCGGACGGGTGCGCGGTGCCGCAGCAGGGATGAAAACCGCAGCTCAGGCGGCACTTATAAGCCCTGCTTAGCGGATCCACGTAAAAATCCGCGATGGACGGTGACTTCCCCGGGCCGCAGAGTGGACCCATGGAGACCTTGGAGAGCCTCGAGAATCTCGTCCGCGCCGAGTTCACCCCGAAGAGCACCCATCTGAACACCGCGAGCAACGGCCTGCTGCCCGCCCGCACCGTCGCCGCCCTGCACGAGGCGGCGGTGCTGCGGGCCGAGGGCAGGCCGCTGACCCCGCTGTACGAGGACGTGGAGGCCTGCCGGGCCGCGTACGCCCGGCTGGCCGGTGTCCCCGTCACTCGGGTGGCGGCCGGAGCCTCGGTCGCCGCGCACACCGGTGTGATCGCCGCCTCGCTGCCCGCGGGCGCCGAAGTCCTCACCGCCGAGGACGACTTCACCTCCGTGCTGAACCCGTTCCACGTGCGCGGCGACCTCAAGGTCCGCACGGTCCCGCTGGAGCGGATCGCCGAGTCCGTCCGCCCGGACACCGCACTGGTCGCGGTCAGCGCCGCGCAGTCCGCCGACGGGCGGATCGCCGACCTGCCCGCCCTGCGGGAGGCCGCCCGCAGCCACGGGGCACGCACCTACGTCGACTTCTCCCAGGCGGCGGGCTGGCTGCCGATGGACGCCGACGCCTACGACTTCACCGCCGCCGTCTCCTTCAAGTGGCTGCTCGGCCCGCACGGCGCGGCCTTCCTCGTGGTCCCGGAGGACTTCGGCGGACTGACGCCGGTGCTCGCGGGCTGGGTCGCGGCCGAGACGCCGTGGGACAGCTGTTACGGCCCGGTCGCCGAACTCGCCCACTCGGCACGGCGGTTCGACCTGACCCACGCGCTGTTCACCTTCGCGGGGCTGCGCCGCTCCCTCGACCTGATCGAGGAACTCGGCGTGGCCGCCGTCCACCAGCACGACCTGGCCCTCGCCGACCGGTTCCGGGACGGCCTCGCGACGCTCGGCCACGAGCCCGTGCCCGCCCCCGGCTCGGCGATCGTGTCGGTACCCGGACTCGGCGAGCGGCAGCCGGAGCTGAGCCGCGCGGGGATCGAGGTCTCCAACCGCGCGGGCAACCTGCGCGCGTCCTTCCACCTGTACAACACACCCACGGACGTCGACCGCCTGCTGAACGCACTGTCGAACTGAGCCCACCCCCGGCCCCGGCCGGGCTGGGCTCACCGCAGGGGGCGCAACCTGTCGCCCCCTGAAGTGGCCAGCCCCGGCCGGGCGCGCCTCAGCGCACCGGGGTGAAGTCCCGGGCGCCGATGAATTCCGGTCGGCGTACCGGGGCCGCGAACGGCTCGACCGCCTGGTTCTCCACGCTGTTGAACACGATGAAGACGTTGCTGCGGGGGAACGGCGTGATGTTGTCGCCGGACCCGTGCATGCAGTTGCAGTCGAACCAGGTCGCCGAGCCGGCCCGGCCGGTGAACAGCTTGATGCCGTACTCGCCCGCCAGCTTGGTCAGCGCCTCGTCGGAGGGCGTGCCCGCGTCCTGCATCTGCAGCGACTTCTTGTAGTTGTCCTTGGGTGTGGCGCCGGCACACGCCAGGAACGTCCGGTGCGAGCCCGGCATGATCATGAGCCCGCCGTTGGTGTCGTAGTTCTCGGTCAGCGCGATCGAGACGGACACCGTCCGCATGTTCGGCAGACCGTCCTCGGCGTGCCAGGTCTCGAAGTCCGAGTGCCAGTAGAAGCCGCTGGCCCCGAAGCCCGGCTTGACGTTGATCCGGGACTGGTGGACGTAGACGTCCGAGCCGAGGATCTGCCGGGCCCGCCCGACGACCCGCTCGTCGCGCACCAGGTTCGCGAACACCTCGCTGATCCGGTGCACCTCGAAGACGGACCGGATCTCCTGCGACCGCGGCTCGACGATCGACCGCTCGTCGGCCCGGATCCCCGGATCGGCGACGAGCCGCTCCAGCTCCTGGCGGTAGACGGCGACTTCGTCGTCGGTGATCAGCTGGTCGACGGCGAGGAAGCCGTCACGCTCGTACGACTGGAGGTCGGTGGCCGAGACCGGGCCGGGGGTGTCGGGGGAGCCCCAGACGACCGGGTCCTGGCGGGGGACCGACACCTCGGTGGCGCCGCGGCTGGGGTACAGGTCGGTGACGGTGGTCGTGGTGGTCGTGGTGGTCACTGCTCGTCACACCTCCTCGGGCTCGGTGAGCAGCGGGTAGACGCCGTTCTCGTCGTGGTCCTCCCGTCCCGTCACGGGCGGGTTGAACACGCAGAGGCAGCGGAAGTCCTCCTTGACGCGCAGCGTGTGCCGCTCGTGGCCGTCGAGGAGGTACATGGTGCCGGGAGTGATCGTGTGCGTCTCCCCGGTCTCGTGGTCGGAGAGCTCGGCCTCGCCCTCGACGCAGACGACGGCCTCGATGTGGTTGGCGTACCACATCGACGTCTCCGTACCGGCGTACAGAATCGTTTCGTGCAGGGAGAAGCCGACCCTTTCCTTGGCCAGGACGATGCGCTTGCTCTCCCAGGTGCCGGACGCGGCCCTCACATGGCGGTCGGTGCCTTCGATGTCCTTGAACGATCGGACGATCACGGTGGTGCGATGCCTCCTTGCTAGGTGTTTCAGATTTCCGGTGATTCAGGTCTTTCCGGTGCCTCAGGCTGTCTCGCGGACGGCGCGGGCGAGGACACGCAGGCCCGCGTCGAGCTCGTCCGGCGTGATGGTGAGAGCCGGGAGCAGCTTGACGACCTCGCTCTCCGGGCCCGAGGTCTCGATCAGCAGCCCGAGTTCGAAGGCGCGGTGCGCCACGCGTCCGGCCCGGCCCTTGTCGTGGAACTCCAGGCCCCACACGAGCCCGCGTCCCCGGTACTCCTTCACATCCGCGAGGTTCTCCTCGGTGATGGAGATCAGGGCCTGCTCGACCTGCTCACCCCGTGCCCGGGTCTGCTTCTCCATCGCCGAGCCGTCCGCCCAGTAGGCCTCCAGGGCGGCGGTGGCCGTGACGAACGCCGGGTTGTTGCCGCGGAAGGTGCCGTTGTGCTCGCCCGGCTCCCAGATGTCGAGCTCGGGCTTGAACAGGCACAGCGACATCGGCAGCCCGTAGCCGCTGATGGACTTCGAGACGGTGACGATGTCCGGCACGATCCCGGCCTCTTCGAAGGAGAAGAAGGCGCCGGTACGGCCGCAGCCCATCTGGATGTCGTCGACGATCAGCAGCATGTCCTGGCGCTCGCACAGACCGGCGAGCGCGCGCAGCCACTCCGGGCGGGCGACGTTGATGCCGCCCTCGCCCTGCACCGTCTCCACGATCACGGCGGCGGGCTTGTTGAGTCCGGACCCCTGGTCCTCCAGCAGCCGCTCGAACCAGAGGAAGTCCGGGACCTTGCCGTCGAAGTAGTTGTCGAAGGGCATCGGGGTCCCGTGCACGAGCGGTATGCCCGCGCCGGCCCGCTTGAAGGCGTTGCCGGTGACGGCCAGCGAACCCAGGGACATCCCGTGGAAGGCGTTGGTGAAGGACACGATCGCCTCGCGCCCCTTCACCTTCCGCGCCAGCTTCAGCGCGGACTCCACCGCGTTGGTGCCGGTCGGCCCCGGGAACATGACCTTGTACGGCAGGTCGCGCGGCCGGAGCACCAGGTTCTGGAAGGACTCCAGGAAGGCGCGCTTGGCGGTGGTCGACATGTCGAGCCCGTGGGTGACGCCGTCCCGCTCCAGGTAGTCGATCAACGCCCGTTTCAGTACGGGGTTGTTGTGCCCGTAGTTGAGGGACCCGGCGCCGGCGAAGAAGTCCAGGTACGCGTGGCCGTCCTCGTCGTACATGCGGCTGCCCTGCGCGCGGTCGAAGACGGTGGGCCAGCCGCGGCAGTAGCTGCGCACCTCGGACTCGACGGTCTCGAAGACACTGAGGTCCGGCTGGGTGATGGTCACGACGAATCGCTCCTCGTTGCGTGGGGGGGAGTGCGTGGGGAGTACGTGGGGGGCTGTGCGTGGAGGTCAGGCGGAGAGGGGCCCGATGCGGTACAGGACCTCGGGCTCGTGGGGTCCGTCGGGGAACAGGCCCGTGTCGAAGAGGACCTCGCGGGAGACCGATGCGCCGTGCCGGTCGGCGTACGAGGTGAACAGGCGCTCGGACGCGGTGTTGCCCGGGGTGATCGTGGTCTCCACGGAGGTGATCCCGTGCTCGGTGGCGAGCCGTGCGGTCAGTCCGTCGAGCAGTGCGGCCGCGATCCCGCGGCCCCGGTGGGTCGCGTCCACCGCCACCTGCCAGACGAACAGGGTGTGCGGCTGCTCCGGCCGTACGTACCCGGTGACGAAGCCGACCGGTTCTCCGTCGGCCCCGCGCGCCACCGCCGTCGTACCGGCGAAGTCACGACACCACAGCAGATAGCTGTAGGAGGAGTTCAGGTCGAGGTTTCCGGAGTCCTTGGCAATACGCCAGAGCGCGGCTCCGTCCGCGACCGCCGGGCGGTCGATGAGCAAGTCTGCTTGTGCGGCAGTCATGCGGATTGAATTTACCGATGGAAATTCAAAAATGCATGGCCGATCTGGGTTACTTCGGTGGGGGTCCTGTGTTATCGCGCGGGCGCGGGCAGGTGCGCGACGAGGTGGCGATATGTACTGGTTTGGTCGGCCCAAAAGGTGCAAAAGGGTGCACCTGTGTAATGCGTCACAGGCATGTAACCCGCTCGAAAACTCGTGGTGTTTACGCCTCGGAAAAACGGGCAGAAGCACTTGGGAAAGCTACCCGTTAATAAGAATTAGCAAATCACCTTGAATTCATGCTCCGGCCACCGTCAATACGCCCGGGGCGCGCCCGGCCGCTATCCCCGGAAATCCGCCGCGGTCTGCCGTGCCCCCTCGATGTCCACGGTCAGCCCCTGTTCCGCCAGCGCCGCGCCCAGCGCCGCCAGGGAGGCCTGGACCGTGCCCACCGTCGCGTCCACCCCGTAGTGGTTGACCCGGATCATCTCCTTGGCCAGCGCGCCGCCACCCGCGGCCAGCGGCAGCGCGGGGTCGTGCGCCAGCGCCCGGGCCACCACCTCGGACGCGACCACGTCCGACGGCACCCGCAGGGTCGTGGCGACCGGCGCCGCGTCCCGCTCCTCGTACACATAGGGCTCCAGCCCCCCGCCCAGAGCCACCGCCCCCGCGCGGGTGGCCAGCGCGGCGCGGCGGTGGCGTGCCATCACGGCCTCCGGTCCCACCGTCTCGATCCGCTCCAGACACGCCTCCAGCGCGAGCATCTCCAGCTGCGCGGGAGCGTGCAGCAGCGTCTCGCGGCCGCCGTCGATCCAGCGCTCCTTCCAGTCGAGCAGCGACAGGTACGAGCGGCGCGGCGCCCGCGGGTTCGCCGCCATCCGCGCCCAGGCCCGCTCGCTCACCGACACCGCCGACACGCCCGCCGGACCGCCCATCGCCTTCTGCGCCCCGATCACGCACAGGTCCACGCCCCACGCGTCCGGCAGCACCGGCTCGGCCCCGACGGAGGCGACCGCGTCCAGATAGAAGAGGGCGCCCTGCTCCCGTACCGCCTCGCCGATCTCCGCGACCGGGTTGGTGTTGCCGGTCGCCGCCTCCGCGTGCACCAGCGACACGAAGTCGATCTCCGGGTGCTCGGCGAAGGCCTCCCGGATCCGCGCCGCCGTGACCGCCGTGTGGAAGGGCACCGCCAGGTCGTGCACCGTGGCGCCGCAGTCCCGCAGCCAGCTCCCGAAGGTCTGCCCGTACGGACCGGTGATGACGTTCAGCGCGGTCGTGCCCGGCCCGGCCGTCGCCCGGATCGCCCCCTCCAGCGGCAGCAGCGCCTCACCCTGTGTGATCACGACGTCCTGCCGGGTGCCGAGCAGCTTGGCCACCCGGTCCTCGATCGAGGCGAACCGCGCGGCGCTCAGCGGGGGAAGGTCGAGAAAGGCGTGGGTCACTGCGTGCTCTCCTCGCACACGGGGAACAGGTGATGTCGAGCGTAACCGGCCGGAGTCAGCCGCCTCCGACCGGCGACTTCTTAGGCCGGACGGCCTTGCGGCCATCGGTTTGGTTTGAGACACCCAAACATCTCCTTATAATCGGAACCCACAGTTCCCCCACAGGAGGCCCCCCGTGAACACCCTCTCCGGGCGCCGGACCCGCATCCTGGCCGCCACCACCGCGACGGCCGGGCTGGTGCTCGTGGCTGTCGGTACCTCCGGCTGCACCTCCACCGACAGCGGCGGCAGCGGTTCGAAGACCGCCGCCGGCGGGGTCCGGCTCGCCAAGGCGGGGCAGCTCACCACCTGCACCCACCTGCCCTACCCGCCCTTCCAGTCGGAGATCGGCGGCAAGGTCCAGGGCTTCGACGTCTCCCTCGTCGACCTGGTCGCCAAGGACCTCGGCGTGAAGCAGGCCATCGTCGACACGCCCTTCGAGAACTTCAAGACCGGCGCCTTCCTCAATTCCGGCCAGTGCGACCTCGCCGCGGCCGGCATGACCATCACCGCCGAGCGCAAGAAGCACGTCGACTTCTCCGACCCCTACTTCAACGCCACCCAGGCCGTCCTCGTCGACAAGAAGAGCGGCGTCAACTCCCTGGCCGACATCAAGGCCAAGGGCAAGAAGCTCGGCGCCCAGGCGCAGACCACCGGCGAGGACTACTCCAAGAAGCAGGGCTTCGACCCGGTCTCCTTCGAGTCCTCCGACGCGGTGCTCAACGGCCTGCGCACCGGCCAGGTCCAGGCCGTCATCATCGACTACCCGGTGGTCCAGGGCTGGCTGAAGGACAAGGCCAACGCCGGCGCCTTCAAGGTGGTGGACAACCTCAACACCGGTGAGCAGTACGGCTTCACGGTCAAGAAGGGCAACACCAAGCTCCTCGCCGCCGTCAACAAGGCGATCGCCGACGCCAAGGCCGACGGCACGTACAAGAAGCTGTACGAGAAGTGGATCGGCCCCTACGACGCGTCCGCCGCCTCCCCCTCGGCCTCCTGACCTCATGACCGACACCGACGTACCGGTCCGGCCCGTGAAGAAGGGACTGACCCGGACCCAGAAGCGCAGGCTGTCGCGCGGCGTCCAGTACGCCGTCTTCGTCGCCGCCGTGATCGCCTTCGCGGTCACGGCCGACTGGGGACAGCTGCAGAACCAGTTCGCGCAGCTCGACATCGCGCGCCAGATGTTCCCGGACGTCATCACGCTGGCGCTGAAGAACACCGTGCTCTACACCGTGTCCGGCTTCGTCGTCGGACTGGTGCTGGGCATGCTCCTCGCGCTGATGCGGCTGTCGTCCGTGGGCCCGTACCGCTGGCTCGCGGGCGTCTACATCGAGATCTTCCGCGGCCTTCCCGCCCTGCTGATCTTCATCTTCATCGGTGTGGCCGTCCCCCTGGCCTTCCCCGGAACCGAGATCATCGGCGGCACCTACGGCAAGGTCGCCCTGGCGCTCGGCCTGGTGGCGGCCGCGTACATGGCGGAGACGATCCGCGCCGGCATCCAGGCCGTCCCCAAGGGGCAGATGGAGGCGGCGCGTTCGCTGGGCTTCTCGCCCGCCCGGGCCATGGCCTCGATCATCGTCCCGCAGGCGTTCCGGATCATCCTCCCGCCGCTCACCAACGAACTCGTCCTGCTCTTCAAGGACTCCTCGCTGGTGCTGTTCCTGGGCGTCACCCTGGAGGAGCGCGAACTGTCCAAGTACGGACGCGACCTCGCCAGCACGACCGCCAACTCCACGCCGATCCTCGTCGCCGGCCTGTGCTACCTGCTGGTCACGATCCCGCTCGGCTTCCTCGTCCGCCGTATGGAGGCCAAGGCCCAGGAGGCCGTCAAGTGACCACTCCCGAGGTCCGGATCCAGGACCTGCACAAGTCCTTCGGCGACAACGAGGTGCTGCGCGGCATCGACCTGGAGATCGGCCAGGGCGAGGTGGCCTGCGTCATCGGCCCCTCCGGCTCAGGCAAGTCGACGCTGCTGCGCTGTGTGAACCTGCTGGAGGAGCCCACCAAGGGCCGGGTCTTCGTCGGCGGCACCGAACTGACCGACCCCGACGTCGACATCGACGCCGTGCGCCGTCGCATCGGCATGGTCTTCCAGCAGTTCAACCTCTTCCCGCACCTCACGGTGACCGAGAACCTCACCCTCCCGCAGCGCCGGGTGCTGAGGCGGGACAAGGCGACGGCCGCGAAGGTGGCCGCCGAGAACCTCCGGCGCGTGGGCCTGTCCGACAAGGCGGACGCCTACCCCTCCTCCCTCTCCGGCGGCCAGCAGCAGCGCGTCGCCATCGCCCGCGCGCTGGCGATGGACCCCCAGGTGATGCTGTTCGACGAGCCGACCTCGGCGCTCGACCCGGAGCTGGTCGGGGACGTCCTCGCGGTGATGCGGGTGCTGGCGAGGGAGGGCATGACGATGATCGTCGTCACCCATGAGATGAGCTTCGCCCGCGAGGTCGCCGACCGGGTCGTCTTCATGGACGGCGGCGTGATCGTCGAGGACGGCTCCCCGGACCAGGTCATCGGCGCCCCCGCCCACGAGCGCACCCGCCACTTCCTCTCCCGCCTCCTCGACCCGGCGATGGCGGAGGTGGAGGAGGAGACCTCGGACCAGGTGGGCAAGGCCGAGCGGTAGCTCACTAAGGTGCGGTACATGAGCGATCACGCCGTGCTGCACGTGAAGGGCCGGATCCTCGTCGGTCCGGACGAGGTCCGGGACGAGCTGTGGGTGGTCGGCGGGCGGATCTCGTACGACCGCCCCGTCGGCGCCCGCGAGGTGACGACCGTCGAGGGGTGGGCGCTGCCCGGCCTGGTCGACGCCCACTGCCACGTCGGCCTGGGCCCGCACGGTCCGGTCGACAAGGACGTCGCCGAGCAGCAGGCGCTGACCGACCGGGGGGCGGGCACCCTGCTGATCCGGGACGCGGGCTCGCCCTCCGACACCCACTGGACCGACGACCGCCCCGACCTCCCGAAGATCATCCGGGCCGGCCGGCACATCGCCCGCACCCGCCGCTACATCCGCGACTTCGCCCACGAGATCGAACCGGACGACCTCGTCGCCTACGTCGCCCAGGAGGCCCGGCGCGGCGACGGCTGGGTGAAACTCGTCGGCGACTGGATCGACCGCGACCTCGGCGACCTGTCCGCCTGCTGGCCCCGGGACGCCGTGGAGGCGGCCATCGGGGAGGCCCACCGCCTCGGCGCCCGCGTGACCGCCCACTGCTTCGCCGAGGACTCCCTGCGCGACCTGGTCGAGGCCGGCATCGACTGCATCGAACACGCGACGGGCCTGACGGAGGACCTGATCCCCCTGTTCGCCTCCCGGGGCGTCGCCGTCGTCCCCACCCTCGTCAACATCGCCACCTTCCCCAAGCTCGCCGACGGCGGCGAGTCCAGGTTCCCCCGCTGGTCCGCCCATATGCGCCGCCTCCACGAGCGCCGCTACGACACCGTCCGCGCCGCCTACGACGCCGGCATCCCCGTGTACGTCGGCACCGACGCCGGCGGCTCCCTGGCCCACGGCCTGGTCGCGGCCGAGGTCGCCGAACTGGTCACCGCCGGCATCCCACCCCTCGACGCCCTGTCCGCGACCAGCTGGCGAGCCCGCAAGTGGCTGGGCCGCCCCGGCCTCCAGGAGGGCGCACCGGCGGACCTGGTGGTGTACGAGGCGGACCCACGCGCGGACGTACGCGTCCTGGCGGCCCCGGGACGGGTGGTGCTGAACGGGCTGGTGGTCGAGTAGCGCCGAGGCGCCTCGGCCGGGGCGCCTGCCGGGGCAGCCCACAACGCGGTGGAGGAAAGTCTCCCCTGGGTGCAGGGGACGCAGTCCCCGCCGGGGTCCGGGGCGGAGCCCCGGGGGGCCACTTCTTGTCCTACCGAGTCGGGTGGGCGGGCGGGCGAAGCGGGGGCCAGGGGCGCAGCCCCGGTGATCACCTCAGCGCGGCGTCCAGCGCGCGCAGCAACCCGTCCGCCGTGCCCCGGTCCCGCACAGCGATCCGTACCCACTCCTCGCCCAGCCCGGGAAACGTGTCCCCCCGCCGCACCGCGTACCCGAGCTCCCGCAGCCGCCCCCGCACGCCGTCGGCCCCCGGCATGCGGACCAGGACGAACGGCCCCTCCGCAGGGGAGACCACCCGTACTCCCCGTCCCGCGAACGCGGACAGACCCGCCACCAGGTGGGCCCGGTCCGCCGCGACGCGGTGGGCCGCGTGGGCCGCCTCGGCCAGCGCGCGGGGGGCCACGCAGGCCCGTGCCGCCACGAGGGCGGGCGTGGAAACCGGCCACAGCGGCTGGGCCCGCTCCAGCTCCGCGATGATCTCCGGCGCGGCCAGGACGTAGCCGATCCGCAGCCCGGCGAGACCCCAGGTCTTGGTCAGGCTGCGCAGCACCACGAGCCCGGGTACGTCGGTCCGCCCGGCCAGCGCCTCCCGCTCGCCCGGCACCGCGTCCATGAACGCCTCGTCGACCACCAGCACCCGCCCGGGACGGGCGAGGGAGGCGATCGCCGCGGCCGGATGCAGCACCGAGGTGGGATTGGTCGGGTTGCCGATCACCACCAGGTCGGCATCCTCCGGCACCGCCCCCGGATCCAGCCGGAAGCCGTCCGCCTCCCGCAGCAGCACCCGGTCCACGGTGTGCCCGGCGTCGCGCAGGGCGGCCTCCGGCTCGGTGAACTGCGGATGCACCACCACCGGACGGCGCACCTTCAACGCCCGGGCGAGCAGCACGAACGCCTCCGCCGCGCCCGCCGTCAGCAGCACCCGCTCCGCCGGAACCCCGTGCCGAGCGGCCACCGCCGCCCGGGCATCCCGCCCGTCCGGGTAGGCCGCGAGGGAGTCCAGCGACCCGGCGATGTGCTCCCGCAGCCAGGCGGGCGGTGTGTCCGCGCGGACGTTGACCGCGAGGTCGACCAGCGCGGCCCCGTCGTCCCGGACCTCGGCGTCCCCGTGATGGCGCAGATCGTGCCCGCCCGTGGCGGTGTCCTCAGTGCGCATGGGTGTGTGCGTGCCCCCCGTGATGGTGGTGCCCGTGCCCGTGGTGGTGGTCGTCGTCGTCCGGGTGGAAGTGCGGCTGCTGCGGCATCCCCACCTTGTCCTCGAAGCCGGGCAGCGCGATGCGGTACACGCACGAGTCGCAGTTCATCCGCAGATCGCCCTTGACGGCCTCCTCGTACCGCTCCATCACCAGATCGAGCAGCTCCGGCTCGGGCCCGATGACATCGGCCGACCGCACCTCGACCTCCGGGTGCGCCGCCGCCCAGCCCTCGGTCTGCTGCCGCACCCGGTCCGGCAGGATGCCGGTGAAGAGGAAGTAGGGGAGTACGACGACGCGCCGCGCCCCGAGCTTCGCGCACCGGTCGAGCCCGCTCGGCACGTCCGGCGCCGCCAGCGACACGAACGCCGTCTCCACGCCCGCGTACCCGCGTCCCTCCCACAGCAGCCGGGCCGCCTTGTGCACCTCGGCGTTGGCGTCCGGGTCGGTCGAGCCGCGCCCGACGAGCAGCACGGTCACGTCGGCCCGGTCCGCGGGCTTGCGCGCGGAAGAGCCCAGCGCCTCGTCCAGCCGCCGCTCCAGCACGTTCAGCAGCGCCGGGTGCGGGCCGAGCGGACGGCCGTAGGTGTAGGTGATCCCGGGGTGCCGCTCCTTCTCGCGGGCCAGCGCGGCCGGGATGTCGCCCTTGGCGTGCCCGGCGGAGACCAGCATCAGCGGCACGGCGGCGAACCGGCGTACGCCCTTGTCCACCAGTTCGCTCACCGCGTCGCCCAGCGGCGGCGGGGACAGCTCGATGAAGCCGCCCGCGACGGGCAGTTCGGGGTGGCGGCGGCCCAGTTCCCGGACGAAGTCGCGGAACGCCTCGGCTCCGGCGTCGTCCCGGGTGCCATGGCCGGCGATGAGCAGGGCGGGCGGCGGGGTGGTCACGGCTTCTCCTCAGCGGAAACGGGGTGGTACAGCAGGGCGTTGAGCGCGGCGGCGGCGACCGCCGAACCGCCCTTCTCGGACACGTTGCTCACGGCGGGCAGCCCGCTCTCGCGCAACGCGGCCTTGGACTCGGCCGCGCCTACGAAACCGACGGGCAGACCGATGACGAGCGCGGGATCGGCATTCAGCGTCAGCAGCTCCTCCAGGGCGGTCGGCGCACAGCCGATCACCCACAGGGCTCCAGGGCCGACCTCCTCGTAGGCCAGCCGGATCGCATGGGCGGACCGCGTCAGTCCCGGCCCGGCCGCGGCGTCCTTGAGGCGGCAGACGGTCTCCCGCCGGGTGATCCCGGCCGCGACCATCTCGACGTCCACGACCACCGGCGCCCCGGCGTGCAGCGCGGCGTGCGCCTTGACCAGCGCGCCCTCGTCCATGACCAGGTCGCTCGCGTACTCCAGGTCGGCGGCGGAGTGGATGACTCGCTCCACCACCGCCCGGGTCAGCTCCGGGAAGTGCGAGGTGTCCAGCCGGGCGCGCAGCCGCCGGAAGGACTCCTGCTCGATCGGATGAACCACACGATTCACCTGGTCTCCTCCTGCCAGCGGTAGCCGCGCGGCGTCACCATGCGGCCCGCGATCTCACGGGTCGCCGTGTTGCCCACGGTGACGACCGTCATCATGTCGACCGTCGCCGGATCCAGCGCGGCCAGGGTGGTCAGCCGGCTGGACTCGTCCGGCCGGGAGGCGTTGCGCACGACACCGACGGGCGTCGTGGGCTCCCGGTGTCCGGCGAGGATGGCGAGCGCCTTCGGCAGCTGCCAGTCGCGGCCCCGGGAGCGCGGGTTGTAGAAGGTCACCACGATGTCCGCCTCGGCCGCGGCCCGTACCCGCCGCTCGATGACCTCCCACGGCGTGTGCAGGTCGGACAGGCTGATCGACACATGGTCGTGGCCGAGCGGCGCGCCCAGGATCGCCCCGGCCGCCAGTGCCGCCGTGACGCCGGGCACCCCGACCACCTCGATGTCGTCGGACGCCTCGGCGAGCGCCGGGGACGCCATCGCGTACACGCCCGCGTCACCGCTGCCGATCAGCGCGACCGCGTGCCCCGCGCGGGCCTCGGCGACCGCCGTGCGCGCCCGCTCCTCCTCCGCGCCCAGTCCGGACTCCAGGATCCGGGTGCCGGGCCGCAGCAGGTCGCGGATCTGGTCGACGTACTGGTCGAGCCCGACCAGCACGGACGCCCGCCGCAGCTCCGCCTCGGCGCGCGGGGTGAGCAGGTCGCGGGCGCCGGGCCCGAGCCCGACCACCGCGAGCCGCCCCCGCGCCGGCCGCCGTACGACGGCACAGGTCGCCATCGCCGGGGTCGCGGCCGACTTCCGCTTGGGGACGAGGAGTTCACCGCCGCCCACGAGAGCCGCGGCCTCGGCGACGGACGGGGTGCCGACGGCGGCGAGCGGGGCGTCGGATGGGTTGGGCACCTCGACGCCCGCCAGCTCCTCGGCGGAGTGGGTGACCAGGGGCACGCCGAGGTGCCGGGCGGCCTCCACGATGCCGGGCTCCGCCGCCTTGGCGTCGACGGTGGCGAGCTCGGCGACGGACCGCGCCGAGAGACCGGCGTCCCGCAGCGCCCCCTCGATCAGCTCCAGCACCTCCGCCACGGGTGCGCCCCTGGACGCGCCGACCCCGACGACCAGGGACGGCGGGCGCAGCAGCACCTCGCGCTCGCCCGCCTCGACGGCCCGGTCGGTCAGCCGGATGGTGTACGCCCCCTGCTCCGCCGTCGGCAGGGCGGGCAGCGGCCACGCCAACTCGGCTTCCAGGGCGACCGGTTCACCGTCCAGCAGTGCCCGCGAGACCGCCGCGACCGACCCCTCCGCCGGGAATCCGAGCGTGTCGAGGCCGGCCAGCCCGACGGAGTCCGTCGCGGTCGTCACCACCGGCTCGGCGCCCAGTACGGCGCCGACCTCGCGGGCGAGTTCGTTGGCGCCGCCGCCGTGCCCGCCGACCAGCGACACCGCGAACCGTCCGCCCTCGTCGACGCACACCACGCCGGGGTCGGCCGTCTTGTCGCCGAGCAGCGGCGCGACCAGCCGGACCACCGCCCCCGTGGCCAGGAAGCACACCAGCTGCTCGCACTCCGCGAACGCCCGCCGTACGGCGTCCCCGACGGCACCCTCGTACACCCGCGTGCGGTCCGGCCACGCCGCGGCCAGCCGGTCCCGCGCCGCCGCCCCCGCCGCGGTGGCGGAAATGAGGCCGATCACTGAGCAACTCCTTCTGTATGTGCCCGAGGCCTGACGCCCCACAGCAGGAAAACGGGGTTCGTCGCCGCGAGCCGGGTCACATCACCCGGCAGCGGCGCGAGACGGGACGACTGCAGCAGCACGCCGTCGCAGGAGAACCCGGCGGCGACGAGCGCCTCGCGGGCGGCCGGTACGCGGTCCAGGGCGGCCATGGCGACGATGACCGTCCGCCGGGCGCGCCGCGCGCACGCGGTCACGATGGCGGGCAGCTCGGCGCCCCCGCCGCCGACGAACACGGCGTCGGGATCGTCGAGTCCCATCAGCGCGTCCGGCGCCGTGCCGTGCACGACGCGCACGTCCACGCCGTGCGCGACGGCGTTGGCGCGGACCCGCTCGACCCCGTCCGCGGTCTTCTCCACGGCGACGGCGGCGGCGCCCAGCCGCGCGCACTCCACGGCCACCGACCCGGAGCCCGCGCCTACGTCCCAGACCAGGTCGCCCGGGCGCGGCCCGAGCCGGGCCAGGGCCAGCGCCCGCACCTCGAACTTGGTGATCATCGAGTCCCGGTGGGCGAAGTCGGCCTCGTCCAGGGCCCATCCCGCGGGCGGCGCGGGCATCCCCGCCACCGTCCGTACGCCGCCGAGCGCGCGCCCCTCGTCCAGGCACAGCACCACGCTCACCGCCGTACCCCAGTCCCGGGAGGCGGCCTCGGCGGGGGAGACCCGCTCGACGCGCTCGCGCTCCGGATCGCCCAGGGCGGAGGCGACGACGAGGACACGGTCGTACGACACGAGCGCGGCCCCCAGTTCGGCGGGCCCGGCGCCCGGCCCGGTCAGCACGGCGACCTTGGGCCGCGCCCGGCAGAGGTTGACCGCAGTCCGCGGGTCACGCCCGTGCGCGCTGACCACGACCGCGTCGTCCCAGGGCAGCCCGAGCCGCGCGAACGCGCTGGCCACGGACGACACCCCGGGCCGCACGTCCAGCCGCCCGGCCCCGAACCGTTCGGCCAGCGCCCGCACGATCCCGAAGAACCCAGGGTCCCCCGAGGCCAGCACCACGACAGGCCGGTCCTTGACGACGTACTCCTCCATGGCGTCGAGCGCCGGCCCGAGCGGCCCGAGGACGATCCGCCCGGCCCGCTCCGGCAGCGGCACGGCGTCCAGGTGCCGCCGCCCGCCCACCACCAGCTCGGCCCCGGCGAGGACGTCCGCGGGCACCGGCGCCCCGGTGCCCGTGCCGACGACCGTGATCACGTGCTCGCACCCCGCTCGCGCAGGGCCCGGCGGGCCTGGGGGTCGGCCTTGCGGTAGCCGTGGAAGTGACCGGGGTGGTAGAGGTGCGAGCGGGTGCCCTGCGCGTCGAGGGCCGGGCCGACCAGGAACAGGGTGTGCTTCCAGAGCTTGTGCTCCTTGACGGTCTCCTCCAGCGTGCTGATCGTGCACCTCACGATCAGCTCCTCCGGCCAGGTCGCCTGGTACGCGACGACCACCGGCGTGCTCGTCGGGTAGCCGCCCTCCAGCAGCTCCCGCACCAGCTGGCCGCTGCGCGCGGCGGACAGGAAGATCGCCATGGTGGTGCCGTGGCGCGCGAACTCGCGCACCTCCTCGCCGGGCGGCATCGGCGTCTTGCCGCCACCGAGCCGGGTGAGGACGACGGACTGCGCGACCTCGGGGATGGTCAGCTCCCGCCCGGCCAGGGCGGCCACCGCGGAGAAGGCGGAGACACCGGGCACCACCTCGGTCGCGATGCCGATCCGCGCACAGCGGTCGAGCTGCTCCTGCGTTCCGCCCCACAAGGCCGGGTCGCCGGAGTGGATGCGGGCCACCTTCAGGCCCTCCCGGTGGGCCCGCTCGTACACGGCGACGACGTCCTCCAGGGACATGGTGGCCGAGTCCAGGATCTCCGCGTCCTCCCGGGCGTGTTCGAGGACCTCCGCCTGGACCAGGCTGGCCGCCCAGATCACCACGTCCGCCTCGGCGATGGCGCGCGCGGCACGGAACGTCAACAGGTCGGCGGCGCCGGGGCCGGCACCGACGAAGGTCACCTTGCCGGTGGGGGCATCGGCCATGAGAATCTGTCCTCTCCTACAAGTCCTACGAGCAAGTCCTGTGTGCACGGCGGCTACGGCCGCACGTGCGTGAGCGCGGGTCGATCGGATAGCAACGGCACATGGCGGTCTTCGTCGCGCTCGGCGCGTTCCTGATGACGCTGGCGGGCGGCTGGACGGCACAGCGTGTGACCGACCGCCGCCACCTGGTCCTCGGCCTGGCAGGCGGCCTGATGCTGGGCGTGGTCGGCCTCGACCTGCTGCCGGAGGCGCTGCACGCGGCCGGCCGCGAGGTGTTCGGCGTACCGGCGGCCCTGCTGCTGTTCGTGACCGGTTTCCTGCTGGCCCACCTGGTGGAACGCTCGCTGGCCGCACGGCAGGCCGCGCACGGCGGCGCCGAGAACCACCACCACCGCGCGCCCGAGGTGGGCCTGACGGCCGCCGCCGCGATGGTCGGCCACAGCGCCATGGACGGTGTGGCGATCGGCGCCGCCTTCCAGGTGGGCGGCGGCATGGGCACGGCGGTCGCGCTCGCCGTCATCGCCCACGACTTCGCGGACGGCTTCAACACCTTCACCATCACGAGCCTGTACGGCAACGCGCGCCGCAAGGCCGTGGCGATGCTGGTCGCCGACGCGTGCGCGCCCGTGCTGGGCGCCGCCTCGACCGCCTTCCTCACCATCCCGGAGACGCTCCTCGGCGCCTACCTCGGCCTCTTCGGCGGCGCGCTGCTCTACCTGGCCGCCGCGGAGATCCTGCCCGAGGCCCATCACGAACACCCCGCCCACTCCACCCTGCTGTGCACGGTGGCCGGAGTGGCGTTCATCTGGCTCGTGGTGGGCCTCTCCGGCTGACCGCGCCGGCGGGATCACAGCTTGCCGCCCCGCCCGCCGTCGCGCCGCGCGGGCGCGATCAGCGTCGAGAGGTACGGCAGCGGACCCCCCTCGAGCTCGGCGGCCGGCCGGATGAACTCCTCCGCCAGCCCCAGCGCCGACCCCCACACGGCGTCCCCGAGCCGCCCGGTCTCCCGCAGCGCCTCAGCGACCTCCGCCGCCTGCCGCCCGAACTTGTACGCGACCACCGTCCCGGGCCCGTCGAGCGCCTCCTTGAGCACCGCCGAACCCGCGGTGACCGGCACCAGCGTCAGCGGCTCGGTCCCTTCCGTCAGCACGGCACCCGACCGCGCCGCCAGATCCTGCATCGCGGTGATCCCGGGCACGGTCTCCACGACGACCCCCGGCACCAGCTCCGCGATCGTCTGCGCCAGATACGTGAACGTCGAGTACACGTTGGGGTCCCCGATGGTCGCGAACGCCACCGAGCCATGCCCCCGCAGCAACTCGGCGACCCGCTCCCCGGCCGCGTCCCAGGCCGCCTCCCGGCGCGCCCGGTCGGTCCGCTCGTTCAGCGCGAACACCACCCGGACGACCTTCTCTTCCGGCACGTAGTGCAGCACGGTCGCCTCCGCCCGCCCCCGCTCGCCGCCGTCCTTTCCGTCGGACGCGGCCATCACGGGTACGACCACGACATCGGCCGCGCGCAGGGCGTTGACCCCCTTGACGGTCACCAGCTCCGGATCACCGGGACCCACCCCGACTCCGACCAGTCTGCTGCTCATGACGTCCGGCACCTCTCCACGAACCGACGGGCCACACCGGGCACGGACGCCCAGTGCGTGTGCAGATAACTCGCGTGCACGCCCTGCTGTACGAAACCTTCGACACGCCTGCGCGGGGCGCGCACCCCCCATGCGGGCGCCTCCCCGGCGCCGGGCTCCACCACCGTCCGGTGGAACTCGTGCCCCCGCATCCGGGTACCGGCCACGGCGAGCACACTGTCGCCGACGGCCACGGCGTCCCGGTAGCCGAGGGTCAGCCGCTCGCCCATCCGCGCGGTGGCGTCCAGCACCCCGCACATCGGCTGCCCGTCGAGCTCGCGGCAGAGATAGAGCAGCCCGGCGCACTCGGCGGCGACCGGAGCACCGGTCTCCGCGAGCGCCGCGACGGCCTTGCGGAGGGGTTCGTTGGCGGACAGCTCCGAGGCGTAGACCTCCGGGAAACCGCCGCCGATCACCAAGCCCGCCGTGCCGTCCGGGAGCCGCTCGTCCCGCAGGGGGTCGAAGGGGACGACGTCGGCACCGGCGGCGGTGAGAAGCTCGGCATGCTCGGCGTACGAGAAGGTGAAGGCGGGGCCACCGGCGATGGCAACCTTCACCCGTGCGCCCTCCAGCGGCGGCGGGGGCGCCGCGTCCATCAGCGGCTCCGCCGCGGGCGCCAGAGCCTCAGCCGCATCCCAAGCCGCGCACGACAACGCCCCCGCACCACGCGCCAGCGCGACCAACGCCTCCAGATCACACCCGCCGGAGACCTGCGCGGCCATGGCGGCAACGGCCTCCGCCGCCGAAGCCCGCCGCTCGGCGACCGGCACCAGCCCCAGATGCCGCGACGGCGTCTCCACCTGCGCCACCCGCCGCAGCACCCCCAACACGGGCACCCCGGCCGAGTCCAGCGCCTCCCGCAGCAACTCCTCGTGCCGGTCCGACGCCACCTTGTTCAGGATCACGCCCCCGACCCGCACCTCCGGATCCCAGGAGGCGAACCCGTGCACCAGCGCCGCCACGGACCGCGACTGCGACGACGCGTCCACGACCAGCACCACCGGCGCCCGCAGCAGCTTCGCCACCTGCGCGGTGGACGCCAGTTCACCCTCCCCGGCGGCCCCGTCGTACATGCCCATCACGCCCTCGACGACGGCGATGTCGCACCCGCGCGCCCCGTGCAGGAACAGCGGCCCGACCAGCTCGGGCCCGCACAGGTACGCGTCGAGGTTGCGCCCCGCCCGCCCGGTGGCGAGCGCGTGATACCCGGGGTCGATGTAGTCGGGCCCGACCTTGTGCGGGGAGACGGCGAGCCCCCGCCCGGTCAGCGCGGCCATCAGCCCCGTGGCGACGGTGGTCTTGCCGCTGCCGGACGACGGCGCGGCGATGACCAGCCGGGGCACGGACGAGGACATCACCACTCGATGCCCCTCTGCCCCTTCTGCCCGGCGTCCATGGGGTGCTTGACCTTGGACATGTCGGTGACGAGGTCGGCGAGGTCGACGAGCTTCCCGGGCGCGTTACGCCCGGTGATCACGACATGCTGGGTCCCGGGCCGGTCCCGCAGCACCTCCACGACCTCGTCCGTGTCGACCCACCCCCAGTGCATGGGGTAGGCGAACTCGTCGAGCACGTACAGCTTGTACGTCTCCGCGGCCAGGTCCCGCTTGACCTGCTCCCAGCCCTCGCGGGCCTTCTCCTCGTTGTCCATCTGGTCGTCGCGCTGGACCCAGGACCAGCCCTCGCCCATCTTGTGCCAGTCGACGCTCCCGCCCTCCCCGGAGGCACCGAGCACGCGCAGCGCGTTCTCCTCGCCGACCTTCCACTTCGCCGACTTGACGAACTGGAACACCCCGATCGGCCACCCCTGGTTCCAGGCGCGCAGCGCGAGCCCGAAGGCGGCGGTCGACTTGCCCTTGCCGATCCCGGTGTGCACGACGACCAGCGGCCGGTTGCGCCGCTGACGGGTCGTCAGTCCGTCGTCCGGTACGACACTCGGCTGTCCCTGCGGCATTACGCGGCCCTCCTCGAAGTCCCCTGCACATCCCTGACCAGCCCGGCGATCGAGTCCGCCCGCAACTCGTCGAGCGTCACCGCCGTACCGCCGAGCTCACCCGCGAGCTGTCCGGCGAGCCCCAGCCGCACGGGCCCCGACTCGCAGTCCACGACCACGCAGGCGGTCCCCTCGGCGGCGAACAGCCGGGCCGCACGCCCGGCCAGCGCGACCGGCTCCGGGCCACCGGTGGCCCGCCCGTCCGTCACCACCACGACCAGCGCCCGCCGCGCCGGATCCCTGAGCCGCTCCACGCGCAGCACCTCGTGCGCCTTCAGCAGCCCCGCGGCCAGCGGCGTCCGGCCGCCGGTCGGCAGCGACTCCAGCCGGGCCGCCGCCGCGTCCACGGAGGAGGTCGGCGGCAGGGCGACCTGCGCGTCCTTCCCCCGGAAGGTCACCAGTCCCACCTTGTCCCGCCGCTGGTAGGCGTCGAGGAGCAGCGACAGCACCGCCCCCTTCACGGCGCTCATCCGCTGCCGGGCCGCCATCGACCCGGAGGCGTCCACCACGAACAGCACGAGGTTCCCCTCGCGGCCCTCCCGGGTGGCCTGCCGCAGATCGTCCCGCCGCACCACCAGCCCCGGCCCCGACCGACCGCGCGCCCGCTGGTGCGGGGCGGCGGCCTGTACGGTCGCCGCCAGATGCAGCTTGGTCAGCGTGCCCCTCGGGCGGCGGGCGCCGGTCGTCCGCCCGTGCTCGGTCCGCGCCCGGGAGCGCCGGCCGGCGGCGCCCTCGCCGAGGCCGGGGACGCTCAGCACCTTGGCGCGGAAGGGCTCGGCGGCCCGCACGGGCGCCTGCTCACCCGCCCCGGCACCGGAAGCCTGCGGCTCCCCGCCCTCACCGGCCTCCGGGCGCGCGCCGGTGTCACCGCCCTGCGGGTCGCCGTCACCCTGCGGGGGCTGCCCGCCGCCACCGCCACCGGGGCCGTCCGGGTCCGGGTCCGGGTCCTCGTCGTCGGGGGAGTCGCCGAACTGCTCCAGCGTCTCGTCGAGTCTGTCCTCGTCGAGACCGGGCGCGTCGAAGGGATTGCGCCGCCTGCGGTGCGGCAGCGCGAGCAGCGCCGCCTGCCGGACGTCCTCGGCGAGCACATCGGTCCGCCCGGCCCAGGCGGCCAGCGCGGTCGCGGTACGGGCCATCACGATGTCGGCGCGCATGCCGTCCACCTCGAAGGCCGCGCAGGTCGCCGCGATCTGCCGCAGCGCCCCGTCGCCCAGCCGCACCGACGGCAGCAGCTCCCGCGCCGCCACGATCCGCGCCCGTACGGCGGCCTCCTCGTCCGCCCACCGGGCGGCGAAGGCGGCCGGATCGTCGTCGTACGCCAGCCGCCGCCGCACGACCTCCACCCGCTGCTCCGGCTCCCGCGAGGCCGCGACCTCCACGGTCAGCCCGAACCGGTCGAGAAGCTGGGGCCTGAGCTCGCCCTCTTCGGGGTTCATGGTGCCGACGAGCAGGAACTTCGCCGCGTGCCGGACGGAGACGCCCTCGCGCTCGACGTAGGAGGCGCCCATCGCGGCAGCGTCCAGCAGCAGGTCGACCAGGTGGTCGTGCAGCAGGTTGACCTCGTCGACGTACAGGATCCCCCGGTGCGCGTCGGCGAGCAGCCCGGGCTCGAAGGCCTTCACGCCCTCCGCCAGAGCCCGCTCGATGTCGAGCGCGCCGACCAGCCGGTCCTCGGAGGCGCCGACGGGCAGCTCGACCATCCGCGCCGGACGCGACCCGGACGCCCCCGGCTCGTGCGGCCCGTCCGGGCAGGCGGGGTCGGGTGAGCCGGGGTCGCAGGAGAACCGGCACCCGGAGACGACGTCCACCTCGGGCATGAGCGCCGACAGCGCGCGCACCGCCGTCGACTTGGCCGTGCCCTTCTCGCCGCGCACCAGCACACCGCCCACCGCCGGGGACACGGCGTTCAGCAGCAGCGCGAGCCGCAGGTCGTCCTGGCCGACGACGGCCGTGAACGGAAACGGGGTAGTCACTTCTCGTCGCCCTCCAAGTCGCCTTCCAGCTCCAGGTAGGTGGCCCGCAGCCGCTCCAGCGTGTCCGCGTCCGGCTCCGCCCACAGCCCCCGGTCGGCGGCCTCCAGGAGCCGTTCCGTGATCCCGCGCAGCGCCCACGGGTTGGACTTCTTCATGAAGTCCCGGTTCTCGGCGTCGAAGACGTACTCCGCGCTGAGCTTCTCGTACATCCAGTCGTCGACCACGCCGGCCGTGGCGTCGTAGCCGAAGAGGTAGTCGACGGTCGCCGCCATCTCGAAGGCGCCCTTGTAGCCGTGCCGGCGCATCGCCGCCATCCAGCGCGGGTTGACCACGCGGGCGCGGAAGACGCGATGGGTCTCCTCGCCGAGCGTGCGGGTCTTCACCTGGTCCGGCACGGCGGAGTCGCCCACGTACGCCTCGGGGGAGGCCCCCGTCAGATGCCGCACCATGGCGACCATGCCGCCGTGGTACTGGAAGTAGTCGTCGGCGTCGACGAGGTCGTGCTCGCGGGTGTCGACGTTCTTCGCGGCGACGGCGATCCGCTTGAACGCCGTCTCCATGTCCCCGCGCGCCGCCCGCCCGTCCAGCCCCCGCCCGTAGGCGTAGCCGCCCCACACCGCGTACACCTCGGCGAGGTCGGCGTCCGAGCGCCAGTTGCGGGCGTCGATCAGCGGCAGCAGACCGGCGCCGTACGCCCCCGGCTTCGAGCCGAAGATACGGGCGGTCGCGCGCCGCCGGTCGCCGTGCTCGGCGGTGTCCTCGTCGGCGTGCGCCCGTACGTAGTTGGACTCGGCCGGTTCGTCCAGTTCGGCCACCGCCCGTACCGCGTCGTCGATCAGCCCGACGACGTGCGGGAACGCGTCCCGGAAGAAGCCGGAGATGCGGACCGTGACGTCGACGCGGGGACGGCCCAGCTCGGCGAGCGGCACGATCTCGAAGCCGGTCACCCGGCGCGAGGCGTCGTCCCAGACGGGACGGCAGCCCAGCAGGGCGAGGATCTCCGCGATGTCGTCGCCCTGGGTGCGCATGGCGGAGGTGCCCCAGACCGTCAGGCCGACGGACTTGGGGTACTCGCCGGTGTCCTGGAGGTACCGCTGGACGAGGGAGTCCGCCAGCGACTGACCGACCTCCCAGCTCAGCCTCGACGGAATGGCCTTGGGATCCACCGAGTAGAAGTTCCGGCCGGTCGGCAGCACGTTGACCAGCCCGCGCGTCGGCGAGCCGGACGGGCCCGCCGGGACGTAACCGCCGTCGAGGGCCCGCAGGATGTGGCCGATCTCGTCGGTGGTCTTCGCGAGCCGCGGCACGACCTCGGTGCAGGCGAACTCCAGCACGGCCACCGCGTCCGGGAGTTCGGTGCCCAGGACGTCACGGACGAGAGGCGCGGCGGCCGTCACGTCCCACGCCCGGGACTCCATGCCCTCCGCGACCTGGCGGCACAGCTGCTCCAGCAGGTCGATCGCGTCGGCCGCGGTCCGCGCCGGGCCCTCCACCAGCTCCGTCAGCTCCACCGGCAGCTTCACCGGCGCACCCGGTTCGGCCAGCAGCTCCTTCTCCACCAGCCCGAAGTGCGCGGCGAGCGAGGCCCGCAGGCCCGGCAGCGCGTTCGCCTTGCCGCCCCACACCTGCGAGGCGCGCAACACGGCGAGCACCAGGTTCACCCGCGGCTCGCCGACCGGGCCGCCGCCCAGGATGTGCAGACCGTCGCGGATCTGCACGTCCTTGATCTCGCACAGATAGCCGTCGATGTGCATGACGAACTCGTCGAAGTCGTCGTCGCCGGGCTGTTCGTCGACGTGCAGGTCGTGGTGGAGCTCGGCCGCCTTCACCAGCGTCCAGATCTGCGCGCGTACGGCCGGCGCCTTGGTCGGGTCCAGGTCGGAGACGAGCGCGTACTCGTCGAGCAGCTGCTCCAGCTTGGCCAGGTCGCCGTAGGTGTCGGCACGGGCCATCGGCGGCACGAGGTGGTCGACGACCGTGGCGTGCCCGCGCCGCTTGGCCTGGGTGCCCTCGCCGGGGTCGTTGACGATGAAGGGGTAGATCAGGGGGAGGTCGCCCAGGACGGCGTCCGGGGCGCAGCCCCCGCTCAGTCCGAGGCCCTTGCCCGGCAGCCACTCCATGGTGCCGTGCTTGCCCATGTGCACGATCGCGTCGGCGCCGAAACTGTTCTCCAGCCAGCGGTAGGCGGCCATGTAGTGGTGCGACGGGGGCATGTCGGGGTCGTGGTAGATCGCGATCGGGTTCTCCCCGAAGCCGCGCGGCGGCTGGATCATCACCACGACGTTCCCGAACCGGAGGGAGGCGAGCACGATGTCGTCGCCGTCCACGTACAGGCTGCCCGGCGGCTCGCCCCACGCCTCCAGCATGCCGTCCCGCAGCTCGGGGTCGAGCTTGTCGAACCACGCCCGGTAGTCGGCGAGAGGGACGCGCGCGGGCGCGGCGGCCAGCTGCTCCTCGGTGAGCCACTCCACGTCGTGGCCGCCGGCCGCGATGAGCCGGTGGATCAGCTCGTCGCCGTTGTCCGGGTACCCCTCGACCACGTACCCGGCGGCACGCAGCGCGTCCAGCACCCGCACCGCCGACGCGGGCGTGTCCAGGCCGACCGCGTTGCCGACCCGCGAGTGCTTGGTGGGATAGGCGGTGAAGACCAGCGCGAGCTTCTTCTCGGCGTTCGGCCGGTGCTTCAGACGCGCGTGCCGTACGGCGATCCCGGCGACCCGCGCGGCCCGCTCGGGGTCGGCGACGTACACGGGTACGTCGTCCGGCCCCTGCTCCTTGAACGAGAACGGCACGGTGATGAGGCGGCCGTCGAACTCCGGGATGGCGACCTGCATCGCCGCGTCCATGGGGGAGAGCGCGGCGTCGGACTCGTCCCACGCGCTCTTCGACGAGGTCAGGCACAGGCCCTGCAGCACGGGGACGTCGAGGTCGGCCAGCGCCCCGATGTCCCAGGCCTCCTCGTCACCGCCGGCCGAGGCCTGCGAGGCGTGCGTGCCGCCCGCGGCCAGCACGGTGGCGACGAGTGTGTCGGCCTGCCCGAGGATCTCGTACAGCCCGGCGTCGGCGCCGCGCAGCGAACCGCAGTACACGGGCAGGGCGTTGGCGCCGTGCGCCTCGATGGCGTCGCACAGGGTGTCCACGAAGGCGGTGTTGCCGCTGAGTTCGTGCGCCCGGTAGAAGAGCACGCCGACCGTCGGACGGCCCTCGGCACGGGCACGCTCCCCGTGCACACCGAACTCGGGCATCTTCTGCGGTTCGACGAACCCCTCACCGGTCAGCAGCACGGTGTCGGACAGGAACCGGGCCAGCTCGGTCAGGTTGGCCGGGCCGCCCTCGACGAGATACCGAAGGGCCTCCGCCACGACACCGGCGGGCACGGACGACTCGGCCATCAACTCCGCGTCGGGCACGGCCTCCCCGCCGAGCAGGACGGTGGGGATCCCGGACGCCTTCAGCGCGGCCAGCCCGTCCTCCCAGGCACGCTTGCCGCCGAGCAGTCGTACGACGGCGACGTCGGAGCCGTCGAGAAGTCCGGGAAGCTCCTCCGCGACGTCCACCCGGGTCGGGTTGCCGATCCGGTAGGAGGCGCCGGAGGCCCGCGCCGCCAGCAGATCGGTGTCGGCGGTGGACAACAACAACACTGTGCTCATGCGGGCGCTCCCGGTGGAATGAAGGGCAGTCCTTGCGGCGCGCCCGACTCGATGAGCCGCCGGAGCGCGTCCGTGTCCGCGTGCTGTTCGATCAGGTCGCCGAGCCGGTCGAGCTGCTCCTCGCGCAGCGCGGCGAACGACGTGTCGGGGGCGGGTACGAAGCGGCGGCCCGCGGCGGCCGCCACCTCGCGCAGGAAGGCACGCCGGAAGCCGTCCGACTCCAGCGAGCCGTGCCAGTGCGTGCCCCAGGTCTGGCCGACCCGGCAGCCGTCGAGGCTGTTTCCCTCGTCATCGCAGATGAACGTGTCACCCCCGTCGATCCGGGCGACCCCGTGATGGATCTCGTACCCCTCGACGCGTTCGCCGAGGGCTTCGCCGACGGGCCGGGTGAGGGTCTTCTCGTGGGCGAACCGCACGCGGACGGGAAGGAGTCCGAGTCCTGGCACCTGACCGGCGCGCGACTCGACCTCGTCCTCGATGTGCTCGCCGAGGATCTGGAAGCCGCCGCAGACGCCGAGGGTCGGCCGCCCCTCGGCGGCCCTTCTGACGAGCGCGTCCGCCAGCCCGCGCTTCCGCAGCCACTCCAGCGCCCGGACCGTGCCCCGGGTTCCCGGGATCACCACGAGGTCGGCGTCGGCCAGTTCCTCGGGCCGGTCCACGAACCGCACCACGACGCCCGGTTCGGCGGCCAGCGCGTCCACGTCGGTGAAGTTGGACATCAGCGGAATCGCGCAGACGGCGACCCGCAGGACGTCCTCGCCGACCGGCGGGGCGACGTTCGACTCGCGGACCGTCCCCCGCAGGGACACCCGCAGTCCGTCCTCCTCGTCGATGCCGAGCCCGTGCCGGAACGGCAGGACGCCGTACGTCCGCCGCCCGGTGAGCCCGTGCAGCATGTCGAGCCCCGGCTCCAGCAGCGAGACGTCCCCCCGGAACTTGTTGACGAGGAACCCGGCGACCAGTTCCTGGTCCTCCCGCGACAGCAGGGCGACGGTCCCGAAGAAGGAGGCGAAGACGCCCCCGCGGTCGATGTCGCCCACGACGAGCACGGGAAGCCGGGCGTTGCGCGCGATCCCCATGTTCACGATGTCGGTCCGCCGCAGATTGATCTCGGCGGGCGAACCGGCCCCCTCACAGATCACCGCGTCATACGTGCCCCGCAACTCGGCGAGACAGTCGAGCACGGTTCCCAGCAGCCGCTGCTGCCGCCCGCCGTGGTAGCCGCGCGCGCTCAGCTCGCCCACCGGCTTGCCCAGGAGCACCACCTGGCTGCTCTGCTCACCGCCGGGCTTGAGGAGGACGGGGTTCATCAGCGCGGTCGGCTCCACGCGGCACGCCTGCGCCTGCATGGCCTGCGCCCGCCCGATCTCCGCGCCCTCGCGCGTCACGAACGAGTTGAGCGACATGTTCTGCGCCTTGAAGGGCGCGACCTTGACTCCCTGCCGCACCAGCCAGCGGCAGATCCCGGCCGTCACGACGCTCTTGCCGGCGTCGGAGGTGGTGCCGGCGACGAGCAGCCCGCCGTTCATGACCTACGTCCCTTCGTGACGGTGCGCGCGGCGACGCAGACACCGAGCGCGAGCAGGCCGACACGCCGGGAGAGCCGTACGGCCCGCTCGATGTCGGGAGTGGCGACGGCGCGCCCCGCGCCGCCGTTGAGCACGGGCCGGTGCTCGACCCGCCCCGCGTACGACAGCGTCCCGCCCAGCCGCACTCCCAGTGCGCCCGCGAACGCGGCCTCCACGGGCCCGGCGTTGGGGCTCGGATGCTTGGCCGCGTCGGCCCGCCAGGCCCGTACGGCACCCCGGGGGTCGCCGCCGGCCACGGCGGCCAGCGCCGCGGTCAGCCGGGCTCCCGGCCAGCCCGCGAGGTCGTCGAGCCGGGCCGAGGCCCACCCGTAGCGCCGGTACCTGGGCGACTTGTGGCCGACCATGGCGTCGAGGGTGTTGGCGGCCCGGAACCCGAGCAGTCCGGGCACCCCGGCCACGGCCCCCCACACCAGGGCTCCCACCACCGCGTCGGAGGTGTTCTCGGCGACGGACTCGACGACGGCCCGGGCGATCCCGTCGGCGTCGAGCGCCTGCGGATCCCGTCCGCACAGGTGCGGCAGCCGCGCCCGGGCGGCCTCGACGTCCCCCGCCTCCAGCGCCCGCCCGATGCGCCGGGCCTCCCGCGCGAGGGAGGTCCCGCCCACGACGGCCCAGGTGGCGGCGGCGGTCAGGGCGACGGAGGCGGTACGGGAGGGACGTACGGCGGATGCGGCGAGCGCCCCCAGCGACACGGCGCCGCCCACGCAGACCGCGGTGTGCAGCGCGCCCCATCCCCGGTGGTCCCGCCACAGCACCCGCTCCACGGCGCCCGCGGCCCGCCCGAACACGGCGACCGGATGCCCGTGGCGGGGATCGCCGAGCAGGTGGTCGCCGAGGAGGCCGGTGGCGGCGCCGTACGCGAAGACGCGATCGGCACGCATCGGCTCAGCCGGCCGTGGGGTCGGGCAGCGATCCGGTGCGGTACCTCGAACGGCAGGCGAGCATGGCGATATGTCCTCACTCAGGGTGTCCGCGCCCTGGTTCGACGAGACCGGCGGTGAGAGTTCCTGGCTCCCGGGGCTTCCTACCCCGGTGACAGTGGCGGGACCGCGCCGGATTCGCACCGGCTTCCTCTCCTGCCGCCGTAGATGGCCCCGGCAGTCCACCACGGCCCCGGAAGGGCCGTCAACTCGCTGTTGACCTGCGACGGGACAGTGTGCTGAGGCCCACACCGAACGCCAAAAGGCTCCTCCCCGCAGAGCGGGGAGGAGCCTTGCGGGCCTCGGTCAGGCCTTGGCCATGATCAGGTAGATGCCGTACACCACCGCCGCGGCGCAGGCCGCGAAGCACAGGTACGCGCCGGTGACGGCGAGCGCGGCCGAGTCGCCTTGCGCGGCGGCGCGTTCGCGGCGGGACAGACCCGTGATGCCGAGGGTGAAGAGGGCCACCATGCCGACGGTGACCGCGAGGCTGACACCGAAGACGGAGCCGAGGGCCGCCCAGTCGATCTTCATATCGGAGCTGCTTTCTTGTTGACCGGGTCTCGGTGTCAGACGGCCGCGGCCGGCGGGGTCGCCGGGTCGGCGGTGGCGACGGGCGCCGCGGGGGACGGGATGGTGGCCGTCAGGTCCTCGGTCACGGTGCCCGTGGGGGGAGGGGTGACCACGGCGATCGCGGTGGTCACCACGCCGGGGGGTTCCTCGATCTCGTTGACGTTGCCCGCGTCGACGACCTCGCGGCGGGAGATCTTCCAGATCGCGGCGCTGGAGGCCACCAGGAAGACCGCCACCAGCGCGGTGCCCCAGTCACCGAGGTCCGTCACGCTCTCGGCGAGCGCGCCGACCAGGGCGGCGGCCGGAAGCGTGAGCCCCCAGGCGACGAACATGCGGGTCGCCGTGGACCAGCGGACCACGCCGCCCTTGCGGCCCAGACCGGCGCCCATCACGGAGCCGGAGACCGAGTGCGTGGTGGAGAGGGAGAAGCCCAGGTGGGAGGAGGCCAGGATGACCGTCGCGGCGCTGGTCTGGGCGGCGAAGCCCTGCTGCGGCTGGAGGTCGGTCAGGCCCTTGCCCATGGTGCGGATGATGCGCCAGCCGCCGAGGAAGGTGCCGGCCGCGATGGCCACGCCCGCGGAGAGGATGACCCAGGTGGGAGGGTTGGAGCCCGGGGCTATGGAGCCGCCGGCGATCAGGGCCAGGGTGATGATGCCCATGGTCTTCTGCGCGTCGTTCGTGCCGTGCGCGAGGGAGACCAGGCCGGCCGAGGCGATCTGGCCGGCGCGGTAGCCCTTGCGGGCGGCCTCGCCGTCGGCGTTCTTGCCGATCGCGTAGGAGAACCGGGTGGCGACCATCGCCGCCAGGCCCGCGACCACCGGGGCCGCGACGGCCGGGAGCAGCACCTTGGTGACGAGCGCGTCGCCGTGGACGGCGCCCGTGCCGGCCGAGGCGATGGTGGCGCCGATCAGGCCGCCCATGAGGGCGTGGGAGGAGCTGGAGGGCAGTCCCACCAGCCAGGTCAGCAGGTTCCAGAGGATCGCGCCGACCAGGGCGGCGAAGATGACCTCGGGACGGATGCCGGTCTCGTCGACGAGACCCTTGGAGATCGTGTTGGCGACCTCCACGGAGAGGAAGGCGCCTACAAGGTTCAGCGCGGCGGACATGGCCACCGCGACCTTGGGCTTGAGCGCACCGGTCGAGATGGTGGTGGCCATCGCGTTGGCGGTGTCGTGGAAACCGTTCGTGAAATCGAACGCGAGTGCGGTTACCACCACAATCGCGAGGATCAGCGAGAAGCTTTCCATTTACCCAGGCAATCGTTCGAGCGTCATTGGCTGGTTGAACGTAGGCAACCTGGGTGAACGGAAGGTGAACTGGGATGGGCATCATGGTGTCAGAAGGGGGGAATGGCCGTTCCGTTTCGGCTCGTCGCCGCGGAACGGCCCGGACGCCCCTTGGTCAGCTGCCCCGGGCGAACGACTTCAGCCTGGCGGGGGAGCCGTTGAAGAGATTTTGGTCACCCGGCAGGCCGCCGCTGTTGTCGTACTGCCAGAAGGTCCAGGACGACCATCCGGCGGGCAGCGTCCCCGGATCCCCCGAGTGGCGGGCGATCCACAGCGCGTGGTCGGCGGCGAAGGCGTGGCTGCCGCCGGTGCAGGTGTTCCACCAGTGGGTGGTGGTGTAGATCACCGGACGGCGGCCGGTCTCCCGCCTCACCTCGTCGCTGAAGGCCTGGATCCAGCCCACCATGCTCGGCCGGCTCAGTCCGTAGCACTCGCGCTTCTTGTCGTACGGGTTGTATTCGATGTCCAGCGCGGGCGGCAGGGTCCAGCCGTCCGCGCTCCAGGCGCCGCCGTGGCGCACGAAGTACGCGGCCTGCACGGCGCCCGGCGACTCGTTGGGCAGGGCGAAGTGGTACGCGCCGCGGACCAGGCCGGCGTCGCGCGAGCCTTCGTACTGCTGGGTGAAGTAGGGATTGCGGTAGTCGGTCGACTCGGTCGCCTTGATGTAGACGAACCTGGCGCCCTTCGCCTTCGCGACCTGCCAGTCGACGGTCTTCTGGTGGGACGAGACGTCATGTCCCCTCGGCAGGCTCGCCGCCGAGGCCTGGACCCCGGCGAGGGCCGTCGCTCCGACGGCGAGGACGGCCGCGGCCGCGACGAGCGGGCGGACACGGTGACGGGACGGTGATGTGTGATCACGGGCCATGGATCCCCCGGAATGGCAACGTGCACGACAAAACGTGCAGACGATAACGGAAGATCATTAGATGACAGATGATCTCCGGCCAATCACTGAAAGAGGGGGATTTATGGCGTTATGCGCTCTTTCGGAGGAATGGATTCCGGCCTAACCTGCCCCCACGTGACGCCGTGTCAGGGAACCCGCTGGCAGGATCACCGCCATGGCTGAAGAGAGCAGAGGCGTGCGCGAGCGGGAGTCGCGAGCCTGGGAGGCGCTGGTCGCGACGGCCCGCAGGACGGTGGCCGACCAACTCGTCGTCGGCACCTCGGGCAACGTGTCGGTGCGTGTCGGCGACACCGTGCTGGTCACACCGTCGGGCGTGCCCTACGACCGGCTGACGCCGCACGACGTCACCGGCGTCGACCTCACCGGACGGCAGGTGCTCGGCACGCTGGTCCCCACCAGCGAGCTGCCCATGCACCTCGCCGTGTACCGCACCACCGACGCCCACGCCGTCGTCCACACCCACGCCGTGCACGCCACGGCCGTGTCCACCCTCGTGGCCGAACTGCCGGCGGTCCACTACATGTCCGGCGCGCTCGGCGGTCCCGTCCGGGTCGCCCCCTACGCGACGTACGGCACCGAGGAGTTGGCCGAGAACATGCTCCGCGCCCTCGCCGACCGCTCCGGGTGCCTCCTCCAGAACCACGGCACGATCACCCACGGCGCCACCCTCGACCAGGCCTACGACCGCGCCGCCCAGCTGGAATGGATGTGCCGTCTGTGGCTGACGGCGTCCTCGGTGCCCGGCCTGACGCCGTCCCTGCTGACCCCGGAGCAACTGGCGGCGGCGGGGGAGAAGCTGAGCGGGTACGGACAGCGGAGGTGACGGCCGGCGGCGCGCACACCGTCCCGGCGCCGCCCCGGGGATTGAAAGGCGCCTCCCGCTGGAACCCGGGAGGACATGTCACCTCGATCTCTCCTCCCGCTGGCCGGTGAACGGCTCCGCCGGGACACTGGATCCGTGCGCACCGTCACAGCGGCGGCCTCGGCCGTCACCGCGGTCCTGGCGGCCGGCGTGGCCGGTGTGGCCGCCGGCCGGATCGCCAGCGACGCCACGCTCAAGGCGGCCCCCGGCCGGCCCCTGCCCACCGAGCCCCGGCTCACCGTGCACGCCGCGACCGCGGACCGGATCACCCTCACCCGCGACCTGGCATCGCTGCGCCCCGGCACCTACGGCCTGGCCGGTGAGAACGCGCACGCCGTGGTCGGCCCCGTCCTGGAGGCCGCCGCACCCACCCCCGACGCCGTCGTACGCCGCCTGGAACGCGTCACCCACGGCACGCTCGAACCCGGCGACCGGGTCTGGCTCACCCCCGGCCTGCATGTCGGCGAGCCGGGCACCGCCCTCGGCCTCGACCACACCGACGTCGAAGTCCCCGGCGAACTCGGCCACCTGCCCGCCTGGTTCGTGCCCGGCGCACGGGACACCTGGGTGATCACCGTGCACGGACTGGGCACCACGCGCGAGCACCCGATGAACGTCATGGCGTTCCTGCACGGCAGGCGCCTGCCCGTGCTCGACCTCGCCTACCGCGGCGACCCCGGCGCCCCCCGCCCGCCGGACGGCCTGCACCACCTAGGCGAGACCGAGTGGCGCGACCTGGACGCGGCCATCCGCCACGCCCTCCGCCACGGAGCCCGGCGCGTCGTCCTCCACGGCTGGTCCACCGGCGCCGCCATGGCCCTGCGCGCCGCCGCGCGCTCCGCCGTGCGCGACCGGATCGCCGGTCTCGTACTGGACTCACCGGTGCTCAACTGGGAGGCCACCGTGCGCGCCCTGGCCGCCGCCCGGCGCACGCCGGACTTCCTGCTGCCGCTCGCCGTGCGCGCCGCCCAGGGCCGCGCCGGCCTGCACCCCGACCACCTCGCCGACACCGCCGATCCGGCGGGGCTCACCGTGCCCACCCTCCTGATCCACGGACCCGACGACGCGGTGGCCCCCTGGGAGTTCTCCCGCCGCCTCGCCGCCAGGCGCGCCGACCGGGTCGCCCTGCACACCGTGCCGCAGGCCCCGCACGGGGCGATGTGGAACGCCGACCCGGCAGGATACGAGGAGGTGCTGCGCCGCTTCCTGACGCCGCTGATGTGACCCGACGGCGAGTCGGACGCCCCGGTTCCAGCCGTTCCGTTTAAGGCCGTACCACTGGCCTGAACATCGCTCCCCAGCCCCCGCGGGACCACGTCCGCCCGCCGCCCCCGCGGCCCCCGGTGACATTCCGTTTGGGTTTTCGGACCGTCAACCGGAAGACTGCACCCGTGACGTCCCGTATCCCGCGCGACTCCAGGCTCCGACTCGTCCGACCGCGACCCCTGGCCGCCGCCCCCCGAGCGATGAACCAGCGGCGCTCGCGCCGCCCAGCACCGCGCCCGCCGGAGGGCACGCCCGCCCCCGCCGAGCTGGCGCGAATGGCGCGAATCCGCCTGGCCGACGCGGCCCGCGTCGCCCACTGGGCCGACGCCGCCCTCGGCCCCGGCCGCGACGGCGCCACCACCGACGGCAAGGCCACCCTCTCCGCGTCGACCGCCGAACGGGCCGCCGCCGACCTGGGCCTGACCGCGGCTCAGATCCGTGCCGACTGGGACACCGCCCGCCTCGCCGGGCTCGTCGAGGTGCACGGCGACAGCGCGCGCCCCGGCTGGCGGCTGCGCGCCTGGGACCGCGACGACAGCGCCGTCCTGCGCGGCTGGGTGGCCCTCTTCGACGCCTGGTCGCTCGCCTACCCCGAGCCCGCGGACCCCGAGCCCGCCGCCGTCGCCGAGGTCGTCTCGGCCATGCCCCAGGTGCTCTCCTTCCTCCAGCTGTCCGCCGGCCCCGTCCCGGTCGAGCAGCTCCTCGACCTGCTCCAGCAGCGGGTCACCGAACTGCGCACCGAGCGCTGCGAGGTCACCTACGAGCCCGATCCCGCGGCCCCCACCAGCGCCGCGCCCGCTGCCGGCACCGACCCGGCGGAACCCGCGCCCGACCTCGCCCCCCTGCTCGACTGGGCGCTGCACGCCCTCGCCTCTGTCGGCGCCCTCACCTACGGCGACGGCCAGGCCACGCTCACCCCGCTGGGCAGCTGGGCGGTCTGGGTCAAGCTGGAGCAGATCTGCGTGGCCGCGCAGAGCCCCGCCGGGAACATCGAGCAGGGCGCCGAGGACATGCTGCGCGGCTGCGCCCAACTCCGTCCCAACGCGGCCCGCGCCGAGTACCGCGCCTGGCTCGCCGCCCGCCCCGTCGGCAGCGCCGTCACCCAGCTCATCGACGCCGCCCGAGGCGAGGACGCCCTGCTGCGCGGCCTCGCCTTCGAGGCGCTGCGCGTCGTCGGCGCCCCCGCCGAGCCCGATGTGCACGCCGTCGTCGACGAGCCGACGCTCCGGCCCTACGCCCTGCTGTGGCTCGCCGAGCACGACGGCGCCGACCCGGAGGACGCCCACGAGGTCCTCACCCGGCAGGAGGCCACCTGGCTGTGGGTGGACACCGCCGCCGCCGTCGCCGACCACGGCGAGGCGCCGATGCTGGTACGGCACCTGGAGTCCGCGGTGCAGCCCACCGTCCCCCAGCTGCTGGACGAGGTCCGCGCGGTCGGCCACCCGCGCACCGTGCAGGTCCTGGTCGCGCTCGCCGCCGCGCACCCCGACCCGGCGCTGGCCAAGGCGGTCCGCCGGGCCGCCTTCCAGGTGCACACCGGGGGATAGGGCCCGCCCGGCCCGGTGGGTCAGTTCCCTATCTCGGGGGCGTACGTGCCGAAGCTCCAGATGTTGCCCTCGGTGTCCCGGGCCATGTAGTCCCGCGAGCCGTAGGGCTGGTCGGTCGGGGGCAGCAGGATCTCCGCGCCGTGCTCCACGGCCCGCTGGTGGTGTGCGTCGACGTCGTCCACCACGACGTACACACCCGTCGGGCCCGCTTCGCCCATCGCCTCCGCGAAGACGCCGTCCCGGCCCTTGGAGCCGAGCATCACCGCGCCGTGCCCCTGCACCAGCTCGGCGTGCAGCACCGTGCCGTCCTCGGACTCGTAGACCGACAGCTCGGTGAAGCCGAAGGCCTCCGTGAGCTGTTTGATCGCCGCCTTCGCGTCCGCGTACAGCAGCGTCGGATAGACGCTCGGCCGTGCGCCCGTGCCAGCCATGCCCACCACTCCCTCGTGTGTTCATGCCGATGTGCGTTCGTGCCGGTGTGCGTTCGTGCCGCGGGGTCGGAAAGCCGTGTAATCGGCTTGTCGTTCAGTCTGGCACCCGCCACGCGGCTACGCTCTGCGTCTGATCCATGGGACGCCGGTGCCGAAGGGGTCGTGGTGGCCGTTCTGCCGGACCGGGCGACACCCCGCGCCCGTCTCCTCGCCCCGACCGCCGCCGCCCTCCTCGCGGTCCTCCTCCTCGCCGCGGTCCACCGGATCCGCCCGGCCCCCTACGGGGACCACCTCACCGTCCGCGCGCACGCGGAGCGGGACGCGGCGCCGCGCGCCCGTGGCACGGCCGTGGAGGCCTACGACCCGGTGACCGGCGAGCTCCGCTGGCGCTACGCGCGCGAGGGGCGACGGCCGGTGTCCGTGCTGGCCGCGCGCGGGCACGCGCTGGCGGTCTGGGACGACGGGCTCGTCACGGACACCGACGGCCGCTCCGTGCGCTGGCACCGCGCCCTGCCGGAGGCCGCCGACTGGCTCCCGGCCCAGGGCGGCACCGGCGTCCTGCGCCCCCTCGCCCGGGGCATCCTCGCCGTCGTCACCCCGCGCCGCATCGCCGCGTACCGCACCGCCGACGGCGACCTGCGCTGGGTGCTGCCCGCGCGCGCGGGATGCGCGTTCCGGCCCGAGCGTGCCGTACGTCACGGCCGGGCCCTGCTCGTCGCCCAGCCCTGCGCCGGGGACGACTGGACCGGGCAGCTCGTCGCCGTCGACGACCTGGGCCGGATCGTCCCGCACCGCGTGCCCTTCGGCGACGCGGCCCCCGCCCGACGGCGTCTCGAACGCCCGTACGCAGAAAAAGTGCTTGCATCGCACCGTTAGACTTGGCCCATGGCCATTCTCCTCGCGCATTAGACGGCGGGAACGTCCTCAGCCGCCCACCCGCCTCCCACCTCCGCTCTGGAGTCTGTCCGTGATCTCCGCCTCCGGTATCGAGCTGCGCGCCGGTGCCCGCATCCTCCTCGAGAACGCCAACTTCCGTGTCGCCAAGGGCGACCGCATCGGCCTGGTCGGCCGCAACGGCGCCGGCAAGACCACCCTCACCAAGTGCCTCGCCGGCGAGGGCATCCCCGCCGCCGGCACCATCACCCGCTCCGGGGAGGTCGGCTACCTCCCGCAGGACCCCCGCACCGGCGACCTCGACGTCCTCGCCCGCGACCGCATCCTCTCCGCGCGCGGTCTGGACGTCCTGCTCCGCAAGATGCGCGAGAACGAGCAGCGGATCGCGGGCGGCCAGGGCGCGACCCGCGAGAAGGCCCTGAAGCAGTACGAGCGCCAGGAGACCGAGTTCCTCACCAAGGGCGGGTACGCCGCCGAGGCCGAGGCCGCCACCATCGCCGCCGCGCTCAACCTGCCCGACCGGGTGCTCGGGCAGCCGCTGCACACGCTCTCCGGCGGTCAGCGCCGACGTGTCGAGCTGGCCCGGATCCTGTTCTCCGACGCGGACACCCTGCTGCTCGACGAGCCGACCAACCACCTCGACGCCGACTCGATCACCTGGCTGCGCGACTACCTCAGGACCTACCGCGGCGGCTTCATCGTGATCTCCCACGACGTCGACCTGGTCGAGACGGTCGTCAACAAGGTGTTCTACCTGGACGCCAACCGCTCCCAGATCGACGTCTACAACATGGGCTGGAAGCTCTACCAGCAGCAGCGCGAGGCCGACGAGAAGCGCCGCAAGCGGGAGCGGGCCAACGCCGAGAAGAAGGCCGCCGCACTGCATTCGCAGGCCGACAAGATGCGCGCCAAGGCCACCAAGACGGTCGCCGCGCAGAACATGGCCCGCCGCGCGGACAAGCTGCTGTCCGGCCTGGAGGCGGTCCGGCAGTCCGACAAGGTCGCCAAGCTCCGCTTCCCGGAGCCCGCGCCCTGCGGCAAGACCCCGCTGATGGCGGAGGGCCTGTCGAAGTCGTACGGCTCGCTGGAGATCTTCACCGACGTCGACCTCGCCATCGACAAGGGCTCCCGGGTCGTCATCCTCGGCCTCAACGGCGCGGGCAAGACCACCCTGCTGCGGCTCCTCGGAGGCGTCGAGCAGCCGGACACCGGCGCGGTCGTCCCCGGCCACGGCCTCAAGCTCGGGTACTACGCCCAGGAGCACGAGACCCTGGACGCCGACCGGACGGTCCTGGAGAACATGCGCTCGGCCGCCCCCGACATGGACCTCGTCGAGGTCCGCAAGGTGCTGGGCTCCTTCCTCTTCTCCGGCGACGACGTCGACAAGCCGGCCGGTGTGCTCTCCGGCGGCGAGAAGACCCGGCTGGCCCTCGCGACCCTGGTGGTGTCCTCGGCGAACGTGCTGCTGCTGGACGAGCCGACCAACAACCTCGACCCGGCCAGCCGTGAGGAGATCCTCGGCGCGCTGCGCACCTACAAGGGGGCCGTGGTGCTGGTCACCCACGACGAGGGCGCCGTCGAGGCGCTCCAGCCGGAGCGGATCATCCTGCTGCCGGACGGCGTCGAGGACCTGTGGGGCTCGGACTACGCGGATCTCGTCGCCCTGGCTTGATCGAATGAGTGATCCACTGAGTATGGATCATTCGGCCGATCCGTGATCCATCATCTGTGTGAGATCTCCTCGTATCGGAGTGTGTCCTACATCGATTTCGCGGCCGATCCCTTCGTCATCGAGGGATCGGCCGCTTCGCGTCTCTGACCTGGCACTTCGCGAAACAACCCGTTCGGCCGTACGACCGCGATCGTCTGGAATCGTCGATTCCGCTTGTGGGGATGCACTCCTGTCGTCAAAACCGTGTCTCACGGACCTTGCCGAATGGGTGGCCATCGGGCCCCGGAGGGGTGATCATGAGGAGACCAGAGCGCACTTCCCATGAGGAGGCACGGGTGGCCGAGACTCTGAAGAAGGGCAGCCGGGTGACCGGCGCCGCGCGCGACAAGCTCGCGGCAGACCTGAAGAAGAAGTACGACTCCGGTGCGAGCATCCGGGCGCTGGCCGAGGAGACCGGCCGCTCGTATGGCTTCGTGCACCGGATGCTCAGTGAGTCGGGCGTCACGCTCCGTGGGCGTGGCGGAGCGACCAGGGGCAAAAAAGCCGCATCGTCCTGATCCGGGCGGCCATCGGCTTCGATGGTGGCCACCCGGTCGGTCGGGTGATCGGCCGGGTGGTTACTGTGCAGTCACTTAGCTGACCGCACGCATCGGAGGCTCCCCATGGCTTCGCCCGAGAAGGACCCCGCTCCCCTGCTCGACCAGGACGGCGTACGGCTCACCGTCGACGACGCGCTCGCCACGGTGACGCTGACCAACCCGGCCAAGCGCAACGTGCAGAGCCCCGCTCTGTGGCGGGCGCTGGCCCAGGCCGGGCGGCTGCTGCCGGGCTCCGTCCGGGTGGTCGTGCTGCGCGGTGAGGGCAAGTCCTTCTCCGCGGGGCTGGACCGGCAGATGTTCACGCCCGAGGGGATCGAGGGCGAACCGACCTTCGTCGACCTCGCGCGCCGTGACGACGCCGAGCTCGACGCGACCATCGCCGGCTACCAGGAAGCGTTCACCTGGTGGCGGCGGAACGACATCGTGTCCGTCGCCGCCGTACAGGGGCACGCCATCGGTGCCGGCTTCCAACTGGCCCTCGCCTGTGACCTGCGCGTCGTCGCGCACGACGTGCAGTTCGCCATGCGCGAGGCCGCTCTCGGGATCGTGCCCGACCTGACGGGGACGCACCCACTGGTGGAACTGGTCGGATACGCCCGCGCGTTGGAGATCTGCGTGACCGGGCGGTTCGTGCAGGCCGAGGAGGCGGTGAACTCCGGGCTGGCCAGTATCGCGGTACCGGTCGGGGAACTCGACGGCACGGTCCGCGACTTCACGGCGGCCCTCCTCGCCGCGCCCCGCGACGCCGTCGTCGAGACGAAGGCCCTGCTGCGCGGAGCGGCCGGACGCACCTACGACGAACAGCGTGCCGCGGAGCGCCAGGCCCAGGCTCGGCGCCTCAGGGACCTGGCCGGCGCGGGCGAATGAGCCGTACGGGATCAGCCGACCGCCGTCACCGGGACGGCCACGGCCGGCTGGTCCCGTAGCGCCGGCCTGAAGCCCACCCGCGGATCACCGGGCACCATCAGAACCCGTGCCGCATCCCGCCATCCACCGGCACCATGATCCCCGTCAGATAGGACGCGGCCGGCGACAGCAGAAACGCGGCCACCCGCCCGAACTCCTCGGGCGCCCCGTACCGCCGCAGCGGAATCCGGGACTCGTTGGCGGCCCGAGTGGCCTCCGGATCGGCGGACAAGCCGTCCAGCTCGCGCACGCGATCCGTGTCGATGCGTGACGGAAGCAGCCCCACGACCCGAATCCCGCGCGGCCCCAGCTCGTCCGCGATCGACTTGGCGAACCCGGCGAGCCCGGGCCGCAGCCCGTTCGAAACGGTCAGCCCCGGAATCGGCTCGTGCACCGACGCGGACAGCACGAACCCGATGACCCCGCCCGACTCCAGCTCCGCCGCCGCAGCGCGAGCGACCCGGACCGCACCGAGGAACACCGACTCGAACGCGTCCCGCCACTGCTCGTCGCTGTTGTCGGCGACGAACCCCGGCGCCGGCCCGCCGACGCTGATCAGGACGCCGTCGAAGCCGCCGAAGCGCTCACGGGCGGCCGTGATCAGCCGAGCCGCGGCCTCCGGGTCGGCGTTGTCGACGGCCACCCCGGCGGCGTTCGGGCCCAGCTCGGCCGCCGCGTCGGCGACCCGCCGCTCGTCCCGTCCCGTGACGACCACCTTCGCCCCGTCGGCGACGAGCTCGCGCGCGGCGGCGTTGCCCAGCCCGCGCGTGGCCCCGGTGACGACGTACACCCGGTCCTTCAGTCCAAGATCCATGGCTCCTATCCTGCCCCGTCGGCCCCGAACAGGGCGAGGGCGGTGTTCACCAGGCCGATGTGGCTGAACGCCTGCGGGAAGTTCCCCAGCTGGCGGCCGGCCACCGGGTCGTACTCCTCGGACAGCAGCCCCACGTCGTTGGTGAGGGCCACCAGCCGTTCGAACAGCTCCCGGGCCTCCGTCGTCCGGCCCGTCATGTGCAGGGCGTCCGCGAGCCAGAAGGAGCACGCCAGGAAGGCGCCCTCCCCGCCGGGCATCCCGTCGACGGCCGTGTCATCGGTGTCGTAGCGGCGCACGAAGCCGTCGTGGCCGAGCTCGGCGCGGACGGCGTCGACGGTGCCGACCACCCGTGGATCGTCCGGTGGCAGGAAGCCGACGCGTGGGATGAGCAGCACGGCCGCGTCGAGTTCGCGGGAGCCGTAGGACTGCGTGAAGGTCTTCCGCACGGGGTCGTAGCCGTTCTCGCACACCTCCCGGTGCACCTCGTCGCGCAACGTGCGCCAGCCTTCCAGGTCGCCGTGCAGCTCCGGGTGCTCCTCCAGCGTGCGCACGGCACGGTCGGCGGCCACCCACACCATCACCTTGGAGTGCACGAACTGCCGCCGCCCGCCGCGCACCTCCCACAGGCCCTCGTCCGGCTGCCGCCACGCCGAGCGCAGGAACTCCAGCAGCACGACCTGCAGTGACCACATGTGCGGCAGCGGGGACATGCCCGCACGCCGGGCCAGCGTCAGCGAGTCGATGACCTCGCCGTACACGTCCAGCTGCAGCTGCCTGACCGCCTCGTTGCCGATCCGTACCGGCGCCGAGCCCGCGAAGCCGGACAGCCACGGCAGCTCGAACTCGGGCAGCCGGCGCTCGCCCGCCAGGCCGTACATGATCTGCAGATCCGCCGGGTCGCCCGCGACCGCGCGCACCAGCCAGTCGCGCCAGGCCTCCGCCTCCTTGAGGTAGCCCGCGGCCAGCAGGGCGCCGAGGGTGAGGGTGGAGTCGCGCAGCCAGCAGTAGCGGTAGTCCCAGTTGCGGACGCCGCCCAGTTCCTCGGGGAGCGAGGTGGTGGCCGCGGCGACGATGCCGCCGGTCGGCGCGTAGGTGAGGGCCTTGAGGGTGATCAGGGAGCGCACGACCGCGTCCCGGTACGGCCCGTTGTAGCGGCAGCGGGACGTCCAGCGCCGCCAGTCGGTGACGCTGGCGCGCAGGGAGTCGTAGGGGTCGACGAGCGGGGGGCGCCGGTGGTGCGAGGGGTGCCAGGTGAGCACGAAGGCGACCCGCTCGCCCTCCGCGAGGGTGAACTCCGAGTGCGTGCCGAAGTCCTCGCCCCAGGTGCGCACCGGCGGTTCGCTGCGCAGCCACACCGCGTCCGGACCCGCGACGGCCACCCGGTGACCGCCGGCCCTGCGCATCCACGGCACGACCGAGCCGTAGTCGAAGCGGATACGGAGGGTGCTGCGCACGGTGACCCGGCCGCTGACGCCCTCGACGATGCGGACGACGTCGGGGGCGCGGTCGCGCTGCGGCATCAGGTCGGTGACGCGGATGGACCCCTCCGGGGTGTCCCACTCGGTGTCCAGGACGAGGGTGTCCGGGCGGTAGGCGCGGCGGGTGCAGACGTCGGCGCCCTTGGGCGCGATCCTCCAGTGGCCGTTGTCCTCGTCTCCCAGGAGCTTGGCGAAGCAGGCGGCGGAGTCGAAGCGGGGCAGGCACAGCCAGTCGACGGAGCCGTCCCGGCCGATCAGCGCGGCGGTCTGCTCGTCGCCGATCAGGGCGTAGTCCTCGATGCGCGGGTGCACGGGTTTCCGGATTCCCGGTGGGCCGGTGCCGCAATCAGCCGGCTGGGCCGGGCAGGTGACCGCTCGCGGTCGCCGACCCGGTGCCCGAGAAGATCACGCCCGGGTCCGAGGGGGCCTGGTTCAGCACCCACAGGCCGATCAGCGTGGCCAGGGCGAAGACCACCGCGATCAGCACGGCGAGCACGAGCCGCCGCCGGCGCTCGCGGCGCAGCCACTCGCCGCGGGCCGTGCGATAGGCGTCGGGGGCGGCCCGGACCCCGTCCGCCAGCGCGGCGAGGGCCTCCCGCAGCTCCCGTTCGGTCCGGTTCCCAGTGGTGTCGTTCATCGCCGGGCCTCCATCGCCTGGGTCAGGGCGGCGAGGCCGCGCGCCGTGTGCGTCTTGACGGATCCGCAGGAGATCCCCATCGCCGCGGCGATCTCGCCCTCCTTCAGCCCGAGCCAGTGCCGCAGCACCAGCGCCTCGCGCTGCCGGGCCGGCAGCCGCTGGAGCGCGGTGATCAGCACGCGCTGGTCGTCCTGGAGGAGTGCGGCGCTCTCGGCGGAGGCGACCGCCTCGTCCCGCGGGCTCTCCTCGTGCCGGCGGGCCACCTGGAGGTGGCGTATCCGCATCCGGGTCAGATTGCAGACGGTGGAGCGCAGATAGGCCTCCGCCGCCTCGGTGTCCCTGAGCCGCCGCCACTTCCGGTAGATCTGGTAGTAGGCCTCGGCCACCACGTTCTCCGGGTCGTCGGCGCCGAGCAGCACGGCGAGGCGCAGCATCGAGGCGTAGTGCAGCTCGAACAGCCGGGCCAGGCCGGCCTCGCGGGCCAGGTCCTCCGGGTCGCTCGCCACCGGGGTGAGGGGTTCGGCCGGGGCGGCGGGCCGTGGCACGGGGGCCGGTGTGACGGGGGCCGGTGTGACGGGGGCGTTCTGTCTGCGTCTCACGGGTTGTTCGCTTCCGTCTCGGGGCGCCGCCCGGTGGTCAGGCGCGACGGCAGGTCGGTGAGGTCGGCGCCGCGCGGGACGCCGAGGCGTTCGAGGGCCGCGGTCCCGGCCACGGCGACGATCAGGTTGAGCAGCAGGGCCGCGAGCCCGGCGTAGACCTCCAGCGGTCCGAATCCCAGGGTCACGATGGACGAGAACCCCTCCCGCACCACCAGGAAGGTCCCGGCCGCCATCCCCACGCCCCAGCCGGCGAGCAGCGCCCGTGGATGCAGCCGCCCGGTGTACAGGCCCACGGCCACCGCCGGGAAGACCTGCAAAATCCAGACGCCGCCGAGCAGCTGGAGATTGACGGCGTCCTGGTCGCGCAGCCCGAACACGAAGGCCACCGCGCCGACCTTGGCGGTGAGCGACACCGCCTTGGCGATGCGCACCTGCCGCTTGGGCGTGGCGGTCGGGTGGACGTACTCGACGTAGACGTTCCGTACGAAGCTGGTGGCGGCGGCGATCGACATCACGGCGGCCGGGACCAGCGCCCCGACGGTGATGGCGCCGAACACCAGCCCGGCCAGCGGCCCCGGCATCAGCCGGTCCACCAGCATCGGTACGGCGGCCTCCGCACCGCCCCTGGGCGCCCGCACCCCCGTCGCGAGCGCCGCGATCCCGAGAAAGCCGAAGAGCGCGAGCAGCCCGGTCCAGGCGGGCAGGGCCACGGCCGCCTTGCGCAGGGTGCGCGGGCCGTCGGCGGCGAAACCGGCGGTGAGCACGTGCGGGTACATCAGCAGGGCCAGCGCGGAGCCCAGGGCGAGGGTGGCGTAGGCGGGCTGCTGCGCGGGGGTCAGGAGCAGGGGGGAGTGGGCCGGGTCGGGGCCGCCGAGCCGCCGGGCCGCGCCGTCGAAGACCGGGCCGGGGCCGCCGAGCCGGGCGAGCACCAGCCAGGTGACGGCGGTCAGCGAGACGAACACGGCGACCGCCTTGAGCGCGGAGATCACGGTGGGCGCCCGCAGCCCGTGCCGGTACGTCGCCACCGCGAGCCCCGCGAACAGCGCCACCATCGCCAGGTCGCCGGCCGCGCCCCGCGGGTACACGCCCCCCGCGGTCAGCACCGCGCGGATGCCCAGCAGCTGCAGCGCCAGGTACGGCATCGTGGCCAGGATCCCGGTCAGCGCGACCACCAGCGCCAGGAGCGGCGAACCGTACCGGCCGCGCACGAAGTCCGCGGCGGTGACGTAGCCGTGCCGGCGGGCCACCGTCCACAGGCGGCTGAGCAGTACGAAGGCCAGCGGGCAGACGATCACGGTGTACGGCACCGCGAAGAAGGCGGGTGCGCCGTTGCCGTAGGCGAGGCCCGGGACGGCGGTGAAGGTGTACGCGGTGAAGATCGTGCCGCCCAGCAGGAACCAGGTCCACACGGGGCCGAGGCTCCGGTCGGCCAGCGCCCAGCCCTCCAGGGAGGGCAGCCGGTCGTTCGGGCGCAGCCGGCGCGCGGTCACGGTGAGCAGCGACGCCCCGCCGATCACGGCGAGGAACGTCGCGGTCATGGCTGTCCCGGCCATGGGTCACCGTCCTTGGTGTGCCTGTGCCCTCGCGGGAGAGTTGCGCGAGCGCCCGGAACGGAGGACAGGGAATCGGCGGGAAATCTCCTGGAAATTCGCTGTCAACCCATTCCGGCGGGTGGGCAACTCTTGCACAGACCGATGGCGAGCGGGAGGGCCGCCGTCGCCGGTCGCCGCACTCCTCGTGTCACGGGGTGTGCCACACCATCGCCCAGGTGAGGAGCCGCCATGTCTGTGTCAGCCATGCCCGAAACCGCCTCAGAGGTGCCGGAAAGATCCCGTATGCCCCTGCGTTCGGTCCTGCTGTGGAGCGTCGTCTCCCTGCTGGGCGCCGTCGCCTGGGGCGTCCTCGCGCTGGCCCGCGGGGAGCAGGTCTCCGCGGTCTGGCTGGTGGTGGCCGCGCTCGGCTCGTACGCCATCGCCTACCGCTTCTACTCCCGCTTCATCGCCCGCCGCGTGCTGAAGCCGGACGACCGGCGTGCCACCCCCGCCGAGCGCCTGGAGGACGGCGTCGACTTCCAGCCCACCGACCGCCGGGTGCTCCTCGGCCACCACTTCGCCGCGATCGCCGGTGCCGGCCCGCTGGTGGGACCGGTGCTCGCGGCCCAGATGGGATATCTGCCCGGCACGCTCTGGATCGTCGCCGGAGTGATCTTCGCCGGGGCGGTGCAGGACATGGTGGTGCTGTTCCTGTCCATGCGGCGGGACGGCAAGTCGCTGGGGCAGCTGGCCCGTGACGAGATCGGCCGGGCGGGCGGCGCCGCGGCGCTGGTCGCGGTCTTCGCCATCATGATCATCCTGCTCGGGGTGCTGGCCCTGGTGGTGGTCAATGCCCTCGCCCACTCCCCGTGGGGCACCTTCTCCGTCGCCATGACCATCCCGATCGCCCTCTTCATGGGCTTCTGGCTGCACCGTTTCCGGCCCGGCCGAGTGGTCGAGGCCAGCTTCATCGGGGTCGCGCTGCTGGTGCTCGCCATCGTCGGCGGCAGCTGGGTGCAGGACTCCTCGCTGGCCGGCGCGTTCACGCTGAGCCCGACGACGCTGGTCTTCTGCCTGATCGGCTACGGCTTCGTCGCCTCCGTCCTGCCGGTGTGGATGCTGCTGGCGCCCCGCGACTACCTCTCCACCTTCATGAAGATCGGCACCATCGCGCTGCTCGCGGTCGGTGTCGTGGCCGCCGCGCCCGTGCTGCGCGCGGACGCGGTCAGCGAGTTCGCGGGGTCGGGTGCGGGCCCGGTCTTCGCGGGCTCGCTGTTCCCGTTCCTGTTCATCACCATCGCCTGCGGCGCGCTGTCCGGCTTCCACGCCCTGGTCGCCTCCGGGACGACTCCGAAGCTCATCCAGAAGGAGTCCCAGGTCCGGATGATCGGCTACGGCGCCATGCTGATGGAGTCGTTCGTCGCGATCATGGCGCTGATCGCCGCCGCGACCCTGGAGCCGGGCCTGTACTACGCGATGAACGCGCCCGCCGGCCTGCTCGGGACGACCGCCGAGTCGGCCTCGCACGCGGTGGCGGGCCTCGGCTTCACCATCACCCCCGACCAGCTGACCCATGCCGCCGAAGCCGTCGAGGAGCAGACGCTGATCGCCCGCTCCGGCGGTGCGCCCACCCTCGCGGTCGGCATGTCGGAGATCTTCTCCGGGGTCTTCGGCGGGACCGCGATGAAGGCCTTCTGGTACCACTTCGCGATCATGTTCGAGGCGCTGTTCATCCTGACGACCGTCGACGCGGGCACCCGGGTCGGCCGCTTCATGCTCCAGGACATGCTAGGCAATGTGTGGAAGCCGGTCGGCCGGGTCAACTGGAAGCCCGGCATCTGGCTGTGCAGCGGACTCGTCGTGGCCGCCTGGGGCTACTTCCTCCACTCCGGCGCCACCGACCCGCTCGGCGGGATCAACCAGCTCTTCCCGCTCTTCGGCATCGCCAACCAGCTCCTCGCCGCCATCGCCCTCACCGTCTGCACGACCGTCCTCGTCAAGTCCGGGCGGCTGCGCTGGGCCTGGGTCACCGGCATCCCGCTGGCCTGGGTGGTAGCGGTCACCTTCACCGCCGGCTGGCAGAAGATCTTCTCCGCCGACCCCCGCGTGGGCTTCTTCGCCCAGCGCGCGCGGTACGCCGACGCCATCGACGCCGGGCAGGTCCTGCCGCCCGCCAAGAACCTCGACGAGATGCACACCGTGGTCACCAACTCCACCGTCGACGGCGTCCTGATCGCACTGTTCCTGCTGCTGGTCGCGGTCGTCATCGTCAACGCCGCGGTGGTGTGCGTCCGGGCGGTCCGCGCGCCGGGGGCGCTGCCGACCACCGAGGCGCCGTACGTCGAGTCCCGCATCGACGTGCCCGAGCAGGCCGGTGAGCCCCTGGTCGGAGCCCGCTCGTGAACGTCCGGCGGTGGGCGCGGGCCGTGCGCTGGTACCTGCGCGAGCTGACCGGGGAGGCCGAGTACGACCGCTACCGCGAACGCCACCTGCGCCGGGAGCCGCTCGCGCCGGTACCGACCCGCCGGGAGTACGAGGTGCTGCGCACGCGGCACCGGGAGACACATCCGCAGGGCCGCTGCTGCTGACGCGCGCACCGACGCCGTGGGGCGGGCGCGCCGCCCGTCCCACGCCCTACCCCACCGGGACCGAGATGCTCAGACGCCGCCCCGCCCTGGTGATCCGCCCCGAACTCGACGACCACGCCCTCCACCGGACGCTGGCCGACTCCGTACGGCGCAGCCGTTCCACGGGCTCGGCGTCGGCCGTACCCGGCCCCTCTGGGAGCCGGTCGCCCGGCTGCTGCGGGACACGGGGGAGGACTGGGACCGCCGGGCGCACCGGCTGTCCGTACTGGCGCGGCACCTGCCGCCCGCGGTGTCCGAACGCTGGTCCGCCGACCGGCCCGGGGACGGCGACGCCCTGGTGCTGCGGGCCTGCGCGCTGTCGGCGCGGGCCCCGTCCGCGGGGCGGGACGCCGCCCGGGAGGCCGAGCGGGCGTGTCTGCGCGCCGCCGGGGCGTGCCCCGGGGACCCGGCGCCGTGGCTGGCGCTGCTGGAGCTGATGCAGGGGTTCGCCGTCCCGGTCCGGGACGCGGCGCCCGTGTGGACGGAGGCCGTCGACCGGGCCCCGTGGCAGCGGGCCGCCTACCACCGGATGCTGCGCTATCTGTCCCCGCGCGGGCACGGCACCGTCGCCGGCATGCTGGACTTCGCCCGGCAGGTCGCGGCCCGCGCGCCGTACGGCTCACCGCTCGCCCTGCTCCCCGTCGCGGCCCGTGTGGAACTCGTCGCCCACCGGCAGCGGCGGATGCCGCTGGGGGCCGACGGACACTGGCACGAACCCATGGCCGCCGAGGAGGTGGAGGCGGCCCTGACCGGCTGGTTCCGGGCCGGCACCGCGTCGCACGCCGAGGCCGTCGCCGACCTGAACATCCTCGCCTTCGCCCTGACCCGGACCCACGGCCCGGCCGAGGCCGCACCCGTCTTCAGACGTCTCGGCCGCTACATGACACCCGAGCCCTGGGACCTGCTGCCCGAGCCGGAGCGCACCTTCCGCTACTGGCGTGAGCGGCCGGGCACATGAGGGTTCACACCGCGGCGGTCGCCGGCTCCTCGCTCGGCTGCTCGGCCGCCTTCGCCCGGTCGCGGGCCTCGCGGCGGGCCAGGACGAACCAGCCGTACGGGACGCCCGCGGCGAACAGCCACCACTGGATCATGTACGCGTAGTTCAGCGGGGCGTCTTCCTTGCCGGGGTCGGAGATCTGCTCGGGGGTGTCGCCCTTCGGCTCCGGAGCCGTCTGCTGGATGTAGCCGCCGAGCACCCGGGCGCCGAGCCGCTGGGCCTCCCGCTCGCTGTTGATCAGCATGATCTGCCGGTCCGGCAGCCCCTTGACGTCCTTGATGCCGCTGGCCGCCGTCGTCTCGTCGGCCATCAGCCGGCCGGTGACGGTGATCCGGCCGCCGGGCGGCGCGGGGATCTTGGGGAAGGCGGTCTGCGCTCCGTCGGCGGGGATCCAGCCGCGGTTGACCAGCACCACCTTGCCGTCCGTCAGGACGAACGGGGTGAGGACATGGAAGCCGACCTCGTCGTCGGCGTTGACGCGGCGCCGGACGACGACCTCGTGCGCCGTGTCGAAGGTGCCGGTCGCGGTGACGGTGCGGTACTTGTCGGCGCGGGTGACGGCATGCCCCGGGGAGGTCAGCTTCTCCACCGGCACGGCCTTGGCCGCCAGCGCGTCGGCGACCTGCTGGTTGCGGGCGCTGCGCATCTCGTACCGGTGCTGCTGCCAGAAGCCCAGCCAGATCATCGTGGGGATCAGAAGCAGGGCGATCAGGGTGAGGATCACCCACTGGCGGGTGAGCAGGAAGCGGTAGCTGTGCACCCCACGACCGTACAACTCGGTCGTGGGGCGCATTCGGGCGGGTACCGGTCACACCTTGTCGACGATGCCCACCTTCCCCTCGGCGCGCGCGCAGTGGGCGCCGCAGTACCACTGGCCCTCGACCTCGACGCCCTGGCCGATGATCTGGACCCGGCAGTGTTCGCAGAGGGGCGCCATGCGGTGGATCGCGCAGGAGAAGCAGTCGAAGACGTGCACCGCGCCCTGGGCGTGCACCTCGAAGGTCATGCCGTAGTCATTTCCGCAAACTTCACATCTCGCCATGCGCCACAGGGTGAGCCGTCGCCGTCGCCCGGGCGAGCGGGCGCCGGGCGAGTCGCCCGGCAATCACCCATCCGTACGGTCACTGCTCCGACGCGGGCTCCACGTCCGCGAGGAGCTGCCCGAAGGCGGCCTCGTCGACGACCGGCGTCCCGTACTGCCGCGCCTTGGCCGTTTTCGACGTGCCCGAGTCGGGATCATTGGTGACCAGCAGGCTGGTCAGCCGGGACAGGCTGGTCGCGACGTGCAGCCCCGCCTCGGTCGCCCGGTCCTCCAGCAGCTCGCGGTCGACCGAGGTGTCCCCCGAGAACGCGACCCGCATGCCCTGCTTGAGACGTTTGCCCTCTTCGTACCGCCCCGGGTTGGGATAGGGGCACGCGGGCCGCTTGCGGGACTGGCGCCAGCTGCCGGACGGGTAGCCGCCGTAGCCCCCGCCGCCGCCCGCCTGGCGGCCGATCCGGGGCGCGGGCCGGTCCTGCCACTCCGTCAGCGGCCGGCACTCCAGCAGCGGCAGCCGTACCCCGCCCTCCGCCGCGGCCCGCAGACTCGGCCGGAACGCCTCCGCCAGCACGCGCGCGTCGTCCAGCGCGTGGTGCGCGCGCCGCTGCACGACACCGAAGTGGGCCGCCAGCGACTCCAGCTTGTGGTTGGGCAGCGGCAGGGCCAGCTCCTTGGCGAGCGCGATCGTGCACAGCCGCTGCCGCACCGGGGCCTCGCGCTCCGCGCGCGCGTACTCCCGGGCGATCATCTGCCAGTCGAAGACGGCGTTGTGCGCGACCAGCACCCGCCCCTCCAGCCGGGCCGCGAACTCCTCGGCGATGTCCGCGAAGAGCGGCGCGCCCTCGAGCACCTCGCTCGTCAGACCGTGGATCCACACCGGACCCGGATCGCGCTCCGGATTGACCAGCGTGTACCAGTGGTCCTCGACCTCGCCGCGCGCGTCCAGCCGGTAGACGGCGGCGGAGACTATCCGGTCGTCCCGGGCCAGGCCCGTGGTCTCCACGTCAACGACCGCGTATCCCTGGGGATACGCGGCCGGCCACAGGGTGGGGGAGGACGCCGCCGTCGTGAGGTCTTCGAGCATGGTCACTGAGGATACGGGCCACGACTGACAGTCCCCTCCCGGAGGTTCGGGCCTTGCCGCAAATGTCCACGTGCGCGCCTATGGACCTTTTCACCGGCCGGTGCGACCGTGCCGCCCGTCGGTTGACGGCCCCGAGAAGGGCGGTACGGCGTATGGCACGCGTACGGTACGGCGCGCGGACCGAGGCGGAGGTCACGGCCGCGCGCACCGCGAGCGCGAAACTCCCCGACATCTGGTCCACCGGTGTGGTGGCCCTCTGGGAGACCGATCCGGACGCGGTGGCGGCGGTGCTGCCGCCCCCGCTCAAACCGAGCGGACGCCCCCTGGTCCGGGTCGGCATCAGCAAGGTCGACCTGCCCGGATATCCCCTCGGCGCGGGCTCGTTCGCGGTCGCCGCCGCCCACGACGGTGTCGAGGGCTGGTACCCGCTCGTCATGCCGATGACCCACGAGCGGGCCCTCACCGGCGGCCGCGAGGTCTTCGGCGAGCCCAAGAAACTCGGCGAGGTGACGGTGGAACGGGACGGTCTCGTCGTCCGCGCGTCGATGGCCCGGCACGGCATCGCCTTCGTCGAGGTGCGCGGCGCGGTGAGCGGGCCGCTGCCGCCGCCCGAGCCGTCGCGGAAGACCGACTTCTACTTCAAGTTCCTCCCGGCCGTGGACGGTTCGGGCTTCGACGCCGACCCGGTGCTGGTGCACTGCGTACGCCACGAGAAGGCACGCAGACTGGAGGCGGTCACCGGGGACGTCGTGCTGCGCGAGTCCCTGTACGACCCCGTCGCCGACCTCCCCGTCCACCGCCTGCTGGAGATCACCTTCGGTGAGAAGACCAGCGACCAGCGCGGGCGGGTCGCCGAACGGGTCGACGCGCGGGCGCTGTTGCCGTACATCCACCAGCGTTACGACGACCCCCGGCAGATCCTCGACGCCCCACCCGAAGGGAACACCTGATGGAGCTTCGGGAAGGACAGGTCGCCGTCGTCACCGGCGCCGCGAGCGGGATCGGCCTCGCCATGGCCCGGCGGTTCGCGGCCGAGGGCCTGAAGGTCGTTCTCGCCGACGTCGAGGAGGCCGCCCTGGACAAGGCCGCCGACGACCTGCGCGCGGACGGCGCGGACGTGCACGCGCGCGTGGTGGACGTCGGCGTCCGCGAACAGGTCCTGGACCTCGCCGAGTCGGCGTACGCGACGTACGGCGCCGTGCACGTCCTGTGCAACAACGCCGGGGTCGGCTCGGGCGCCGAGGGACGGATGTGGGAGCACGACCCGAACGACTGGCAGTGGGCCTTCGCGGTCAACGTGTGGGGCGTCTTCCACGGCGTCCAGGCCTTCGTGCCGCGCATGCTCGCCTCGGGCGAGCCCGGACACGTCGTCAACACCTCCTCCGGCGACGGCGGCATCGCCCCGCTGCCCACCGCCTCCGTGTACGCGGTCACCAAGGCGGCCGTGGTCACCATGACCGAGTCCCTGTACGCCCACCTGAAGGCGGAGCACGCGCGCGTGGGCGCCTCGGTGCTCTTCCCCGGACCGCACATGCTGCGCACCGGCCTGTGGGAGTCGCACCGCAACCGGCCCGCCCGGTACGCCAAACAGCGGCCCCGCAGAACCCCGTACCGCAGCCTCGACCAGTGGGAGGCGGCGATGCGCGCGGCGGGCCGCGACGTCCGTTTCACCCCCGTCGAGGAGGTCGCGGACCTCGTCGTGACCGGCATCCGCGCGGACCGCTTCTGGCTGCTGCCGGAGAGCGAGCACAGCGACGCACAGATCCGGGCCCGGGCGCGTTCCATGCTCGACCGGGCGCACCCGTCGTACCTCGAACACTTCATCCTGGACTGACAGGAGGCCGATGTGACCGACCAGGACACGACGACCGACCGGGACCCGTACCTGATCGTCTCCTCCGACTGCCACGCCGGGCTGCCCACCGAGGAGTACCGGCCCTACCTGGAGGCCCGTCACCACCGGGACTTCGACGAGTTCCTCGCGGGACGCGACCGGCGCCGCGAGGAGATGACCCGGCTCGGCATCCGCAACGAGGCGTTCGCGGACAAGTGGTTCCAGGACAACGAGGAGGGCCTGCGCGGCGGCTGGGACACCGCGCAGCGCCTGAAGGAGCTCGACGGGGACGGGGTGGCCGCCGAGGTGGTCTTCCCGGACGCCGACGCCGTCGACAGCCGTACGGCGGCCCCCTTCGGCGTGGGCCTAGGCCTCTCCGGCGACCACGACCCGGAGCTGGGCATGGCGGGCGCGCGGGCGCACAACCGCTGGCTGGCCGACTTCGTCTCCGAGCACCCCGAACGGCACTGCGGGGTCGCCCTGCTGCCGGTCACGGCCCCCACGGAGAAGGTCGTCGCCGAGATCCACCGCGCCAGGGAGTCCGGACTCGGCGCCCTGATGATCCCCTCCATGTGGGTCGACAAGGAGCCCTACCACGACCGCCGCTACGACCCGGTGTGGGCGGCCGCCGCCGAGTGCGGGATGCCGGTCCTCACCCACTCCGGCGCCGCGCCCCGCCACGAGTACGGCGACCACCTGGGGATCTTCGTGAGCGAGGTGACCTGGTGGCCGGCCCGCCCGCTGTGGTTCCTGCTCTGGTCCGGCGTCTTCGAACGCCACCCGGGCCTGCGCTTCGGCGTCGCCGAGTCGGGCTGCTGGTGGCTGCCGAACCTGCTGTGGTTCATGGACCGCCTCTACCTCGGCGCCCACGGCGGCAAGAAGCTCTCCCCCTTCCAGGAACTCAAGCGCCCGCCGCACGAGTACCTCGACCGGCAGGTGTTCGTCTGCGCCACCAACACCAAGCGCCGCGAACTGGCCCAGCGCTACGAGATCGGCGTCGACAACATCCTCTGGGGCAGCGACTTCCCGCACCCCGAGGGCACCTGGCCCGACACGCGCGGGTGGCTCAAGCGCACCTTCCACGACATCCCCGTGACCGAGACGCGCCGCATGCTGGGCCTCGCGGCGGCCGAGGCCTTCGGCTTCGACGTGGCGAGGCTGACCCCGCTGGCCCGCCGTATCGGCCCCACACCCGCCGAACTGGACCAGCCGGACGACCAGGCGGCCGTCGAGGCGAGCTGGGCACGCGCGCGCGAGGTGGGCCGGCACTGGCTGACCGGCCACGACTTCCCGGCCCTGGGGGTGACCCCGTGAACCCTTCGGGTGCGGACCGCTACACCGTCATCTCCGCCGACTGCCACGCGGGCGCCGACCTCCTCGACTACAAGCCGTACCTGGAGCGGCGGTACCACGAGGACTTCGACGCCTGGGCGGCCACGTACGTCAACCCGTACGAGGACCTGCTCGCCGACGCCGCCGACCGGAACTGGGACTCCGAGCGCCGCCTGGCCGAGCTGGAGGCGGACGGGATCGTCGCGGAGGTGGTCTTCCCGAACACCATCCCGCCCTTCTTCCCCTCCGGCTCGCTGAGCGCGCCCACGCCGACCCCGGAGGAGTTCGGCCGCCGCTGGGCCGGACTGCGCGCCCACAACCGCTGGCTGGCGGACTTCTGCGCCGCCGCGCCGGGCCGCCGGGCGGGCGTCTTCCAGATCCTCCTGGGCGATGTCGAGGAGGCCGTGCGGGAGATCCGGTGGGCGGTCGGGGCCGGACTGAAAGGAGGGGTGCTGCTCCCGGGTACGCCCCCGGGCTCCGGTCTGCCCGAGCTGTACTCGGCGTCGTACGACCCGGTCTGGGCCGTCTGCGCCGACCTCGGCGTCCCCGTCAACCACCACGCCGGCTCGGCCTCCCCGCCGCTCGGCGACGAACCGGCCGCCCGCGCGGTCTTCATGGTCGAGACGACCTGGTTCTCCCACCGCGCGCTGTGGCACCTCGTCTTCGGCGGCGCCTTCCGCCGCCACCCGGACCTCAGGCTGGTCCTGACCGAGCAGGGCTCGGGCTGGATCCCCGGGGTCCTCGACATGCTGGACTACTACCACGGCCGCCTGGTCGCCGCCGCGACGCGGGCGTCCACGGCGGAGGCCAAGTTCGGGGCGGGCCTGGCGGCCGGCATGGGCGCGCCCCCTTCCGAGGTCTGGCGCGACAACTGCCACGTCGGCGCCAGCTTCATGCGCCCCCACGAGGTGCCGCTGCGCGACCGCATCGGCGTCGACAAGATCATGTGGGGCAGCGACTACCCCCACGACGAGGGCACCCACCCCTACACCCGCGAGGCCCTGCGCTTCGCCTTCGCGGGCGTGCCCCGGGACGAGCTCACCGCCATGCTCGGCGGCAACGCCGCCCGCCTCTACGGCTTCGACCTGGACCTGCTGGACCCGATCGCGGCGAAGACCGGGCCCACGGTGGCGGAGATCGCCGAGCCCCTCCCCGAACCGCCCGCCGACGCGACCAGCCCGGTGTTCGCGCGAGGAGCGTCGGTACGGGTGTGGTGACGGCCGGGGTGCGATCCTCCGTCCTGTGACGGAACCAACCCATGACGAGGCGCACGGCGGCGCGTTGGGCTCCCGCCTGAACTGGCTGCGGGCGGCCGTCCTCGGCGCGAACGACGGCATCGTCTCCACCGCCGGCCTCGTCGTCGGCGTGGCCGGCGCCACGGGCGACCGCTCGGCCCTGCTGACCGCGGGCCTGGCCGGTCTGCTCGCCGGGTCGATGTCGATGGCGGCGGGCGAGTACGTGTCGGTGTCGACCCAGCGGGACTCGGAACTGGCCGCGCTGGCCCTGGAGCGGCGGGAGCTGCGCGAACAGCCCGAGGCCGAACTGGCGGAGCTGACCGAACTGCTCGCGGAGCGCGGACTGTCCCACGAGGTCGCCCGGGAGGCGGCGGAGCAGCTCACCGCGCGGGACGCGCTCAAGGCCCACGCGCGCGTGGAGCTGGGTATCGACCCGGACGAGCTGACCAACCCCTGGCACGCGGCCTGGGCGAGCTTCCTGGCGTTCACCGTGGGCGCCCTGCTGCCGCTGCTGGCGATCGTCCTGCCGCCCGCGCCGTGGCGGCTCCCGGTGACCGTGGTGTCCGTCCTGGCCGCCCTCGTCCTGACCGGCTTCACCAGCGCCCGCCTGGGCGCCGCGGCCCCCGGCCGGGCGGTGCTGCGCAACGCGGCGGGCGGGGCGCTGGCGATGGGGGTGACGTACGTGGCGGGAACGCTGCTGGGCGCGGCGGGGGTGTAGGCAGCGCGGTGGGCAGGGAGTACACGAGCGGTCCGGGCCTGCGACCGCGTACCGTGAGATGCCCTCGATCGGCCCCCGAGTGCACCGGCACGGTGCACACCGACACATGACAAGGACCCCCGCCATGCGCGCCACCACGATCCACGCCCCGTACGACATGCGCGTGGAGGACGTCCCCGAGCCCGTGGTGCGGCTGACCACCGACGCCGTGGTGCGGGTGCTGCGCGCCTGCATCTGCGGCAGCGACCTGTGGGCCTACCGGGGTGAGGCGGCCCGGCAGCCGGGGCAGCGGATCGGGCACGAGTTCCTCGGCTTCGTCGAGGAGACCGGCTCCGAGGTGAGCACCGTCCGGCGCGGCGACCTGGTGGTGGCGCCCTTCATGTGGTCCGACGGCGTCTGCGACTACTGCCGCGAGGGCCTGACCACCTCCTGCGAGCACGGCGGCTTCTGGGGTTCGGTCGGCTACGACGGCGGCCAGGGCGAGGCCGTGCGGGTGCCCTTCGCCGACGGCACCCTCGTCCGGCTGCCGAAGGAGGCGGCCTCCGACGACCACCTGCTGTCCGCCCTGCTGACCCTGTCCGACGTCATGGGCACCGGCCACCACGCCGCCCTCGGGGCGGGCGCCCGGCCGGGCGCCACGGTCGCCGTCGTGGGGGACGGCGCGGTCGGCCTGTGCGCCGTGCTGGCCGCCAAGCGGCTCGGCGCCGAGCGGATCATCGCGCTCGGCCGGCACCAGGTCCGCACCGACATCGCACGCCGCTTCGGCGCGACCGACGTCGTCGCCGAGCGCGGGGACGCGGCCGTGGAGGCCGTCCGCGAGCTCACCCGTGGCCAGGGCGCGCACGCCGTCGTCGAGGCGGTCGGCACCGAGCAGTCCATGCGGACGGCGGTCGGCATCACCCGCGCCGGCGGCGCCGTCGGCTTCGTGGGCGTGCCCCACGGCAGCGGCACCGGCCTCGACCTCGGTGTCATGTTCGACCGGAACATCGCCCTGCGCGGCGGCGTCGCACCGGTCCGCGCCTACATCCCCGACCTGCTGCCCGACGTCCTGGACGGCACGATCGACCCGTCGCCCGTCTTCGACCTGACCGTCGGCATCGAGGACGTACCCGACGGCTACAAGGCGATGGACGAGCGCACCGCCCTCAAGGTGATGGTGACCAACGGCTGAGCGGCCCGGAACCGGCCCGCTCAGACCCAGCGGGCCGGGTCCGTCCCCCAGGGCACCGGAGGCCGCGCCCAGTCGGCCGGGCCGCCGGTGAAGGACACGGCCGGCCGCGCGTACCGCAGCCGCCCGAGCGGGCTGTCCGTCTCGGCGAGCCAGTTGTCCGGCCCGTCGTACGGGAGGCCGCCGCCGGGGCCCGGCTCCAGTTCGTCCGTCAGCCAGTGCGCGGTCCGGGCGAGTGCCGACCGCACGAAGCGGCTCCCGCCGTCGTACGACTGCTCGGCGAGCGCCCGCAGCACGGCCGCCGCCAGCAGATAGCCGGTGCCGTGGTCCAGCGCCTGCGCGGGCAGGGCGCCGGGCCGGCCGGCCGAGCCCTCGACGGCCGCGATGCCGGTGGCGACCTGCACCAGGCTGTCGAAGCCGCGCCGCCCGCCCCACGGCCCGTACGCGCCCCACGCCGACACCTGTGCCACGACCAGACCGGGCCGCCGCCCGGCCAGCGCCTCGGGGGAGAGGCCGAACCGGTCCAGGGCGCCCGGCCGGTACCCGGTGACCACCACGTCCGCCGCGGCCAGCAGTTCCTCGAAGGCCTTGTGATCCGTGGCGAGGTCCAGTGTCGCCGACCGTTTCCCGAAGCCCGTGTCGGCGTGCTGGTCGGGCAGTTCGGGCAGCCGCGGCGGGTCCACGCGCAGCACGTCCGCCCCCAGCAGGGCGAGTGTGCGGGTGGCGACCGGGCCCGCGAGGACCCGGGTGAGGTCCAGGACGCGCAGCCCGGCGGCGGGCAGCAGGGGAGAGGCGCCGTCCAGAGGGGGCAGTACGCGCGCGCGTGCCGAGTCCAGCCGGCCGTGCTCGATCAGCGGCCGGGCGGCGACCGCGGCGGCCTGCTCGTGCGCGGCCCACTCCGCGGGCGTCCGGAGCGCGACCGCGAGGCCCCCGGCGTCGTACACCGCGTCCTCGGCCTCGCGCGCGGTCCGCTCGGCGAGCCGGGCCGCGACCTTCTCGACCGGGTCCGGGGTGTCCTCCGGCAGCCCCAGCGCGGCGAGCAGCCGGGCCCGGTGGTGGGGGTAGTTGGCGTGGGTGCGCACCCACCCGTCGGCCGTGCGCCAGAACCGCGACAGCGGCGCGAAGAGGACCGGCGGCCGCCCGTCGATCAGGAGGTGCCGCTCGCTGTGGAAGGCGGTCGCGACCGCCGCGTCGTCGACCCGGACCTCCGGCACCCGGGCGAGCCCGGCACGTCGCGCGCCCAGTTCGGCGGCGGCCAGGGCGCACGCGCCCACACAGGAGCGGGCCAGCTCGCGTACGGGAAGACGCGCCTGGAGCGTGCCTTCCCGCACGACTGTGGTGAATCCAGTCATGACTGCACTATGCAGTATTGACTGAATCAACATACGGCGGCATACGGCCCTGGGCGGACCTGGCTGCCCCACTGCCCCACTGCGTCACTGCGTCACTGCGTCACGGCGGCCAGTGCGTCCGCCGTTCCCCAGCCGTAGAAGCCGTTGCGGTTCTTCGGCCCCTCGCACACCGCGTCGACCTTCCCGTCCCCGTTGATGTCGTACGGGTCCGTGCACGGCGTGGCGTCGGCCTCGGCGTACAGCAGCGCCTTCACCAGGGCCGCGGACGCGTGCGGGTGGGTTGACTTGATCAATGCGGCGACACCGGCGACGTGCGGGGTCGCCATCGACGTACCCGCCATGTAGCCCCACTTGCCGCCCGGCAGCGGGCCCAGGATGAGGCCGCTGGTCGCCGGGGGCTCCGGCTTCTGGTACGTCGTCGAGTCGCCGCCCGGGGCGGCTATGTCGATCACGCCCAGACCGTAGTTGGAGAAGGACGACTTGAGGCCCTTCGCGCCGGTCGACGCGACCGTCACGACACCCGGCAGCTGGGTCGGGATGTCGTAGCACCGGTGCGGGTCGATCACCCGGTCCGACGGGGTGGAGTCGTTCGGGGAGACCGGGTCGGTGATCGAGTCGGAGGCCAGGTCGTAGCTCTCGTTGCCCGCCGCCGCGACGTTGACCGCACCCTTGCGCTCCGCGTACCGGGAGGCCCGGGTGATGGCGTCCACCAGGGCCTTCTGGTCCGGGTCGGTGGTGCAGTTGAAGTACCAGGGGTCGGTGTAATAGCTGTTGTTGGTCACGTCGACGCCGTGCTCGGCCGCCCACACGAAACCGCAGACCACGGCCTCCGTGTAGAAGAAGCCGTTCGGGTTTCCGACCTTGATGCCCGCGACCCTGACGCCCGGCGCCACACCCGTGACGCCGACGCCGTTCTTCGCCGCCGCGATCTCACCGGCCACATGCGTGCCGTGCGGGCTCTCGCTCGCGCTGGGCCGCCAGGCGCCGTCGGTGGTGTCCGGCTTGCCCGACACGCAGTTGGCGGAGGCCTGCCGGTCGAAGTTGGGCGCGATGTCGGGGTGGGTGTCGTCGACGCCGGTGTCCAGGACGGCGACGGTGACGTTCCGGCTGCCGAGCGTCTTCTCGTGCGCCTTGTCCGCCTTGATGGCGGGCAGATCCCACTGCAGGGGCTCCAACGGGTCCTGCCCGTCGGCCGCCGGGGCGTCCGCGACCTGGTCGGCGCTCAGCACCTTCGGCGTGCCGACGTCGGTGGTCGACTGGGCGGGCAGCGGCGCGGTGCGCGTGGCACCGGCCGAGTCGACGCCGCGCACCTCGCGGACGGTCTCGGCGAAGCCGGGGTTCGACGAGTGGACGACGAGCACGCCGATCCGGTCGTACGCGACGACGACCGAGCCGCCGGCCTCGGCCACGGCCTTCAGCACACGCGCGGAAGCCGTGTGCCCGGGGCGGACGTTGACGACGTAGCTGAGCGAGGTCGCGTCCGCCCGCGTGGCGGTGGGCGGTGCGGCCGGGGCCGCCGTCGCCGTGACGTTCGGCAGGAACGCCAGAGCCGTGGCCATGGCCATCCCGAGCGGAACGGCGAGGGCGCGGCGGTAGCGCTGGTGAGGCGCTGTCATAGGTCTGTGTCTCCCGTTCGTTGAGGCGTGGGGCTACTTGACGGCGCGCAGCGCGTTGACGATCCCGGACCCGTAGAAGCCGTTGACGCGCTTGCCGCCCACGCAGGTCGCGTCCACGACGCCGTCGCCGTCCCCGTCGTACGGGCCGCTCGGGCAACCGGGGTTGTCCGCCTCGGCCTTGAGCAGCGCCTGCAGCTGGGCCGGGGTGGCGCGGGGGTGGGTGGACTTCAGCAGCGCGGCCACGGCGGCCACGTGCGGGGAGGCCATGGAGGTGCCCTGGAGGAAGCCGTACTGGTTGTTCGGCAGCGTGGACAGGATGCGGCCGTTCTTGGACGGCGTGTCCGGGATCTGGTACTTGTCGCCGCCCGGGCCCGCCACGTCGACGACGCCCTTGCCGTAGCTGGAGTAGTACGACTTGGTGCCCTTGACGCCGGTCGCGCTCACCGTGACCACGCCGGGCAGCTGGGTCGGCACGTCGAAGCACTCGTGCGGGTCGACCGTCCGGGGCGCGGGCGTGGAGTCGTCGGGGCTGGAGTCGTCGACGAGGGCGTCCGAGTCGAGGTCGTCGTTGGAGTTGCCGGCCGAGGCGACGTTGAGCGTGCCCTTGTGCCGGGCGTACAGCTGGGCCCTGTTGACGGCGTCGACGATGGCGCGCTGATCGGGGTCGTCCATGCAGTTGTACATCCACGGATCGACGTAGTAGCTGTTGTTGGTGATCTCGATGCCGTGGTCGGCGGCGAACACGAAGGCGCAGACCACGCTCTCGGGGAAGAACAGCGAGTTCGCGTCCGGCTGGGCCACGGTGATGCTCGCGACCTTCACTCCGGGCGCCACGCCCGCCACGCCGACGCCGTTGCGGGCCGCGGCGATCTCGCCCGCCACATGCGTGCCGTGGTAGTGGTCGGCGTCCACCGGCCGCCAGGAGCCGTACGTCGTGTCCGCCTTGCCGCTCACACAGTTCGCGGACTGGGAGGCGGAGAAGTTGGGCGCGATGTCCGGGTGGGTGTCGTCGACGCCGGTGTCGATGACGCCGACGGTCACCTGCCCGCTGCCCGGATCGATCCGCGCGGCCTTGTCGGCGCCGATCGCCCGCAGGTCCCACTGGTCGGCCTCCAGGGGCTCCTCGCCCGCCGCGGCACCCTGGGCGAGCTTCGCGGCCTCGGCCTTCGACAGGACCTGCGCCGCGCCCTCGTCCGTGGTCCCCGCCGCACTCAGCGGCGCGGTCCGGGTGGCACCCGCCGACTGCACCCCGCGCACCGCGCGGATCTGCCGGCCGAAGTCCGGGTTCGCCGAGTGGACGACGATCACACCGATCCGGTCGTACGTCGCCACGATGCTGCCGCCGGCCGCGGTGATCGCCTTCCGCACCGACGCGATCGTGTGGTGGTCGGTCTTCGTGTTGACGACGTAGGCGAGGTTCGGGCCGTCCACCGCCGGTGCGGCCCGAGCGGTCAGCGGGGCCGCGGAGGCCGCCGAGGGGAGGAAGCCGAGCGACGCGGTCAGCGACAGCACGACCGGTACGGCGAGGGCGAGCCGCCGTCTGGAGCGCAGATGAGGCATGGGATCTCCACTTCATCCGAGGTCATCCGGAAACGAAACCGGCCCGAGAGACGGTGCTACTCGGGCAGGTACATGACGGGTGTGCAGGGCGAAGCTATCTTCCCCGCTCGCTGGCCAGCAATGACTTGGGGAGACGACTTCCGAAAGAAGTCACAGGACTTGAACCGGTCCTCGCGTGGCGCCGTGGACCTTCGACGGGGAGCCCGAGCAGGATCGAGCCCCTCGCCGCAAACCGCCCGCAACACGAGGAGACTTCGTGGCCACCGAGACACCGCCCCCCTCGAAGACCCACCCCCAACTCCCCTCCACCGAGGAGTTCGTCGCGGTGCAGGAGAGCGCGGAGTTCGGGGAACTGCGCCGCTCCCACCGCTCCTTCGCGTTCCCGCTGACCATCGCCTTCATCGCCTGGTACCTGCTGTACGTCCTGCTCTCCAACTACGCGGGCGACTTCATGGGCACCAAGGTCGCGGGCAACGTCAACGTCGCCCTCGTGCTCGGCCTCGCCCAGTTCCTCACCACGTTCCTCATCGCCTGGTGGTACGCCCGGCACGCCGCCGCCAAGCTCGACCCCAAGGCGGAGGCCATCAAGTCCCGGATGGAGGGCGGCGCATGAGCCCCGCGATCACCCTGGCCGCCGGTGAGGCCGGCGAGCACCGGCCGCTGATCATCACCCTGTTCGCGATCTTCGTCGCCGCGACCCTCGTCATCACCGTCTGGGCGGGCCGCCAGACCAAGGACGCCGCCGACTTCTACGCCGGCGGCCGGCAGTTCACCGGCTTCCAGAACGGACTCGCCGTCTCCGGCGACTACATGTCCGCCGCGTCCTTCCTCGGCATCGCCGGCGCCATCGCCCTCTTCGGCTACGACGGATTCCTGTACTCCATCGGCTTCCTGGTCGCCTGGCTGGTCGCCCTGCTCCTGGTCGCCGAGCCGCTGCGCAACTCCGGCCGCTACACCATGGGCGACGTACTGGCGTACCGGATGCGCCAGCGGCCCGTCCGTACCGCGGCCGGCACCTCCACGATCGTGGTGTCGATCTTCTACCTGCTGGCCCAGATGGCGGGCGCGGGCGTCCTGGTCTCGCTGCTCCTCGGCATCACCAGCGACGGCGGCAAGATCGGCATCGTGGCCCTGGTCGGCGTCCTGATGATCGTCTACGTCACCATCGGCGGTATGAAGGGCACCACCTGGGTCCAGATGGTCAAGGCCGTCCTGCTGATCGCGGGCGCGCTGCTGCTGACCTTCCTGGTGCTGCTGAAGTTCCACTTCAACATCTCCGACCTGCTGGGCAAGGCCGCCGACAACAGCGCCAAGGGCTCGGCCTTCCTGGAGCCCGGCCTGAAGTACGGGGCCACGGGGACCACCAAGCTGGACTTCATCTCCCTGGGCATCGCCCTGGTCCTGGGCACCGCCGGCCTGCCCCACATCCTGATCCGCTTCTACACCGTCCCCACGGCCAAGGCCGCCCGCAAGTCGGTGATCTGGGCGATCGGCCTGATCGGCGCCTTCTACCTGATGACCCTCGCCCTCGGCTTCGGCGCCGCCGCGCTGATCAAACCGGACGAGATCATCGCCTCCAACAAGGCGGGCAACACGGCCGCGCCCCTGCTCGCCCTCCACCTCGGTGGAGTGGACTCCAACTGGGGCGCCATCCTGCTCGCCACCATCTCCGCGGTCGCCTTCGCCACGATCCTCGCGGTCGTCGCGGGCCTGACCCTGGCCTCGTCCTCCTCCTTCGCCCACGACATCTACGCCAACGTCATCAAGAAGGGCCAGGCCACCGAGAAGCAGGAGATCAACGCGGCCCGGTACGCCACGGTCGGCATCGGCGCCGTCTCGATCCTGCTGGGCGCGATGGCCCGTGACCTGAACGTGGCGGGCCTGGTCGCGCTGGCCTTCGCCGTCGCCGCCTCCGCCAACCTGCCGACGATCCTCTACAGCCTGTTCTGGAAGCGGTTCACCACCTCCGGCGCCCTGTGGTCGATCTACGGCGGCCTGGTCACCGCGGTCGGCCTGGTGCTGTTCTCGCCGGTGGTCTCCGGCAAGGCGACGTCGATGTTCCCCGACGCCGACTTCCACTGGTTCCCGCTGGAGAACCCGGGCATCATCTCGATCCCGGTCGGCTTCCTGCTCGGGGTCGTCGGCACCCTCCTGTCGAAGGAGGCGCCGGACTCCGGCAAGTTCGCGGAGCTGGAGGTGCGGTCCCTGACCGGGACCGGGGCGCACTGAGCCCTCAAAGAGGCCGCGCCGTGGGGATCGCGGGTCCCCGCGACGCGGCCCCGTCCCACGTCGTGGAATCGGACGGTGTCGCTGTCAGTGGCGTCACGTAGGCTCGCTTGTGACGGCACGCGAGTGACCGCAGTGCTCCACGACGAGGGAGGGGGCCCACGTGCTCATCGACACCTACGGCCGCGTCGCCACCGACCTGAGGGTCTCGCTGACCGACCGGTGCAACTTGCGCTGCACCTACTGCATGCCCGAGGAGGGCCTGCAGTGGCTGGCCAAGACCGACCTGCTCACGGACGACGAGATCGTCCGGCTGGTCGGCATCGCGGTCACCTCCCTCGGTATCACCGAGGTCCGCTTCACCGGCGGCGAGCCCCTGCTGCGCCCCGGTCTGGTCGGCATCGTGGAGCGCGTCGCGGCCCTGGACCCGCGCCCCCAGACCTCCCTGACCACCAACGGCATCGGCCTCAGCCGCACCGCGACCGCGCTGAAGGCGGCGGGCCTGGACCGGGTCAACGTCTCCCTCGACACCCTCCGCCCGGACGTCTTCAAGGCCCTCAGCCGCCGGGACCGCCACAAGGACGTCATCGAGGGCCTCCAGGCAGCTCGCGAGGCCGGCCTGACCCCGGTGAAGGTCAACACGGTCCTGATGCCGGGCCTGAACGAGGACGAGGCCCCCGACCTCCTGGCCTGGGCGATCGAGCACGACTACGAGCTCCGCTTCATCGAGCAGATGCCCCTGGACGCCCAGCACGGCTGGAAGCGCGAGGGCATGGTCACGGCCGGCGACATCCTCGCCTCCCTGCGCACCCGCTTCGACCTCACGCCCGAGGGCGACCAGGAGCGCGGCTCGGCCCCGGCCGAACGCTGGCTGGTCGACGGCGGCCCGCACCGCGTCGGCGTCATCGCCTCCGTCACCCGCCCGTTCTGCGCCGCCTGCGACCGCACCCGCCTGACCGCCGACGGCCAGATACGCACCTGCCTCTTCGCCACCGAGGAGACCGACCTCCGCGCCGCCCTGCGCTCCGGCGCCCCCGACGAGGAGATCGCCCGCATCTGGCGCCAGGCGATGTGGGGCAAGAAGGCGGGCGCGGGCCTGGACGACCCGTCATTCGTCCAGCCGGACCGGCCGATGTCGGCGATCGGGGGTTAAGGGTCAGGCCTGCTCGGTCGACTCCCAGTCGGCGAGCAGGACGACGTCCTTCAGAAAGCCCCGTACACCCAGGAACTGGGACAGGTGCTCGCGGTGTTCCTCGCACGCCAGCCATGTCTTGCGCCGGTCCGGGGTGTGGATCTTCGGGTTGTTCCACGCCAGTACCCACACGGCGTCGGCGCGGCAGCCCTTGGCGGAGCAGATGGGAGTGTCGTCAGTCACGGCTTCGTCTCACACGCACGGTAAACAAGGCGACGCCGAGCAGCCACGGGGGGAGCTGCCCGGCGTCGGTCCGTCGCTCCGACGGGGGATGCGGAGCGCGTACGAAGTATGTCACGGGGAAGCCGTCGCCCGGCACTGGAACTGCATGATTGATCTGAGCTTTTCTTGAGCTTGGTGCGGAGCCTACGTTCGCCCGTCGGGCATCCACGAAGGTCACACGGGGTGGGGTCGCTCACCGCGGACCCCCGTCGAGGGGTCCGCCGACACGTCCTCCGGCTCGGATTCCGTCTGCGTGTCCCGCACCGGCGGCGCGATCATCGGCGGTGTCGGCACGGACACGAAGGTCGACGGCAGACCGGGTGCCCGCTCGCGGCCCGCGTTGGCCACCACCACGGCGATGTAGGGCAGCACCACCCCGAGTACCAACGCCACGATCGCGACGTGCCGTTCGACGTTCCAGAGCGTGGCCGCGAGGATCACCGAGACGGTACGGATCGACATGGAGATGACGTACCGGCGCTGCCGCCCGCGCACGTCCTCCGCCAGGCCCGTCCGGGCTCCGGTGATCCGGAACACCTGGGCGTTGCCGCCACCATGCTGCTTCCGCATCACATTCCACCATCCGCCCGCGTCGGCCTCTCCCCGGCCTTCCACGGTACGCCGCGGCCGGGCCGCCTTCGAGACCGGGTCACCCCCCTGCCTGGGCGAACGTCCTGCGCCGAGCCACGTAGGGCCCTACCTCCCCCGGCCGTACCCGGCGTGCGCCATACAGCGGACACGCCGAGACTGGGCGTAACGCTCACGTCGATCCGGACGAGGAGGCAGCCATGGGCTGGTTGTGGGCGATCATCGTGGGATTCGTGCTGGGCCTGATCGCCAAGGCGGTCATTCCCGGCAAGCAGCACTCCCCGCTCTGGCTGACCACCATCTTCGGCATGCTCGGCGCCATCGTGGGCAACGCTCTCGCCCGCGCGCTCGGCGTCGGCGCCACCCCGGGCATCGACTGGAGCCGGCACCTCTTCCAGCTGATCGCCGCCATCATCATCGTCGCCGTGGGCGACATGGCGTACATGGCGATGTGGGGGAACAAGAAGCGGGAGCAGCGGGTCTGACGCGGGTACGCCGAAGGGCGGCCCCCGCGGGAGCCGCCCTCCGGTGGATCTCAGCCGCCGCTGACCTCGACGGCGGCAAGGTTCTTCTTGCCCCGGCGCAGCACCAGCCAGCGCCCGTGCAGCAGGTCCTCCTTGGCCGGGACGGAGTCCTCCGCGGTGACCTTGGCGTTGTTCACGTAGGCACCGCCCTCCTTGACCGTGCGGCGCGCGGCCGACTTGCTGGCCACCAGGCCGACCTCGGCGAACAGGTCGACCACCGGACCGAGCTCGGCGACCTGGATGTGCGGCACCTCGGACAGGGCCGCGGCCAGCGTCCGATCGTCGAGGTCCGCCAGCTCGCCCTGCCCGAACAGCGCCTTGGACGCGGCGATCACGGCGGCCGTCTGGTCGGCGCCGTGCACCAGCGTCGTCAGCTCCTCGGCCAGCGCGCGCTGCGCCGCCCGCGCCTGCGGACGCTCCTCGGTCTGCCTCTCCAGCTCCTCCAGCTCCTCGCGGGACTTGAAGGACAGGATCCGCAGGTACGTCGAGATGTCCCGGTCGTCCACGTTCAGCCAGAACTGGTAGAACGCGTACGGCGTGGTCATCTCCGGGTCGAGCCAGACGGCGCCGCCCTCGGTCTTGCCGAACTTGGTGCCGTCCGCCTTGGTCATCAGCGGCGTCGCCAGCGCGTGCACGTTGGCGTGCGGCTCCAGCCGGTGGATCAGGTCCAGGCCGGCCGTGAGGTTGCCCCACTGGTCGCTGCCGCCCTGCTGGAGCGTGCAGCCGTACCTCCGGTACAGCTGCAGGAAGTCCATGCCCTGAAGGATCTGGTAGCTGAACTCCGTGTAGCTGATGCCCTGGTCGGACTCCAGGCGCCGGGCCACGGAGTCTTTCGTGAGCATCTTGTTGACGCGGAAGTGCTTGCCGATGTCGCGCAGGAACTCGATCGCGGACAGACCCGCGGTCCAGTCGAGGTTGTTGACCATGACGGCCGCGTTCTCCCCCTCGAAGGAGAGGAACGGCTCGATCTGGGAGCGCAGCTTGCCGACCCAGCCGGCGACCGTCTCCGGGTCGTTCAGCGTGCGCTCCGCGGTCGGGCGCGGGTCGCCGATCAGGCCCGTGGCCCCGCCGACCAGCGCCAGCGGCCGGTGTCCGGCCTGCTGGAGCCGGCGCACGGTCAGCACCTGGACCAGGTGCCCCACGTGCAGGGACGGCGCGGTCGGGTCGAAACCGCAATAGAACGTGACGGGACCGTCCGCGAGCGCCTTGCGCAAAGCGTCCTCGTCGGTGGACAGGGCGAACAGCCCCCGCCACTTCAGCTCGTCGACGATGTCCGTCACGGTTCTCGCGTCTCCTTGATGATCTTCGAGCAGTCGAGTGACTACCGGCTACGAGGTTATACGCCCTGACTGACAGAGCTCATATTGAAGTCGGGCACCCGCAGCGCCGGCATCGCAGCCCTAGTGAACCAGTCGCTCCACTCCCTGGGCAGCGTCTTTTCCGTGCGCCCGGCCTCCGTGGCCCGCCCCAGCAGGTCCACCGGCGACTCGTTGAACCGGAAGTTGTTCACCTCACCGGTCACCTCGCCGTTCTCCACGAGGTAGACGCCGTCCCGGGTCAGGCCGGTCAGCAGCAGCGTCGCCGGGTCGACCTCGCGGATGTACCACAGGCAGGTCAGCAGCAGTCCCCGCTCGGTGGCGGCGACCATCTCCTCCAGGGAGCGGTCCTCGCCGCCGTCCAGGATCAGGTTGCCGATCGCCGGGGCCACCGGCAGCCCGGTCAGGCCCGCGCTGTGCCGGGTGGTGGTCAGGTGGTTCAGCTGACCGTTCCCGATCCAGTCGGTGGCCGGGGCCGGCAGGCCGTTGTCGAACACCGACTGGTCGCCCCCGGAGGAGTGCGCGATCACGAACGGGGGGCACTCCAGGCCCGGCGCGTTCGGGTCGCTGCGCAGGGTCAGCGGCAGCTCGGTCAGCTTCTCGCCGACCCGGGTGCCGCCGCCCGGCTTGGAGAACACCGTCCGCCCCTCGGCCGCGTCCCGGCCGGACGCCGACCACAGCTGGTAGATCAGCAGGTCTGCCACCGCGGTCGGCGGCAGCAGCGTCTCGTAGCGGCCCGCGGGCAGCTCGATGCGCCGCTCGGCCCAGCCCAGGCGCACGGCCAGCTCGGCGTCGAGCGCCCCCGGGTCGACGTCCTTGAAGTCCCGGGTGGAGCGCCCCGCCCACGCCGAGCGCGTACGGTCCGGGGACTTGGCGTTGACCTCGAGCGTGCCGTTGGGCTGGTCGTGCCTGAGGCGCAGCCCCGTGGACGTCCCCAGATACGTCGACACCAGCTCGTGGTTGGCGAAGCCGTACAGCTCCCGGCCCCCCGCACGCGCGCGGGCGAACGCCTCGCCGAGCGCCGGGGCGAAGTCCGCGAACACCGCCGAGGAGGTCTCGGCGGGCGCGTCCGTGAAGTCCGGGGACTCCGGCACGCCCGTGACCAGCGGCTGCGCGTCCTCGGCCGGCCCGGCGCCGCGCGCGGCGGCCTCGGCGGCCCGCACCAGGGGCTCCAGCTCCTCGGCGGTCACCGCGGACCGCGACACCACACCGGAGGCGGTGCCCTCCTGGCCGTCCACGGTGGCGATCACGGTGAGCGTACGGCCGCGCGTGACGCCGTTGGTGGTCAGCGCGTTGCCCGCCCAGCGCAGGTTGGCCGTGGAGTGCTCGTCGGCGATCACCACGCAGCCGTCGGCCCGGGACAGCTCGAGGGCGCGCTCGACGACCTCGTGCGGCTTGTTGGTACGGGCGCTCATCGGCCGGCCTCCTGCGTGGTGTTGAGGATGTTGACGCCCTTGAAGAGGGCGGAGGGGCAGCCGTGCGACACGGCGGCCACCTGACCCGGCTGGGCCTTGCCGCAGTTGAAGGCGCCGCCCAGGACGTACGTCTGCGGGCCGCCGACGGCCGCCATGGAGCCCCAGAAGTCGGTGGTCGTCGCCTGGTAGGCGACGTCCCGCAGCTGACCGGTGATCCGCCCGTTCTCGATCCTGAAGAAGCGCTGGCCGGTGAACTGGAAGTTGTAGCGCTGCATGTCGATGGACCAGGAACGGTCGCCGACGACGTAGATGCCCCGGTCGACGCCCCCGATCAGGTCCTCCGTCGACATCCCGGCCGGATCCGGCTGGAGCGACACGTTGGCCATGCGCTGCACGGGCACATGGCCGGGGGAGTCGGCGTAGGCGCAGCCGTTGGACCGCTCGAACCCGGTGAGCTTCGCGATCCGGCGGTCCAGCTGGTAGCCGACCAGCGTGCCGTCCTTCACAAGTGACCAGCTCTGCCCCTCGACGCCCTCGTCGTCGTACCCGATGGTCGCCAGGCCGTGCTCGGCGGTGCGGTCGCCGGTGACGTTCATCAGCTCCGAGCCGTACTTCAGCTTGCCGAGCTGGTCGAAGGTGGCGAAGGAGGTGCCGGCGTAGGCGGCCTCGTAGCCCAGCGCCCGGTCCAGCTCCGTGGCGTGCCCGATCGACTCGTGGATGGTCAGCCACAGGTTGGACGGGTCGACGACCAGGTCGTACGGTCCCGGCTCGACGCTCGGCGCCCGCATCTTCTCGGCCAGCAGCTCCGGGATCCGCTCCAGCTCGCCGTCCCAGTCCCAGCCGGTCCCGGTCAGGTACTCCCAGCCGCGCCCGACCGGCGGCGCGATGGTCCGCATCGAGTCGAACTCACCGCTGGACTCGTCCACCGACACGGCGGTCAGCTGCGGATGCAGCCGCACCCGCTGCTGTGTGGTCACCGTCCCCGCGGTGTCCGCGTAGAACTTGTTCTCGTGCACGGTCAGCAGCGAGGCGTCGACGTGGTTGACCCCGTTCGCCGCCAGCAGCCGCGCGCTCCAGTCTGCCAGCAGCGCCGACTTCTCCTCGTCGGGCACGGTGAACGGATCGATCTCGTACGACGAGACCCACGTCTTGTCGGCGTGCACCGGCTCGCCGGCGAGCTCCACCCGCTCGTCCGACCCGGCCGCCCTGATCACCTGCGCGGACAGCTTCGCCATCGCCACGGCCTGCGAGGCCACCTTCGCGGCGGCGTCCAGGGTCAGGTCCACCCCCGACGCGAAGCCCCACGTCCCGCCGTGCACGACCCGCACCGCGTACCCGAGGTCGGTGGTGTCCGACGACCCGGCGGGCTTGGCGTCCCTGAGCCGCCAGGACGCGCTGCGCACCCGCTCGAACCGGAAGTCCGCGTGCTCGGCCCCCAGCGCACGCGCGCGTGCGAGCGCGGCGTCGGCCAGCGCGCGTAGGGGAAGCGCCGTGAAGGCTTCGTCGATGGAATGAGGCACGGAGGTCTCCCTGCTGTCGTGGCCTGTCGGCTCCGATCATGTCGCGCGACCCGCCCTGCGGACCACATGTTTCGGCTCCGCCCCGGCACTTTCTGTAGGGTCCCGACAGTCACTTCCGCAAGCCACTGTCGGTGCCCGCTTCTCTCCGAGCGCTGCCGGACCGATAGGTTTTCGAAGAAGCCGCCTGTCATCCAGGTGTTCGGGCGGGTGTTCAGACCGCTATCGAAAGGGTGATCCGTTGAGCCGCTCGGTTCTCGTCACCGGAGGCAACCGGGGCATCGGCCTCGCCATCGCCCGCGCGTTCGCCGAAGCCGGCGACAAGGTCGCGATCACGTACCGCTCGGGTGAGCCGCCGGCCGCCCTGGCGGAATTGGGCTGCCTCGCCGTCAAGTGCGACATCACCGACGCCGAGCAGGTGGAGCAGGCCTACAAGGAGGTCGAGGACCAGCACGGCCCGGTCGAGGTCCTGATCGCCAACGCGGGCATCACCAAGGACCAGCTCCTGATGCGCATGTCCGAAGAGGACTTCACCTCGGTCGTCGACACCAACCTCACCGGCACCTTCCGAGTGGTCAAGCGCGCCAACCGCGGCATGCTGCGGGCCAAGAAGGGCCGGGTCGTCCTGATCTCGTCGGTCGTCGGTCTGTACGGCGCTCCCGGCCAGGCGAATTACGCCGCGTCCAAGGCCGGCCTCGTCGGCTTCGCGCGCTCCCTCGCCCGTGAGCTGGGCTCGCGCAACATCACCTTCAACGTCGTCGCGCCCGGTTTCGTCGACACCGACATGACCAAGGTGCTCACCGACGAGCAGCGCGCCGGCATCGTGTCGCAGGTGCCGCTCGGCCGGTACGCCGAGCCCGAGGAGATCGCCGCGGCGGTGCGGTTCCTGGCCTCGGACGACGCCTCGTACATCACTGGAGCCGTCATCCCTGTTGACGGCGGACTGGGAATGGGTCACTGATCACCATGAGCGGAATTCTCGAGGGCAAGCGCGTCCTGATCACCGGTGTGCTGATGGAGTCCTCCATCGCCTTCCACACCGCGAAGCTGGCCCAGGAGCAGGGTGCCGAGATCATCCTGACCGCGTTCCCGCGGCCCACGCTGACCGAGCGCATCGCCAGGAAGCTGCCCAAGCCCACCAAGGTCATCGAGCTCGACGTGACGAACGACGAGCACCTCGGGCGCCTCGCCGACGTGGTCGGCGAGGAGCTCGGCGGCCTCGACGGCGTCGTGCACTCCATCGGCTTCGCGCCGCAGGACGCCCTAGGCGGCAACTTCCTCAACACGCCGTTCGAGTCCGTGGCCACCGCCATGCACGTCTCGGCGTTCTCCCTGAAGTCGCTGACCATGGCCTGTCTGCCGCTGATGCAGAACGGCGGCTCGGTCGTCGGCCTCACCTTCGACGCCTCCTTCGCCTGGCCGCAGTACGACTGGATGGGCCCGGCCAAGGCCGCCCTGGAGGCCACCAGCCGCTACATGGCGCGCGACCTGGGCAAGCAGAACATCCGCTGCAACCTCGTCTCCGCCGGCCCCATCGGCTCCATGGCCGCCAAGTCCATCCCGGGCTTCGCGGAGCTGGCGTCCGTCTGGGACACCCGCGCGCCCCTGGAGTGGGACCTCAAGGACCCGGAGCCGGCCGGCCGCGGTGTGGTCGCCCTGCTGAGCGACTGGTTCCCGAAGACCACCGGCGAGATCATCCACGTGGACGGCGGTCTGCACGCCGTCGGCGCCTGATCGCCGCCGGGCCGTTCGTGGCCGGGGCCCCGCACCTTCCGGGTGCGGGGCCCCGGCGCGTTCGGGCTTCACCCGTTCGGCTCACCGGCCGGGCGTGGACGTGCGATGACGGCGCACCCTGGAGAGGCGTCCCTCTCGCGAGTCCCTCCCCAGCACGGCCGAGGAGGTCCCGTTGTGCGCCTGTCCCGCAGCCTGGCCTCAGTGACCGTGGCCGTCGCCCTCGTGCTGTCCCTGCCGTACGAGGCGGCGCCGCACCCGCGCGTGAAGGACGGCAAGCCGCCGCTGCCGCGGCTGTTCGGGGCGGCGTGCCGTACGACCGTGCACGGCTCCCATGTGGTGGCCTACTGCCACAACCCCTATGTCGACACCGACCGCGTGCGTCTGCACATCGAGTGCGCCCGCTGGTGGGACCTGGACACCGACGGCGACTCCGTCGACGCCGGGCCCGCGATGACCGTCCGGCTGGCGGGACGGTGCTGGAAGGAGGTCCGCTCGGTGTGGATCAGCCACCAGATGGCGAGCTGAACCGTCCCGGGCGGCACAGGAAGGGATAGCTCGCGGCCTCCGTGGCCGCCGCCTCCGCGTCACCCGCGCGGATCGCGTCCACCAGCCGGCCGTGGTCCATGTGCGTCCCGGGTGTCAGCTCCGCGCCCACGTCCGCCCGCAGCCAGTCCCGCAGCACCTCGCCCAGGTCGGCGTACATCGCCGTCATGACGTCGTTGTGGGAGGCGGCCACCACGGCCAGGTGGAAGGTCGCGTCCGCGGTGACGAAGGCCTCCGTGTCGCCCGACTCCCAGGCCTCCTCGCGCCGCACCAGGAGCGCGTCCAGCTGCTTGAGGTCCTTCTCGGTACGCCGCCCGGCGGCCAGCTTCGCCGCCGCCGACTCCAGGGTGGAGCGCAGTTCGGCGATGTGCCGCGGGTCGGCGTCGGCGAACCGGCGGTGCATCACGCCCGCCAGCTCGCTGGTGGCCACGACGTACGTGCCCGAGCCCTGCCGGATGTCCAGCAGGCCGTTGTGGGCGAGCGCGCGCACGGCCTCGCGGACGGTGTTGCGGGCCACCCCGAGCTGCTCGACCAGCTCGGGCTCCGTGGGGATGCGCGAGCCGACCGGCCACTCGCCCGAGGTGATCTGGTTGCGCAACTCGGCGATGACCTGCTCGGACAGCGCGGAACGGCGGGGGTGGCTCAGGGGCATGGCACACCTTCGCACGGGAGGGCCGACCGCAGAGGGCCCGGAGATGGACAGCCAATCATCCCATGATTCTATGATGGTCCGCATGGCACGCGAGGAAACACGGACGACGGACACACGCAGAAAGGCCCGTACGGCACCCGCCACCGCGAGCGAACCCCGCACACCCCTTCCCGCCACGCGCGCGTGGGCGACCCGTCTCGTCCTCGTCGGCATCATGCTGTCCGCGCTGAACCTCCGCCCCGCCATCACCAGCCTCGGCGCCCTCCTGGAGGAGGTCCGCGACGGCCTGGGCATGAGCGGCGGCGCTGCCGGACTGCTGACCTCCGTGCCCCCGCTGTGCTTCGCCGTCTTCGGTGTCACGGCTCCCCGTCTCGCCCGCCGCTTCGGCCCGGCCGCGGTGGTGTGCGCCGGCATGGTCGCCATCGCCGCGGGCCTGCTGATACGTCCGTACGGCGGGAGCACCGGCGGCTTCCTGGCCGCCAGCGCGCTCGCCCTCATGGGCATCGCGGTCAGCAACGTCCTGATGCCGGTCATCGTCAAGCGCTGGTTCCCCGACCGGGTGGGCTCCATCACCGGCCTGTACTCGATGGCCCTCGCCGCCGGCACCTCGGTCGCCGCCGCGGTGACCGTGCCCCTGACCGACACGCTCGGCGGCGACTGGCGTTCCGGGCTCGCCGTGTGGGCGGCCCTCGCCGCGGCCGCGGTGCTGCCCTGGATCCCCCTGGTACGGGACCGGGGCCCGGCGCCCGCCGACCGGGAACCCGCACGGCGGGAACCGGCGCCGCGCATCACCCGCAGCCGTACGGCCTGGGCGCTGGCGGTCTTCTTCGGGCTCCAGGCGACGGCCGCCTACATCACGATGGGCTGGATGGCACAGATCTTCCGTGACGCGGGCGTCCCCGCGGGCACGGCGGGCCTCCTCCTCGCCGTCACCATGGTGATGGGCGTGCCACTGGCCTTCGTCATCCCGCGCCTGGCCACCCGGCTGCCCCACCAGGGCCCGATCGCACTCGCGCTCGGCGTCTGCGGCCTCGCCGGGTACGCCGGCCTGTACGTCGCGCCGGCCGGCGGCGCCTGGGCCTGGGCCCTGCTGCTCGGCGTCTCCAACTGCGCCTTCCCGCTGGCCCTGACGATGGTCGGTATGCGGGCCAGGACCGGCGCGGGCGTCGCCCAGCTGTCCGCCTTCGCGCAGAGCACCGGCTACCTGATCTCCATCCCCGGGCCGCTCCTGGTCGGCGTGCTCTATCAGCACAGCGGGGGCTGGGGCCTGCCGATCGCGCTCATGGCCGGACTCATGGTGCCGCAGATGGCCGTGGGTGTCCTCGCGGGCCGGGACAGGACGGTGGAGGACGAGGCGGGCCGCTGATCCCCCGCCGGAGGGCGGGTGCGAGACTGGCCCCATGCCAGTGCTCGACCCGAACCCCCAGAACGGCCAGAAGAAGATGCTGATCGTCTTCGGCTCGTTCTTCGCCATCTTCGTGATCATCGCCATCATCGCCACCCTCGCGGCTCCGTGACCCCGCCCCCCTAGGGGATGGTGGGGTTAACCCCCGCATCCCTTAGGGGGTGAGGCAGGGGCAAGTGGGTGGATAACCTGATGGGTTGGCGGGCGCGGATTCCGTACCTTCGAGATGTGGCCGCGAGAGGCGACCACGGACCACTCGAAGACCCGCGGAGGCGATCATGGCGGCCCGTACGCACACCCGGCCCCACCCGGCTACCACGGGCGGCATCGACATCCGGCTGCCCTGGTGGGCCCTCGCCCTGCCCGCCCTCGCCTTCGTCTCCCTGCTCCTGCTGATACTCAACCCGGCCGACGCCCACGCGGCCACCGGCGACCCGGCGCTCACCCACTTCTTCGCACGGGTGCGGGAGCTGGTCGCCCGCTAGCGGTGGGACGCCTTCCGGGGCGAATCCGCATGTCAACTCCCTGCGCCCCATGGCCTGTTTCATGCGAAGCTGGGTGCCATGAGCGTCGCAGAACCCCGCAGGATTGTCCTCTTCCGGCATGCGAAAGCCGACTGGCCACAGGTGAACGACCACGAGCGGCCGCTCGCCGAGCGGGGCCGCATGGACGCCGCAGTCGCCGGCCGCAAGCTGGCCGACACCGGTATCCACCTCGACCTGGCCCTGTGCTCCACCGCGGTCCGGACCCGCGAGACCTGGAAGCTCGCCGTCCACGAACTTCCGCAGCGACCGAAAACCGTCTATGAGGAGCGGGTCTACGAGGCCTCGCCGGGCGAGTTGATCGCTGTGTTCAACGAAATCACCGACGACGCGGGAACCGTGATCCTCATCGGCCACAACCCGGGCGTGCACGGCCTGGCGGACATCCTGTCCGGCTCGGCCGAGGGTGACGCCCGCGAGCGGATGAACCGCCGCGGCTTCCCCGCCGCCGCCTTCGCCGTCCTGTCCTTCACCGGCTCCTGGAAGACCCTGGAACCGGGCACGGCCACGCTGGTCGACTACTGGGCCCCCTCCGAGTGACTCCCGTGACTCCCGCCGAATGACGGCACACGGGGGAGGGCCCGGCACCGAGGCGGTGCCGGGCCCTCCCGCGTACGGAGCGTCCGCCGGGCGGCTCAGCCCTCGTCGTGCGTGTCCGCCGCCTCGACCTCTTCGCGGGTGACGCCCAGCAGATACAGGACCGTGTCCAGGAAGGGGACGTTCACCGCGGTGTGCGCGGCCTCGCGGACGACCGGCTTGGCGTTGAAGGCCACGCCCAGGCCCGCCGCGTTCAGCATGTCCAGGTCGTTGGCGCCGTCGCCGATCGCCACCGTCTGGGACAGGGGGACGCCCGCCTCGGCGGCGAACCGGCGCAGCAGCCGCGCCTTGCCCGCCCGGTCCACGATCTCTCCGGTGACCCGTCCGGTCAGCCTGCCGTCGACGATCTCCAGCGTGTTGGCCTGGGCGAAGTCCAGCCCCAGCCGCTCCTTCAGGTCGTCGGTGACCTGAGTGAAACCGCCCGAGACGACTCCGACCTGATAGCCGAGCCGCTTCAGCGTACGGATCAGGGTGCGGGCACCCGGGGTCAGCCGCACATCGGCGCGCACCTTCTGCACCACCGAGGCGTCCAGCCCCTCCAGCAGGGCCACGCGCGCGTGCAGCGACTGCTCGAAGTCCAGCTCGCCGCGCATCGCGGCGGCGGTCACCTCGGCGACCTTGTCCTCACAGCCGGCGTGCGCCGCGAAGAGCTCGATCACCTCGTCCTGGATGAGGGTGGAGTCCACGTCCATCACCACCAGGCGCTGCGCCCGCCGGTGCAGCCCCGCCGACACGACCGCGACGTCCACACCGAGCGCCGCCGCGTCGGTCACCAGGGCGGTGCGCAGCGGCTCGGTCTCCACGCCGGACACCGCGAACTCCACCGCCGTCACGGGGTACTTGGCGAGCCGGAAGATACGGTCGATGTTGCCGCCGGCCTTGGCGATCCGGGCCGCGATCGCGGCGGTCGCCTCGGCGGTCAGAGGGTGCCCGAGGACCGTCACCAGGGAGCGCCCGAGACCGCGCGGGCGGTTGTCGCCGCGGCCGGAGATGATCTCCGCCTGCATCTTCATCGACTCGGCCCAGCTGTGCACGGTGGCCCGCAGGTCGCCCTCCACCCCGGCGGGCGGCGGGGTCACGAGCGCGCACAGCACCAGGCGGCCACGGGTGACGACCTGCTCGATGTCGACCACGTCGACGGAGTAGGCGGCAAGGGTGTCGAAGAGGCCGGCCGTGATCCCCGGCCTGTCCTTGCCGAATATCTTGACAAGGAGGGTGGGGGCATCGGGGGTCGGTGCGGCGGCTGTCTGTGAAGCGCTCATGGTGTATCCACCGTATCCGGCACTCAGTGCCCCGCGCCCGCCCGGTCCGTCTGGCGGACAGGGAACAGTGGGTGTCGATCCGGTTGCCGGATCCCGACGAACGAACCACGACTACCCGGCCGCGCATCACGCGGTGCTCGCGATCACTGCGGCTCGGGTGTCCTTCGGCTTCCCGAGCGGTGGGGGTGGCGGCGGTCCGTTGCCGGGGGGTCCGGCACCCGGTTCGCGAGCCCCGAGGCGTTCCCGTGCTCGCGTCAGCCGTCTCACCGCCCTCCTGCCGGTCTCCCCGGCGGCAGCGGAGGTGGCGGCGGTGGTGGCGGTGGTCCCTCGTCGGGCGGTTCCGGTACCGCGGCCCGTGAGCCCGGCGCGGGACGTCCTCGGGGTGCGCGGGGAGGCGGGCCGATCGGGCGGGACATGGTCGGGGCCCCGTAGACGTCCCGGGACGGCCGTGGACCGGAGTCCTCCGGCTCTCGCGGGTCCTCCCGCAACTCCTCCGGCAGCCGCAGGTACGGATTGGTGGCGGGGTTCGGGGGACGGTACGGCGTGCCGGGTGCGTAGGGACCCGTCCGCCCGCCCGGCCCCGCGTACTCCGGGTCGCCCGGGCGCCCGGGGCCGGACCCCGCCCCACCTCCCACGTCACCCAGTGCCAGCCGGGCCGCCCCGCGCCCCGCCGCCCCGAAGGCCCACGCCAGCAGCGCCCCCGCCACCCCGGCCCCCGCGCCCCACGCGGCCCCGAGGAGCAGGGCCATGCCCAGATGACCGTGCAGCTCGATCCCGGCGCCGAACGCGTCGAAGCCGAGCACGGACAGCGAGGCGTTCACGGAGACGTCGGCCAGCCAGGCGAGCAATGGCAGGGTCAGCGCGGTGGCCACCCCGAGCCGCAGCGCACACCGGCCCGCGAAACCCGCCGCGCCCGCCCCGGCCCCCGGCGGGGTACGCACCGCGGTCAGCACCCCCGCCAGCAGCATCATCACCGCCGCCGCGACCCCGAGCAGCCAGACCCGCCCGTCCAGATCGGCGAGGCGCCCGAGCGTCACCGGCTGGTCCGACCGCCCGTTCAGCAGCTTGTCCAGGGGGTCGGGCAAAACGTTGACCAGCACGCCGGTCGCCCTGCCGTCCCACGGCACCAGCAGGCCGAGCGGGACACCGAGCCACACGCCGTTCGGCGCGCCGAGGAGGGCCGCGCCCGCGATACGCGCGGGGTGGTCGTCGCCGATCGCCGCGTACGCCGCCGCCGCGAGGCCCGCCGCCACGGCGACGAGCAGCACGGTGACGAGCGCCGAGGCCGCCGGCCGAACCACCTGGTGCACCGCCTCCCAGCCGCGCGGCAACGGAGTACGGCGCGAGGCGAGGAGGGCGATCAGCAGGACTCCCACGGACCAGCCGAGACCGCCGAGCAGGGTGGGCGCCGTGTCGACGGTGAACCCGACCGCCGCCTTGGCGTCGATCAGATCGCCGACCCGGTCGGGCAGCAGCCCCCCGATGTCCCCGAGGTCGCCGAGGCCGGGGACGTCCACCCCGCCGCCCCCGCTCCCGCCCCCGCCGGGCAGGTCGTCGAGCCCGAGCGAGCCGCCGTCGATCGTGATGACGTCGTGCCCCGCCCAGACCAGCCCGCTCAGCATCGCCACGAACAGCGCCACCACGGTGCCCGCGCGCGCGAGGAGTTCGGCCGGGGCGATCACGACTCCGGCCGTGCGCAGGGACCGTAGGAAGAACCATGACAACAGCAGGGCCCCGACCAGGCTCACCCCGAGTGGCGTGATCTCGATGGCCGTGTGCGCCTCGGCGCCTTTCAGGCCGAATGCGGACATGTCGCCGGACGGCGAGACCGAACCACCGGCCCCCAGCGCCACGACAGCCGCGGTCATCGGGCCCAGTGAGCCCGCCGTGTCCGCCCGCAGCAGGTGCAGACCGAGCGCGGCCGTCCCCGCCATCCCTATCAACGCCCAGCTGACGGCGGCGATCGCCGACAGCAGGATGTCCCCCCACGGCAACCCCGTACCGTGCCGCGCGGTCCCGACTTCCGTGGCAGCGCTCATGGCAGACCCCCCGATCCGCGGCGCGGCCGGCCGCCGCGCATGCCCCCCTCGCGGGGGATTACCACTCTCCGGTCCGGTTTCAACCCCGTCAACGGGATGAGTTGAAGCGCTCGCAAGCGCTTCTTCGCAAGGCCCGACTTTCGGTCAGAGGGCGGAGCCTGAAATAGTTCCCGACGATGTTCGACATCCCTAGACTCCCTGTGATGGGGGTAACTCGGGGGACTACTCAGTGGGGCATGGAGTGCCGGAACTCGTACTGGAATCAAACGGACGGACCTGGACGCTCGATGCGTCCAGGTCCTACACCCTCGGACGCGATCCGCAGGGGGACATCGTGTTCGACGACGCCAGGGTCTCCTGGCGGCACGCCACGGTCGGCTTCAACGGCCGCAGTTGGGTCATCGAGGACCACGGCAGCACCAACGGCACGTTCGTGCAGGGCCAGCGGATCCACCAGATGGAGATCGGCCCCGGCTCGGCGGTGCACCTCGGCAACGCGACCGACGGCCCGCGTCTGAATCTCACCGGCGCCGTAGCGCAGCCCCAGCAGCAGCCGTACGCCGCCCAGGGCGCCGGCGCCGGCTGGGCCCAGCAGGCACCGCAGCCGCCGGTCGCACAGCCGCAGGCCGACTGGCAGCCGCCGCAGCAGGCCGCGCCGAGTCCGCAGCAGATTCCGCAGCAGCAGAGCGCTCCGGCCGAGAGTTACGTGCAGAAGGTGCCCGGTGGTGGCGCGGGGGCGCCGCCGGTCTACGGCGACCGCAGCCCGACCACGTTCCACCAGTTCTCCCTCGGCCGCGTGATGCGCATCGGCCGTGCCCTGGAGAACGACCTGGTCGTCTCCGACCTCCAGGTCTCCCGCAACCACGCGGAGTTCCACGCCACGCCCGACGGCCGTTTCGAGATCCGCGACCTGGGCTCGCACAACGGCACGTACGTCAACGGCCAGCCGATCGCCAAGGGCGGTTCGGCGGTGCTCGGCCCGAACGACATCGTCGGCGTCGGCCACTCCACCTTCCGGCTGGTCGGCGACCGCCTCGAGGAGTTCGTCGACACCGGTGAGGTGTCCTTCTCCGCCCGCCATCTGACCGTCACGGTCGACGGCGGCAAGCAGATCCTGAAGGACGTCTCCTTCGGTGTCCCGGAGAAGTCGCTGATCGCGGTCATCGGCCCGTCCGGCTCCGGCAAGTCGACCCTGCTGAAGGCGCTCACCGGCTACCGGCCCGCCAACGAGGGCGAGGTCCTCTACGACAACCGGAACCTGTACAAGCAGTTCGCCGAGCTGCGCCAGCGCATCGGCCTGGTCCCGCAGGACGACATCCTGCACAAGGAACTGAGCGTCAAGAAGGCCCTCAAGTACGCGGCCAAGCTCCGCTTCCCGGCCGACACCACGGCCGCCGAGCGCAACGCCCGCATCGACGAGGTGCTGCGCGAGCTGAAGCTGGACATCCACAAGGACAAGAAGGTCACCTCCCTCTCCGGTGGCCAGCGCAAGCGCGTCTCGGTGGCCCTGGAGCTGCTCACCAAGCCGTCCCTGATCTTCCTGGACGAGCCGACCTCCGGCCTCGACCCGGGCATGGACCGCGATGTCATGCAGTTGCTGCGCGGCCTCGCCGACGACGGCCGTACGGTCCTCGTCGTCACCCACTCCGTGGCCGAGCTGGCGCTGTGCGACAAGCTGCTGGTGATGGCGCCGGGCGGCGCGGTCGCCTACTTCGGCCCGCCCGAGGAGGCACTGAACTTCTTCGGCTACGACACCTGGGCCGACGTCTTCTCCGCCTTCGAGAACTACCGCGACTACGACTGGGCGGGCCGCTGGAAGGGCTCGCAGCACTACCAGATGTACGCCGCGGACATCGACGCCGTCGCCCCGCAGTCCGTACCCATGCCTCCGCCGCAGGCGATGAAGCCGCCCAAGCCGCAGGGCTGGGGCTCGCAGCTGCTCACCCTGATCCGGCGGTACGTGGCGGTCATAGCCTCCGACAAGGGCTTCCTGGCGCTGACGGTGATCCTGCCGGCGGTGCTCGGCGCGGTCAGCCTGCTCATCGACTCGGACAAGGGCCTGCTGGTCAACCCGGTGAACCCGAAGACCGGCGTGCCCGTCCCGAACGGCACGGCGACCACGGTCCTGCTGATCCTCGCGGTCGGCGCGTGCTTCGCGGGCGCCGCGAACTCCGTACGCGAGCTGATCAAGGAACGGGTCATCTACGAGCGGGAGCGCGCCACCGGCCTGTCCCGCTCGGCGTACCTGATGTCCAAGGTGGTCGTCCTCGGCGCGGTCACCGTGCTGCAGGGCCTGATGGTCGGCGTGATCGGCTTCTCCAGCCGGGAGATCCCGGACAAGGGCCTGATCCTGGGCAACGCGACCCTGTTCGAGCTGTGCCTGCCGATCATGGCGCTGGGCTTCACCTCGATGATGTTCGGCCTGGTCATCTCCTCGCTGGTGAAGACCGCCGAGAAGACCATGCCACTGCTGGTCATGTTCGCGATCATCCAGGTCGTGTTCACCGGCTGCCTGTTCACCCTGAACGGCGCCGTCGGCGTCAACCAGCTCTCGTACCTGATGCCGTCCCGCTGGGCGGTGGGCGCCGCCGGCAGCACGCTGGACTTCAACAACATCGCCCCGAACGCCGACGACCCGACCAACACCGACCCGCTCTGGGACCACCAGGCCTCGGCCTGGGGCATGGACATGGTGGCGCTGATCGTCCTCGGCGTGATCTGCGGCTTCCTCGTGGCCCGCTTCCTGCGCCGCCACGAGCCCGAGGTCATGCGCAAGTAGGCGCCGGTACGACGACGCAGGGCGGCACCCCGCAACGGGGTGCCGCCCTCACACGTTCCGAAGAGGTCCGCGCCGACCTCAGTACGCGCTGTTGACGTTGTCGATCGAGCCGTACCGGTCGGCCGCGTAATTGGCGGCGGCGGTGATGTTGGCGACCGGGTCGTAGATGTTCCACGACGTGCCGGCCACGTGGTACGCGGCGAAGGTCGGCGGGATGACCTGCAGCAGGCCCTTCGACGGGATGCCGTTGATCGCGTTGATGTCCCAGTTGTTGATGGCCTGGGGGTTGCCGGAGGACTCCCGCATGATGTTGCGGTGCAGACCGTTGTAGGAGCCCGGGATGCCCTTGGACTTCATGATGTCCAGGGACTGGCGGATCCAGCCGTCCAGGTTGTTGGCGTAGCTCTTCGCGGCGGCCGGCTTGACGGCGGCGCGGTGGGCGGACCGGCTGGCGGCGACCGCCTGCACGGCGCGCGCCTTGGCGACGCGCTGCTGGGCGGCCTTCTTGGCGGCGGCAGCGGCGGCGGCCTTCTTCGCGGCGGCCTCGGCCGCCTTCTTCGCCGCCGCGTTCGCCGCGGCCTTCTTCGCCGCGATGGCCTCGACCTTCACGGCGTCGGTGGCGAGCTGGTCGGTGACGGTGCCCTTGACGTTCTGGATCCGCTGGGCGCTGTAGACCACCTGCGAGGCGGCCGAAGGGGCACCCGTGGTGATCGTGTCGGCGCTGCTCGGTACGGCCGAGAGGGCGAGGGCCGCGACGCCGAGGGTGGAGACACCGGCGATCGCGATCTTGCGACGGGCGGTCAGGGCCGGACTGAGACGACGGACGCGAAGGTTCTTGGGCATGGGTGAATAGACCTCTTCGAATAGCGCGGAGGTCGCTCTCCAACTGTCGGGGGACTCCCACGACGCTGAGCGACGCAGCCATTCTTAGCGGCCGCAAAATGGCCAGGCAAAGGTGTGACGTACGACCCTGGATAGTGGATCAGGGAAGGGCAAAACGGGACAGACTGGACCATCTGTCCCGCTCGCCAGGGCGGCCTTATCTCCTAATCCCCTTCGTACGTGACCTGCGCCCTATGTGCGGGCTCACACGGCCCCCACAGCATCCTCACCACTGGTTGCGGGAGCAATGCTCAGCGTGAGGAGGCTCCTGCGGGAGGAGGAGATGTACGTCCCCGAACTCGTGCCACAGGTAGCGCCCGCGCAGAGCCTCCTCGTACCCCCGGTCGACCGCCGCCCGCCCGGCGACCGCCTCCAGCATCAGCAGATGCGAGGCCTCCGGCTCGTGCAGCCCGGTCAGCAGCCCCTCGACGACCCGCACCCCGCGCTCGGGCGTGACCACCAGATCCGTCCACCCCCGGGCCGCCCGCACCACCCCGTCCGCACCGGCCGCCGACTCCACCGCCCGCACCGCCGTGGTCCCCACCGCGATCACGCGCCCCTCACCGCCCCTGACCGCGTTGATCGACCGAGCCGACGCCTCCGGCACCGCGAACCGCTCCGGATACGGCGGCTCGCGCACCTCCGCCGACGCCACCCCCGTGTGCAGCGTGACCGGGGCGAACCGCACGCCCCGGCTCACCAGCTCCGTCACCAGCCGCGCGGTGAAGGGCCGCGCGGCACTCGGCATCTCCGCACTGCCGGCCCCGTCGGCCGACGGCAGCGCGAACACCGTCTGGTACGCGGACAGCGGCTGGTCCCGCTCCGTATAGGAGTACCGAATGGGCCTCCCGTGCTCCCGCAGCAGCCCGAGCACCTCCGCCTCGCACACCCGGGCCCACCACAGCCGCTCGCCGCGCTCGCTCAGCGGCTCCTCCAGGACCAGCCGCCCACCCCCGGGCAGCCGCACCTCCGTCCCCGCGGGCCCGCCCGCACGCGCACGCGTGGTGCCCCGGCTCTCCGGCTCCCGCAGCTCCACCGCCCACCGGCCGTCGTCCCCGCGCGTGGAGAAGTGCACCACCACGCGCGCGTGCCCGATCCGCCCGTCCACCGCGGCGGCCAGCGTGGGCGAGGTGTTCACCACGAGCAGGTCCCCGGCCCGCAGCAGCCGGGGCAGGTCCGCGAACACGTGGTGCGACACCTCGGTGCCCCGCGACACCAGCAGCCGTACGGCATCCCGGTCCAGCCCCGGCCCGCGCTGCTCGGCCGGCTCCCGCGCCGACAGCTCCCCGGGGACCCGCAGTGCCGTGCTCATCGCCCCTCCAGCAGCGCCGGGGCGCTGTAGCGCCCGCTCGCCGGCCGCTCGTCCAGCAGCCGCAGGAAGGCCGGCACCACACCGGCCGGCGCGGGCCGCGGATCGTCGTCGTCTGGTACGGCCGCCGCGTACAGGTCCGTCGCCATGTCCCCGGGATCGACCGCCCACACCCGCAGCCCCGGCTCCTCCTCGCCGAGCACCGCCGCGAGCTGGTCCAGCGCCGCCTTCGACGCCCCGTAGCCGCCCCATGTCCCGTACGCCTCGGCGGCGGCGTCCGAACTGACCGTGACCACCGTGCCCGCCGCCGACTCCCGCAGCAACGGCAGCGCCTCCCGGACCAGGCCCAGCGCGGCGACCACGTTCACCTCCAGGGCCCGCCGCAGCCCCTCCAGCGGCAGCTCCGCCAGCCGGACCAGCGGCTCGGCGCCCAGCGCGCTCGCGTTGCTCACCAGCAGGTCGACGCCGCCCAGCCCGGCAGCCGCCGCGACCAGCCCGGCCCGGTGCCCGGCGTCCGTGACGTCCCCCGCCGGCGCCACCACACGCGTGCCGTACCCGGCGACGGCCTCCGCCGCCTCCGCGAGCGCCCCGGCCCCCCGGGCGTCCAGCACCAGATCCCAGCCCCGCGCGGCCAGCGCCTCGGCGAGCGCCCGCCCCAGCCCCTTCGAGGCCCCCGTGATGATCGCTACCGGCATGACAACCGTCCCCTCGTCGTGGACCGCCCCAGCTCTGCGGTGACCCCAACGTAGGAACGCGACCACCCGCCCCGCCTCGGACGCGGGCCGCAAACCGGCGGGGCCCTTCGCCCTACGCCCCCCGGCCGGGACCCCGCCCCCCGCCCCAGGCCCTCGCCCTACGACCCCGGACCTAGGTCCAGCGGACCGGCCGATGCCGCCACCGGTCCCATCCGCACTGTCACACCCCGCCGGTACCGTGAGGTCATGAGTCAAGGCCCCAGGTCAGGCCTCGCCGCGGTGAGCTCCGCGCTGCTGGCCATGAGCAGACACCTCGAGGTGCGGGACGTCCTCAAGACGATCGTCGCCTCGGCCCGCGAGCTGCTCGGAGCGCAGTACGCCGCCCTCGGTGTCCCGGACGACCACGGTGGCTTCGCCCAGTTCGTGGTCGACGGCGTCAGCGACGCGCAGTGGAAGGCCATCGGCCCGCTCCCGCGCCAGCACGGCATCCTCGCCGCGATGCTGCACGAGGCCCGGCCCGAGCGCCTCGCCGATGTCCGCAAGGACCCGCGCTTCGAGGGCTGGCCGTCCGCGCACCCCGAGATGTCCGACTTCCTCGGCCTGCCGATCAGGGACGGCGACGAGGTCATCGGCGCCCTGTTCCTGGCCAACAAGCTACGCCCTGAGCAGGGTGGTTGCGGCTTCACCGAGGAGGACGAGGAACTGCTCGCCATCCTCGCCCAGCACGCCGCGATCGCCCTCACCAACGCCCGCCTCTACGAACGCAGCCGTGAGCTGACCATCGCCGAGGAACGCTCCCGCCTCGCGCACGAACTGCACGACGCGGTCAGCCAGAAGCTGTTCTCCCTGCGCCTGACCGCCCAGGCGGCGGCCGCGCTGGTCGACCGCGAACCGGACCGCGCCAAGGGCGAACTGCAGCAGGTCGCAGCGCTCGCCGCCGAGGCCGCCGACGAACTGCGCGCCGCCGTGGTGGAGTTGCGCCCCACCGCCCTCGACGAGGACGGCCTGGTCGCCACCCTGCGCACCCAGATACAGGTCCTCGACCGCGCCCACAGCGCCCGGGTGACGTTCACCGCCCGCAGCTTCCGCGCCCTGCCCGCCGCCCAGGAGGAGGCCATGCTGCGCGTCGCCCAGGAGGCGCTGCACAACGCCCTGCGGCACTCCGGGGCCGAGCACGTCGACGTGACCGTGGACCGGCACGGCTGCGGGGCCGTCCTGCGCGTCACCGACGACGGCCTCGGCTTCGACCCGCAGTCGGTCCGCCGCGCGGGCCGCCACCTGGGCCTCGTCTCCATGCGGGACCGGGCCAGCGGGGCCGGCGGCAGGCTGACCGTGGAAGCGGCGCCCGGCAAGGGCACCACGATCGAGTTGGAGGTCCCCGGTGGCTGACGCAATCAAGGTGCTGCTCGTGGACGACCACCAGGTCGTCCGCCGGGGCCTGCGCACCTTCCTGGAGGTGCAGGACGACATCCAGGTCGTCGGCGAGGCGGCCGACGGCGCCGAGGGAGTCGCCCGCGCCGAGGAGCTGCGGCCCGACATCGTCCTCATGGACATCAAGATGCCGGGCATGGACGGCATCGACGCCCTGCGCAGACTGCGCGAGCTCGACAACCGCGCGCGCGTGCTGATCGTCACCAGCTTCACCGAACAGCGCACGGTCGTCCCGGCCCTGCGCGCGGGCGCCGCCGGGTACGTGTACAAGGACGTGGACCCCGACGCGCTCGCCGGAGCCATCCGCTCCGTGCACGCCGGCCACATCCTCCTCCAGCCGGAGGTCGCGGACGCCCTGCTGTCCCAGGAGGAGGTCAACTCCGGCCAGGGCAGGGGCGGTTCACTCACCGAGCGGGAACGCGAGGTGCTGAGCCTCATAGCGGACGGCCGCTCCAACCGTGAGATCGCCCGCGCCCTGGTGCTGTCCGAGAAGACCGTCAAGACACACGTCTCGAACATCCTCATGAAGCTCGATCTGGCGGACCGCACCCAGGCGGCGTTGTGGGCGGTACGTCACGGTGTGACGGGCTGAGATTCATACCGTCGTGGGAATGTCACCCGGACGGCGCATCCTCCGGCGGTCTCCGGCGTTCTCCAGTGCGTGCCGCGGTGATCGCCGTGGTGATCGCAAGGAGGGGAAGAACGTGAAGAACCTGAAGAAGGCCGCCGCCGTGACGATGGTGGCCGGCGGCCTGATCGCCGCCGGTGCCGGCATGGCCTCCGCCACCAACGGCGCAGGCGCCAGCGGCGAGGCCAAGGGCTCGCCGGGCATCGTCTCGGGCAACCTCGTCCAGGCCCCGGTGCACGCCCCGGTCAACGCCGTGGGCAACAGCGTGAACGTCGTCGGCGTCCTGAACCCGGCCTTCGGCAACCTGGGCATCAACCACTGATCCCCGGCCCACCATGACCCCAGGCCTCCCGTGTGCACCGGGGGGCCTGTCCGTTTTCTGCCGTACGGGTGTCCTTCCCCTGCCGGTCCGCACCATCCAGCCCGCTCACCGCACCCCCTTCTCCCGCTCCTCCACAACGGAGTTGTACGCCGCGACCAGCGCCCGCCGAGCCGTCCGCTCAACAGGCCGCAGCGCCTCGGCCCGCGCCGCGATCTCGGCGGAGCTCACCGCACCGCCGTGCCCGTTCTCGTAGGCGAGGGAAACCAGCAACCCCACCCGCTGAGCCAACTCCAGCACCCGCACCGCCCGAGGCGGATACCCCGGTGCCAGCACCTCCCGCCCCCGCTCGGCACGAGCCCGGTACGCGTCGATCGCCGCCTCCGCCACCGGCCCCGACCCGGCGACGTCCAGCCGCGAGAGAACCACCGTCGCCTCCCGCAACGCCTCCGCCAGCTCCCGCTCGGCCTCACCGAGCGAGGGCACGTCGGCCGGCGGCGCCTCCCGCACGGGAAGGACGTGCCAGACCACCTCGACATGCACATCACCGGCGGGCCCGGCCTCGTACACCTCCGGCACCAGCCCGAACGCGGCGCCGTGACCGACCACCGCCTCCTCCGCCTCCAGCGCCCGCGCATTGAACTCGGGCGGCCCGCTCAGCCCCAGCGGATGCCCCGGCGCCGGCAGCGCCACCCGCAGCCCGTTCACCCCCAGCGCCCGCAGCCGCCCCAGCGCGAGCGTGAGTCCGACCGGCGCCGTTTCACCCGGCAGCCCCTCCACCCGGTGCACGGCGTCCTCCCCGACAATGGCGAGCACGGCGTCATCCGGTGAGATAAGTCCGGCCAAAAGGGCGTTTCCCCAAGCCGCGAGGCGTCCTGAACGTGGTTCCGAGAGCATGCCCCCACCCTAAGGACCGTACCGATGGAATGGACCGCGGCACCGGTGGCGTAGATTTCGTAGGGGCTGCGCCCGCTGGCGCGGCGGACCGAGCCACAGGCGTACGCGAGCCGAGACCGGCCACACTGCAAGGGGAGACAACGCGCTCATGAGCGATGTTCTGGAGCTTCAGGACGTATCCGTGGTCCGCGAGGGCCGGGCTCTGGTGGACCAGGTCTCCTGGTCGGTCAAGGAGGGCGAGCGCTGGGTCATCCTCGGCCCCAACGGCGCCGGCAAGACCACCCTCCTGAACGTCGCCTCCAGCTACCTCTTCCCCAGCAAGGGCACCGCCACCATCCTCGGCGACACCCTCGGCAAGGTCGACGTCTTCGATCTGCGGCCGCGCATCGGCATGGCCGGCATCGCCATGGCGGAGAAGCTCCCCAAGAGCCAGACCGTCCTGCAGACCGTGCTGACCGCCGCGTACGGCATGACCGCGGGCTGGCAGGAGGAGTACGACGAGGTCGACGATCAGCGCGCCCGGGCCTTCCTCGACCGCCTCGGCATGAGCGACTACCTCGAACGCCGCTTCGGCACCCTCTCCGAGGGCGAGCGCAAGCGCACCCTCATCGCCCGCGCCCTGATGACCGACCCCGAGCTGCTGCTCCTCGACGAGCCCGCCGCCGGCCTCGACCTCGGTGGCCGCGAGGACCTGGTCCGCCGTCTCGGCCGGCTCGCCCGCGACCCCATCGCCCCCTCGATGATCATGGTCACCCACCACGTCGAGGAGATCGCCCCCGGCTTCACCCACGTCCTCATGATCCGTCAGGGCAAGGTCCTCGCCGCGGGCCCGCTGGAGCTCGAGCTCACCTCCCGCAACCTCTCCCTCTGCTTCGGTCTCCCACTCGTCGTCGAACAGGTCGGCGACCGCTGGACCGCCCACGGCCTGCCCCTGTCCTGACCCCTTCGCGCCCTGTCCGCCGCAGGACCACGGCCCTACCATGACCATGTGAACGACATCGACGCATGGGTGTGGTGGCTCGTCGGCGCGGCAGCGCTCGGAATCCCGCTCGTGGTCACCGCGATGCCGGAGTTCGGCATGCTCGCGGTGGGCGCCGTCGCAGCCGCGGTCGTCGCCGGCCTCGGCCTCGGCGTCGTGGTTCAGGTACTCGCCTTCGTCGTCGTCTCGGTCGCCCTCATCGCCGTGGTACGGCCCATCGCGGCCCGGCACGGCAAGCAGCGCCCCCGACTCGTCACGGGCATAGACGCGTTGAAGGGCAAACAGGCCGTCGTCCTGGAGCGCGTCGACGGCTCGGGGGGCCGGATAAAGCTCGCCGGGGAGGTCTGGTCCGCGCGTTCCCTCGACACCGGCCGCGCCTACGAAGTGGGCCAGGAGGTGGACGTCGTGGACATCGAGGGAGCCACCGCGATCGTCATCTGACCTCGCAGGACTCAACTGAACCGAACCACCCACGAGTTCTGCGAGGGTCTGTCAGACTCGTCCAGCAAGATCTTCAACAGCAACAAGATCTGCAGGATTCTGCCGAGGCACCGAAGCGGAGAAGGGTACGGGGAAATCACGATGGAACCGGTCATCATCGTCCTGATCATTCTGGTGGTGTTGGTCTTCATCGCCCTGATCAAGACCATCCAGGTCATCCCACAGGCCAGCGCCGCCATCGTCGAGCGCTTCGGCCGCTACACGCGGACGCTGAACGCGGGCCTGAACATCGTGGTCCCGTTCATCGACACCATCCGCAACCGCATCGACCTGCGCGAACAGGTCGTCCCGTTCCCGCCGCAGCCGGTGATCACCCAGGACAACCTGGTGGTGAACATCGACACCGTCATCTACTACCAGGTGACCGACGCCCGCGCGGCCACCTACGAGGTCGCCAGCTACATCCAGGCCATCGAGCAGCTCACCGTCACCACGCTCCGCAACATCATCGGCGGCATGGACCTGGAGCGCACCCTGACCTCCCGCGAGGAGATCAACGCGGCCCTGCGCGGCGTCCTGGACGAGGCCACCGGCAAGTGGGGCATCCGCGTCAACCGCGTCGAGCTCAAGGCGATCGAACCGCCCACCTCCATCCAGGACTCGATGGAGAAGCAGATGCGCGCCGACCGCGACAAGCGCGCCGCGATCCTCACCGCCGAAGGTACGCGCCAGGCCGCCATCCTCACCGCCGAGGGTGAGAAGCAGTCCCAGATCCTGCGCGCCGAGGGTGAGGCCAAGGCCGCCGCCCTGCGCGCCGAGGGCGAGGCCCAGGCCGTCCGCACGGTCTTCGAGGCGATCCACGCCGGAGACCCCGACCAGAAGCTCCTCAGCTACCAGTACCTCCAGATGCTCCCGAAGATCGCCGAAGGCGACGCCAACAAGCTCTGGATCGTCCCCAGCGAAATCGGCGACGCCCTCAAGGGCCTGTCCGGCGCCATGGGCAACTTCGGCCCGCTGGGCGGCGGTTCAGGAGGCAACGGCTCCAACGTCCCGGACCAGCGCCGCGAGAAGCCACCGATCGACTGACCCACCGGCACACGAAGAGGGGCTCGCCTTCCCGGAAGGCGAGCCCCTCTTCGTACGGTCTATGCCGCTGTCTGGACCAGCCAGGACGGCAGCGCCCCCAGGTCCTCCTCACCCAGGGCCAAGAGCATCGCGTCCGCCGGCGTCGGCTCGAACGGCTCTCGCAGCAGGGGCATACCGGCCTGCTCCGGAGTCCGGTTGGCCTTGCGGTGGTTGTCCTCCGAGCACGAGGCCACGGTGTTCAGCCAGGTGTCCTGCCCGCCCTGCGACCGCGGCACCACGTGGTCCACGGTCGTCGCCCGCCTGCCGCAGTACGCGCACCGGTGCCGGTCGCGTACCAGAACACCCCGCCTCGACCACGGGGCTTGTCTTCGGAACGGCACCCGTACGTACCTGCACAGCCGGATCACCCGGGGCGCGGGTATGTCCACATCGGCACCCCGCATGCGCAGTTCGGGGTGGGCCTGCTCCACGACGGCCTTGGCCTGGAGAACCAGCACGACGGCTCGGTTCAGGGTCACCGTCGACAGCGGCTCGAAGCTCGCGTTCAGCACCAGCGTGTCACGCATCCAGCCCACCTCCCATGTGCACCGGCCCACCCCCCGGCGGGCTTGGATCAACTCTGGACGGGCGCGCCGAGATGGACAACGCAATAAAAAATGCCCGCCCCTGATCAATTCCAAGACCAGGGGCGGGCAAACGTTCCATGAACGCTGGGCTTGCTCAGCCCTTCCCGGGGCTTTCGTACTCCCCGATGAGCTGGGCCCGCGCGAGCGTGTGGAACCGCAGGTTGAAACCGACGGCGGCTGGCGAGGCGTCGGAGTCCGGACCGAGCTTCGCCTGGTCCACCGCGTACACCGTGAAGACGTACCGGTGCGGCCCGTCCCCGGGCGGCGGCGCGGCACCGCCGAAGTCCTTCGTCCCGTAGTCGTTCCGCGCGTGGACCGCGCCCTGCGGCAGCCCTTCGAACTTGCCGCCGCCCGCACCCGCCGGCAGCTCGGTCACCGAGGCCGGGATGTCGAACAGGACCCAGTGCCAGAACCCGCTGCCCGTAGGGGCGTCGGGGTCGTAGCAGGTCACGGCGAAGCTCTTGGTCTCGGGCGGGAAGCCCTCCCACCGCAGCTGCGGCGAGGTGTTGCCGGCCGCGTGCACCTGAGCGTCCTTGAGCGTCGCCCCCTCCTGGACGTCCTCGCTCGTCACCGTGAACGACGGCACGGGCGGATGGAAGTCATGGGGGAGCGGCCGCCTCTTGAGCTCGGTCACCTCGGTACCTCCTGAACGGTTCTGGAGTCAGTGACTCCGAGCCTAGGACCCTAGAACCAGTTGCGCTTGCTGCCGACCTCGGACAGCCACTGGTTGAGATAGGCCGCCCAGTCGGTCCCCTGGTAGTCGTGCAGACCCACCTGGAACGACCGGAAGGTGTCGCTGCCCTCGCTGAACAGCCCCGGCTTCTTGTCCATCTCCAACACCACGTCCATGGTGTGCTCGTCGGCCACGAAGCTCAGCTCGACCTGGTTCAGACCCCGGTACTGCGACGGCGGGTAGAACTCGATCTCCTGGTAGAACGGCAGCTTCTGCCGCGTGCCCCGGATGTGCCCGCGCTCCAGGTCCGCGTTCTTGAAGCGGAAGCCCAGCTGGATGAACGCGTCCAGGATCGCCTTCTGCGCCGGCAGCGGGTGCACGTTGATCGGGTCCAGGTCACCCGAGTCCACCGCACGAGCGATCTCCAGCTCGGTGGTCACCCCGATGTGCATCCCGCGCAGCGTCTGACCGTCGATCGTCGTGACCGGCGTCTCCCAGGGGATCTCCAGCCCGAACGGCACCGCGTGCACGGCCCCCGCCTGGAGCTCGAAGGCCCCGCCGAGCCGCAGCTTGGCGAACTCGATGTTCTGCTTGTACTCCTCGTCGCCGCTCTCCACCTCGACCTGCGCCTGCAGGCCCACGGACAGCCCTTCGATGGCCTGGTTGACGGACCCGCCCTGGATCCGCACCTCACCCTGGACGACACCGCCCGGCACCACGTTGACCTCGGCCAGCACGGTCTCGACCGAAGCCCCGCCGGCCCCCAGGCTCGCGAGCAGCTTCTTGAACCCCATGACTCTCCCTTTACGAACGGATCCTTGATCCCTAGAAACGCGATCCGCTTACGACCGGTTCCGCGCCCACACCCTGGCAAGCGGACGGAACCTTGACCAGCCCTTGGAATCCACTCGTCTGGACTACGCTCGTACGGCATGATCGCGCCCTCGGACCGTACGCCCCTCCCCAGGAAGTTCTTCGACCGGCCCGTCCTCGAGGTCGCCCCCGACCTCCTGGGGCGCGTCCTCGTACGTACGACACCGGACGGCCCCATCGCGGTACGCCTGACGGAGGTCGAGGCGTACGACGGCCCGAACGACCCCGGATCCCATGCCTACCGCGGCCGGACGGCCCGCAACGAGGTGATGTTCGGTCCGCCCGGGCACGTGTACGTCTACTTCACCTACGGCATGTGGTTCTGCATGAACCTGGTGTGCGGTCCCGAGGGCACGGCCAGCGCGGTCCTGCTGCGCGCCGGGGAGATCATCGAGGGCGAGGAGCTGGCCCGCAAACGTCGACTCTCGGCCCGGAACGACAAGGAACTGGCCAAAGGCCCCGCCCGCCTCGCCACGGCCCTGGGCGTCGACCGCGCCCTGGACGGAACCGACGCCTGCGCCCCCGGGGACACCCCCCTGCGCATCCTGACCGGCACCCCGGCCCTCTCCGACCAGGTACGCAACGGCCCGCGCACCGGAGTCGCCGGCGACGGAGGTGACGGCGAGGCCCACCCCTGGCGCTTCTGGATCGCCGACGACCCGACCGTGAGCCCCTATCGCGCCCACGCGCCCAGGCGCCGCCGAAGTTGACTCGCCGGAGCAAGGTGCGTAATGTGGCCCGAGCCGCTGAACCGGGTACGGCAATCGCCAGCAGCCGGAGCGGCCAACCCACTACCTAGCTACACCCCCTCAGCGGGGTCGTTTTCGGCGCGCCCGCGTGCCCGAATTCGAACTCGCAGGAGCTCGATTATGAGTTGCCGAGGGAATCGGCTAACGTAGTGAATGTCGAAAGGCCGACAGGCGAAAGCCCAAAAGCCCCAGACAATCCCCTCCGACAGGGAATCGGACGCCGAAAGGATCTGATAGAGTCGGAAACACCGAAGGGAAGCCCGGAGGAAAGCCCGAGAGGGTGAGTACAAAGGAAGCGACCGTTCCTTGAGAACTCAACAGCGTGCCAAAAATCAACGCCAG
>NZ_JBVKAI010000004.1:0-670589 GCF_055639495.1 Streptomyces sp. NPDC039424
GTAAGGCTCCCAGTAGACGACTGGGTTGATAGGCCGGATCTGGAAGCCAGGTAACTGGTGGAGGTGACCGGTACTAATAGGCCGAGGGCTTGTCCTCAGTTGCTCGCGTCCACTGTGTTAGTTCTGAGACAACGACCGTTGCCGGTTGTTTGTTTCATAGTGTTTCGGTGGTCATTGCGTGAGGGAAACGCCCGGTTACATTCCGAACCCGGAAGCTAAGCCTCACAGCGCCGATGGTACTGCAGGGGGGACCCTGTGGGAGAGTAGGACGCCGCCGAACAATTTTTGAGAGAACCCCCGTATCGAAAGATACGGGGGTTTTCTGCGTTTCAGGCCCGGCAGGGCCCGGCTGTCAGAGCCGCCCTGCCGCCTTGAGAGCCAAATACGCATCCGCCAATGTCGGAGCCAGTTCATCCGGCGTGGCATCGACCACCGTCACACCGTGGCGGCGGAGTTGCTCGGCGGTGCGGTGACGTTCGGCCTGAGCCTGGGCCGCTGCCGCAGCGTCGTACACCGCCTCGGTGCTTCCCCGTGCCGCCGCCATCCGTGCAACGTGCGGGTCGGCCACTGATGCCAGCAGGACGGTGTGGCGCTGGGTGAGCTGCGCGAGGACGGGGAGCAGGCCCTGCTCGACCGGTGCCGCGTCGAGCGTGGTGAGCAGGACGATCAGAGATCGGCGCGGGGCCGTCCGCAAGGCCGTGGCAGTGAGTCCACGGGCATCGGTCTCGACGAGCTCCGGTTCGAGTGTCGCCAGCGCGCCGACCACGGATGGGAGCACGTCGCCTGCCGCGCGGCCCTGGACCAGGGCGCGGATGCGGCGGTCGTATGCGAGCAGGTCCACGCGGTCGCCGGCGCGGGATGCGAGGGCCGCGAGGAGCAGTGCGGCGTCCATGGAGGCGTCCAGGCGAGGTGCGTCGCCGACGCGTCCCGCCGAAGTGCGGCCGGTGTCGAGGACCAGGAGGATGTGGCGGTCGCGTTCCGGGCGCCAGGTGCGTACGGCGACCGTGGACTGGCGGGCCGTTGCGCGCCAGTCGATGGAACGGGTGTCGTCGCCGGGAACGTACTCGCGCAGGCTGTCGAATTCGGTGCCTTCGCCGCGGGTCAGCACGCTGGTGCGGCCGTCGAGCTCACGCAGGCGAGCGAGTTTCGACGGAAGGTGCTTGCGGCTGGTGAACGGGGGCAGAACCCGTACTGTCCAAGGAACCCGGTGTGTGCCCTGGCGGGCGAACAGGCCCAGGGGGCCGTACGAGCGGATGGTCACGCGGTCGGCCTGACGGTCGCCGCGGCGGGTGGGCTTCAGCCCGGTCGTCACGCGTCGGCGCTCGCCCGCCGGCACCACGAGACGGTGCCTGGAGGCCTCGAACTCTGTGCCGGGCTCCCAGCTGCTGGGCGGCCAGGCGTCCCTCAGCCGGGCCCGTAGCGGGCGCCGGGACGGATTGGTGACGGTCAGCGTGACCTCGGCGGCCTCGCCCAGGCGCACGGAGGTGTCACCGGAGCGGGTCAGGACGAGGCGTCGTACGGGTGCCGCGAGGGCGTAGTCGCATGCGCATGCCAGGGCGAGCGGTGCGTTGACCGCGAGGATGCCCGTCCAGCCGGGTTCCCAGATGCCGACGGGGATCGAACCGAGGGCCGCGAGGAGGGCGGCGCGTCCGGTGAGGGCCATCAGCGGGGAACCGGGACGTGAGCGAGGATCGCGTTGATGACGGAGTCGGCCGTCACGCCCTCCATCTCGGCCTCCGGGCGCAGCTGCACGCGGTGCCGGAGGGTGGGCAGGGCCAGGGCCTTCACGTCGTCGGGGATGACGTAGTCGCGGCCGGTCAGCCATGCCCACGCGCGGGCGGTGGCCAGCAGCGCGGTGGCACCGCGGGGGGAGACACCGAGGGTCAGGGACGGGGAGTCGCGCGTGGCGCGGCAGATGTCGACGACGTAGGCGGTGATCTCCGCGGAGACCGTGGTCTTGGCGACGTCGGCGCGAGCGGCTTCCAGGTCCGCACGGCCCGCGACGGGGCGTACTCCGGCGGCGCGCAGGTCGCGCGGGTTGAAGCCCTCGGCATGACGAGTGAGGACGTTGATCTCGTCCTCACGGGAGGGCAGAGGGATCGTCAGTTTGAGGAGAAACCGGTCGAGTTGGGCCTCGGGGAGAGGGTACGTGCCTTCGTACTCCACCGGGTTCTGGGTCGCGGCGACCAGGAACGGCTCCGGGAGCGGGCGGGGCGTGCCGTCGACGGTGACCTGGCGTTCCTCCATGGCCTCGAGGAGGGACGACTGGGTCTTCGGGGGCGTGCGGTTGATCTCGTCGGCGAGCAGCAGGTTGGTGAAGACCGGCCCGGGCTGGAAGGAGAACTCGGCGGTGCGGGTGTCGTAGACGAGGGAGCCGGTGACGTCGCTCGGCATGAGGTCCGGGGTGAACTGGACGCGCTTCGTGTCCAGTTCGAGTGCGGAGGCGAGGGTGCGGACGAGCAACGTTTTGGCGACTCCGGGGACTCCTTCTAGTAGTACGTGTCCGCGGCAGAGGAGGGCGACGACGAGACCGGTCACGGCGGGGTCCTGGCCGACCACGGCTTTGGCGATCTCGGCGCGCAGGGCTTCCAGGGAAGCCCGGGCGGTGCCCGGATCCCCGGAGTACCCGGCGTTGTCAGTGGTCGGGTCCGTCATGAACGGCGTACCTCTCTTTCGAGGGCGTCGAGTTGGTCGGAGAGTGCGATGAGGGCTGCGTCGTCGCGGGGCGGCGGGCCGAACAGGAGGGAGTGCAGGGACTGTCCGTCGCCGTGGAGGTGGGCGGAGAGCGCGGGCAACAGGGCCTCGGGCGTGTGCGCCTGGGCGACGGGAACGCCGACGAGGGGGGCCAGGCGAGTGCGGGTGGTGGAGCGCAGGGCGGCGGCCGCGCGGTCGCGGGCATTGGCCTTGCGGTAGAGGCGGGCGCGGCCTTCGACGGTTTCGGAGGCGCGGATCGCGACGGGGAGTCGTTCGGGCACGAGGGGGCCGAGCCGGCGTGCCCGCCAGAGGGCGGCGAGCGCCGCGGCGATGAAGAGCTGCAGCGTGCCCCACAGCCAGCCCGAGGGGAGCAGGTCGAAGAAGCCCTTCTGGTCGCCCGTGTCGGTGGCCGAGGTGTCGGAGAGCGAGGGGAGGTACCAGACCAAATGGGGGCGCGAGCCGAGGAGTTGAAGGGCGAGCGAGGCGTTGCCCTGTTCGTCGAGACGGTCGTTGTAGAGGATGTCGGGCGCGCCCAGGACGACGGTGTCGCCGCCACCGGATGCCGCGGGCACGCGGACGAGAGTCGCCAGGCGCTCGCTGGGGTAGCAGGAGTCCGCGTCGAGGTGGGTGGTGGTGTAGCGGATGCCGCCCGTGTCGGCGGTGCCCGCGCGCCGGGCGGCGGGCAGGTCGCAGTCGGGGGCGAGGGTCGAACCGAAGCTGGTCGCGGGGTCCGCGGTGACGCCGGGTGCGAGTCGTTCGACGGACCAACTGCCTGCGGCGACGAGGACGGTCCGGCCGCCGGAGTGGGCGGTGGTGGAGTGCAGTTCCGTCTGCTGTCGGTGGGTCAGCAGGTCGGGGACGGCGACCAGGAGCGTGGTGTCCGGGTTAGCGGCGGCACGGGCCTCGTCCAGGGTGGTGACGACGCGCGTGGAGACGCCCCGTTCGGAGAGGAGCGCGGCGACCGCGCGGCTGCCATAGGGGTCGGCGGAGCGCGGGTCGAGCTCGCCGTGTCTGGCGTCGGAGCGGACGACGGCGATCGCGACGGCGCCCGCGAGGAGCAGCACGAGGGCGACGACGATGCCTCGCGCGCGAGTCCACATCTGGCGGGCGGTGAGCGAGGCCGAGGTGGACGGGAGCGTGGCCCCTGCGGTCATCCGGCCGCCCCCTGGCCGGTGTTGTCGGTGCTGCTCGCCAGGACCGGGCTGGTGCGGTCCAGGTCGCGGTCGAGTTCTGCGATGCGGTGGTACGACTGCTCGCTCGCCCTGCGTCCGCCGTATGTCACGTCGTCGAACTCGCGGGCCGCGGTGCGCAGTCCGTCGGTGTGCGAGGGCAGTGCGCGGCCGGCTTCGGCGGCGGCCTCGTCGGCGGTGCGGCCGGGGCGGACGTCGAGCAGGGCTCGTTCCTCGAGTGCGCGGACGATGGCGCGCATCCGTTCCTGGACGGCCTGGTTCCAGTGGCCCTGGGCGGCGTGTGCCTCGGCGGCCGCGCGGTGCTCGGCGGCGCTGCGGGGGCGGTCGTCGAACAGGGCGGCCGTGGAGGTGGGCCGGCGGCGGGGCGTGCCCAGGCGCCACCACAGCGCGGCCAGGACGGCGACGACGGCCAGGACCACGACGGCCAGGCCGAGCGTCCCTCCGGGTGCCACCGTCGACGCGGCGCTGAGTACCCGGTCGACCCAGTCCCAGAAGGCGTTGAGGGCGCGTTCGAGCAGGCCGGGGTCGTTCTCGTGGTACATCCGCTTGGACAGCTCGCGCCGTGCCGCCTCTCGCGCGGGGTCACGTGAGATCGTCACCGGCGGCTCGTCGCCGGAGCGCGCCAGTGAGGCGAGGACCACCCCCGTCAGGCTCACCGCATCAGCTCCCCGGGGTCTGACCGGTGCCGTAGCCCTGGACGCCGGCGGCGCGGGCCAGTTCGAGGTCGAGTGCCTCGCGGCGGATGCGCTGGTCGATGTACAGGAGCACGGTGACGCCCGCGGTGATCGGGAACGTGATCATGGAACCGATCACCGAGCCGATGCCGCTGATGATGAGGAACGACCAGCCGAGGTCGCTACCGGTGCCGTTGAGGAAGTCGGAGAGGCTGTTGCCGCTGACCGCGGCGGCGATCACGGCGAAGGGGATGGCGACGATCGAGGCGACGATGTTCGCGATGATCGCGGCGAGCAGCTGGATGCCGAAGACCCGCCACCAGGAGCCGCGCACCAGCTTCGCGGAGCGGCTCATCGACTTCACGATGCCCTGTTTCTCCAGCATCAGCGCCGGCGAGGCGAGGGAGAAGCGGACCATGAGCCACAGCGCGACGACGCCGGCCCCGAGGAGGCCGAGGGCGGCGAGCGCGGCACCGACGTCGGTCCCGCCTGTGATCGCGACGATGATTCCGGGCAGTGCGCCGACGAGCGCGGTGCCGAAGGCGATGAGCAGCAGCAGGAAGATGAGTCCGAACAGCTTCGGGATCCGCGGACGGGCGTCAGCCCAGGCCTCACCGGTGGTCACCGATTTGCCGAGTACGGCGCGGCTGGTCACGGCGGTGAGCAGAGCGGTCGCGACGATCGTGCCGAGCAGGGAGATCAGGACGACGGCGCCGGAGCTGAGCATGACGTCGCCCATGGCGCGGGTCACTTCGTCGAGGCTGGCGCTCGGGTCGTCGAGGGCCGCGGTGTTGGTGCTGTCGTTGAGTACGAGGCCCTGGAGGAGGACGACGACGATCTCGGTGAGCACCGCGACGGTCAGCGAGATGCCGAGGACGGTGCGCCAGTAGGTGCGCATCGTGGAGACGGCGCCGTCGAGGATCTCGCCCACGCCGAGCGGGCGCAGCGGGATCACGCCGGGCTTGGCCGCGGGCGGGGGGCCGCCCCAGCCGCCGCCCCAGGCGCCGTAGCCGCCGGGGGGAGGGCCGTATCCGCCGGGGCCTCCGTGGCCGCCCGGACCTCCGTACCCGCCGCCGGGGTGCTGTCCGCCCCAGCCCGGGCCGGGGGGCGGGGGCGGCGGGCCCGGGCGGGGAGTGCCGGTGGGCGCGGACCACTGGCCGGGTGGCGGCTGCTCCTTGGACCACTGCGAGCCGGGGTCCTGCGGGCCCGCGCCCGGCTGGCTGGCGGGCTGTTCGGGGCCTGGCCGGTCGGCGGGCTCGGCAGGTCCGGACTCGCCGGGTTCCTGCCCGTCGGACGGGACGGATCCGGGCGAGGCCCAGCCCGGAGTGTCTTTCATCGAAACTCCTTCACGGTGCCCGTCCGCGGTCGCGGCGGCAGGTTGGCAGCCATCGTGCCATGGGGCGGTCTTCGGGGGATCGGCCGCGGTATGGGCTGCGTACCTTCAATTGTCCGCCGGATACGGGGAAGACTGAGCCCATGGCTGATCAGTACGCGCAAACCCGTGAGGACAAACGGCCGACCGAGAAACCGGCGATCCGATGGGAGGAGCCACCCGAAGGCCCCGTACTGGTCCTTCTCGACCAGACGAGGCTGCCGACCGAGGAGGTCGAGCTGGTGTGCACGGACGCGCCGGCCCTGGTCGAGGCGATCCGTTCGCTCGCCGTGCGCGGGGCACCGCTGCTCGGTATCGCGGGGGCGTACGGTGTCGCGCTCGCCGCCGCGCGGGGCTTCGACGTGGACGAGGCCGCCGGGGCGCTGGAGGGCGCCCGGCCCACCGCGGTGAACCTGTCCGTCGGCGTGCGCAGGGCGAGGTCCGCCTACCGCGCCGCGCTCGCCAAGGGAGGAGACGCCCAGCAGGGGGCCGCGGCGGCGCTGGCCGCGGCGCGGGCGCTGCACCGGGAAGACGCCGAGGCCAGCACCCGCATGGCCGAGCACGGGCTGGCGCTGCTGGACGAGCTGCTGCCCGGCGGCGGGCACCGGATCCTCACCCACTGCAACACCGGGTCGCTGGTGTCGGGCGGTGAGGGCACGGCGTTCGCGGTGGCGCTCGCCGCGCACCGGGCCGGGCGGCTGCGGCGCCTGTGGGTGGACGAGACGCGGCCGCTGCTGCAGGGGGCGCGGCTGACGGCGTACGAGGCGGCCCGCAGCGGCATGGCGTACACCCTGTTGACCGACAACGCGGCGGGTTCGCTGTTCGCGGCCGGGGAGGTGGACGCGGTGCTGATCGGGGCGGACCGCATCGCGGCCGACGGTTCGGTGGCGAACAAGGTCGGGAGCTATCCGCTCGCGGTGCTGGCCCGCTACCACCATGTGCCGTTCATAGTGGTGGCGCCGGGGACGACGGTCGATCCGCAGACGCCGGACGGGGCCTCCATAGAGGTCGAGCAGCGCCCCGGCTTCGAGGTGACCGAGGTCGCCGCACCGCAGATGCCGGTGACGGGCGCCGGTGGCGGCATCCCGGTGGCTCCGTTGGGTACCCAGGCGTACAACCCGGCGTTCGACGTGACGCCGCCCGAGCTGGTGACGGCGATCGTCACCGAGGCGGGCGCCGTCTCGCCGGTGACGGCCGAGGCCCTCGCGGAGCTGTGCGCCGGATCCCCCGGAGTGGCCATCGGCTGAGGTGACGACGAGGCCAGTCCCCGGCCCGGTGACGTGCGCCCCGGTGCGCGATCGCCGGGCCCCTGGGGACGCGGGCAGACAGTGACGGCCCCGTACGACTATCGTCACAGGCCAGTGACCCTTCTCACCAGCGGCCCGGTCACTGTTACGAGAATGGGATGATGTCGTTTATGAAGGGACGAGTCCTCGTCGTCGACGACGACACCGCACTGGCCGAGATGCTCGGCATCGTGCTGCGTGGTGAAGGTTTTGAGCCGTCTTTCGTAGCCGACGGCGACAAGGCGCTGGCCGCGTTTCGGGAGTCCAAGCCCGATCTGGTGCTGCTCGATCTGATGCTGCCCGGACGGGACGGCATCGAGGTGTGCCGCCTGATCAGGGCGGAGTCCGGGGTGCCGATCGTGATGCTCACGGCGAAGAGCGACACCGTCGACGTCGTCGTGGGCCTGGAATCGGGCGCCGACGACTACATCGTGAAGCCCTTCAAGCCGAAGGAGCTGGTCGCCCGTATCCGGGCGCGGCTGCGGAGGTCGGAGGAGCCCGCGCCGGAGCAGCTCGCCATCGGTGACCTCGTCATCGACGTGGCCGGTCATTCCGTGAAGCGGGACGGGCAGTCGATCGCGCTGACGCCGCTGGAGTTCGATCTGCTGGTGGCCCTCGCGCGCAAGCCCTGGCAGGTGTTCACCCGTGAGGTGCTGCTGGAGCAGGTGTGGGGTTACCGGCACGCGGCGGACACGCGGCTGGTCAACGTGCATGTGCAGCGGCTGCGCTCCAAGGTCGAGAAGGACCCGGAGCGGCCGGAGATCGTGGTGACCGTGCGCGGTGTCGGTTACAAGGCTGGACCGAGCTGACATGTCCGGGGACAGTTCCGCTTCGGCTCCCGGCCGGTCCGGGGACCGTCCGGGGCGGTCTGTCGGCCGGAAGGCGGCGGGTTCGCGCTGGGGACGCCTCTTCGAGGGCGGTCTGCTGCAGGGCGGGGTCCAGGGCAGCCCGGTCCTCAGGCTGTTCATGCGCTGGGTGCGCAGGCCGCTGCTGCCGGTGATGCGGCTGTGGCGGCGCAACATCCAGCTCAAGGTCGTCGTCACGACGCTGCTGATGTCGCTGGGCGTCGTCCTGCTGCTGGGCTTCGTCGTCATCGGCCAGGTGCGCAACGGTCTGCTGGACGCCAAGGTGAAGGCGTCGCAGAGCCAGGCCACCGGCGGGTTCGCGGTGGCCAAGCAGAAGGCCGACGAGGCCGCGAGCGACACCGGTGACGCGACCTCGGCCTCGGACGGAAGGCCGTCCCAGAACGTCATCGGGTGGATGAGCGACCTCGTGGAGTCGCTCTCCAGCGGTGGCCAAGGTGCCTTCGACGTGGTGACGCTCCCGGCCGGCGAGGGGAGCGGCGGCGGACGCAGTCCGCGCGGCTCCGGGTACGTCGAGGCCTCCGCCAGCGTGCCGGAGGACCTGCGTGCGCGGGTCAGCAGCAACCAGACGGCGGCCCAGAGCTACACCCGCATCGTCTACAGCAACGGCAAGGAGTCCCAGCCTGCGCTGGTGATCGGCAAGCAGGTCAACGACCTGCACGGCGACCCGTACGAGCTGTACTACCTCTTCCCGCTCACGCAGGAGGAGAAGTCCCTGAGCCTGGTCAAGGGCACGCTGGCGACCGCCGGGCTGTTCGTGGTCGTACTCCTCGGGGCCATCGCGTGGCTCGTGGTGCGCCAGGTCGTCACGCCCGTGCGGATGGCGGCCGGGATCGCGGAGCGGCTGTCCGCCGGGAGGCTGCAGGAGCGGATGAAGGTCACCGGCGAGGACGACATCGCCCGGCTCGGCGAGGCCTTCAACAAGATGGCGCAGAACCTGCAGCTGAAGATCCAGCAGCTGGAGGAGCTGTCGCGGATGCAGCGGCGGTTCGTGTCGGACGTGTCGCACGAGCTGCGCACTCCGCTGACGACCGTGCGCATGGCCGCCGACGTCATCCACGAGGCCCGTGTGGACTTCGACCCGGTGACCGCGCGGTCGGCGGAGCTGCTCGCCGACCAGCTGGACCGGTTCGAGTCGCTGCTCGCGGACCTGCTGGAGATCAGCCGGTTCGACGCGGGAGCGGCGGCGCTGGAGGCCGAGCCGATAGATCTGCGGGAGGTCGTACGGCGGGTGGTCAGCGGCGCCGAACCGCTCGCGGAGCGCAAGGGCACGCGGATACGCGTCGTCGGCGACCAGCAGCCCGTCGTGGCCGAGGCGGACGCCCGGCGGGTGGAGCGGGTGCTGCGCAACCTCGTGGTCAACGCCGTGGAGCACGGCGAGGGCAGGGACGTCATCGTCAAGCTGGCCGCGGCGGGCGGCGCGGTCGCGGTCGCCGTGCGCGACTACGGCGTCGGGCTCAAGCCCGGCGAGGCGACCCGTGTCTTCAGCCGCTTCTGGCGCGCCGACCCGGCACGCGCGCGTACCACCGGCGGTACGGGGCTCGGGCTGTCCATCGCCCTGGAGGACGCGCGGCTGCACGGCGGCTGGCTGCAGGCCTGGGGTGAGCCGGGCGGCGGGTCGCAGTTCCGTCTGACGCTGCCGCGGACCGCGGACGAGCCGCTGCGCGGCTCCCCGATACCCCTGGAGCCCAAGGACTCGCGGCGCAACCGGGGACTCGACGACGCCGGTCTGCCGCGTGGCGGCGACGGCAAGCGGGCCACGGTCCCGGTGCAGCCGACGGGCGGGCAGGTGTCGCCGCTGCCGCCGCGTGCGCCGATCGCGCACCGGCTGGCCACCGTGAGTCCCGCCGCCGATCCGACCGCGCTGCCCGGTAACGGCGCGCGCGTGGTGCCGCGGCCCGCCGGGGGCGGGCGGCGGCAGGACGACGGGCCCGCCGTCGGCGCGGCGCCTGAGGAGACCGCGGGCCGCTCGGACGCCGATGAGGACTCGAACAAGCCAGGGGAGGCATTTCGTGGGCGCTGACCACGAGGGGGGCGTGCGTCGGCGGCCGGTGCGCGTGGTGGCGTACGCCGCGTGTGGTGTCGTACTGCTGGCTGGGTGTGCCTCGATGCCCGACAGCGGGGATCTGCGCGATGTGGAGTCCACCCCCCGGCAGGACACCCAGGTGCGGGTCTTCGCGATGCCGCCCGGGGACGACGCCCTGCCCGGGGAGATCGTGCAGGGCTTCCTGGAGGCGCTGACCAGCGACGATCCTCAGTACGACACGGCGCGCAAGTATCTGACCGCCGACGCCGCGCGGCAGTGGCGGCCCGAGCGGTCGACCACGGTGCTCGCGGACACTCCGAACATCGGGCCCGACCAGCGCGTGGCCGGCCGTGAGGAATCGGACAACCTCTCCTACACACTGGCCGGGAGCAGGGTCGCGACGGTCGACGCCCAGCAGGCGTACACCCCCGCTGCCGGGCCGTACAGCAGGAAGGTGCACCTGACGCGCGATGCCAAGACCAGGCAGTGGCGCATCAGTGCGCTGCCGCCGGGCCTCGTCATGGGCAAGTCCGACTTCCAGCGCAACTACACGTCCGTCAACAAGTACTACTTCGCCTCGAACACCTCGGTGGGGACGAGCGGGCAGCCGGTGGCCGTCGCCGACCCGGTTTTCGTGCGCAAGCGCGTGGACGCGATGGCCCAGATGGTGCGTTCCGTGCTCAACGGGCCCACCAGACGGCTGTCACCCGTGGTCAGGTCGAGCTTCCCGACCGGTACGGCGCTGCGGAAGGGCGCCGCGTCGCTGACGCCCAACGACCAGAACATATTGACGGTGCCGCTGAACGGCAAGGCCTCCCGGGTGGGGCCGGGCCGGTGCAGGGAGATGGCGACCCAGTTGCTGTTCACGCTGCGGAACCTGACGCCCACGCTGGAGGCGGTCGAGTTGCGGGGCGGCGGCAAGAGGCTGTGCGAGCTCACCCAGGAACGGGCCGAGTACGGCGCCTGGGACGCGGCGGCGAAGAGCCCCGAGTACGTGTACTTCCTCGACGGCAAGCACCGGCTGGTGCGAATGGCGGGCGGCGGCACCGGGACCGGTTCCGCCCCGGTGCCGGGCGCGCTGGGCGAGAGCGGCAAGGAGCTGCGCTCGGTCGCCGTCTCCCGCGACGAGCGCACGGCCGCCGGGGTCGACAGCGACGGCAGGTCGCTGTACGTCACGGCGCTGACCTCGGGTGGTTCGCTCGGAGAGCCCGTGGTCACCAGCAAGGGCGCGACCAAGGACGACCGGCTGACCAGGCCCAGCTGGGACGCCCGGGGCGATCTGTGGGTGGCCGACCGCGATCCCCGCGCTCCCCGGCTGCTCCTGCTGGAGCAGGGCAGGGGTGAGCCGATCATGGTGCAGACCCCCGAACTGCCCGGACGCATCAAGGACGTGCGGGTGGCCGCCGACGGGGTGCGGATAGCGCTCGTGGTCGAGAAGGGCGGCAAGCAGTCGCTGCTCGTCGGCCGGGTCGAGCGGGACGAGAAGTCCGCGGGGCACCCCGTCTCGGTGCTCGAACTGCGCTCGGTGACACCGCAGCTGGAGGAGGTCACCGCCATCTCCTGGGCCGGGGACAGCCGGCTCGTGGTGGTCGGAGCGGAGCACGGCGGCCTGCAGCAGATGCGGTACGTCCAGGTGGACGGCTCCACGCCGGAGGGGCCGGCGCCCGCCGCCCTCTCGGGGGTGAGGGCGATCACCGCGTCCGAGGACGAGCGGCTGCCGCTGGTGGCGTACTCGGAGGACGGGATCGTCCGGCTGCCGTCCGGGGGGCAGTGGCAGAAGGTGGTCAAGGAGGGGTCCGCGCCGGTCTATCCGGGGTGACGCCGCCCAGGTGCGGCGCCGGGCCGGTTGTCCACAGGGAGTTGTCCACAGGGGTGGCCGACCGGACCGGGCGTTGGCACAGTGGTGGGCATGCGGGGGTGGTGGCAGGACTTCACCGACCTGGTGCTGCCGGCCGAGTGCGGAGGCTGTGGGAGGCCTCGCACGGTGCTCTGCCCTGAGTGCCGTGCCGCCCTGAGCGGGGCAGCACCGCGCCGGGTGCGACCGGTGCCGGAGCCGCTCGGGCTGCCGGAGGTGTACGCGGCGGCTCCGTACTCCGACGAGGTGCGGGCCGTTCTCCTCGCCCACAAGGAGCGGGGCGCGCTGACCCTCGCCGGCGCCCTCGGGGCGGCCCTGGCGGGAGCGGTGCGCGCGGGACTGTCGGCCGCTGGGCGGGCCGGCGGGCCGGTACTGCTCGTGCCGGTGCCTTCCGCGCGGTGGGCCGTGCGGGCGCGGGGGCACGACCCGGTGCGGCGGATCGCGCTGGCCGCCGCCGGTGAGCTGCGGCGCGGTGGGACGCAGGCGCGGGTGACCGCGGTGCTGCGACAGCTGCGCCCCGTGGCCGACCAGTCGGGGCTCGACTCGCGTCGGCGGCTGGACAACCTCGCGGGCGCCCTGGAGGTGACGGCGGGCGGTGCCCGGCTGCTCCGGGCCGGTCGGCCGGTGCTCGTCGACGACCTGATCACGACGGGCGCCTCCCTGACGGAGGCGGCGCGTGCCGTCCGGGAGGCGGTCGCGTACGACGGCGGGAGAACGGCCGTGTACGCGCACGCAACCCGGGAAGGGATGGGGGAACGGATGGCTGGATCAACGGGAGGAACGGTGATCCGCGCGGCCGTGATCGCGGCCCCGCCGGATTCCTTCGAAATAAACCGGAACTGACTGCGAACTCACGTCGTTGCAGGTAGTGAGAGGCCTATTTCACCTGAACGGAGGTACGCCGCAGTAGAGGGTGACGACATCCGTCCGGGCGAGATATGTTCGGTTGTGAGGGAAAGGCGCAGGCCATACCCCTCATATTCGAATGCCGTGCTGCGGGTTTCCTGAATCACCCGCACCGGCAGGGTGGAGATCTTGCCCACGGGGGAGGAGGAGGTGGACGTCACCGAGTCCGAGGTTCCGGGGCTCCCCGGAACCGGGTGCAAAAGGGAGATGCTCCGCCGAAGAAGCGGAGCGATCCGGGAACGGAGTTCTGCGTGGACATCGTCGTCAAGGGCCGCAAGACCGAGGTGCCCGAGCGGTTCCGCAAGCACGTGGCCGAGAAGCTGAAGCTGGAGAAGATCCAGAAGCTCGATGGCAAGGTGATCAGCCTCGACGTCGAGGTGTCCAAGGAGCCCAACCCCCGACAGGCCGACCGCTGTGACCGAGTGGAGATCACGCTCCGCTCCCGCGGTCCGGTGATCCGGGCGGAGGCAGCGGCCAGCGATCCGTACGCGGCACTCGACCTGGCGGCGGAGAAGCTGGATGCCCGGCTGCGCAAGCAGCACGACAAGCGTTTCTCGCGCCGCGGCTCGCGCCGGATCTCGGCCGCCGAGGTTCCCGACCACGTCCCGGGGGCGGCGACCCTCAACGGGAACGGCCACCCCGTCCATGAGGAAGAGACGGGCGAAGTGCCGACCAGGAAGATCGGCTCGCTGGAAGTGCAGGGCGAAGGCCCCCTCATCGTCCGCGAGAAGACCCACGTCGCCTCCCCGATGACCCTCGACCAGGCTCTATACGAGATGGAGCTGGTCGGGCACGACTTCTACCTGTTCGTCGACTCAGAGACGAAGGAACCGAGTGTCGTCTACCGGCGGCACGCCTACGACTACGGCGTCATTCACCTCAGCACGGACCCGATGGTCGCTCAGGCGCAGCCCCCGGCGGCAGGCGGCATGCTGGGCGGCTGACCGTCCCGGCTGACAGCTGAGCCGGTGCCCCTGGCGGGCGTGTGCGCCCCCAGGGGCATCGGTGTGCGACCAGTTCGCGCCCCGCTCTGTCACCGCGGTGTCGTCCGGGCATGAAATCATGGCCGCACCGGCCCAACCGGTGGGTCGATGCCTTGGGTTGGCGATGGCACAGGACCACAGGCCACAGCCTTCAGGGGGAGGAACGATGGCGGACAGCTTCGGACCGATGCAGGACGAGACCGCCGACGGCGTCGTCGGTATGGGCCCGGACGCGGGTAATCCACGCGGCGAGCCGATCAGAGTCCTGGTCGTGGACGACCACGCCCTCTTCCGCCGTGGTCTGGAGATCGTGCTCGCCGCCGAGGAGGACATCCAGGTCGTCGGAGAGGCGGGCGACGGCGCCGAGGCCGTGGACAAGGCCGCCGACCTGCTGCCCGACATCGTTCTGATGGACGTGCGGATGCCCAAGCGCGGCGGGATCGAGGCGTGCACCTCCATCAAGGAGGTGGCCCCCAGCGCGAAGATCATCATGCTGACGATCAGTGATGAAGAGGCCGATCTCTACGACGCGATCAAGGCGGGCGCGACCGGATATCTCCTCAAGGAGATTTCCACGGACGAGGTGGCCACCGCCATTCGCGCGGTGGCCGACGGCCAGTCGCAGATCAGCCCCTCCATGGCGTCGAAACTCCTCACCGAGTTCAAGTCGATGATCCAGCGCACCGACGAGCGCCGGCTGGTGCCGGCGCCGCGGCTCACCGACCGGGAGCTCGAGGTGCTCAAGCTGGTCGCCACCGGCATGAACAACCGGGATATCGCCAAGGAGTTGTTCATCTCCGAGAACACCGTGAAGAACCACGTGCGCAACATCCTGGAGAAGCTGCAGCTGCACTCCAGGATGGAGGCGGTGGTCTACGCGATGCGGGAGAAGATCCTCGAGATCCGCTGACTCAGCCGAGTATGCGGGCGAGTTCGGCGGTGAGGGGCTCGCGCAGTTCGGGGGCGTCGACGCGTTCCACCCGTACGTCCGTGCAGTCCACCCAGCTCGCCGCCTCGACCAGGGCCTGGGCCACGGCCGGGACCGCCTTCGGGCCGTCCAGGGTGGTCTGCCTGGCCACCAGGGTGCGGCCCTCGCGGGCCGGGTCCACGCGGCCGACCAGGTGGCCGCCGGCCAGGACCGGCATGGCGAAGTAGCCGTACACCCGCTTCGGCTTGGGGACGTAGGCCTCCAGGCGGTGGGTGAAACCGAAGATCCGCTCCGTGCGGGCCCGCTCCCAGACCAGTGAGTCGAACGGGGACAGCAGCGTGGTGCGGTGGCGTCCGCGCGGGGGGGTTTCCAGGGCCGCCGGGTCGGCCCAGGCGGGCTTGCCCCAGCCCTCGACCGTGACCGGTACCAGGCCCGAGTCCGCGATCACCGCCTCGACCTGCTCGCCCTTGAGGCGGTGGTAGTCGGCGATGTCCGCGCGGGTGCCCACGCCCAGGGACTGGCCCGCCAGGCGGACCAGGCGGCGCAGGCATTCGGTGTCGTCCAGTTCGTCGTGCAGCAGCGCCGCCGGGACGGCGCGTTCGGCGAGGTCGTACACCCGCTTCCAGCCGCGGCGCTCGACGCAGACCACCTCGCCGTACATCAGCCCACGCTCGACGGCGACCTTCGCACCGGACCAGTCCCACCACTCGCTGGTCCGCTTCGCGCCGCCCAACTCGGTGGCCGTGAGGGGGCCTTCGGCGCGGAGCTGCTTGATGACCTGGTCGTAGGCGCCGTCGGGGAGTTCGTGGCCCCAGTGCGGGCGGTTGCGGTAGGCGCGGCGGCGGAAGGCGAAGTGGGGCCACTCCTCGACGGGGAGGATGCAGGCGGCGTGCGACCAGTACTCGAAGGCGTGCGTGTCCGTCCAGTACGCGTCCTCGACCGTCCTGCGGCCGACCGCGCCGAGGCGGGCGTAGGGGACGAGTTCGTGGGAGCGGGCGAGGACGGAGATGGTGTCGAGCTGGACCGCGCCGAGATGGCGGAGGATGCCGCGGACGCCTGCTCGGCGGTCGGGGGTGCCGAGGAAGCCTTGGGCCCGCAGGACGATGCGGCGGGCCTCGTCCGCGGTGAGCTCGGTGGTGGGGCGCGGAGTCGTCATGAGTCCGGACGATAGAAGGTGGGTCTGACAGTGCGGGGTGAACTGGGGATTCGGCGGGCGCTGAGGGTCAGCGCGAGTGCTCCGGCGCCGGCAGATAAGGCGCCGTGGACGGCAGCCCCAGGTCCGACGGAAGCAGGGAGCCCACCCAGCAGTCCCTTCGTACTCCCTTGTTGTTGATCGCGGAGCGCAGGATGCCCTCGACGGTGAAGCCGACGCGTTCCGCCACCGCGCGGGAGGGCCTGTTGCCGACTTCCGCGCGCCACTCCATCCGGTCGACGGCCAGCGTGGTGAAGGCCCAGCGGGCGGCGGCGAGCGCGGCCTCGGTGACGTAGCCGTTGCCGCGGTGCTCCTTCGCGGCCCAGAAGCCGATCTCGCCGACACCCAGGGCACGCATGGTGATGCCCAGCATGCCCGCCAGCTCTCCCCGGGGCAGGAAGAGGCCGAAGGTGTACATCGAGTCGTGCACCCACCCGTCCGGTGCCATCTGCCCGGTGAAGCTCTCGGCGTGTTCGCGCAGGTAGGGCGACGGGAACTGGGAGATCCAGCGCTGCAGGTCGGTATCCTGGGCGGCGGCGTACACCGCGTCGGTGTCCTGCGGGCCGACGGTGCGCAGCAGCAGACGGTCGGTGGCGAGCGTCACGGGTTCCATCGGCCGATTGTGCTCGGACGGCATGCGGGACGCCATCATTTCGCCGTGCGTGAGCGCGTGGACACGTTTCGCGCAATTCCCCGTGTCGATGCGGCACTATCCGCGTGGCCCGGCCGTTGTCCCCTGTGAAGCAGCCGTCGCGCCGCCAGGCCTCCCGGCGTGCCCGGGTCCTCGCATACGATGGCCGTTGCTCAGTAATGGAAACCGACCGTCCCAGGCCCGACCGGCAAGGAGACCAGCCCCCGTGTCCGTCCTCTCGAAGATCATGCGTGCAGGCGAAGGCAAAATCCTGCGCAAGCTGCACCGCATCGCGGACCAGGTCAACTCCATCGAAGAGGACTTCGTCGACCTCTCCGACGCCGAGCTGCGGGCCCTCACCGAGGAGTACAAGCAGCGGTACGCCGATGGTGAGAGCCTGGACGACCTGCTCCCCGAGGCGTTCGCCACGGTACGCGAGGCCGCCAAGCGCGCCCTCGGCCAGCGGCACTACGACGTGCAGTTGATGGGCGGCGCCGCCCTCCACCTCGGCTATGTCGCCGAGATGAAGACCGGTGAGGGCAAGACCCTCGTCGGCACGTTGCCCGCCTATCTGAACGCCCTCTCCGGAGACGGCGTCCACCTCATCACGGTCAACGACTACCTGGCCGAGCGCGACTCCGAGATGATGGGCCGCGTCCACAAGTTCCTGGGCCTGTCCGTCGGCTGCATCCTGGCCAACATGACGCCGGCCCAGCGCCGCGAGCAGTACCTGTGCGACATCACGTACGGCACGAACAACGAGTTCGGCTTCGACTACCTGCGCGACAACATGGCGTGGTCCAAGGACGAGCTGGTCCAGCGCGGCCACAACTTCGCCATCGTCGACGAGGTCGACTCCATCCTCGTCGACGAGGCCCGTACGCCGCTGATCATCTCCGGCCCGGCCGACCAGGCCACCAAGTGGTACGGCGACTTCGCCAAGCTGGTCACGCGCCTGAAGAAGGGCGAGGCCGGCAACCCGCTCAAGGGCATCGAGGAGACCGGCGACTACGAAGTCGACGAGAAGAAGCGCACGGTCGCCATCCACGAGTCCGGCGTCGGCAAGGTCGAGGACTGGCTGGGCATCGACAACCTCTACGAGTCGGTCAACACGCCGCTGGTGGGCTACCTGAACAACGCCATCAAGGCGAAGGAGCTCTTCAAGAAGGACAAGGACTACGTCGTCATCGACGGCGAGGTCATGATCGTCGACGAGCACACCGGCCGTATCCTCGCCGGCCGCCGCTACAACGAGGGCATGCACCAGGCGATCGAGGCGAAGGAAGGGGTGGACATCAAGGACGAGAACCAGACGCTCGCCACGATCACCCTGCAGAACTTCTTCCGCCTCTACAAGAAGCTCTCCGGCATGACCGGTACGGCCATGACCGAGGCCGCCGAGTTCCACCAGATCTACAAGCTCGGCGTCGTCCCGATCCCGACCAACAAGCCGATGGTCCGCAAGGACCAGTCGGACCTGATCTACCGCACCGAGGTCGCCAAGTTCGAGGCGGTCGTCGACGACATCGCCGAGAAGCACGAGAAGGGCCAGCCGATCCTGGTCGGCACCACCTCGGTCGAGAAGTCCGAGTACCTCTCGCAGCAGCTCAGCAAGCGCGGCATCCAGCACGAGGTGCTCAACGCCAAGCAGCACGACCGCGAGGCGACGATCGTCGCCCAGGCCGGCCGCAAGGGCGCGGTCACGGTCGCCACGAACATGGCCGGCCGTGGTACGGACATCAAGCTCGGCGGCAACCCCGAGGACCTCGCCGAGGCGGAGCTGCGCCAGCGCGGCCTCGACCCCGAGGAGCACATCGAGGAGTGGGCGCACGCCCTGCCCGCCGCCCTGGAGAAGGCCGAGCAGGCGGTCAAGGCCGAGAAGGAAGAGGTCGAGGAGCTCGGCGGCCTGTACGTGCTGGGCACCGAGCGGCACGAGTCGCGCCGGATCGACAACCAGCTGCGCGGTCGTTCCGGCCGTCAGGGCGACCCCGGCGAGTCCCGTTTCTACCTCTCCCTCGGCGACGACCTGATGCGGCTGTTCAAGGCCCAGATGGTCGAGCGTGTGATGTCCATGGCGAACGTGCCGGACGACGTGCCGATCGAGAACAAGATGGTCACGCGCGCGATCGCGTCCGCGCAGTCGCAGGTCGAGCAGCAGAACTTCGAGACCCGTAAGAACGTCCTGAAGTACGACGAGGTGCTCAACCGTCAGCGCGAGGTCATCTACGGCGAGCGGCGCCGTGTCCTGGAGGGCGAGGACCTCCAGGAGCAGGTGCAGCACTTCATGGACGACACGATCGACGCGTACGTCGGTGCGGAGACCGCCGAGGGCTTCCCCGAGGACTGGGACCTGGACCGGCTGTGGGGTGCCTTCAAGCAGCTCTACCCGGTGAGGATCACCATCGAGGAGCTGGAGGAGGCGGCCGGTGACCGGGCCGGGCTGACCGCCGAGTTCATCTCCGAGTCCATCAAGGACGACATCCGCGAGCAGTACGAGGCGCGCGAGACGCAGCTCGGCTCCGAGATCATGCGTGAGCTGGAGCGCCGGGTCGTGCTGTCGGTCCTGGACCGCAAGTGGCGCGAGCACCTCTACGAGATGGACTACCTCCAGGAGGGCATCGGCCTGCGCGCGATGGCGCAGAAGGACCCGCTGGTGGAGTACCAGCGCGAGGGCTTCGACATGTTCCAGGCCATGATGGAGGGCATCAAGGAGGAGTCCGTCGGCTACCTGTTCAACCTGGAGGTCCAGGTCGAGCAGCAGGTCGAGGAGGTTCCGGTCGAGGACGCCCAGCCGGTGGCCGAGGGCGTGCAGGACACGGTTCCGGCGCAGGCGGGCGCCCGCCCCGAGATCCGCGCCAAGGGGCTGGACGCTCCGCAGCGGCGGGACCTGCACTTCTCCGCGCCGACCGTGGACGGCGAGGGCGGCATCGTCGAGGGCGAGTTCGCCGACGAGGACGAGCCCGTGCGCTCCGAGGCCGACGGTCTCACCCGCGCCGAGCGGCGCAAGCAGGCCAAGGCCGGGCGCCGCCGCAAGAAGTGACGGCTCTCAAGGCGCCGTAGCGGCTTGGAAGGGCCGGGTCACCCGAGGGTGCCCGGCCCTTCGGCATGTGTGCCCTAGTCGTCCGTGCGGTGGTCGCGGGGGCCGCCCAGTTCCACCGCTGTGCAGCGCCAGCGCAGGTCGGCTCCCTGTTCCAGGCGGAAGGCCAGGGCGCGGAGCTGGTCGCCGGCGCCGATGCGGGCGAAGGCCTCGACGGCGCCCGCACGGGGGACGAAGTAGCCGATGTCGCGGACGACGGGGCGGGTGCCGTGGGTGCGCAGGGGGCCGCTTTCCGCGAGCCGGGCCAGGTCGTCGTAGGCGCGGCCGACGGTGTGCCGGAGCATCCAGTGGACGGGGCGCTGGCCGCTCAGCACGGCGAGGAGGCGGTCGGCGAAGAGGTCGGTGGGACGGGGGCGCGGGGCCGGGGTGCGGGGCGGGGTGCCGCCGGGGCGGCGGGAGTCGCGGCGGCTCGGCGGGCGGGTGCCAGGGCGCTGCTGTGCCGCTGCCCTGGACATGACCTTGTTCATGGAAGTCCCCGTTCGGCGGGCCCGGTGGATACCGGGCGGTAACTTGCTGGTGGGGATCTTGTACGGGCCCGTGTGCGGCGTCGGCAAGGAAGGACCGGCCGGTGTCGGGGTGCCGGAAAGTTCACCTATCCGAGTGGTCGGGGTGGTCGTGAACCCCGTACTACGGGGCCGTGGGCGGGTGAATCGGGGGGTACCGGGTAGACGTCCGGGGCGTCATGGGCGGGGACCCGAAAGGGGACTCCCACACGTATCCTGAAGGCCCTCCGGGAGACGCGGGACCCGCCCTCCCCGGAGCCTCAGCGGAGCCTGTCGACCAGGAAAGAGCGGCCAGCATGCGCGTCTACGTCCCCCTGACCCTCTCCGGTCTCGCCGAGGCGTACAAGACAGGGGAGCTGGGGGCGGGACCGTTCGTCGCGTACGCCGTCACGCCCGGGCTGCGCGAGTGGTACCTCTCCGACGACATCGAGGAACTCGAATACGCGGCGCTGAGCCGGGCCGCCCTGGCCTCGCTGCGGCTGCTGGCGGCGGACCCCGGCGCGGCGCGGCGGCGGGTCGTGGTCGCCGTCGACGTCTCCGACGGCGCGGCCACGGCCGACCCGGACCGCGGCCTGGACCCGGCGGCGCTCGGCGAGGTACGGGTGGCCGGAGCGGTGCGCCTGGCCAAAGCCGCCGCGGTGCACGTGGACGCGGACGACGCGGAGACGGACGTGGCCGCCGCGGCCGGGGCGCTCGAGGCGGCGGACGGCGGGGACGACGACGCCCAGTTCGTCGTGGACGGCGCCGAGGACCACGAGCTGCTGTGGTTCGCCACGCAGGAGATCCCGAATCTCGTGGGGCTCGGGTAACCGGGGAAACAGGGGCATCCCTCTGTGACCTGCGGGTTTCCTCGCCGGTTCATGATTGTCAGTGGCGGCGGGTACGTTTTTGGGCATGGGGATGCACTCAAGCGCGCACATCGTCTGGGACTGGAACGGCACCCTGTTCCACGACAATGACGCGATCATCGGGGCGACGAACGCGGCGTTCGACGAGCTGGGGCTGGAGCCGATCACGCTGGAGCAGTACCGGGCGCTGTACTGCGTGCCGGTGCCGAAGTTCTACGAGCGGCTGCTGGGGAGACTGCCGACCGAGGCCGAGTGGGAGGTCATGGACGAGGTCTTCCATCGGTACTACGCCGAGCACCGGGTGCGGTGCGGGCTGACCGAGGGAGCGGTGGAGCTGCTGGCGGGGTGGCGGTCGGCCGGGCGCAGCCAGTCGCTGCTCAGCATGTACGTGCACGACGAACTGGTGCCGCTGGTGCGGGGGTTCGGGATCGAGACCCATTTCATACGGGTGGAGGGACGGACCGGACCGTCCGGTGGCAGCAAGGCCGAGCACATGGTGCGGCACCTGGAGGCGCTGGTCGGGGCGGGCGTCGAGCCCGCGCGAACGGTGGTGATCGGGGACGCGGCGGACGACGCGGTGGCGGCGCGGTATGTGGGGGCGCGGGCCGTGTTGTACACCGGGGGGTCGCACAGCCGGGTCAGTCTGGAGACGGTGGGGGTGCCGGTGGTGGACACCTTGGCGGAGGCCGTGGCGGAGGCCGAGCGGTTGGCGGCGTGACGCCGCGCGGTCGCCGGGCGGCGTGGCCGATACGGCACCCGGGCCGCGCTCGCCCCTGTGCAGAACGTCAAAGTTCCACCCCGGGTTTTGTACACATACGGCTCATGACGGGCCCCCCGTGAGGAGCGATAGCCTTGTGGCGTGATCAGCGCGATAGTTCGCGGGGGCATCGGTGCCCTCGCCCTGCGCCCGGAGAGCACGGACCACATCCGTGACCGGGTGGCGGTCGCTGGTCTTCGCGGGCGGGACGGGGGCGCAAGAGTCCCCGAGGCGTCGCGCACTCCCCGGGTCACGGCGTTGCGGAGAGCAGCGTCACACCCGTCGGGCGCGCCGAAAATGGCTGATTTCCCCCCGCTCATCTCCCCTTGCGGCATAGCGTCGGACCGGACCGGACACCCCGGGCCGTGGCGTCGAGCCGGAAGGAAAGAGGCCGTACTTCCTTCTACGTCACGCAACGGCGCGCGACAGGAGCCAGAGGACAATGCAGACCAAGCTGGACGAAGCCAAGGCCGAGCTGCTCGACAGGGCCGCCCGGGTAGCTGAGAACAGCCCGGTCGGGGGGCACCTACCGACTGGGACGACGGGCGAGGGCACTCCGGGGACCCCGGACCGCGAATCCGTGCTCGCGTTCCTCCAGCGCTACTACCTGCACACCGCCCCCGAGGACCTCACCGACCGCGACCCGGTCGACGTCTTCGGAGCCGCGGTCTCGCACTACCGCCTGGCCGAGACCCGCCCCCAGGGCACGGCCAACGTACGGGTCCACACCCCGACCGTGGAGGAGAACGGGTGGACCTGCAGCCACACCGTCGTCGAGGTGGTCACCGACGACATGCCCTTCCTCGTCGACTCGGTCACCAATGAGCTGACCCGGCAGGGGCGCGGCATCCACGTCGTCATCCACCCGCAGTTCGTCGTCCGGCGCGACCTCACCGGCAAGCTCATCGAGGTACTGCCCATCCCGCTCGCCGACGAGGGCCTCCCGCACGACGCGCACATCGAGTCCTGGATCCACGTCGAGATCGACCGCGAGACCGACCGCGCCGACCTGAAGCAGATCACCTCCGACCTGCTGCGCGTGCTGTCCGACGTCCGCGAGGCCGTCGAGGACTGGGACAAGATGCGCGAGGCGGCGCTGCGCATCGCCGAGGACCTTCCGGGCGAGCCCGTACCCGGCGACCTCGCCCTGCCCGAGGTCGAGGAGGCCCGCGAGCTGCTGCGCTGGCTGTCCGCCGACCACTTCACCTTCCTCGGCTTCCGCGAGTACGAGCTGCGCGGCGACGACTCCCTGGCCGCCGTCCCCGGCACCGGCCTGGGGATACTGCGCTCGGACCCGCACCACTCCGGATCCGAGCAGCACCCCGTCAGCCCCTCCTTCGAGCGGCTCCCGGCCGACGCCCGCGCCAAGGCCCGCGAGCACAAGCTCCTGGTCCTGACCAAGGCCAACAGCCGGGCCACCGTGCACCGGCCGTCGTACCTGGACTACATCGGCGTCAAGAAGTTCGACGAGAAGGGCAACGTCGTCGGCGAACGACGCTTCCTGGGCCTGTTCTCCTCCGCCGCGTACACCGAGTCCGTCCGCCGGGTCCCGGTGATCCGGCGCAAGGTCGACGAGGTGCTGGAGCGCGCCGGGTTCTCGCCCAACAGCCACGACGGGCGCGACCTGCTGCAGATCCTGGAGACCTACCCGCGCGACGAGCTCTTCCAGACCCCGGTCGCCGAGCTCCAGTCCATCGTCACGTCCGTGCTGTACCTGCAGGAGCGCCGGCGGCTGCGGCTCTACCTGCGCCAGGACGAGTACGGGCGCTACTACTCCGCCCTGGTATACCTCCCCCGAGACCGCTACACCACCGGCGTCCGGCTGCGGATCATCGACATCCTGAAGGAGGAGCTGGGCGGCACCAGCGTCGACTTCACGGCCTGGAACACCGAGTCGATCCTCTCCCGGCTGCACTTCGTCGTCCGCGTCCCGCAGGGCACCGAGCTGCCCCAGCTGTCCGACGCCGACAAGGAGCGCATCGAGGCCCGCCTCGTGGAGGCCGCCCGTTCCTGGGCCGACGCCTTCGCCGAGGCCCTCAACGCCGAACTCGGCGAGGAGCGCGCCGCCGAGCTGCTGCGCCGCTACAACAACGCCTTCCCCGAGGGCTACAAGGCGGACCACAGCCCGCGCGCGGCCGTCGCCGACCTGGTCCACCTCGAACGCCTCAGCCCGGAGGCGGGCAACGACTTCTCGCTGAGCCTCTACGAGCCGGTGGGCGCCGCACCCGACGAGCGCCGCTTCAAGATCTACCGCAAGGGCGCCTCCGTCTCCCTCTCCGCCGTCCTGCCGGTCCTCAACCGGCTCGGCGTCGAGGTGGTGGACGAGCGGCCGTACGAACTGCGCTGCACCGACCGGTCGACCGCGTGGATCTACGACTTCGGCCTGCGCATGCCCAAGGTGAGCGGCAGCGGGGACTACCTCGCCGACGACGCCCGCGAGCGCTTCCAGGACGCCTTCGCCGCCACCTGGACCGGCAAGGCCGAGAACGACGGCTTCAACGCCCTCGTGCTGAGCGCCGGGCTGACCTGGCGGCAGGCGATGGTGCTGCGCGCGTACGCCAAGTACCTGCGGCAGGCGGGCTCCACCTTCAGCCAGGACTACATGGAGGACACCCTCCGCAACAACGTCCACACCACCCGGCTGCTCGTCTCCCTCTTCGAGGCGCGGATGTCGCCGGAGCGGCAGCGCGCCGGGCTGGAGATCGTCGACGCGCTGCTGGAGGAGCTCGACGCCGCCCTCGACCAGGTGGCGAGCCTCGACGAGGACCGCATCCTGCGCTCCTTCCTCACCGTCATCAAGGCGACGCTGCGCACCAACTTCTTCCAGGAGGCCCTGGGCGGCAAGCCGCACGAGTACGTCTCCATGAAGTTCGACCCGCAGGCCATCCCCGACCTGCCGGCGCCCCGTCCGGCGTACGAGATCTGGGTGTACTCGCCGCGCGTCGAGGGCGTGCACCTCAGGTTCGGCAAGGTCGCCCGAGGCGGCCTGCGCTGGTCGGACCGCCGCGAGGACTTCCGTACCGAGATCCTCGGCCTGGTCAAGGCGCAGATGGTGAAGAACACCGTCATCGTGCCGGTCGGCGCCAAGGGCGGCTTCGTCGCCAAGCAGCTGCCGGACCCGAGCGTGGACCGGGACGCGTGGCTGGCGGAGGGCATCGCCAGCTACAAGACCTTCATCTCGGCGCTGCTGGACATCACCGACAACATGGTGGCCGGCGAGGTCGTGCCGCCGCAGGACGTCGTCCGGCACGACGGGGACGACACGTACCTGGTGGTCGCCGCCGACAAGGGCACCGCGACCTTCTCGGACATCGCCAACGGGGTCGCCGAGCAGTACAACTTCTGGCTCGGCGACGCCTTCGCCTCCGGCGGCTCCGCGGGCTACGACCACAAGGGCATGGGCATCACCGCCCGCGGCGCCTGGGAGTCCGTCAAGCGGCACTTCCGGGAGCTGGGCGTGGACACCCAGAGCCAGGACTTCACGGTCGTCGGCATCGGCGACATGTCCGGTGACGTGTTCGGCAACGGCATGCTGCTGTCCGAGCACATCCGCCTGGTCGCCGCCTTCGACCACCGGCACATCTTCATCGACCCCGACCCGGACGCGGCGACCTCGTACGCCGAGCGCCGGCGCCTGTTCGAGCTGCCGCGCAGCTCCTGGGCCGACTACGACACCGCCCTGCTGTCGGCGGGCGGCGGCATCTTCCCCCGTTCCGCGAAGGCCGTCCCGGTCAACGCCCACATCCGCGAGGCCCTCGGCATCGAGGAGCGGGTCACCAAGATGACCCCGGCCGACCTGATGAAGGCGATCCTCCAGGCCCCGGTGGACCTGCTGTGGAACGGCGGCATCGGTACGTACGTCAAGGCGTCCACCGAGTCCAACACGGACGTCGGCGACAAGGCCAACGACGCCATCCGCGTCGACGGCGCCGACCTGCGCGTCAAGGTCGTCGGCGAGGGGGGCAACCTGGGTCTGACGCAGCTGGGCCGCATCGAGTTCGCGCTGCACGGCGGCCGGATCAACACCGACGCGATCGACAACAGCGCGGGCGTGGACACCTCCGACCACGAGGTGAACATCAAGATCCTGCTCAACGGACTGGTCGCGGACGGCGACATGACCGTCAAGCAGCGCAACAAGCTGCTCGCCGAGATGACCGACGAGGTCGGCCGTCTCGTCCTGCGTAACAACTACGCGCAGAATACGGCGATCGCCAACGCGCTGGCCCAGTCCAAGGACATGCTCCACGCCCAGCAGCGCTTCATCCGCCACCTGGTCCGGGAAGGCCACCTCGACCGGGCGCTGGAGTTCCTGCCCGCCGACCGCCAGATCCGCGAGCGCCTCGCCCAGGGGCAGGGCCTGACCGGCCCGGAGACGGCCGTCCTGTTGGCGTACACGAAGATCACGGTCGCCGAGGAGCTGCTGCACACCTCGCTGCCGGACGACCCGTATCTGCGCAGCCTGCTGCACGCGTACTTCCCGGCCCCGCTGCGCGAGCGGTTCGCCGACCAGATCGAGGGCCACCCGCTGCGCCGCGAGATCACCACGACGGTGTTGGTCAACGACACGGTCAACACGGGCGGTACGACGTATCTGCACCGTCTGCGCGAGGAGACCGGGGCCTCCCTGGAGGAGATCGTCCGGGCGCAGACCGCGGCCCGCAGGATCTTCTGCTCGGCGCCGGTGTGGGACGCGGTCGAGGCGCTCGACAACAGGGTCGACGCCGCCGTCCAGACCCGCATCCGCCTGCACTCCCGCCGCCTGGTGGAGCGCGGCACGCGCTGGCTGCTCAACAACCGGCCGCAGCCGCTGCAGCTCGCCGAGACCGTCGACTTCTTCGCCGAGCGGGTCGAGCAGGTCTGGCAGCAGCTGCCCAAGCTGCTGCGCGGCGAGGACCTGGAGTGGTACCAGCACGTGTACGACGAGCTGGTCGGGGCCGGTGTCCCGGACGAGCTGGCGACGCGGGTGGCCGGATTCTCCTCCGCCTTCCCCACGCTCGACATCGTCTCGGTGGCCGACCGCACGGGCAAGGAGCCGCTGGACGTCGCCGAGGTCTACTACGACCTCGCCGACCGGCTGCACATCACCCAGCTCATGGACCGCATCATCGAGCTGCCCCGCGCCGACCGCTGGCAGTCCATGGCCCGCGCCTCCATCCGCGAGGACCTGTACGCGGCGCACGCGGCCCTCACCGCGGACGTCCTCGCCGTCGGCAACGGCACCTCGACTCCCGAGCAGCGCTTCAAGGCCTGGGAGGAGAAGAACTCGGCGATCCTGAGCCGGGCGCGCACCACGCTGGAGGAGATCCGGGGCTCGGAGACCTTCGATCTCGCCAACCTCTCGGTGGCCATGCGGACGATGCGCACGCTGCTGCGTACGCATTCGTAGGCCGTACGGCAACTGAGGGCGCCCCGGGCAGGACGGCTCGGGGCGCCGCTCTTTCGCCCCCTGTGCAACCTCGAAGTTCGGTGCTTTTCGGATAAAGTCCGGCATGTGAGTTTCCGTCGGACGAGTACCGCATCGCCTGGTGGAGCCCTTCCGCAGGCCGCCGTCGCGCTCGTCCTGGCCCTGATGCTCCTGGTGATCGTCCGCCTTCCGTGGGTGGGCGATCTCGGTATGCACGCGGCGACGATCGAACGGCTGCGGCACAACCTGCTGCACCCCGGCAATCCGCTGGTCGACGCGGACACCCCGAGCCCGTACTACTCGCCGTGGATGCTGCTGCTCGGCTGCCTCGCCCGGGTGAGCGGGCTGTCGGTGTTCGTCGTGCTGCGGGTCGCCGCGCTCGTCGGGCTCGGGCTCCTCGTCAGCGGTGTGTGGCGGTACGTCCGGACGCTCAGCGCGCACCGGGCCGCGCCCGCGGTGGCACTGCTGTGCCTGCTGTTGCTGTGGGGGCCGAGCCTGTTCGAGTGGAGCGGGTTCCTCGGGCTCAACTCCCTGGCGCTGACGGTGTCGTATCCGAGTGTCTTCGCGCTCGGTCTCGCCTTTCACCTCTGGGCCTGGCTGACGGGGGCGCTGCGCGGCGGTGCCGGGACGGCGTGGGGCGTGTGGCCGGGGCTCGGGGTGCTGTGGGCGGTGATCCTGCTGTGCCACCAGTTCACCGGGGTCGTGGCCTCGCTGGGCGCGCTGGCCACGGTGGTCGCGGCGCGGCCGGGGCGGGCGGTGCTCGTACGGCTGGGGGCGGGGGTGCTGGTGGGGCTGGCGGTGCTGTGGGGGTGGCCGTACTACGACTTCTTCTCGCTGTTCTCTGCCGGGGCGGATCTCGAGGCGATCCACCGGCCGTTGTACGGGCATCTGCTCGGGCGGTTCGGGCTGGTGCTGCTCGGGGTGGCCGCTCTGGCCTTGCGGTTCCGGCGTGACCGGTGGGACCCGCTGGTGATCTTCTTCGTGCTGGGGGCGGTCGTGTTCGCCGCGGGCGGGGTGAGCGGGCACTACGCGTGGGGGCGGGTGCTGCCGGCCGCGTTGATCCCGGCGCAGCTCGCGGCCGGGCTGGAGGTGGTGTCGGGCGGGCGGCGGGCGGGGTGGGCGTGTGTGCTGGGCGCCGCGCTGGCCCTGGGGGCGTGGACGCAGGTGGGGACGGTGGGCTATGTGGTCGGGCGGGGTGCGTTGCCGGAGGCGGTCGCGGCGAAGTACCGGGAGCCCTGGGTGGGGTATCGGTGGATCACTCCCTGGGTGAAGTACGGGGATGTGGTCATGGCGCCGACGGGGGCGGCGCGGCAGATCCCGGCGTACGGGGCGTACACCGTGGCGCCCGGGTATCCCGACGTGTTCCTCGCGGATGCGGGGCGCAGGGACGCGGCCGTCCGGCGGTACTTCGCTGTGGGGACGGCCGGGGGTGTGCGGTCGGGGATCGTGAGGTCGTACGGGGTGCGGTGGGTGGTGGACCGGGGGAGCGGGCTGCGGGATTCCGGGCTGCGGGTGGTGGCCCGGGGGCCGGGTGGGCAGGTGCTGTACCGGGTGGTGCGCTGAGTGCGACCGGAGTGGCGGCTGCCCGCGGCCAGGGCGACGGTTCACGCACCCCTGGCTAGCGCAACACGCTCGCCACCAGCCGCACCGCCCGGCGCACCCTCGAACGGGCGACCCGGCGGGCCGCCGGGCGGATCAGGTGGGCTGTCACTCCGGTGGGGCGCCAGCGTATTTGCAGGCGGCCCGGGTTGCGGCCCTCCGGTTCCACGATGAGCCGGTGGTGGGCGAGGCGGGTGCTGAGGACGGGGAAGGCTAGGGGGGCCAGGAGGATGCCCGTGTGGGCGAGGCCCTGCTGTTCGATGCGGAGCACCGGGTGGCGGATGCCGTCGAAGCCGTGCAGGGGGAGCGGTGCGGCGCCGAGGTCGAGGTGGACGTGGCCCTCGAACACGCCGGGGCGGACGGGGGCCAGGCGGAAGGGGAGGGTGAGACGGCGTTTGCCGGGGCTGAGCAGGAGGGCGGCGCGCTGCGGGCCGATGGGGAGGCGCAGGCCGGGGTCGTAGGTGCGGATCGTCAGGTCGAGGGAGGCGCCTGGGCCGGGGGTGAGGTCCGTGATCTCGTGGCGGAACAGGGCGCTGGGGACGGGCCGTGCGTCCAGTTCGAGGTCGGTCACGTCCAGTTCGCGGCGGGCCCAGAGCGTCTCCGGGACGCGGTCGCCCCAGTACGTGCCCTCGCCCTCGGGGCCCGGTGTCACCTGCCTCGGTGCGACCGCGTGGCCCAGACCGCGTGCCGCCAGCCGGGCCTCGGCGAGGCGGCCGTCGCGGACGAGTTGGAGGACGACACGCTCCGGGCGGGGCAGGCGGGCGTACGCGCCGGGCGCCAGCGTGCCGAGGTAGGGGGTGACGATCTCCGCGAAGGACGCCAGCCACGCGTCGTCGCGGTAGGGCAGGTCACCGGCGTACATGCGGAAGTCGTGCTTGAGGAACTTGTAGTCCTTCTCCTCCCGCAGCGACTCGTGCCCGCTCTCGGTCAGGAACTCGTCGATCAGACGCTGCACATGGACGCGGTCGCGGACGTTGTCGAGCCGGTGGCGCTGGTTCGAGATGGAGGCGGAGTCGGCGGCCGCGAAGGGCTCTATGTACCAGTGGTAGACCGGCTCCGGGATGACCGTGAACGACTTCGCCAGGCAGTACGCCTTCGCCGAGAACAGCTGGTCCTCGTAGTGGATGCCCTCGGGGAAGCGCAGGTCGTGGCGGTCCAGGAAGGCGCGGGAGTACATCTTGCTGGTCGACAGGTGTTCGAACAGCAGGCGCGGCTCGGAGGCTATGCCGTCGACCGTGCGGCGCTCGGCCACCAGGTGCGGCATCCAGGTCGAGCGGCGGCCGTTGTCCACCCGTATCCGCCTGACCACGCCCATCGCGAAGTCGATCTCGCGCTCGCGGTGGGCGGACAGCAGCGACTCGACCGCTCCCGGGGGCAGCTCGTCGTCGCTGTCCAGGAACATCAGGTACGGCGCCCGGGCGATCTCCAGGGCGCGGTTGCGCGGGGCGCTGCACCCGCCGCTGTTCTCCGGCAGGCGGAGGTAGCGGATGCGGGGGTCCTGGGCCGCCAGCCGCCGGGCGACGGCCGGGGTGTCGTCCGTGGAGTGGTCGTCGCTGATGATGATCTCGATGTTGGCGTGGGTCTGCCGTCCGAGCGAGGCGACCGCCCGGGGCAGGCGTGCCGCGTCGTTGTAGACGATCACCGTCACCGTGACGTCAGGGGCGTCGGGGACGGCAAGGGCGTCCGGGGTCATGAGGCAGCCTCCTCCGGGGTCGGTGCCGGTGTGCGCTCCTCGACGGGGATCACGGGCGGCAGCGACTCCTCGCACTCGCCGAGGAAGACCCGCCGTACGACCCGTTCGGCGGCGCGCCCGTCGTCGTACTCGCAGAAGCGGCGCCGGAAGGCGGCCCGCGCCTTCGCCGCGCCCTCGTCCCGCCACGCGCCCGAGGTGAGGATCTCCGCCAGTTCCTCCTGGGTGCGGGCCACCTGGCCCGGTGGTTCGGCCATCAGGTCGAAGTAGACGCCGCGGGTCGTCGCGTACGTCTCCCAGTCGTCGGCGAAGATCACGATCGGGCGGTCGAGGCCGGCGTAGTCGAACATGATGGACGAGTAGTCCGTGACCAGGGCGTCCGCGGCGAGGCACAGGTCCTCGACCGGCGCGTACGACGAGACGTCGACGACCCTGCCCGTGCGGCGCAGACCGGCCAGCGGGGAGGCGGCGCCGCCGTAGAAGTAGTGGCCGCGCACCAGCAGGACGGTGTCCTCGCCGAGGCGGTCGGCCAGGGTGGCGAGGTCGAGGCGGGGGGTCCAGCCGGCCTCGTAGTCGCGGTGGGTGGGGGCGTACAGGAGGGCCCTGCGGCCGGGGGCGATGCCCAGGCGGTCGCGGATGGCCCGCACCCCCTCGGCGTCGCAGGTGTGGAAGACGTCGTTGCGCGGATAGCCGTAGTCGAGGGAGACATAGCGGGAGGGGTAGGCGCGCTCCCACATACGGGTGGAGTGGCTGTTGGCGGAGACGCTGTAGTCCCACTTGTCGACGCGGCCCAGCAGGGCGGCGAAGTCCGTGCCCTTGGCGGCGGCCGGGTAGTTCATCTGGTCCAGGCCCATGCGCTTGAGCGGGGTGCCGTGATGGGTCTGGAGGTGGATCGCGTCGGGGCGTTTGACCACGGCGTTGGGGAAGTTGACGTTGCTGGTGAGGTACTTGGCCGTGGCCAGCACCTCCCAGTAGCGGCGGGTGCCGGGGACGACGTGGTCGGTGCCGGGCGGGAGGAGCGGCGCGTTCTCCCTGGTCACCACCCACACCGGGTGGATGTGCGGGGCGAGTTCGGCGAGCTTGGCGGCGATCGCGGCCGGGTTGCAGGAGACCCCGCGGTCCCAGTAGGCCGAGAAGACGGCCAGACCGGGGTCGACCGGGCGGGTCAGGGCGCGGCGGTACTGGTGGCCGAGGACCTTCGCGCTCAGCTTCCGCTTGCGTTTACGCAGGTCCGACCTGACGGTGCGGCGGGTGCGGTTGGCGGCCTGGAAGGCGCGGTAGCGGGTGTAGGCGCCCTCTTCGAGGAGGCCGCGGCGGACGCCCTCCAGGCCGGCCGGGCGGCGGTGGTCCGGCGGGCGCCAGCGGACCGCCGCCAGGGAGGCCCGGCGGAAGAACTCCCGGGCCACCGGCTCGGGCAGGTCCTCGCGGGCGAAGGTGCGCAGCAGGTCGCGGACCATGATGTCGTAGAGGACGGCGCGCGCGGCGGGGCGCTCCTTGACCAGGGGGAGGAGCGTCTCGTAGCGGTCGACGAGGGCGTAGCGCTCTTCGGGGGCGAGGGGCGGGAGGCTCTGGGGGCGCAGCCGGCGGTCCTCGTAGGCGACCTGGTTGAGGCAGGCGATCCGGTCGGCGCGCAGCAGCGTCGCGTACGCCGCGCACGGCTCGTCGTCGGTGGTGAGCCGCTCCTCGTGTGCCCGCCAGAAGTCGGCGCGCAGGGCGCGGTTGCCCAGCAGCGAGGCCAGGCGCAGCAGGTGGGGGGCGTCGTCCAGGGTGAGGTCGGCGCGGCCGGCGCGGGCCAGGAGGCGGCCGTCGCCGGAGCGGGCGCCGGAGGTCCGCCAGGTGGCGGTGACGTGGTCGAAGAGGAGGACGTCGACGTCGTCGGGCAGTTCGGCGGCGCGCTCGGCGACCATCCGGGGGGCGCCGGCGGGCAGGCCGTCCTTGGTGTGGACGAAGTGCAGCCAGCGGCCGGACGCCCGCGCGGCCCCCGCCGCCCGGGCCGCCGCGTCGGCCGTCCCGGCCGGCAGGGGCAGTACCACCGTCTCCGGGGCGTGCGCCTCGGCGGCCTCCCGGGCCCAGTCGCCGACCGCGGCCACGATCACCTCGGCGTCCGCGAGGGGGTGGGCGTCCAGGGAGTCGAGGAGTCCCGTCAGGTGTCCCTGGGTGTTCGGCCCGTACACGATGATGCTGAGTTCGGGCATCGTGGGGACTCCTTCGCCTCGTCGTCACCGGGCGCGTCTTTCCCGACATGCTGTCACTTATCCGATGAAAGGGATAAATGGGCTTGGGCCGGCCGGGTGAGCTCAGGAGGGGAGAGGGGCTTTCGCCGCCGCCGGTTTCGGCGCCGGCTTCGCCGCCTTCCGGGGGGCCTTCTTGGGCTCCTTGTCGCCGGTGAACGCCTCGTACTCCTTCAGGACGTCCTCCGTCGGCCCGTCCATGCGCAGTTCGCCGCGCTCCAGCCACAGCACCCGGTCGCAGGTGTCCCGGATCGACTTGTTGTTGTGGCTGACCAGGAACACCGTGCCCGCGTGCTTGCGCAGCTCGCGGATCCGCTGCTCGGAGCGCTTCTGGAAGGAGCGGTCGCCGGTGGCCAGCGCCTCGTCGATCAGCAGGACGTCGTGGTCCTTGGCGGCGGCGATGGAGAAGCGCAGACGGGCTGCCATGCCGGAGGAGTAGGTGCGCATCGGCAGGGTGATGAAGTCGCCCTTCTCGTTGATGCCGGAGAACTCGACGATCTCCTCGTAGCGCTCCTTGATCTGCTCGCGGGACATGCCCATGGCGAGGCCGCCGAGGTAGACGTTGCGCTCGCCGGTGAGGTCGTTCATCAAAGCCGCGTTGACGCCGAGCAGGGAGGGCTGGCCGTCGGTGTAGATGTGGCCGCTCTCCACCGGGAGCAGGCCGGCCACCGCCTTCAGCAGCGTGGACTTGCCGGAGCCGTTGGTGCCGATCAGTCCGATCGCCTCGCCCTTGTAGGCGACGAACGAGACCTTCTTGACCGCGTGCACCTTGCGCACGCCCGCCGCCTGCTCGGCCTGCTTGCGGCGCAGGATGCGGTTGAGGGCGGCGGTGGCGGTGCCGCGCCCGGCGCCGGTGCCGTTGACCCGGTAGACGATGTCGACGGCGTCGGCGATGACGGTGGGGACGGTGCTCTCGTTCAGGATGTCAGCCACGGCCGTACGTCTCCTCAGCCTTCCAGAAGTAGATGAAGCCGCCGACGCCGGCGACCAGCGCCCAGCCCGTGGCCGCCGCCCACACGTGCGGGGGCAGCTGGTGGGCGTGGAAGCTGTCGATCAGCGCGTAGCGCATCAGGTCGATGTAGACCGCGGCCGGGTTGGTCTCCAGCGCGATCGTCACCAGGCGCGGCAGGTGGTCCTTCGCGGTGAGCTTGTCGATGCTCCACATCACGCCGGAGACGTACATCCAGGTGCGCAGCACGAACGGCATCAGCTGCGCGATGTCCGGGGTCTTCGCCCCCATCCGGGCCATGATCATCGACATGCCCGCGTTGAACGTGAACTGCAGGCACAGCGCCGGGAGCGCCAGCAGCCAGGAGGCGGCGACCGGGACCCCGAAGCACAGCAGGATCACGATCAGCGCGGCCATCGAGAACAGCAGCTGCTGGAGCTGCTGCAGGCAGAAGGAGATCGGCAGCGCGGCCCGCGGGAAGTGCAGCGCCCGGACGAGGCCGAGGTTGCCGGAGATCGCGCGGGTGCCCGACATGATCGAGCTCTGTGTGAACGTCCAGATGAACACGCCCGTGACCAGGAACGGGATGTAGTCCGGGACGCCGTGCTTGGTGCCCAGCAGCACGCCGAAGATGAAGTAGTAGACCGCCGCGTTGAGCAGCGGGTTCATGATCTGCCAGACCTGGCCCAGCTTCGCCTGGCTGTACTGGGCGGTGAGCTTGGCGGTGGCGAAGGCGCTGATGAAGTGGCGCCGCGCCCACAGCCGGCGGACGTACTCGGGCAGGGAGGGGCGGGCCCCGCTGACCGAGAGGCCGTGCCGGGCGGCCAGGGCCGAGAGGTCGTCGTCCGCCGGGACCGGGGTCCGGGGCGGTGTGTGGAGAACCTGGCTCACATCCGCTGCTTTCGCTCGGGGGGTGGGGGTGCGCGCGTCCGGCCGGCGCCGGGTCCGCGTCGCCCGGCGTTTCCTTACGCTTCTCTTCACGTTTTCTTACGTCGGGACGGGACCGTATCGTCGCAACGTGAGCGTAGGCCGAGTGGACGTCGGAACGCAACCGTTTCGTCGTAACGCCCTATGCTGGACCGCATGACGACGAACGCCGACGAGCCCAGGACGCGTCCGCGCCGGCGGACCCCCGCCGGGGCGGCCGTGCTCCGGGAGGACGTGACCGAGGCCATCCGGGCGGCCGTCTTCGAGGAACTCGCGGTCAGCGGCTACGCGCGCATGTCCATCGAGGGCATCGCGCGCCGCGCGGGCGTCGGCAAGACCGCCGTCTACCGCCGCTGGCGCTCCAAGCTGCACCTCGTCCTGGACGTCGTCTCCGCGCTCGCGGTGATGGGCCTGCCCGTGCCGGACACCGGCTCCCTGGAGGGCGACCTGCGGCTGCTGTACGAGGTGACCTCCCGCGCGCTGCGCCACCCCGTCGCCTCGCAGATCATCCCCGACCTCCAGGCCGAGGCGGCCCGCAATCCCGAGATCGCCGAGGCCATGCAGAAGGCCCTGCGCGACGGGCAGGAGGGCGTCGCCAGCAAGATCATCGCGGCGGCCGAGCAGCGCGGCGAGCTCCGCACGGGCGTCGACGACGAACTGGCCCTCGACCTGATCTCCGGACCCCTGTACTGGCGCTCGGTCGTGATCCGCAACCCCAAGCTCCCCAAGGGCTACCTGGCCGCCCTCGCGAAGGCGACCACGGCCGCCCTCAAGGCACTCTGACGCCGGCGACGGGTCCGCCGGTCAGGAGCGGGCCGCCTCCGGGTGCAGCCGCACCCAGCCCTCCCACGCGGACGTGATCATGTCCTGGACGTCGTGCTTGGCCTTCCAGCCGAGCTCGACGGCGACGCGCTCGGCGGAGGCCACGACACGGGCCGGGTCACCGGGCCGGCGGGGGGTGACCGTCGGGGGGCGGTTGTAGCCGGTGATCGCGTTGATGCGGTCGATCATCTCGCGGACCGACACGCCCTCCCCGCGGCCGATGTTGAAGGTCGGATGGGCGCCGGGGGAGGACTGGAGGTGGCGGGCGGTGGCCACGTGCGCCTCGGCCAGGTCCACCACGTGGATGTAGTCGCGGACGCAGGTGCCGTCCGGGGTCGGGTAGTCGTCGCCGAAGATGCGCGGCGGGGCGTCCTCCGTGAGCTTCTCGAAGACCATGGGGACGAGGTTGGAGACGCCGGTGTCCGCGAGCTCCGGGGTGGCCGCGCCCGCCACGTTGAAATAGCGCAGCGACGCCGTGGACAGCCCCGTGGCCCGGCCCGTCGCGCGCACCAGCCACTCACCGGCCAGCTTGGTCTCGCCGTACGGCGACATGGGCGCGCACGGTGTCTCCTCCGTCACCGGGTCACCGTGGCGGGCGGTGTCCGGCATGCCGTACACGGCCGCCGAGGACGAGAACACGAAGGACGGCACCTCGGCCGCCGTGACCGCCTCCAGCAGGACGCGCAGCCCCTCCACGTTCTCCCGGTAGTAGAGCAGCGGGCGGTCCACCGACTCGGCCACCTGCTTCCTGGCCGCCAGATGGACGACGCCGGTGACCGAGTGCTCGGCCAGCGTGCGCGCCAGCCGGCCACCGTCCAGCGTGGAGCCCACCACCAGCGGGACCCCCGCCGGCACGCGCTCGGCGATGCCGGTGGACAGGTCGTCGTACACCACGGCCCGCTCCCCGGCCTCGGTCATCGCCCGGACGACGTGCGCCCCGATGTAGCCGGCGCCGCCGGTGATCAACCAGGTCATGTGGCCGTCCCCTCGTTCCGTGGCCCGTGGTGGTGTGCGGGTCGCCTCTTGGTGACGCCTCTCAGTCAAGCAGGCGGCGCAGCCGTGTGCGGACAACCGCGACAATTCCCCTCATTCCTGTCGCCACGCGCAGGGCCAGGGCGCCGGAGTGCGTGGCGTACGGCCGGACCAGCAGTACGCCGTGCCGGACGCTCGGCAGGGCGCGCGGGCGCAGCAGACCGGCGCCCGGTACGGCGTGCGCCGTCACGTCGCGGTGCGTGCCGTCGGTGAAGCGCAGCCGCAGCCGCAGGTCCCAGGTGCCGGTGCCGAGGGCGCCGGGGTCGACGGATGTCACCGCCGTCCAGGAGGAGCCGTCGGCGGCCGGGATGAGCGCGGTCGTACGGCGCTGGGCCGGGCGTCCGTCGTCGCGGCGCCGCCACTCCGCCTCCACCGCCTCGGGCCCGGCCTGCGCCACCCGGCCGTACAGGTCGTGCAGGCGCAGACGCAGACGCGTCTCCCGCGCGCGGGGCCGCAGTTCCGCGTCGACGGCGAGCGGGAGGAGGCGGACGGGGCGGGTCAGGAAGGGGGCCAGGGTCGGCCGGGGCAGGTCGGCGGACCAGATCGGAGTGCCGTCGGGAGCCTGTGCGTAAGGGGGGAGCAGACGGGCGGGCCGGGCGGCGAGCTCCTTGAGGCGGGGCAGGTCGCGGGGCTCGGGGGACTCCAGGACGACCCGTGCGATCAGACGGCCCGGCGCGGTCGGGTTGAGCTCCCAGTCGGCCGCGTCGTACGCCGCGAGGTGCGCCCGCGTGTGCTCCCACCACGCGCGCCGGTAGTGCGCGTCCCGCATCTCCAGCTCGCGGACGTATATCCGCAGCTCGTGGTCGAGGAACTTGGCGCGGGCCGCCCGGGCCAGCTCCTTCTGCCCGGCGCCCAGCAGGATCTCGTACGCCAGTGCGCACGCCTGCGTCCGCGCCCGCCAGTTGTCGATGTCGGCCCGGTCCAGCGAGAGCGACAGCCGGTCGGCCGAGCGGCGCACGTGCCACACGTACACCGGGTCCGGCACCAGGGCGACGCGCGGCCCGGCGGCCAGCACGCGCGCGGTGAAGACGAAGTCCTCGTAGAGGAACCGGCCCTCGGGGAAGCGGATGCCGTGCTCGCGCAGGAAGCCGGTGCGGTAGAGCTTGTTGACGCAGAGCGTGTCGTGGACCAGGCGGGGCCGCTGGGAAGGGCGCGCGAGAACGGTGTGCGCCGTGTACAGGGGCGCCTGCCAGGGCTGTTCGCGCCCCGAGGGCAGCTCCCGGCGCACGCACAGCCCGCCCGCGACCTCCGCGCGCGCCTCGGTCGCCGCCGTGAGCAGCGCGTCCACCGCGCCGGGCGGCAGTACGTCGTCGCTGTCGAGGAACATCACGTACGGCGCCGTCACCGCGTCCAGCCCGGTGTTGCGCGGGCTGCCGCACCCGCCGCTGTTGACCCGGCGGCGCAGCACCCTGAGCCGCGGCTCCGCGGCGGCCAGCCGGGTGAGCGCCTCGGCGCTGCCGTCCGTCGAGCAGTCGTCGACGGCCACCACCTCGCGGACGGCCGCCCCCTGGGCGAGCGCCGAACGCACCGCGTCCGTCACATGGGCCGCGTCGTTGTACCCGATGACGACGACGCCGACGGGCGGAGGCTGCGGGAGGTCCGGTTGCATGGCGTCCACGTAACGGAATCGTAGGAATGGTGCGTAATCACCCGCTAATGGGCGCTCAGCGCTCGATGCGGAAGACGGCCGGAGCCGGAGCGGGGTTCCTTCACGGAGGCGGTCTCCGCGGCCGGGGGTGGCGTGCTGGAGCGCCACAGCCGGACGAGGGCCAGGACGGCGGCCGTCGCGAGGAGTCCGTTGCGGACGAGCATCAGCAGACAGCCCGTCCAGGTGCACCCCACGACCTCGCCGTACAGCGCGGGATAGGCGACGGCGCTGACCGCGCTCGCCGCCACCACCAGCGCCGCCACCGGCCGCTGCACGGTGTGCCGGGAGGTCAGGCAGACGGCGGCCAGGCCCAGCAGCCAGATCATGTACTGAGGGCTGATGACCCGGCTGGTGACGGTGAACAGCAGTACGGCGCACAGCGCGGCGTCATAGGGCGTCGCCTCGCTCCAGTGCCGGGCCCGCACACGCCACAGCAGCAGGAACGCGAAGGCGAGCGCCGTGAGCGCGAGGCAGGCGTGGGCGACGGCGGAGACGTACGGGCCGACGAGCTCGATCGCGCCGTACTGGTAGCGGGCCCTGCCGGTCCACCCCGCGTGCCTGGCGAGGCTCAGCGCCGTTCCGCCGAGGGACTCGATCTGCACGCCCCGGTTGCCCTGCTGGCGCAGGAAGGCGAGAGGATTGTTGAACAACCCGGCGAATACCCCGAGCGTGACGACCTCCGCGCCCACCGCCCACACCCAAGCCGCCCGCGTCGCCCGCCCCCGCGCCACCCCCAGCAGCACCAGCGCCGGCCACACCTTCACCAGCCCGCCCAGCGCCGCGAACACCCCGCACGCGCGCGGGGAGCGCGACAACGTCAACAGGGAGATGACGGCGAACGCGGTGACCTGCACGTCGTACCGGGCCAGCGGAAGGTGCAGCAGCAGCGGCAGGGACCCGACCCACAGGGCGGCCCCGAGCAGACTGCGGCCGGGCCGCGTGCCCGCGCGGACCAGCGCCAGCGCGATCAGCGCGTCGGCGGCGAGCGTGAGGGCCACGAACGCCCGGAAGTACGTCAGCCCCGGCAGCAGCCCCGGCGCCAGCAGCACCGCGCCCGCGCCCGGCGGGTACTGCCACAGCGTGTCGTGCGCCGGGAACGCGCCCCCGGACAGCACTCCGTACCAGTGGAAATACAGCCGCCACACCTCACGCGCCACCGCGCCCCGGCCCAGCAGGGGCGCGGAGCAGTGGGCGAGCAGCCACAGCATCGCGGCGCGGGTGGTCAGCCAGACGGCGGCGAGGGGGAGCAGTCGGCTATTCATCACAGGGGAGCGTAAGCCGCGTGGATGGTATATCCATGCTGATACGCCGTCAATACTCATCAAACGTTGGCTAATCGCAAAAGATCGGGCCGTGGTGAACATCCGTCCCCTGGTCAACCCGAAGTCGAGCTCCGTCCGCCGTACGGCGGCGACGGTCGTCCCCATGGCCGTGATGCTCGTGCTCGGACTGTGGGGCCTGGACCGCGGCGGCATGTGGCGCGACGAGGCGGTCACCTTCCAGGTCGCGCGGCGCACGGTGCCGCAGATCTGGCGGCTGCTGCACGATGTCGACGCGGTGCACGGCCTGTACTACCTGCTCATGCACGCCGTCCTGGCCGCGCATCCCGGCGAGGTGCTCCTGCGGCTCCCGTCGGTGGGTGCGGCGGCGGTGGCCGCCGGCCTGGTCGCCGCGCTCGGCACCCGGCTGGTCCGGCCCCGGGTCGGACTGTGGGCCGGGCTGCTCTACGCGGTCACCCCGATGGTCGGGCACTACGCGCAGGAGGGCCGCTCCTACGCCCTGGTCGCGGCCGGCGCGGCCGGGGCGACCCTGCTGCTGGTACGGGCGGTGCCGGCCGGCGGGCGGTCCTGGTGGGCGTACGGCGCGGTCCTCGGCGTCACCTGCTGGCTGCACGAATTCGCGGTCCTGCTGCTGCTCGCCCACGCCGCGACGCTCGCGCTGGCCCGGGTGCGGGCCGGGGTGTGGCGGGCGTGGGGGCGCGCGGCCGGGGCCGTACTGCTCGTGCTGCTGCCGATGGTGGTGGTCTCGCACGCGCAGTCGGCGCAGGTCGCCTGGCTGCGGGAACCGACCGCGGACACCGCGTGGGCGCTGCTGCGGGAGTTCGTGGGACCGGACTCCACCGTGTACTGGGTGTGCCTCGCACTCGCCGTGCTGGGGCTGACCCGGCTCCCGGGCCGGCGCGGTGAGGTGACGTGCCCGGCGGTGGCCCTGCCGTTGGCGGTGGTGCCGCCCGCGGTCCTCATGCTGGCCTCGCACATCACGCCGCTGTACGTCGACCGCTATGTGCTGTACGCGCTCGCGGGGGCGCCCCTGCTGGTGGCGACCGGGGCCGACCGGCTGATCGAGGCGCTGGGCCGCCTGGTGGCCGCGGAGCGCCCGTGGACCCGCTCCCCCCTCCTCACCCTCACCGGCGTCCTGGCCGTCACCCTCGCCTTCGTCCACCAGTTCCCCGTACTGCGCCAGGACCGCTCGCCGGACCACCGCCCCGACAACCTCGCCGCCATCTCCACGGACGCCGCCCGCGAACTGCGCCCCGGCGACCCGGTGCTGTTCCTCCCGTCCCACGCGCGCAGCACGGCGCTGGCCTACCCGGCGGGGTTCCGCGGCACCCGGGACGTGGCGCTGGCGGCGGGCGCGCCCGCGTCCGGCACCCTGTACGGGCGTGAGGTGGACCCGCGCCTGCTGCGCCGCAGACTGGCCGGCCTCGACCGGGTCTGGGTCATCGCCGAACGGCACACCGTCCAGGCGCCCTGGTTCCCCCGCAACCCCACCGACCGGGCCAAGCTGGCCGCCGTACGGGACCGGTTCGCCCTGCGCGAGGAATCCGTGCGGGACGGGGTGATCCTGCGGCTCTACGTCCGCAGGACGCTGGCTACCGGCAGCCTGGCTCCTCCAGCGCGGCTGCGTCCAGGGCGGTGGTGAGCCGGTCGAGGTGGGTGCGCAGTTCGCCGATCTCGCCGATGTCGAAGCCGGTCGCCTCCAGGATGCGGCGCGGCACCTGAAGGGCCCGCTCGCGCAGTGCGGCGCCCTCCTCGGTCAGCCGCACCTCCACCGAGCGTTCGTCGCGCGCGCTGCGCTCCCGGCGGACCAGGCCGGCCCCCTCCAGCCGCTTGAGCAGCGGGGAGAGCGTGCCGGAGTCCAGGCGCAGATGTTCGCCCAGCTTCTTGACCGGCAGGTCGCCCTGCTCCCACAGCACCAGCATCACCAGGTACTGCGGGTAAGTGAGGCCGAGGTCCTTGAGGATCACTCGGTAGACGCCGTTGAAGGCGCGGGACGCGGCGTGCAGGGAGAAGCAGATCTGGCGGTCCAGGCGGAGCCAGTCGGGCTCGGTGGCGGGGGACGGGTTGGCGGTCATTGCTCCAGGATAGCTCTTGCGAGCCATTTAGTTGTGTGCAACTTAATTGTGTGCTCTACTTGTGGTCGTGAGGCGGCCGCCGGAAGTGGCCGCCGCAACCATGACTTCGAGAGGGATGGTCATCCATGGACGCGCTCTACACCGCTGTCGCCACCGCCACCCACGGCCGTGACGGTCGCGCCGTCTCCTCCGACGGCAGGATCGACCTCAAGCTGGCCCCGCCGGCGGAACTGGGCGGCAACGGCGAGGGCACCAACCCGGAGCAGCTCTTCGCCGCCGGTTACGCCGCCTGTTTCGGCAGCGCCCTCGGCCTGGTCGGCCGCCAGGCGAAGGTGGACGTCAGCGACGCCGCGGTGACCGCCGAGGTCGGCATCGGCAAGCAGGGCGAGGGCTTCGGCCTGAAGGTCACGCTGCGCGTGGAGCTGCCCGAGACCCTGGACGAGGCGACCGGCCGCAAGCTGGTCGAGACCGCCCACCAGGTCTGCCCCTACTCCAACGCCACCCGGGGCAACATCGACGTCGACCTCGTCATCGAGTAACCCCGGATCCCGTCACCTCATCGAGGGAACCTCTGGCTCGGCGTGCCCCTGCGCGGGCACCGGCAGCGGACGCCGGGCAGGCAGAGGCTCCAGCAGCAGCGGCACCCCGACCACCGGCAGCAGCCAGGCCAGCACGATCAGCCGGCCGCCCCAGATGTTGATGTCGGGGTGCGCGGCCTGCGTGAGGATCCCGGTGAACGCCGCCGCCAGCAGGAAGCAGCCGAACGCGGGCCGCCGCACCGCGCCCCACGCCCCGGCCGCCAGCGCCGCGACGAACAGCGGCTCCCACAACTGGCGCCGGCCCCACTCCACCCAGAAGTTCACCTCCAGGTGCAGCAGCTCCCGCCACGGGTGGCCGCGGTCCGGGTGGGAGAAGTGGCCGGTGAGCAGGTCCTGGAGGCTCTCCGACTCCGACGGGTAGTGCAGCAGCCGGGCCAGCAGCACCGTGCCCAGGGCCGCGCAGCAGCCCGCCGCCGAGACCGCCGTCACCCCGCGCCCCGGGGCTCCGCCGCGCCGCCGGCGCCGCACCGCGACGGCTGTGCCCGCCACGGCCAGGCACAGCCCGAGGAACAGCGACTGCGAGTGCTTCACCGCGAACAGGGCGAGCAGCGCACCGGCGGCCAGCGCCACCCCGGCCGGGGCCCGGCGGGTCAGGGCCAGCGCGCAGCCCCACAGCGCCGTCAGGGTCAGCGCCAGCATCAGGCCCTCGGCCATCGGGCGCATCGCGGTCGTGCCGCACGGCAGGGCGTAGTACAGCGCCTGCCCGGTCAGCGCGAGCGGCACCGGCACGGACAGGGTGCGCAGGACCAGGAAGACCAGCACCCCGCCCGCGACCGTGACCAGGACGCTCGCCGCCCACACCCCCCAGGTCACCCCGAACACCGTCACGAACGGCACCAGGAACACCGGGTAGCCGGGCCGCACCTCGAAGATCCGCCTGAGGCGCGAGCCCGTGAACGGCACGATGCGGCCGTCCGTCCGCCCGGCCCGCAGCCGCCGGTCCACCCGCCGCCACTCCTCGGCCCGGCACTCGGCCAGCACCCGCCGGGTGGGGCTCGGCGAATGGAAGCCGACCACGTCCACGCTCTGGCCACGACGGGCGAGCGACGCCCGGCCCGCACACGTCCAGTCGATGGTGGCGGTGGCCGCAGCCCGCTTGCTCTCACCGCGCAGGCTCAGCGCGTACGAGACGTAGTTCTTCGAGTCGGGGGTGTCCCGGCCCGTGACGTTGGCGAGCTGCAGCAGCGCGAACACCGCGCCCAGGACCAGGACCCAGGTGCGCGGCCTCATGTCGAGGCGAGGAGGTCGTGACCGGCGGCCGGGCCGGGCACCCGGGCGGCTTCCCGCTCCGGCATCGGCTCGCCCAGCATCAGCGTCCGTACGACCCGTTCGGCGGCCCGCCCGTCGTCGAACTCGCAGAACCGGGCCCGGAACCCCGCCCGCAGCCGGGCCGACTCCTCGTCCCGCCACGCCCCGGAGGAGAACAGCCACGCCAGCTCCCGGTGGGAGCGCGACACATGGCCCGGCGCCTCGGCCGTGATGTCCAGATAGGCGCCCCGGCTCGCCACGTACGCCGCCCAGTCGTCGGCGTGCACGACGATCGGCCGGTCGAGGCAGGCGTAGTCGAACATCAGGGACGAGTAGTCGGTGACCAGCGCGTCGGAGGCGAGCATGACCTCCTCCACGTGCGGTTCGTCCGTGGCGTCCACCAGCACCCCCCGCCGGTGCAGTTCGGCGAGGCCCAGCCCGCGCGCGGGGCCGGTCGCGAGGGTCGGATGCAGCCGGACGACCAGGGTGTGGTCCTCGCCCAGGCCGGCGGCGAACCGGGCCAGGTCCACGCGGTCGACGTGACCGCCCCGGCGGTAGTCGCGGCGGGTCGGCGCGTACAGCACGACCGTGTGCTCCTGGGGGATGCCGTGCCGGGCCCGGAACCCGGCCCCGCCGTCGGGCGCCGCCTCGACGAGGGCGTCGTTGCGCGGGCTGCCGGTGCGCGCCGAGGTGAAGTGGCAGGGGTAGGCGCGCTCCCACACCAGCTCGGAGTGGCGGTTGGCGACCAGGCTGTGGTCCCAGCGGTCGGCCCTGCGCAGCATCTGCGGCACGTCGAAGCCGTGCCGTGCGCCGGGCTTGCCCAGCAGGTCGGCGCCCATGTATTTGAGGGGCGTGCCCTGATGCGTGTGGATGTGCACGCTGCCGGGCCGCTTGACCAGGGTGCCGGGCCAGTTGACGTTGTTGACGAAGAACTTCGCCCGCGCGGTCACGTCCAGGTAGCGCGGGGAGTCGAGGAGTACGTGCTCGACATCCGGCGGCAGGTGCCGCGCCTCCTCGGCGTCCCGCACCACCCACACCCCCCGGATGTGCGGGGCGATCTCGCGTGCCTTGCGGTACACGGCCGCCGGGTCGCCGAGCACCCCCTTGTGCGAGAACGCCGAGTACACGGCGAGGCCGGCGTCCAGCGGGCGGCGGGCGTGCAGCCCGGCCAGACCCCGCTTCGCCCGCCCGGCCGCCGCCTTGCGGACCTGCAGCCCGCGCCGCCCGAGCTCTCGGCCGGCCCGCCCTGCCTGCCGCTTGACCTGGTACATCGCGTAGGTGCCCGCCAGCACCCGCACCTCACCGTCGACCCGGGCGCCCTCCGGCCGGTGCGCGCGGAACATCCGGGCCGTGCGCCGGAAGAACTCCGCCTTGTCGGCGGGCGGCAACCGGTCCGGTTTGGCCAGGATGTCGAGGCAGTGCTCGCCCATCTTGCGGTGCAGATAGGGCCGCCAGGTCCCGAGGCCGGGTCGGGAGTCGACGAACGCGAAGACCCGCTCGTACTGGTCGTGGATGTCGAAGTGCTTGCGGCTGGTGGTGGACAGGATGTTGCCCTGGCGGCGCTGGCGGTAGTTCAGGCAGATCCGGTCGAGCGTGGCGATCCGCCCCGCGCTGAGCATGACCGGGAAGGTCCAGGGCGTGTCCTCGTAGTAGCCCGGCGGGAACTCGAAGCCGTTCTCCTCCACGAAGTCGCGCCGGTAGACCTTGTTCCACACCACCATCAGCAGGTCGAGGATCTGCGGGTACTCGGCCGCCGTGAAGGTGCCCGCGCCGGCCTCGGCGAGCAGGTGGGCGAGGACGTTGCGGCGCATCGTGCCCCACCAGTAGGTGCGCGCGTAGTCGAAGACCAGCACGTCCGGGTCGCCGGCCTCCTCCAGACGGTCGGCGATGGCGCTCAGGGCGCCGGGGGTGAGGGTGTCGTCGCTGTCGAGGAAGAAGAGGAAGTCGCCGCTCGCCTGGGGCAGTCCGGCGTTGCGGGCGCGGCCGAGACCGACGTTCTCCGGCAGGTGCAGCACCTTCACGCGCGGGTCGCGGGCCGCGTACTCGTCGAGGATGGCGCCCGAGCCGTCCGGTGAGCAGTCGTCGACGGCGATCAGTTCGAGGTCCTGGAAGGACTGGTCCAGAACCGAGTCGAGGCACTCGCGCAGGAAGCCCTGCACCTTGAAACAGGGGACGATGACACTGAAGCGGGGCACGGCGGGTCAGCTCCTCACGAGGGTCGCGGCGGCGGGGGCGGGGATGCGCTCCGCGAGCGGGATCACGGGCGGGATCGCCTCCGGCGGCTCGCCGAGCAGCACCCGCCGTACGACGCGCTCGGCGGCCCGGCCGTCGTCGAACTCGCAGAACCGCTCCCGGAACGCGGCCCGCAGCTCCCTGGACTCCGGCCCCGCGTACGAGCCGTCGCGGAAGACGCGGGCCAGCTCCTGCGGCGTGCGGGCGACCGGGCCGGGCGGCGCGGCCATCAGGTCGAAGTAGACGCCCCGGGTCTCCCGGTAGACGTCCCAGTCGTCGGCGTACACCACGATCGGCCGGTCCAGGTTGGCGTAGTCGAACATGATCGAGGAGTAGTCGGTGACCAGCGCGTCGGCGGCCAGGCACACGTCCTCCGAGGAGCGGTGCGCGGTGACGTCGATGATCCGGCCGCTGCTCCCGCCGAGCCCCCGGTCGTAGAAGTAGTGGGCGCGCAGCAGCACCACCACGTCCTCGCCGGCCGCCTCGCAGAAGGCCTCCAGGTCGAGGCCGGTCTCGAAGCCGGTGTGGTGGTCGCGGTGGGTCGGCGCGTACAGGACGGCGGTCTTGCCCTCGGGGACGCCCAGCTCGCGCCGGACGCGGGCCACGTCCTCGCCGGTCGCCGTGTAGTAGACGTCGTTGCGCGGATAGCCGTACTCCAGCGCCTCGTACGAGCCGGGGAAGGCGCGCTCCCACATCTGGGTGGAGTGGCGGTTGGCGCAGAGGTTGAAGTCCCAGCGGTCCACCCGGCCGAGCAGCTTGGCGAAGCTGCCGGTCTGGGCGGCCACCACGGGGTACGTGGACTGGTCCACGCCCATTGTCTTCAGCGGGGTGCCGTGCTGGGTCTGCACATGCACGCTGCCCGGCCGTTTGACGACCCCCTCGGCGAAGTTGGCGTTGTTGACCAGGTACTTGGCGCGGGCCAGCACCTCCCAGTAGCGGCGGCTGCCGATCACCGCGTAGTCGACGCCCTGCGGCATGGCGTGCGCCTGGTCGGCCTCGACCAGGAACACCGAGCGGATGTGCGGGGCGAGTTCGAGGGCCTTGGCGTGGATCGCGGCCGGGTTGCAGGCGTACCCGCGGCCCCAGTAGGCGCAGTACACGGCGAGCCGGGGGTCGAGGGGGCGGCGCAGATCGCGGGCGTACCGGAGGCGGGTGCGCAGCATCGGGGGACGCGGGACGCCCTCGACGGCCCTCGCCGTCGCCTGGTTGGCGCCCCGCAGCGCGCGGAACGCCGTGTACGCCCCCGCCGCCAGCAGCCGGTGCTGGACGCCCAGGCTGCCGCCCGGCACCCGGAACCCGGCCGGGCGGTGGCGCCGGTGCAGGCGGCCCGCCCGGCGGAAGAAGGCCCGGTGCCCCGAGGGCAGCCGCTCCGGCCGGGAGGCCGTCTTCAGCACGGCCGCGAAGAGCTGCTCGAACAGCGGGCGCACCCGCTCGGCCGGCAGCTCACGCTCGGCGGCCCGGACGAGCACCAGCTCGACCTGGTCGAGCAGCTCGTGCTGGTGCGGCCCCGGCAGGTTGAGCCGGCTGCCCTGCCGCCGCAGCCGGTGCCGCAGCAGGACCGAGCGCAGTACGGCGATCCGCTCGGCGGCGATGGTGGTGAGGCCGCCCCAGCCGAGATCCGTGAAATAGCTGTCGGGAAAGGCCAGTTCGCGCTCGGCGACGAAGGATCGGCGGTAGGCGGCGCTCCACGCGGGCAGCTGCACGCCGGTGATCCGCGGCGCCCGGCCCGGGGCGAACGCCTCCTGCGGGGCCCGCGCCAGCAGCGGCGCCGCCGGGTTGGTGGGCTCGCCCTCCCACCACGGGGTCCGCTGGTGCTCGAAGTACAGCACGTCGACGTCCCCCGTCTCGGCGAGCCGCGCGTCCAGCGTCGCCAGCGCGCCGGGTACGAGGACGTCGTCGCCGTCGAGGAACAGCAGATACGCGCCGGTCGCCGCCCGCATCCCGGTGTTGCGCGCCCCGCCCGGACCGGCCGAGGGCGGCGAGTGGACCGGGGTCACCCGGGGGTCCCGCTCGGCGTATCCGGCGGCGACGTCGGCGGCCGGGGCGTCGGGACCGTCGCAGACCGGGATCAGCTCCAGGTCGCCGAAGGACTGGGCGAGGACCGAGTCCAGCGCCTGGGACAGCCTGCCAGCGACCCCGTGGGACGGGACGATGATGCTGAAGCGGGGCATTCTGTTCTTCCTGTTGTCTGTCCTGGCGCCAGTCCTTGTCGTCCTGGGCTCAGGCCGTACGGGCGCGGCCGGGCCGCCCGGCCGGCCGCCAGGTGGACGGCCGGGACGGGGTGGGCCGCGAGGTGCTCAGGGGCATGGGAACTCCCGTAAGGCCAAACGGCGTTCAGCGGCTCTCGGTGACGGGCCGGGGGCCGGAAGGTTGCGGCACGGTGGCGAGCGGGGAGCGCGCGAGCGCCGCCGCCGCCGACGGCACCGGGTTGCGCTTCTCCAGCGGCACCACCTTCGGCAGCCCCGCCGTCTCGCCGAGCACCACGTGCCGTACCACCCGCTCGGCGGCGCGGCCGTCGTCGTACGGGCAGAAGCGCTCCCGGAACGCGGTGCGCAGCTGGGTGGAGCGGGAGCCGCGCCAGTGGCCGGTGGCGAAGATGTCGATCAGCTCGTCCTCGCTGCGCGCCACCGCGCCCGGCGGGCAGGAGCGCAGGTCGAAGTAGGTGCCGCGGGCCGCCTCGTACGCCTCCCAGTCAGCGGTGTGGACGACGATCGGCCGGTCGAGGTTGGCGTAGTCGAACATGATCGAGGAGTAGTCGGTGAGCAGCGCGTCCGAGGCGAGGCAGAGCTGTTCGACGCTGGGGTGGTCGCTGACGTCGACGATCCGGGTGCCCTCGGTGAACAGGCCCTGCTGTCCGTGGTGGGCGCGGGCCAGGATCATGTAGCGCGGGCCCAGGCGGCGCAGGATCCGGTCCAGGTCGAGGACGGGGCGCTGGGTGCGGCGGTAGTCGCGGGGGGTGGGGGCGTACAGGATCGCGACCGTGCCCCGGGGGATGCCGAGCGACTCGCGCAGCCGGGTCACGTCGGCGGCGGTGGCCCGCTGGAAGACGTCGTTGCGCGGGAGGCCGTACTCCAGCGTCGTGTAGCGGCCGGGGTAGACGCGTTCCCAGGTCAGGGTGGTGTGGCGGTTGGCGGACAGGACGTAGTCCCACTTGTCGACGCCCCCCAGCAGCTCCTCGAAGTCCATACCGCGGGCTGCCGCCGGACGCTCCTGGAGGTCGAGGCCCATGTGCTTGAGCGGGGTGCCGTGCTGGGTCTGCACGAACACCTGGCCGGGGCGCTTGACCAGGCGGCGGTCGAAGTTGACGTTGTTGACGAGGTACTTGGAGCGGGCCAGCGCCGTCCAGTAGGCGGCGGTGCCGGGGCGCAGGCGGCGCGGGCCCGGCGGCACGGTGTGCTGGTGCTCGGGGCGGGCGATCCAGGCGGTGCGGACGTGCGGGGCGTGGGTGCGGAACGCGGCCTCCAGCGCGCCCGGACTGCAGCCGTGACCGCGGCCCCAGTAGGCGGCGAACACCGCGCGGTCGGCGCGCAGCGGAAGGCGCAGCTGGACGCGGTAGTGCAGCTGGAGCGCGGCGGACCGGACGGCCCGGGCGAGCTTGGCGGCCAGTTTCAGCGTGCGGCGGGCCGTGGCCGAGGTCAGCTGCAGGACGCGGTAGGTGCGGTGCAGGCCCAGGCGGACCAGGCAGTGGCGGAGGCGGACGCGCAGGGGGGCGGGGGCGCCGGGGGCGTGGTGGCGGCGGCAGTGGGCGCGGGCCATGCGCAGGAACTCGGCGCGGGAGCCGCGTGGCAGCCGGTCGCGCCGGGTGAACACCGTCGCGAGGTGGTCGATCATGCGGCGGTACAGCACCGGCCGCCACCGGGCGAGTTCGGGCCGCCGCGCGACGAACGCGAACACCCGGTCGTACTGCTCGAACACGTCGAAGTGCCGGCGGCTGGTGGTGCGCAGGATGTTGCCCTGCCGGCGCTGCCGGTAGTGCACGCACACCCGGTCGAGCGTCGCGATGGACTGCGCCGTCATCAGGACCGGGAAGGTCCACGGGGTGTCCTCGTAGTAGCCCGGCGGGAACCGGAAGCCCTCGCCTTCGACGAACTCCCGCCGGTAGGCCTTGTTCCAGGCCACCATCAGCACCTTCAGCAGGCCCGGGCGGTCCTCCAGCCGGAAGGGGGCCGGACCCCGCTCGGCCAGCTGGGACGCGACCTTGTTGCGGACGGCCTCGCCGGTCCAGTGGGTGCGCGCGTAGTCGTAGACCAGGACGTCCGGTTCGCCGGTCTCCTTGATCCGGTCGGCGATGGCGCGCAGCGCGTCCGGGGTGAGGGTGTCGTCACTGTCCAGGAAGACCAGGTAGTCGCCCGTGGCCTGCTCCAGACCCGCGTTGCGGGCGGGGCCCAGGCCCTGGTTCTCCGGCAGGTGCACCGCCCGCACGCGCGGGTCGCGGGCCGCGTACTCGTCGATGATCGCCCCGCAGGCGTCCGGGGAGCGGTCGTCCACGGCGATCAGTTCGAGATCGGGGTACGACTGCGAGAGCACCGAGTCCAGGCACTCGGGCAGGTACGCCTGGACCTTGTACGCGGGGACAATGACACTGAACCTGGGCAAGGGACATCCATGGGTCGGTCGGCGCGGGCGTTCTGCCCGGGAACGGCCGATGGAGTGAATTGGTTACGGTTCGTACGGCATGTGGGGGACACGCGGTGAACGCGAAGGGGCGGGCCGGTGTCCGGCCCGCCCCTTCAACAGGGCAGTGAAAGCGACTACTTGACCGCGCCCGCCATCACGCCCGACACGAACTGCCGCTGGAACGCGAAGAACACGGCCAGCGGGATCACCATGGAGATGAACGCGCCGGGTGCCAGGACGTCGATGTTGTTGCCGAACTGGCGTACCTGCGTCTGCAGGGCGACCGTGATCGGCTGGCTGCCGGACTTGGTGAACACCAGCGCGACCAGCATGTCGTTCCACACCCACAGGAACTGGAAGATGCCCAGGCTCGCGATGGCCGGTCCGCCCAGCGGCATCACCACCCGGGCGAACAGGCGCAGTTCACCGGCGCCGTCCAGCCGGGCCGCCTCCAGCAGCTCCCGGGGGATCTCCGCGAAGAAGTTCCGCAGCAGGAACACCGCGAAGGGCAGGCCGAAGCCCACATGGAACAGGATCACCCCGAGGATCGTCCCGAACAGGCCGATCTTGCCGAACAGTTCGGCGATCGGGATCAGCGCCACCTGCACCGGCACGACCAGCAGGCCGACCACGCCCAAAAACCACCAGTCGCGGCCCGGGAACTCCATCCACGCGAAGGCATAGCCCGCCAGGGAGCCGATGACCACGACCAGGACGGTCGCCGGGACCGTGATCAGGACGGTGTTCCACAGCGAGTTGGTGATGTCGCTGTTCTCCAGCAGCTTCTGGTAGCTGTCGAAGGTCAGTTGGGAGGGCTTGGTGAACACCTTCCACCAGCCGGTCGCGCTCATGTCCTCCGGTGTGCGCAGGGAGGAGATGAGCAGGCCGATGGTCGGCACCAGCCAGAACAGGCCGACGACGAGGAGGAAGACGCGGACCAGTCCGCCGCCGAGCTTCTCCACGAGCCTGGAGCCCAGCGACTGCCTGGCCTGCACGGTCTCCACCGGCGCCACCTTGCCGATGCTTCCGGCGTGGGTCGTCATCGCCGCACCTCCCGCCTGAGCCTGCGGATGTTGAACAGCATCACCGGGATCACCAGCAGCAGCAGAAACACCGCGATCGCGCTCGCGATGCCCGGCTGGCTCTCCGCGAAGCCCTTGCGGTACAGCTCCAGCGCCAGCACGTTCGCGTCGTCCTGGGAGGAGCCCGGCGCGATGATGAAGACCAGGTCGAAGACCTTCAGCACATTGATCATCAAGGTGACGGTGACGACCGCGAGGACCGGTGCGAGCAGCGGCACCGTGACCTTGCGGAACACCTGCCACTCGCTGGCCCCGTCGACGCGCGCCGCCTCCAGCAGCTCCCGGGGCACGCCCGCGAGCCCGGCCGCGATCAGCACCATCGCGAAGCCCGCCCACATCCAGACGTACGACCCGATGATGGCCGGGGTGACCAGCGACGGGCCGAGCCAGTCGACGCCGTTGTACGGCTCCTTGAAGTTGCTCGCGGGCAGCCGCAGCCGGGCCCCGTCCGCCTTGGCGGGAAGGGTGAAGGTGCCGTCGCCGGCGGCCTTGGTGGAGGCCACCACCTTGCCGTCCTTGACCGCCTCGATCCGCATGCCCGGGTAGCCCAGCTCGGACGGGTCGGGGGCGCCCAGCTTGCCGACGCCCTTGCCGCGGGTGAAGTCCTGCCAGGTCGTGCCGGTGATCTTCCCCGGCTCCGGCTTCGCCGCCGCCGCCTTCTTCGCGCTGTCCGGCATCTGGTCGGGGGCGACGCCGACCAGCGGCAGGGTGACGACCTGGCCGGTGCGCACGGGCGCCGACGTGATGAAGCCGCCCGCGTCGGGCTCGAGCGGCGACTCGCGGCCCGGGTGCGCCTTGGGGAACGCCGAGGACTGGGCGAAGGTGTCGTGGACGCCGACCCAGACCGCGTTGGCGACGCCCTTGTCCGGGTCCTGGTCGTACACCAGCCGGAAGATGATGCCGGCCGCCAGCATCGAGATCGCCATCGGCATGAAGACGACCAGCTTGAACGCCGTGCCCCAGCGCACCCGTTCGGTCAGCACCGCGAAGATCAGACCGAGCGCGGTGGAGACCGTGGGCGCGAACACCACCCAGATGATGTTGTTCTTCAGGGCGGTGCGGATGCCGTCGTCGGTGAACAGGGCCTTGTAGTTGTCGACTCCGGCGAAGCCGTCGCCGTCGGCGTTGTAGAAGCTGCGGACGAGCGAGTACCCGATCGGGTAGACCACGAGCGCGCCGAGCAGCACCAGGGCGGGCAGCAGGAAGAGCGCTGCCACGGTTTTGCGGGTGCCGGTCACGCTCTTGCGACTCTTCGGTGCGGCGGGGCCCCGTGGGGCCCCCGCCGCCGCTGCCGACGCCATGGCCGGATCAGCTCCCGTTCCCGTACGCGGCCGCCGCGTCCTTCTCCAGCTTCGCCTGGGCTCCCGCCACGTCCTTCGGGTTCTTCAGGAAGTCCTGAAGGTCCTTCCACTCGCCCTTGCCGGGGGTGCCGCCGAAGGCCTGCGGGGCCTGGTCGGACATGTCGAAGCGGAAGTCGTCGCCGGACGCGATCAGCGCCTTGGCGATCTTCTGCTGCACCGCGTTCGGGTACGCCGAGTCCGGCACGTTCTTGTTCGGGGACAGATAGCCGCCGAGCTTCGCCTGGATCGTCGCCGCGTCCGGTGAGGCCAGGAAGGTGGCCAGGGCCTGGGCCGCCTTGGAGTCCTTCAGGATGACGGCCGCGTCACCGCCGGAGACCACCGGCGCGGCCGAGCCCACCGCCGGGAACGGGAACACCTTGGCGTCCGTGCCCACCTTCGCCTTGGTGTCACCGATGTTGACCTGCGCGAAGTCGCCCTCGTAGACCATGGCCGCCTTCGGCTGGTCGCCGCCGGTGAAGGTCTGGGTGACGGAGGCCGGGAACTCGGTCTGCAGGGCGCCGTCCGCGCCGCCCGCGACGTAGTCCTTCTTGCCCCAGATCTGGGCGAGCGTGGTGAGCGCCTGCTTCACCGAGGCATCGGTCCACTTGATCTTGTGCTGGGCGAGCTGGTCGTACTTCTCCGGGCCCGCCTGGGAGAGATAGACGTTCTCGAACCAGTCGGTGAGGGTCCAGCCGTCGGCGCCGCCGACCGAGAACGGGGTGACACCGGAGTCGTACACCGCCTGCGCGGCGGTCAGCAGCTCCTGCCAGGTCTTGGGCTCCTTGGCGCCCGCGTTCTCGAACGCCTTGGCGTTGTACCAGATCAGCGACTTGTTGGCGGCCTTGTAGTAGACGCCGTACTGCTTGCCGTCGACCTTGCCGATGTCCTGCCAGCCCTGGGAGTAGTTCTTCTGCAGCTCCTTGAGTGCGTCGGCGCCGAGCGGCTTGGCCCACTTCTTGTCCACGGCCTGCTTGATGGCGCCGGGCTGCGGCAGCAGGGCGATGTCCGGCGGCTGGCCTCCGGCGATCTTCGAACCGAGGAAGTTGATGATCGGGTCCTGGGCGGGTACGAACGTGACCTTGGCGCCCGTGCGCTTCTCGAACTCCGCGAGCACCTTCTTGAAGTTGGCCTGCTCGGTGCCGGTCCAGACGGCGGCGACCTCCAGGCTCGCGCCGTTCAGCTTCGGGAGGGAGACGGTGGAGCCGCTCTCGGTGGCCCCGCCGCTGCTGCCGCCGTCGCTCTTCTTGTCGTCGCTGCCACTGCAGGCGGTGAGCGCCAGGGCTCCCGCGAGAAGGGCGGCCAGTGGGGTGACGGCCCTGTTTGTCCGGATGGTGTTGCTGTTGCTACGCATCACTGCCCCGTTCTTCGTTCTCCGTTGAACGTATGAGCACTGTCCCGTGCGGTCCGGTCTACGCCGGGTGACTTGACGGCGGCAAGAGCGCCACCGCTGTCAACCGGGGGATCGTGACCGGCTCGTGATTAGGCCCGTATGCGTACGGCTCTGGAGCTAGAGCAGCGACGGGACCTCGGCGGCGGACACTTCCCGTGCCGCCCGCTCCACCGCACTGGCCAGCAGCGCCAGATCCGTCGGCCCGTTGCCCAGTTCGCGCACGGGACGCCGGGTCGGCGGGTCGCCCATGCGGTGCCACTCCAGGGGGACGACCGTGGGCCGCTGCGTGGCGGTCCGGGGTATGCGGCCGGTGACCCGTCCGCCCTGGAACGGGGATATCCGCCCGTCGGCCCACGCCAGGCGCCCGCGCCCCGGCGCCGGTTCGTCCGGGCCGGAGGCCGGCGCGTCCAGGGTGACGCGGAGGGTGGCCCGGCGGGCCGGTTCCGTCTCCGCCGTACGCCCGCCCGGTCCGGTCGCCGCCGCCAGGTGGACGCCGAGCCGCTCACCGTCCTTCGCCACCGCCTCCAGCGCGCGTATCACCGACCCGGCGGCGGGCCGCCCCGGTGAGCCGAGCGCGGGGGAGACCAGCGCGTCGAGGTCGTCCACGACCACCACCAGCCGGGGCAGCGGCGGTGCCGCCTCGGTCCGCTGACGGGAGGCCGCCCCCGGTCGCAGCCGCAGCGTCGAACTGGGCGCAGTCTCCAGGTCCCCGGCACCGGACGCGGCGGGCCGTCCGGTGGGCGTGCGCTGCGCGACGATGCGGCCCGACACCTCGCGGCGGGTGTGCCACTCGGCGAAGTCGGCGCGGCCGAGCAGTTCGGCCCGCCGCTTCAGCTCGGCGCTCAGGGACTGGGCGAACTCCCGCATACGGACGGGGTCGTTGACGGTGAGATGGGTGGTGACATGCGGTATGTCCGTGCAGACCCGCAGGCCCTCGCCGTGCGCGCCGCCGGTGCCGACGCCGTCCCGGCCGTCGATCAGGACGATGCCCAGCCGGTCGGGGCGCTCGGCCGCGGCGAGCGAGGCGACGGCGGCCCGCAGCAGTTCCGTACGGCCGCTGCCGGAGGGTCCCTCGATCAGCAGATGCGGTCCGTCGGCGACGAGGTCGGCGCAGAGCGGGCCGCGCGGTCCGGCGCCGAGCACGGCCCAGGCCCGTCCGCCGAGCGACTCGGTGTCGTCGGCCGCGTCCGCCCAACGCGCCATCAGGGAGGCCGGGGTCGCCCGGGCCAGCCCCAACTCGTCCAGGAGCCGCGCCGACTGGGGCAGCGGTGCCGCCACGCGCGCGTGCCCCTCAGCGACGGTGCCGTCCGTCCGCAGCGGCGCCAGCGCCCGTGCGAACCGCTCGGCCCAGGCGAGGGAGACGGCGTCGACGGCGGCGACCGTACCGGGGCCCACCGGCCCCGCGGGGGCGGTGGGGGTGTCGGTGCGCGCGACGCGCATCAGCCGCAGGGCGGTGGCGACATCACCGCTGAGCAGCGCGACGGCCCCGCACGCGCGGAACGTCGGCGCCGCCGCGCACGCGGTCTCGTACGTCTCCGTCACCGGCGAGGCGGGCGAGGCCGGTGCCGTCTCGGCGAGGCACACCACATGGATCCCGGCGCGCGGGCCCTCCAGGGCCAGCCGGGCCACCGCCTCGCGCAGCGCGGCACCCCCGGGATCGCCGTCCACCACGACCACGGTGTACGGCCCCGGCGGGCCGCCGCCCTCCTCGTCATCCCCGGCGTCGTCCCGGGCCCAGGAGGGCCGCCGGTCCGGATGGCCCTCCGGCGCCGTCGCCCGCGCGGGCCGCGGGCGTCCGTACCCCTGCCGGGCCGCCGGGTCGTCCAGGCGGCGCAGCAGTTCCTCGGTGCGGGCCGCCGCCTGCTCGCGGTCGTAGGCCAGCAGCAGACGGCAGTCCTGGCCGTGATCGGGACGTACGTGCGGCAGCCAGCCGAGCCAGGACCACTCGGCCGTGCGCTCCTCCAGGGAGCGGGCGCGGTCCGGGCTGATCAGGACGATCTCCAGCACGTCGGGGGAGTGCAGCGCGGCCAGCTGGGCCAGCACCGCGCGCGCCAGCCCGGACAGCCGCGCGCGCGGACCGGCCAGGCCCAGCGCCCCGGCCTCCCGCAGATCGGCGGTCACCGGTACGACGGGCAGCAGGCCCGAGCCGTCCGGCGCCGCCCGGTCGGCCGTGCCGAGCCGGACCGTGAGCGTCTCCGGGTGGCCCGGTCCGCGCTCCCACAGCCGAGGACCGGGGCCCAGCGCGGTGAGCAGCAGCGCCGCCGGGTCCGGCCAGGTCTCCGGCTGCTGCGGGACACCGGCCGGGGGCGGGGCGGTCACCCCGGCCTCCTCCTCGTCGTACACCGGTGCTCCGGCCTCCGGCGGTTCGCCGCGTCCGCCGGCCAGCCGCCGCGCCCAGGCGCCGATCCCGCCGCGCCTGCGCACGCCCTGCGGGACGTCGGTGCCACGCAGAGGGGTGTGCTTACGGGCCCCGGGCCCGGCGCCCGCGTCCTCACGCGCGCGTCGGCCCTCGGCGCCGCCGTCCGGTGCCGTGCCCTGCGCCGCGAAGGCTCCGCCCACTCCGCCGACGCCGAAGGGACCGGCGTGCGTGGCCTCGGCGTCACGGCTCTCGATCCGGGGCGCTCCGCCCTGCCCGGGCACCACCGGCTCCGGCCCCTGTTCCGGGGCGCCCCGCTCCGCCGCGCCATAGGCGTGGTGCGTGGCCCCCGAGGGGGTGCCGGTGTGGCCGGCGGGCACGGGGTCCGCCGCGCCGCCGGGGGCGACCCGTACGCACCCCTCCCCGTCGGGCATCGTCTCCACCCGCGCCCCGGGCCCCCCGGACGGAGTAAGCCGCAGGGCCGATTCGCCGATCCGCAGCAGCGCCCCCGCGGAGAACCGCACCGGCCGGTCGCCCACGCGCGCGCCGTCCAGCGCCGTGCCGTTGGTGGAGCCCAGGTCGGCGACCGAGACGCGGCCGTCGGCGGCGACCGTCACCGCGCAGTGCAGCCGGGAGACGTCCGGGTCGTCGAGCGGCACGTCGGCGTCGGCGGAGCGGCCTATGGTCACCTGGCCGCCGTGCAGCAGGTGGACGCCGCCCGCGTCCGGGCCCGCGACCACGTGCAGCTGGGTCGGGGCGTCGTCGAGCTCCGGGTGCGGTTCGGCCTCGGCGGGGGCACCCAGGGACAGCACGGCGCCGTCGACCAGCGGGGGCTCGCCCAGGGTGGCGCGGCCGGCGTCCAGCCGCTCCACGCCCGCGTACAGCACGACCGGGCTGTTCCCGGCCTCCCGGCCCCCGTCGCCCAGGACCGCCGAGGCGAGTGCCGACGTCACCGCGGCCAGGGCAGTGCCCGCGGGGGCCGTGACCAGCACGTCGCGGCTCGCGGCGCGGCCTCGCTGCGGGGGCGGGCCCAGCGGGTCTACGACGGTCAGCCGGATCTGCATCGCCGTCAGCGGTCCCTTCTGCGCGGGCGCGGACTTACCCCACCCCACACGAGCACGTCGGCCAGTACTGCAGGCATCCTCGCACCTGCCACTGACAACGCGCCCGTGTCCCGGGACCAAGTGATCTTGATTGGTCACCTCTGCCCCTAAAAGTGCCTGACCAGTAGTGCACCGTCGATCACTTGAGATCGGTCACGTCCGGGCCCGGCAACCAACGGACCGAGGCGAGCGTCTTTCCTTCGAACATGCTCGGGAACGCTTGCGTAGTGCCTTCGGGGGCGGCACTACAGTGGGTCGGAACCAGGTAAGGCAAGCAGCAGGGAGCGCATGACGTGCGGCCGGTAGGCAGCAAGTACCTGCTCGAGGAGCCGCTCGGACGCGGCGCCACGGGCACCGTCTGGCGAGCCCGCCAGCGTGAGACCGCGGGCGCCGAGGCGGCCGTGCCCGGCCAGCCCGGTGAGACCGTCGCCATCAAGGTCCTCAAGGAAGAGCTGGCGAACGACGCCGACGTCGTCATGCGGTTCCTCAGGGAGCGGTCCGTCCTGCTCCGGCTCACCCACCCCAACATCGTGCGGGTGCGCGACCTGGTGGTCGAGGGTGATCTGCTGGCGCTGGTCATGGACCTCGTCGACGGCCCCGACCTGCACCGCTACCTGCGCGAGAACGGACCCTTCACGCCCGTCGCCGCCGCGCTGATGACCGCGCAGATCGCCGACGCGCTCGCCGCCAGCCACGCCGACGGCGTCGTCCACCGCGATCTGAAACCGGCCAATGTGCTGCTCCAGCAGTACGAGGGCCAGATGCACCCGCTGCTGACCGACTTCGGCATCGCCCGGCTGGCCGACTCCCCGGGCCTGACCCGCACCCACGAGTTCGTCGGCACGCCCGCGTACGTCGCGCCGGAGTCCGCCGAGGGCCGCCCGCAGACCTCCGCCGTCGACATCTACGGCGCCGGCATCCTGCTCTACGAGCTGGTCACCGGCCGCCCTCCGTTCTCCGGCGGCTCGGCCCTGGAAGTCCTGCACCAGCACCTGAGCGCCGAACCGCGCCGCCCGTCCACGGTGCCCGACCCCCTCTGGACGGTCATAGAGCGCTGCCTGCGCAAGAACCCGGACGAACGGCCCAGCGCCGAGAACCTCGCGCGCGGCCTGCGCGTGGTCGCCGAGGGCATCGGCGTGCACGCCAACAGCGCGCAGATCGCCGCCGCCGAGGGCGTCGGCGCGCTGCTCGCCCCCGATCCGGCGCCGGCCGCCGTGCCGGGCGTGCCCGGGGCCGCCGACCCCACGCAGGTACTGCCCACGGGCTCCGCGCCGGGGGCGTACGACCCGAACGCCGCGACCAGCTTCCTGCCCCACACCGGCGGCCCGGCGGGCGCGGCCGACCCCACCGCCGTCCTGCCGAACACCGGGGCCGCCGACCCGACCGCCGTGATGCCGCCGGTGCCCCCGAACCAGCCCGGCGCCGGGCAGCAGGGCCAGCAGCCGCCGGAGCAGCCGCACCCCTGGCAGAGCCAGCTGCGCGCCGCCCGCGACCGCAACGAGCAGACCCAGATCCAGTACCTCGACCCGAACGAGGACCCGCTGCGCCGCCGCCCCCAGCGCCAGGTGGCCCGGCCCCAGCAGCAGCCGCCGCGGCAGCCGCAGCAGGCCCGTCCGCAGCAGCCCCAGCCGCGCCAGGCCCGGCAGCGCCAGCAGCAGGGGCCGCCGCCCGGCTACGGCCACCCGCAGCAGCAACAGCCCCAGCAGTACGCCCCGCCGCAGCACCAGCAGCCGCAGCGGTACGCGCCGCCCGCACCGACGGAGCCCCGGCGGCCGGCGCGGGAGCCCCGCGAGCCGCGTCAGCGCAGCGCCAACCCGATGAAGATCCCCGGCCTCGGCTGTCTGAAGGGCTGCCTGTTCACGATCGTCATCCTGTTCGTCGCGGGCTGGCTGGTCTGGGAGCTGAGCCCGCTGCAGGAGTGGATCGGCACCGGCAGGAGCTACTGGCAGGAGCTGAACCACTGGGTCGACCAGGTGAGCGGGTGGGTCAAGGACCTCGGGAGCGTCGTCGGCGGCAACTGATCGTCGGGTTGGGGATTTGTCGACATCTGACGGGTGATTTCCGTCTCCGCGGTGAAGGTTGGCTCGTCGGACGCGTAGTTTTAACGACAACACGCGTCTGTAGGAGCAGCCTTGGCACGGAAGATCGGCAGCCGGTACACCGCCCACCAGATCCTCGGGCGGGGCAGCGCCGGCACGGTGTGGCTGGGTGAGGGGCCGGACGGTCCCGTCGCCATCAAGCTGCTGCGCGAGGACCTCGCGTCCGACCAGGAACTCGTCGGACGCTTCGTGCAGGAGCGCACGGCACTGCTCGGCCTGGAACACCCGAACGTCGTGTCGGTACGCGACCTCGTGGTCGACGGCAACGACCTCGCGCTCGTCATGGACCTGGTCCGGGGCACGGACCTGCGCACCCGGCTGGAGCGCGAGCGGCGGCTGGCGCCCGAGGCGGCGGTGGCCATCGCCGCGGACGTCGCCGACGGGCTGGCGGCGGCGCACGCGGCCGGGGTCGTGCACCGGGACGTGAAGCCGGAGAACGTCCTGCTGGACATGCAGGGACCGCTCGGCCCCGGCGGCGCGCACCCGGCGCTGCTGACCGACTTCGGGGTGGCCAAGCTGATCGACTCGCCGAAGCGGACCCGCGCCACGAAGATCATCGGGACGCCGGACTATCTGGCGCCGGAGATCGTGGAGGGCCTGCCGCCGCGCGCCTCGGTCGACATCTACGCGCTGGCCACGGTGCTGTACGAGCTGCTGGCCGGCTTCACCCCCTTCGGGGGCGGGCATCCCGGGGCCGTACTGCGGCGGCATGTCACCGAGACGGTCGTACCGCTGCCCGGGATCCCCGAGGAGCTGTGGCAGCTGCTCGTGCAGTGCCTGGCCAAGGCCCCGGCCTCGCGGCTGCGGGCGTCGGAGCTGGCGGCGCGGCTGCGCGAGCAGCTGCCGGTGCTGGCCGGGATGCCGCCGCTGGAGGTGGACGAGCCCGACTCGGAGCCGGCCGAGGACGCGGACGACGAGTCGTCGGCGGCGGTGCCGGCCACGGGTGGGGAACAGGCGCGGCGGCGTGGAGCGGTGTCGCTGGTGCCCGGCGCCAAGCCGGACTCCAACCGGGACACGCACACCTCGATGCGGGTGCCCGCGCCCGACGAGCTGGCCGGGGGCGCGCGGGGCACCGCGCGGGCCCCCCGCGCTTCCGGCGCGCCCAGGCCCGGCTCGGCTCGGCACCGTGCCGCTGCGCGGCGGCGGAGGGTGACGCTGGGGGTCGCGGGTGTGGTGGTCGCGGCGGCGGTGGGGGTGGGGGCGTGGTGGGCGGCTTCCGGGGACGATGCGGGGGCGACTCCGCGCGAGACCCATAGTTCGGCCACGCCCTGAGTGGGGGTGACCGTCCCTGGGGCTCCGCCCCCGACCCCGCCAGGGGCTCCGTCCCTGGGCCCCGCTCGCCCACCCACCCACCCACCCGACTCGGTAGGACAAGAGGTCACCCTCCCTGGGGCCCCGCCCCAGACCCCGGCGGGGACTCCGTCCCCTGCACCCCTCGCGGGGCTTCGCCCCTGCACCCCGGCAGGGCATCGCCCCTGCGCCCCGGCGCACCCCGCTCGGCGCTTCCCCCTTGGCGGAGCCGTTACGCTGGAGGCGTGGCAGTCGTCGATGTATCCGAAGAGCTCAAGTCCCTCTCCTCGACCATGGAGTCGATCGAGGCCGTTCTGGACCTCGACAAGCTGAGGGCAGACATCGCCGTGCTCGAGGAGCAGGCGGCCGCGCCGTCCCTGTGGGACAACCCGGACGAGGCGCAGAAGATCACCAGCAAGCTGTCCCATCTCCAGGCCGAGGTCAGGAAGGCGGAGGCGCTGCGCGGGCGGATCGACGATCTCGCCGTGCTGTTCGAGATGGCGGAGGAGGAGGACGACCCGGACACCCGTGCCGAGGCCGAGTCCGAGCTCGCCGCCGTCAAGAAGGCGCTGGACGAGATGGAGGTCCGGACGCTGCTCAGCGGTGAGTACGACTCCCGTGAGGCGCTGGTCAACATCCGCGCCGAGGCCGGTGGCGTGGACGCCGCCGACTTCGCGGAGAAGCTCCAGCGCATGTACCTGCGGTGGGCGGAGCAGAAGGGCTACAAGACCGAGGTGTACGAGACCTCGTACGCGGAGGAGGCGGGCATCAAGTCCACCACCTTCGCCGTGCAGGTGCCCTACGCCTACGGCACCCTCTCCGTCGAGCAGGGCACGCACCGGCTCGTCCGGATCTCGCCCTTCGACAACCAGGGGCGCCGCCAGACCTCCTTCGCGGGCGTCGAGGTGCTTCCCGTGGTCGAGCAGACCGACCACATCGAGATCGACGAGTCCGAGCTGCGCGTGGACGTCTACCGCTCGTCCGGGCCCGGCGGCCAGGGCGTGAACACCACGGACTCCGCGGTGCGGCTGACCCACATCCCCACCGGCATCGTCGTCTCCTGCCAGAACGAGCGGTCGCAGATCCAGAACAAGGCCACCGCGATGAACGTCCTCCAGGCCAAGCTGCTCGAGCGGCGCCGGCAGGAGGAGCAGGCCAAGATGGACGCCCTCAAGGGCGACGGCGGCAACTCCTGGGGCAACCAGATGCGGTCGTACGTGCTGCACCCGTACCAGATGGTCAAGGACCTGCGTACGGAGCACGAGGTCGGCAACCCGGAGGCCGTGTTCAACGGTGAGATCGACGGGTTCCTCGAGGCGGGCATTCGCTGGCGCAAGCAGCGCGAGAAGTAACTTTGTCGACTTGACAACTGCCGCCCATCGGGCGGCAGTTGCTGTTATGTCTGGGTTTTACATCACACTCACAGGCTGCAACTCCCGTCATACGACCCACCAGTGGACATTGCGCGCGCAACGGCCTTGACGTTGCTTTGAAAAATGGGAAGGGTGAAGCGTGGCATGCGTATCTCTGGGGCGCATGTGAACCGGGGGACCTGCACGGTGACTTGAACTTCGTCTGCTGCCTCCGTCGATCACGGCCGGCCCCAAGCGCCGCTCATTGACAAACAGCTACTGGGGGTAGCAACCACATGACCAAGAAGACGCGGATCCGGATCGCGCGAATCGCCGCCGGCGCCGTGATCGCCGCCGGTGCCTCGCTGACCGCCGCGGGCGCCGCCTCCGCCACGGAGTCCGACGGCTGCGTGCTGGGCGTTCTGTGCGCCAAGGAGTCGCCGAGCCCGGACCCGGACCCGACCGACCCGACGCCGACCGACCCGCCGACCGTCATCCCGACCGACCCGGTCACCCCGACGGCCGAGGAGCCGACGGACCCGACGGAGGAGCCGACCGAGCCCACCGAGGACCCGGAGCCGACGACGGCCCAGCCCACCGCCGACCCCACGCAGGGCGGCGGCAACGGGAATGGGAACGGCGGCGGCAACGGCAACGGCAATGGCAACGGCAACGGGAGCGGCGGCAACAACGCCGACCCCGACGGCGGCTCCGGCACGTCCGCCCAGGAGGAGGGCACCTCCACCCTCACCGACACGGGCTCGGACACGTCCTCCAACACCCAGGCCCAGGGCAGCGGTGACGAGCTCGCCGAGACGGGTGCCGGGCAGACGGCGTTCCTGATCGTCGGCGCCGCCACCATGATCGCCGGTGGCATCGGCTTCCGCGTCCTGCCGCGCCTCGTGGGCGGCCGGGGCGGCGCGGCTGCCTGACGGTAGCCGTACGCGTACGGAACGTACGCACCTGGTACGACGAAGGGCCCGGAGCGTGCTGCTCCGGGCCCTTCGGGCGTCCTGCCCTGCCGCTACGCCGTCTGGTGTGCCAGCAGCGCCACCGCGGCGATCAGCACCGCCAGCAGCGCGATCAGCGTCATCGGGTTCAGTCCCGCGAAGAAGTTCTCCTGCTGCAGTCGCTCGCGGTTGGCACGGCACACAGGGCACCGGCCCTCGTTCACGGGCGCCGCGCAGTTCGCGCACACCAACCGGTCGTACGTCATGCGCTCGCCCTCCTTGCACCGGCCATCACACATACAACGTTTCCGGAACCGAGAACGTTCCCCCTCCACTGTGCCAGGTTCCGCCGATTCCTGCGGGGCCGGAGCCAAGGCCGGCCCTGTGAGCCGGGAAGACATCACCCGGCACAAAAACGCACAAGCCTCTCACAACCTCGACCGGCGACTGCACTCCCGCACCCGGTTCGCGTATGGTCACGCACATCTACCCCCGGCGACCCGTGGTGCATCCGTGATCCGATTCGACAATGTCTCCAAGGTCTACCCCAAGCAGACCCGCCCCGCACTCAGGGATGTGTCCCTGGAAGTGGAGAAGGGCGAGTTCGTGTTCCTCGTGGGGTCCTCCGGCTCCGGAAAGTCCACCTTCCTGCGGCTGATCCTTCGCGAGGAGCGGTGCAGCCACGGCCAGGTGCACGTCCTGGGCAAGGACCTCGCGCGCCTGTCCAACTGGAAGGTCCCGCAGATGCGGCGCCAGTTGGGGACGGTGTTCCAGGACTTCCGGCTCCTGCCCAACAAGACGGTCGCGGAGAACGTGGCCTTCGCGCAGGAGGTCATCGGCAAGTCGCGCGGCGAGATCCGCAAGTCCGTACCGCAGGTACTCGATCTGGTCGGACTCGGCGGCAAGGAGGACCGGATGCCGGGCGAGCTGTCGGGTGGTGAGCAGCAGCGCGTGGCCATCGCCCGGGCCTTCGTGAACCGGCCCAAGCTGCTGATCGCCGACGAGCCCACCGGCAACCTCGACCCGCAGACCTCGGTCGGCATCATGAAGCTGCTCGACCGGATCAACCGGACCGGCACCACCGTCGTGATGGCCACGCACGACCAGAACATCGTGGACCAGATGCGCAAGCGCGTCATCGAGCTGGAGCAGGGCCGCCTCGTCCGCGACCAGGCACGCGGCGTCTACGGCTACCAGCACTGACGATCCCCAGGGTCCTGGATCCACGGAAAGGCTTGAGAAGACGCCATGCGCGCCCAGTTCGTCCTGTCGGAGATCGGCGTCGGTCTCCGCCGCAACCTGACGATGACCTTCGCCGTCATCGTCTCCGTCGCCCTGTCGCTGGCCCTGTTCGGCGGTTCGCTGCTGATGAGCGACCAGGTCAGCACCATGAAGGGCTACTGGTACGACAAGGTCAACGTCTCGATCTTCCTCTGCAACAAGAGCGACGCCGAGTCCGACCCCAACTGCGCCAAGGGCGCGGTCACCGAGGACCAGAAGAAGCAGATCAAGGCCGACCTCGGCAAGATGTCGGTCGTCGACACGGTGACGTACGAGTCGCAGGACGAGGCCTACAAGCACTACAAGGAGCAGTTCGGCGACTCCCCGCTGGCCAGTTCGCTCACGCCGGACCAGATGCAGGAGTCGTACCGGATCAAGCTCAAGGACCCGGAGAAGTACCAGGTCATCGCGACCGCCTTCGACGGCCGGGACGGCGTGCAGTCGGTACAGGACCAAAAGGGCATTCTGGACAACCTGTTCGGGCTGCTGAACCTGATGAACCGGGCGGCGCTGGGTGTGATGGCGCTCATGCTGATCGTCGCGCTGCTGCTGATCGTCAACACGGTGCGCGTCTCGGCGTTCAGCCGTCGGCGGGAGACCGGGATCATGCGGCTGGTCGGCGCCTCCGGCTTCTACATCCAGGCGCCGTTCATCATGGAGGCCGCGGTCGCGGGCCTGATCGGCGGCGGCCTGGCCTGCCTCTTCCTGGTCATCGGCCGGTACTTCACGATCGACCACGGCATGGCCCTGTCCTCGAAGCTGAACCTCATCAACTTCGTCGGCTGGGACGCCGTGTTCACCAAGCTCCCGCTCATCCTCGCCACCAGTGTGCTGATGCCCGCGCTGGCCGCGTTCTTCGCGCTGCGCAAGTACCTCAAGGTGTGACGCATGCCAAGAAGGGCCGTGCGGTCAACCGACCGTACGGCCCTTCGCGTTGTCCTAGACTCACCCGCATGTCAGGCCGCGACCTGTTCTGCCAGCCCCGCCGCATCCGCCGCGGGGCCGCCCTGACATTGGTCTTCGCCGGTGTCCTGGTCGCCGGCGCCGCCACCGGGTCCCTCCCGGAGGGTGGTCACCCCGGTGTATCCGGCCACCGGGCCACGCAGGGCGCGGCCGGCACCGCGCCCCGGCACGAGGACGTCGAGAGGGCCGCCGCCGAGGCCGCGGCCGACGGCAAGTCCCCCATGGAGGCGGCCGAGCGGGCCGTCAGCCGCAGCGGGGACCGCTGGGGCGCCGTCTACTCCGAGGGCGAGTACCAGGAGTTCCAGGAGGCCCTCGACGGCGAGTACACCGGCGTCGGACTGTGGGCGCGGCGCGAGCGCGACGGCCGGATCGAGGTGACCAAGGTGCAGTCCGGGTCGCCCGCGTCCGCCGCCGGGATCCGCAAGGGCGACCGGCTGCGCAGCGTCGACGGCGAGAAGGTCGACGGGCGGCCGGTCACCGAGGTGGTCTCGTTACTGCGCGGTGACGCCAAGGACGCCCCCGCGGGCACCACCGTCCGCCTGGGCCTTGAACGCGGCACGCGCGCGTGGAGCGAGACGCTGCGCCGGGCCCGCCTCTCCACCGACTCCGTCACCGTCCGCAAGCTCGCCGACGGCGCCACCGTCATCAAGATCGCCGCCTTCACCAAGGGCGCGGGCGACACCGTCCGCACCGCCGTACGGCAGGCCCCCGCCGACGGGGGGATCATCCTCGACCTGCGCGGCAACTCCGGCGGCCTGGTCACCGAGGCCGTCACCACCGCCTCCGCCTTCCTCGACGGCGGCCTGGTCGCCACCTACGACGTCGACGGCGAGCAGCGCGCCCTGCACGCCGAGTCCGGCGGCGACACCGCCCGACCGCTGGTCACGCTGGTCGACGGCGGCACGATGAGCGCGGCCGAGATGCTCACCGGCGCCCTCCAGGACCGGGGCCGCGCGGTCGTCATCGGGTCCCGCACCTTCGGCAAGGGCTCCGTCCAGATGCCGAGCAAGCTGCCCGACGGCTCCGTCGCCGAGCTGACCGTCGGCCACTACCGCACCCCCGCCGGCCGGGCCGTCGACGGCCGGGGCATCACGCCCGACCTGGAGGCCGGGCAGCAGGCGCTGCAGCGGGCGGAGACGGTCCTCGGGGGACTGGGCGACCCGTCGTAGCGCCGCTTAATGGGCTTTCCCCCCACCCCCTCCATGGTGCGAAAATGGTGGGCACTATGAGCAAGGGAATGTACGTACCGAAGGAGTCCCAGCCCAAGCAGGGCGGAGGGGCCGCGAAGGCGGCCAAGGACGGCAAGCGCAAGATCGTCGCGCAGAACAAGAAGGCACGGCACGACTACGCGATCATCGACACCTACGAGGCCGGGCTCGTGCTCACCGGCACGGAGGTGAAGTCGCTGCGCCAGGGACGCGCCTCGCTGACCGACGGCTTCGTCCAGATCGACGGGAACGAGGCCTGGCTGCACAACGCCCACATCCCCGAGTACAGCCAGGGCACCTGGACCAACCACTCCGTGCGCCGCAAGCGCAAGCTGCTCCTGCACCGCGAGGAGATCGACAAGCTGGAGTCCAAGTCCCAGGAGACGGGTCACACGATCGTGCCCCTCGCCCTGTACTTCAAGGACGGCCGCGCGAAGGCCGAGATCGCCCTCGCCCGAGGCAAGAAGGAGTACGACAAGCGGCAGACCCTGCGCGAGAAGCAGGACCGGCGGGAGTCGGACCGGGCGATCGCGGCGGCGAAGCGCAAGCAGCGGGGGGCCTAGCCGGCCCGGTCGCCGGGAATGAGCTGGCATCGTCGTGCGTTGGTCACGTACGATGGCTGCAGCACCTCACAGCAGGTGTGTAGCGGTTTGAAAAAACAACATGGGGATGATCGGTTTCGACAGCGGCTGTCGAAGCAGGGGAAGCGTGTCGAGGAAGCGGCAATGATCTCGTAAACCACATGTCGCAAAAAATAATCGCCAACACCAAGCGCGATTCCTCCTCGTTCGCCCTCGCTGCCTAATTAGCAGCTAGCGAACTCTCATAGGAGTGTCAGCCCGGGGCTGTTCCCGACCCGGATCCTGGCATCAGCTAGGGGACTAAACCTTGATCCCGGTCACGGGGTGAAGAGGGAAACCAAACAGTGACTGGGCCCGTCGGCGACTTGTTCGCGTGATCGCCGGGGCCGAGAAAATCACAGCGAACTGCACACGGAGAAGCCCTGATTCTGCACCGTTGGACGCGGGTTCGATTCCCGCCATCTCCACTCATCCCATGTGGGCAAAGGCCCCGCCGCCTTCGGGCGACGGGGCCTTCGTCATGCGAGCGCCCGTGGGGCCGTGCTCGCGCGTTCCGTCATCCGGGGTGGGAGCAGTGTCGCCTCGGGGGCGTCCGGGCCGGCGAGCTTGGTCATCAGCAACTCCACGGCCCGCTCTCCGAGTTCGGTGGACGGCAGGGCGACCGAGGTGACGGGGACGCGGAGGGAGGCGGCCAGTTCGTCGGGGCAGATCGCGGTGACGGACAGATCGGTGGGGACCCGTAGCCCGAGCTGCTCGAAGGCGTCGATCAGCGGTTCGAGGATCGCCTCGTTGTGCACGACGACCCCGGTCAGCGCGGGCTGTTCGCGCAGCAGCTGCTCGGCGACCCGGCGGGCGGCGGCGGGCTGGGCCTCGCACGGGTGGACCGAGGAGGCGAGCCGGTTGCGGTCGGCGGCGGCCGTGAAGCCCTGCACGACCCGCTGCGCGAACGCCGTCTCCCGCACGTACACCTCCGGCGGCGACCCGATCAGCGCCACCACCCGGTGCCCGAGCCCCGCGAGCCGCTCCACGCACAGCTCCCCGGCCGCCTTGAAGTCCAGGTCGACGCAGGTCAGCCCCTTGGATTCGAGCGGGAACCCGATGAGCACGGACGGCCGGTCCAGCGACCGCAGCAACGGCAGCCGGGGGTCGTGGAGCTGGATGTCCATCACGATCAGCGCGTCGACCAGCGCCGTGTCCGCGACCCGGCGCAGCCCCTCCTCGCCCTCCTGCTGGGTGAGCAGCAGCACGTCGTGGTCGTAGCGGCGGGCGGTGGTCACCACGGACACCGCGAACTGCATGACGACCGGGACATGGATGCCCGCCCGTAAGGGGACCACCAGCGCCAGCACGTTCGAGCGGCTGCTGGCCAGCGCCCGTGCGCCCGCGTGCGGCCGGTAGCCCAGCTCGCGGATGGCGGCCTCGATGCGCTGCCGGGTCTCCTCCGAGATCGGGCGCTTGCCGCTCAGCGCGTAGGAGACGGTGCTGGGGGAGACCCCGGCGTGCCGCGCCACATCGGTGATCTTGACCATCCGGCCACCTCCATCAGTTCGGCTCCATCAGTTCAGCTCCAGCGTGAGAAAGCCGGTTCCGGCCCGCGCCCGCGCCACCCGGTCCCCGGCCGCCAGCGTCCACGGCGCCGAAGGGTCACTGGACGAGGCCCGCAGCGTGTCCCCCTCCCGTACGACGGTGAAGGTCACCTCACCGACGGGCACCGTCACCTGCGCGCCCCGCCGCAGCCCGTACGCCCGCAGGGTCACCCCGTCGGCGTACGGATAGTCGGGCCGGTCGTCCACCGCGCCCACCGGGATCACCGCCCCCGGCCTGACCAGCAGCGGCACGCTGAGGAACCCGTGCCGCTCGCGCACCCAGCGTGGCCCGGTCACCGTCCGCCCGCTCAGGAAGTGGGTCCAGGTGCCCTCGGGCACGTAGTAGCTCACGTCCCCCTCGTCGTTGAACACCGGCGCCACCAGCAGGTCCGGCCCGAGCATGTACTGCCGCTCCAGATGCGCGCATCCGGGATCGTCCGGGAACTCCAGCACCATCGCCCGCATCATCGGCACGCCCTCGGTGTGGGCGGCGCGGGCGGCCTCGTACAGGTAGGGCATGAGACGGAGCTTCTGCCTGGTGAACAGGCGCAGCACATCGACGGACTCCTCGTCGAAGAGCCAGGGCACGCGGTACGACGAGGAGCCGTGCAGACGGCTGTGCGAGGAGAGCAGTCCGAAGGCCAGCCACCGCTTGAACAGCGCGGGCGTCGGCGTTCCCTCGAAGCCGCCGATGTCATGGCTCCAGTACCCGAACCCGGACAGGCCGAGCGACAGCCCGCCGCGCAGCGACTCGGCCATCGACTCGTACGTCGCCTCGCAGTCGCCGCCCCAGTGCACCGGGAAGCGCTGGCTGCCCGCGGTGGCCGAGCGGGCGAAGACCACCGCCTCGCCCTCGCCCCGGTGCCCCCGCAGCACCTCGAAGACGGTGCGGTTGTAGAGGTAGCTGTAGTAGTTGTGCATCCGCTCCGGGTCCGAGCCGTCCGCCCAGGCCACGTCCACCGGGACGCGCTCCCCGAAGTCGGTCTTGAAGCAGTCGACGCCCTGCGCGAGCAGCGCCCGAAGCTTCGCCGCATACCAGTCCCGGGCGGCCGGGCTGGTGAAGTCGACCAGCGCCATCCCCGGCTGCCACAGGTCCCACTGCCAGACGCTGCCGTCGGGCCGCCGCAGCAGGTGCCCGAGCGCCTTGCCCTCCGCGAACAGCGGGGAGCGCTGCGCGATGTAGGGGTTGATCCACACACAGACGTGCAGGCCCCTGTCCTTCAGCCGGGCCAGCATGCCTTCCGGGTCCGGGAACACCCGGGGGTCCCAGCGGAAGTCGCACCAGTTGAACTCGCGCATCCAGAAGCAGTCGAAGTGGAAGACGGAGAGGGGGAGTTCGCGCTCGCGCATGCCGTCGATGAAGGAGGTCACCGTCTCCTCGTCGTACGACGTGGTGAACGACGTCGACAGCCACAGCCCGAACGACCACGCGGGCGGCAGGGCGGGACGCCCGGTGAGGGCCGTGTACTTGCGCAGGATCTCCTTCGGGGTCGGCCCGTGGATCACGTAGTACGTCAACTGCTGCGCCTCGACGCTGAACTGGACCCGCGACACCGTCTCCGAGCCCACCTCGAAGGACACCTTGCCCGGATGGTCGACGAAGACGCCGTAGCCCGCGTCCGTGAGGTAGAAGGGGACGTTCTTGTAGGCCTGCTCGGTCGCCGTGCCGCCGTCGGCGTTCCAGATGTCGACGACCTGCCCGTTCTTCACCAGCGGTCCGAACCGCTCGCCCAGGCCGTAGACGCTGGTCCCCACCCCCAGCCTCAGCTGCTCCCGCAGATAGTGGCCGCCGGTCGCGTCCCGCATGATGCCCATGCCCTTGGGGCCGCTGGAGGTGAGCACGCGGCCGTGGGCGAGGAAGTCGACGTGCCAGGGGCCGGTGCGGGCCACCCTGACCGACAGCGCGCCGGAGGTGAGGGTGGCGTGCTCGTCGTCGTACTCGGTGTGGGCCGCGACCTCCGTCCCGGTGAGCTCGAACTCGGGCCCGCGCGGCTGATCGCCCTCGAAGTGGGTGAGGGTCACGCCGATGACGTCGGGCATCGGGGTGTGCGCGGTGATCGTCACGACCGGTCCCTTCAGCAGGTCTCCGCGGTGGCGGATGGGCTGGGTCGGCGCGTGGATCTCCAGCGCGCCGTCCGGGGCGGTGACGTCGAGGACCTCGACCGGGTGGGCGGCGGTGACGCCCTCGCGCAGCAGCCAGTAGCCGTCGGTGAACTTCACGCGGGACCCCTCACTTGACCGCGCCCACGGCGATGCCGCGGGTGAGCGTCCGCTGGAAGACGAGGAAGAAGACGATCGCGGGCAGCACGCCCAGCAGGGCCGCCGCGTTGGTCATCGTGGCGTCCATCAGGCGCTGGCCCTGGAGGACGCCGAGCGCCACCGACACGGTCTGGTTGTCGTTGGAGATCAGCATGACCAGCGGGAGCAGGAACTCGTTCCAGGTCCAGATGAAGAAGAAGACCAGCAGCACGCCGATGGTCGGCCGGCTGACCGGCACCACCACCCGCCACAGCACCTGCCACTTGTTCGCGCCGTCGATCCGGGCGGCCTCGATGATCTCGCGCGGGAACTGCCCGAGCACCGAGGAGAGCAGATACGTGCCGAAGGCCGCCTGGATCACCGTGAACACGATGATCACGCTGAGCCGGGTGTCGTACAGGCCGGCCTGCTTGCTCAGGTAGTAGACCGGGTAGACCAGCGCCTCCTGCGGCAGCATGTTGGCCAGCACGAAGAACGCCAGCACCCAGGCCCGGCCCCGGATCCGCCCGATGCCGATCGCGTACGCGTTCAGGATCGACAAGATCGCCGCCAGCACCGCCACCGAGCCGCTGATCAGCACGGAGTTGACGAGCTTCTGGCCGTAGTCGACCCGCTGCCAGAAGTCCTTCAGCCCGTCGAGGTAGACGCTCTTCGGCAGGCTCAGCGGACCGTGCCGGCTGTACTCGGCCGGCGACTTCACCGCGTTGACCGCGACGATCAGGAACGGCACCACCATGAACAGGGCCGCGACACACAGGGCGATCAGCACCGGATACCGGCGCAGTGCGGTGGTCATGCGCGCATCCCTTCCTCGGCGTCCTCCGCGCGGGTCTGGAGCTTCAGCCCGAGCAGGGCCAGGGCCAGGATGATCACGGTCAGCACGGTGGAGATCGCGGCGCCGTAGCCGACCTGGGTCTTCTCGAAGAACGTGGTGAAGGAGAAGTAGGAGGGCACGTCGGTCGCCCCGCCCGGGCCTCCCTTGGTCAGCACGTACACCGCGCCGAACACCTTGAGCGCGGCGATCGTGCACCAGGTCAGCACGACGTAGATCTCCGGCCGGATCTGCGGCAGCGTGATGTGCCAGAAGCGCCGCCACCAGCCGGCGCCGTCCAGCTCGGCCGCCTCGTGCAGCTGGGGGTCGGCGCGTTGCAGTCCCGCCATGAAGACGACCAGCGGGAAGCCGATCTGGACCCAGACCATGACCCCCATGACGCTGTAGAGCGCGAGGTCGGGGTCGCCCAGCCAGTCCTGCTGCCGTCCACCGAGTCCGACCGCCTTCAGCAGCTCGTTGAGGGAGCCGTTGTCGGGGGCGAGGATCCAGCTCCAGACGATGCCGGCGACCGCGATCGGCAGCACCTGCGGGAGGTAGAAGCAGGCGCGCAGGACCGCGGCCCACTTCGACCCGAAGTGCTTGCCGATGTAGTCGAACAGCGCGGCGGCCAGGACCAGACCGATCACCGTCGGTACGGCCGCCATGGCGAGGACCATGAACAGGCTGTGCCGGAAGGACGCCCAGAACTCGGAGTCGTCCAGCAGCTCGCGGTAGTTGGCGAGCCCGGACCACTCCGGGCTGCCGACCCCCTGCCAGTCGGTGAAGCTCACGCCCGTGTTCATCAGGAACGGGACGACGATGACGGCGAGGAACGCGAGGACCCCGGGGAGCAGGAAGAGGGCGTACGAGTCGGGCCTGCGGGGGCGGCGCGGGTCGGCGTGCCGGTGCTTGGCGACGGCCCGCGCACCCCGTTCGACGGTGACCGTCATCGCTTCGGCGCGCCCTTGTCGTACGCCTGCTGCAGGGCGGTGAGGTAGTCGTCCGGTTTCTCACTGCCCGTGATCAGCTTCTGTGTCTCGGAGACGAGGACGTCGTAGAAGCCGGTGACCGGCCAGTCCGGGTAGAAGGCCAGGCCGTCCCTGCCGGAGAGGGTGTTGAAGTTCTCGATCAGGGTCTTGGACTTCGGGTCGGTGACGGCGTTCGCGTCGGCCGCGACCGGGACGCCGCCCTTGTCGCCGAGCAGGTTCTGGATCTTCTTCGACAGGGTGATGTCGATGAAGTCGTAGGCCAGCTCCTTGTTCTTGGCGTTCTTGGGGACCACCCAGAGGTTTCCGCCGGAGCCCAGGGTCAGGTTCGAGCCGGGCCACAGGAAGGTGCCCCAGTCGAACTTCGCCTCCGTCCGGAAACGGCCGTACCACCAGCTGCCGGAGAACAGGATCGGCGCCTTGCCCTGGATGAAGGAGACGCCCGCGTCCTCGGCCTTGGCGCTGGTGGACTTCTTGCCGATGTAGCCCTTCTCCACCCAGTCGGCGAAGGTGTTCGCCGCGTACGTCCAGGCCGCGTCGTGGAAGTCGGTCCTGCCCTTGTACAGCTCGTACTTGTCGACCCAGGAGCGGTCGGCCTTGGAGAGGGCCAGCTGGTAGAGGTACTGCTGGGCGACGTACTCGGCGCCGCCGTTGGCGAGCGGGGTGACGCCCTTGCCGACGAGGGTGTCCATGGCGGCGGTCAGTTCGTCGATCGTCTTCGGCTCGGCGATCCCGTACTTCTCGAACAGGTCCTTGTTGTAGTAGACCATCGTGTACTCGGCGTAGTCGGGCACGCCGTACCACCTGCCGGAGCCCATCACCCCGTCGGTGTCGTACTGGCTGGTCGTGCGCACGCCCGCGCTGAGCTTCGCGTCCCAGCCGCGCTTGGTGGCCTCGGCGGTCAGATCGGTGAGCAGGCCCTGTTTCGACAACTGGCCCGCGGTCGCGTTGCCCTTGTTGTACTCCATGACGTCGGGCGCGTCCGAGGAGTTCAGGACCATGGGCGCGGTCTTCTGGATCTGCTCGAAGCCCTTCTCCTCGAACTTCACCCGCACGCCCGGGTGCTTGGCCTCGAACTCCTTGATGGCCTCGTTCCAGGCCTGACCCATCGCGCTGTTGGGGGCCTCGTAGTGCCAGAGCCGGAGCGTCTTGGCGTCGGAGGAGCCGCTGTCCGAGTCGCCGCAGGAGGCCAGGAGCAGCGATCCGGAGAGGACCACCGCCATGGCCGCCCCACGCCTTCGTGCCGTCAACATCCAGTGCCTCCAGGGGAGTCGAACGGATCTCGGGCTGGATATCCGGGTGTCACGCAGCGTTCATCGAATCGATTCGACGAGTGACGTCGAAGCGCTTCGACGGGGGAAGGTATGTGGGGGCCGTGGGAGCGTCAATGGGTCCGACGGGAATTGCAGCAAGCGGTTCGACGGGCCGAACCGAGGCCCTGCCCGGCCGCGTTGACCGCCAGGGCCGCGACGGCCGCCCCGAGCGGCACCGCGAAGGCGGCCGTGGGGGAGGTGTGCTCCGCCGCCCAGCCGCCGGCCGCCGAGCCGCAGGCTATGCCGGTGAGCAGACCGGTGACGACCAGGCTCATGCCCTCGTTGAGACGGTCCTCGGGAGTACGGTCCTGGACCAGGGTCATCGCGGTCACCATCGTCGGGGCGGTCGCCATGCCCGCCGCCAGCAGGGCCACCGCCAGCGCGGGAAGCGTTCCGGCGGTACGGGCGGCGAGCAGCGGCAGCGACATCAGCGCGGCCATGGCCAGCAGGCACCACGGCAGACGGCTCTCAGCCGGGCCGTCCGGTCGCCGCGCCCCGTACACCAGACCCGCGGCGCACGAGCCCGCCGCCTGCAGCGCGAGCACGACACCGGCCGCCGAGCGGTGGCCCTGGGCATCGGCGTACGCGATCGTGACGACCTCCATCGAGCCGAACACCGCCCCGGTCGCGACGAAGCTCGCCAGCAGCGGCGGAACGCCGGGGGTGCGCAGCGGCGACGCTGCCCTGGTACGGGCCCGGGGCGGCGGCTCGGTCGCCCGCTGCGCGGTGAACAGCAGCATCCCGGCGAGCAGCAGCACCGAGCCGGCGAGCGTGCCCGCCTCCGGGAAGAACGTGCCGGTCAGGAAGGACGCCAGGACCGGGCCGAGCATGAAGCACAGCTCGTCGGCGGCCTGTTCGAAGGAGTTCGCCGTGTGCAGCGCCTTGGGGTCGTCCCGCAGCAGATGGGCCCAGCGGGCCCGGGACATGCCGCCGATGTTGGGGACGGTCGCGGTGGCGGCGTACGCGGCGAACAGGGTCCAGTCCGGGGCGCCGTAGCGCACGCACAGCAGCAGGGCGAGGCCGCCCAGCACGGCGGTGACCGTGGCCGGTACGGCGACCCGGGCCTGCCCGTACCGGTCGACGAGCCGCGCGATCCCGGGCCCGGCCACCGCCGTCGCCGCCAGCCCGGTCGCGGTGACGGCACCGGCCAGCGCGTACGACCCCCGCGCCCCGGCGATCATGACGACCGAGCTCACGCCGAACATGCCCATCGGCAGGCGGGCGATCAGGTTCCCGGCGGTGAAGGCACGGGTGCCGGGGCGGGTGAAGAGACGGCGGTAGGGCGCTATCGGGAGTCGGGGCATGGCTCTACCGTCGCCCGGAGTGGATCAAGGGGTCCAACACCTTCTCGGTACCGATTCACGCACCCCTGTTGTAGGTTCACGCGGTGCCCACTCCCGACCACCTCGACCCCCGCCTCCTGCGCGCCTTCGTCACCGTCGCCGAGGAGCTGCACTTCACCCGCGCCGCGGCCCGTCTGTATGTGGCCCAGCAGGCGCTCAGCCGGGACGTACGGCGGCTGGAGCGGGAGCTGCGCGCCGAGCTGTTCGTCCGCACCACCCGGCAGGTCGCGCTGACCGCCGACGGCGAACGCCTCCTGCCGCACGCCCGCCGCGTCCTCGCCGCTCAGGACGACCTGCTCGCCGCCTTCGGCGAGACCCGCCCCCTCCTGGTCGACCTCAACTCCCCGGGCCTGGTCACCGGTCGCCGCGTGCTGCACCGGGCCCGGGAACTCGCCCCCGACCACGAGCTGATGGCCCGCTACGAGAGCGGGCTCACGGGGGCGGCGGCCGAGCTGCTCGCCGGGCGCCTGGACGCCTCCTTCGGGCGTTTCGCGGGACTGGATCCGGCGCTGCGGGCCGGGCTGCGGCACCAGCTCGTGCGGTACGAGCCGATGGCGCTCGTGCTGCCCGAGGACCACCGGCTGGCCTCGCTCGCCGCGATACCGCTGGACGCGCTGGCGGGCGAGAGCGTGTACGCCGGAGCGGGGAATCCGCGCACGCCGGAGTGGACCGACCTCGCGCATCGCCTCTTCTACGGACGCGGCATCGCGGTCGCGCCACCGGCGCCGCTGGCCGTGGGCGTGGAGGAGTTCGAGCGGCTCATGGCCAAGACCGGCAACCCCGTCCTCGCGGTGGCCGACTTCCCGGCGCTGCCGAGGACGGTCGTGCGCCCGCTCGTCGACCCCGTCCCGCTCTCGCCCGTGTCGCTGGTGTGGCGCAGAGGGCTGGCACATCCCGCGTTCGACGCGGTTCGACGCGCGGCGGCCGAACTGACCGCGGAACAGGGATGGTTGCGACGACCCGAAAGGGGATGGATTCCAGCTGAGGATGAAGTCGACGATGTATCGGTCAATTCCGTTCACCATTGATACTTCGGAAAATCGGAACACCCACGGGCGCTACGTTCGGGAGCGCCGAGCACGGTGAGACAAGAGGGGCGCGCGGACAGGTGGGGGCCTGGTCCGGCGGCAGGGGCTCGGAGTCGTATGCGCACCCGGAAACACTCCCGTGGGGGGAACGTACGTGCGCGTGAAGAAATGGCCGGACAACGCCCGACCGGAGTGGCCCGAGATCGCATCCGCGACCCAGGACCTGCCGGTGACGGGGACGGACACCCAGAATTTCCCGGAAACCGGAAATCTCCTCCGTGACCCCTGGGACGACTCCGCCGAGACCGGTGCCGACGCGACCGGGTCCGAAACGGCCGCGCCACCCGGCAACGACCCGCACGAGGTCACCGTCCAGCTCGACGCCGACCGGATCGCGGAGGCACACCGGCGCCCGGCCGAGGGCGGACGGGCACCGCGCGGCGGCGCCCAGGACGCCTCCGACGGACCGGTCTTCGTCGACGAGTCCGGCCGCCGCAGCCGCACCTTCCGCCGCCTCGGCTCGGCCGTCGGCATCGCCTGCGCGGTCTACGCCGTCGTCATCGTCGCCACACTCCTGTCCGGCAGCTCCGACGCGCCCTGGCTGCCCGTACCCGGCCAGGGCGAGGACAAGCCGGCCTCCAAGGTCGACACCTCCCCCCTGCCCGCCGACTCCGCCCGGCCGTCCGACCGCGCCGGCGCGCCGCCCGGCGTGAACCCGACCATGAGCGACGGCACCACCCCGTCACCGGGCACCGGCACGGACGCCCCCGGCGCCACCCGCGAGACGGCCGAGCATCCGGGCACCTCCGCCGACCCCCGGCCCACGGCGACCAGGACCACCCCCGGTACCGATGCCGGCGGCGGCTCCTCCCCGGACCCCGAGCCCCCGGCCCCGACGCCCTCGACCACCCCGCCCGCCCCGAGCGGCCCCGCCGACGGCTCCGCCGGCCCCTCCCCGACCCCGGCCGCCGGGGACGGCGGCACGGGCACCGGAACGGGGACCGGCACCGACACGGTGGCCGACGGCCCGGCCACACCCGGCCCCGTCGCCCAGGAGCCGGGCCCCACCGCCTCACCGGCCGCCACGCCGTCCTCCCCGACCTCCCTGTGACCGGAGCACCACACCCGATGGCACCCCGCACCCGCCGTCACGGCTCCGGGCCCCGGCCCGCGTCCGGACCCGCGGCCCGCGACGGCTCCCGGCGCCGCCGCCTGCCCCTGCGCCTGCTGCTGCCCCTGCTCGCCCTCGTCGCCCTGAGCGCCATGCTGATGCTGCGCGGCTACGTGCACAGCGAGATCCTCGCCGACCACCGCGTCCGGCCCGAGGCCTCCGCCGACCAGGTGCCGCAGAAGATCCTCGACGGCGGCCCCGTCATCGACACCCGCGGCGGACACCCCACCAGCCTGCGCGTCCCCGACCACCGCCTGGTCCTCACCTTCGACGACGGCCCCGACCCCACCTGGACCCCGCAGGTCCTCGACATGCTGAAGAAGCACCACGCGCACGCGGTCTTCTTCGTCACCGGCACCATGACCTCCCGCTACCCGGACCTGGTCCGGCGCATGGTGGCCGAGGGCCACGAGGTCGGCCTGCACACCTTCAACCACCCCGACCTCTCGTACCAGTCCAAGAAGCGCATCGACTGGGAGCTGTCCCAGAACCAACTGGCGATCACCGGCGCCGCGGGCATCCGTACGTCCCTCTTCCGCCCCCCGTACTCCTCCTTCGCCGACGCCATGGACGACAAGTCCTGGCCGGTGACCGAGTACATCGGCACCCGCGGCTACATCACGGTCGTCAACGACACCGACAGCGAGGACTGGCGCAAGCCCGGCGTCGCCGAGATCATCCGCCGCGCCACCCCGCACCACGGCAAGGGCGCCATCGTCCTCATGCACGACTCCGGCGGCGACCGCCACCAGACCGTGCGGGCCCTGGACCGGTTCCTGCCCCAGCTCCAGAAGCAGGGCTACACCTTCGACAACCTCACCGAGGCCCTGAGCGCCCCCAGCGCCCACACCCCGGTGACCGGCCCCGGCCTGTGGAAGGGCAGGGCGTGGATCTTCCTGGTCCAGGCCTCGGACGACATCACCGGCGTCATGGCGGCCGGCCTCGCGCTGATCGGCTGCCTTGTCATCGGCCGCTTCGTCCTCATGTTCCTGCTGTCCGGCATCCACGCCCGCCGGGTGCGCCGCCGCGACTTCTCCTGGGGGCCGCCGGTCACCGAACCGGCCTCGGTGCTGGTGCCGGCGTACAACGAGGCCAAGTGCATCGAGAACACGGTGCGCTCCCTGGTGGCGAGCGAACACCCCGTCGAGATCCTGGTCGTCGACGATGGCTCGACGGACGGCACGGCCCGCATCGTCGAGGCACTGAACCTGCCCGACGTCCGCGTCGTCCGCCAGGTCAACGCGGGCAAGCCCGCGGCGCTCAACCGGGGCCTGCTCAACGCCCGCCACGACCTGATCGTGATGATGGACGGCGACACCGTCTTCGAGCCCGCCACGGTCCGCGAACTCGTCCAGCCCTTCGGCGACCCGCGCGTCGGCGCCGTCGCCGGCAACGCCAAGGTCGGCAACCGCGACTCCCTGATCGGCGCCTGGCAGCACATCGAGTACGTGATGGGCTTCAACCTCGACCGCCGCATGTACGACATCATGCGCTGCATGCCGACCATCCCCGGCGCCGTCGGCGCCTTCCGCCGCTCCGCCCTGGAACGGGTCGGCGGCATGAGCGACGACACGCTCGCCGAGGACACCGACATCACCATGGCCCTGCACCGGGACGGCTGGCGGGTGGTGTACGCGGAGAAGGCCCGCGCCTGGACCGAGGCCCCGGAGTCCGTCCAGCAACTGTGGTCCCAGCGCTACCGCTGGTCGTACGGCACCATGCAGGCCATCTGGAAACACCGCCGGGCGCTCCTGGATCGCGGCCCGTCGGGCCGCTTCGGCCGGGTCGGCCTGCCCCTCGTCTCCCTGTTCATGGTGGTGGCCCCGCTGCTGGCACCCCTGATCGACGTCTTCCTGCTGTACGGCGTCGTGTTCGGCCCCACCCAGAGGACGATCCTGGCCTGGCTGGGCGTGCTCGCGGTCCAGGCCGTGTGCGCGGCGTACGCCTTCCGTCTGGACCGCGAACGCATGACACACCTGATCTCACTCCCGTTGCAGCAGATCCTCTACCGACAGCTCATGTACGTCGTACTGCTCCAGTCCTGGATCACGGCACTCACCGGCGGCCGACTGCGCTGGCAGAAGCTGCGGCGCACGGGAGTCGTCGAGGCCCCCGGCGGCCCGGTGCCGAGCCGGCGGACGCACGACAGTGGTGATCGGAGGCCCGTGGCATGACCGCTCCAGTGACCGCGGAGGTTTCCGCCGCCCCCAAACCGCCGGTAGGACGGGACCGATACCTGGACCTCCTCCGCTCCGTCGCCCTCGTCCGTGTGGTGGTCTACCACCTCTTCGGCTGGGCGTGGCTGACGGTCCTCTTCCCCTCCATGGGCGTGATGTTCGCGCTGGCCGGCTCCCTGATGGCGCGCTCCCTCGACCGCCCCGCACCGAGCGTCATCCTCGGCCGCGTCCGCCGACTCCTGCCTCCGCTCTGGGTGTTCGGCGCGGTGGTGCTGGCGCTGATGTTCGCGGGCGGCTGGAACCCGGTGAAGGACCCGGACAACGGCGGTACCTGGGGCCTGCTGAAGCTCGTCGGCTACCTGATCCCCATCGGCGCCCCGCCCTTCCCCTGGCACATCGGTTCGGAGTCGGGCCTGCTGGAGGACACCTGGGCGGTACAGGCGGCCGGCCCGCTGTGGTACCTGCGCGCATACCTGTGGTTCGTAGCCGCGTCCCCCTTGCTGCTGTGGGCGTTCCGCCGGGCGCCGTGGCCGACGCTGCTGGCCCCGCTGGGCCTGACGGCAGTCCTCGGCACCGGCCTGGTGACCATCCCCGGCGAAACCGGCAACGCGGTCACCGACTTCGCGGTGTACGGCGGCTGCTGGATCCTGGGCTTCGCCCACCACGAGGGCCTGCTCGCCCGCGTCCCCCGCTACCTCGCCGTCTCCGGTTCCGCCCTCCTGATGGCCTTCGGCCTGTGGTGGGCGTCGGGCCATCTGGGCCCCGACGGCTGGGACCTGAACGACATCCCGCTCGCACAGGCGAGTTGGTCCTTCGGGTTCGTCGTCATCCTGCTCCAGTACTCCCCGTCGTGGCAGCGGCTCCCGGGCCGACTGGCGCGCTGGGACAAGCTGGTCACGCTCTCCAACAACCGCGCGGTCACCATCTACCTGTGGCACAACCTGCTGATCATGGCGACCGTGCCGATCATCGACCAGGCGTACGACCTCCCCTTCATGCAGAGCGACCGCGCGGTGGCGGCGCTCGACACCACGTACATGCTCTGGATGTTCCTCCTCGTCTGGCCCCTGATCGGCCTGACGATCCTCGCCCTCGGCTGGATCGAGGACATCGCGGCCCGACGGGCCCCGAGGTTGTGGCCGAACGGTGCACACCGTGGAGGTTCCCGGCGAAGGCCCTGACACCAGGGCCCCAGTTGACCACCGCCGAACCTGGAACGCGCTTGCGCGGGACGGACGGGGTGGTGAAGGTTGGGGGCATGTGGGGCGGGTGAGTGGGCTGATTCGGCTGATCCAGCCGATGTCCGCGATCCGCCCTCCGCCCCGACCCAAGGAGTGACAACCGCAGATGACGCAGCCTCCCGGCTGGCCGCCGCAGGGCGGTTACGGCACCCCGCAGCAGCCGCAGCCCCAGCAGCCGCCGTACCCGGGACCGTACGCGCCGCAGCCTCCCGCCCAGGCCCCCGGGCAGCCCCCCAACCCGTACGCCACGCAGCCCGCTTACGGCGGCGGACCCTACGGTGGCGGGCCGTACGGCGGGGGCCAGTACGGCGCCTACCCGCCCCCGCCCCCCGAGGGCGGCGGCCGAGGCAAGAAGAAGACGGCCTTCATCGTGGCCGGCGCCCTCGCGGCCGTGGCGCTGGTCGGCGGCGGCGTCTACCTGGCCACGAGCGGCGGCGACAAGGACGACAACAAGCCGCTGTCCCACGTCAGCGTGTCCGCGGAGCCGAGCGAGTCCTCATCACCCACGGACGCCTCGGACCCCACGCAGGACACGGACGACCCGAGCGACGAGGAGACCTCCACGGCGCCCGCGACGGGCTTCCAGGGCCAGTGGCAGGACGACGACAACAAGACCCTCACCATCGGCGACGAGTACACGTCCGGCTCCTACAAGGGCAAATACCCCATCTCCTACATCGACCCCGGCGGCGAGGGCATCCTCACCGGCCTCGGCGCGGACCGCGGCGACGGCACCTTCCGCATGGTCCTCAAGCCCATGAGCACCGCGAGCGCCAAGGAGGAGGACTACCTCACGGCGACCATGACCCGCTCGGGCGACAGCGTCGACATCCAGTGGGACGACGGAGGGAGCGACACGCTGGCGTACGTGGGGGATTGAGGCGCCCGTGTTGCAATGTCACGAGAGGGTGATCACCGCTTCCCGGGACTGCCACCAGTCGCTGACTTGCCCCGCTATACCCGCTTCGTACCGACGAGTTGAGGCAATCCGCCCTGGTGCCCCCACCGGCGACCTCGGTACCGTATCGCCTGCTTCACCCACCCCGAACGCCCCACCAGGAGCCCACCGTGACCCGCCGCCCCCGCCTGCTCCCCACAGCCGCCGCCGGAGCGATGGCCGCACTTCTCCTCACCGGTTGCGGCGGGGGCGGCGACGGCAGCTCGAAGGACAACGACAAGATCGCGGGGGCGGATACGGGGGAGACGGCGTCGGCTTCGCCGAGTGCTTCGGCGTCCGCTTCGGCTGACCGGCCGAAGATCACCTTCCCGTCCGACGCGGAAAACATCTTCGAGGATCAGAAGACCGGTGACGCGACGAAGGACGCGGTGCTCGCGGACAGCGCCCTCAGCGTCAACTCCATGGACGAGGCGATCTTTCAGGGAAGTGCGAGCACGAAGGCTCTCGGCTTCTACAACACCGACAAGGCGCTGAGCTCGGCGATTGCGTACGTGCAGGGATACATCGACAAGAACGACACCTGGATCGGCAAGACTCGGTACTTCGACCGCAAGGTGACGCTCTCAGGAAAGAACGAGGCGTACGTCACCTACTGCTCCGACGAGAGCAAGTCCTTCCTCAAGGACAAGAAGACCAAGAAGGTCAAGAACACGCCGACATCGGCGGACAGTTACGTGCTGTACCACACCAAGCTCACCAAGAACGCCCAGGGCGTTTGGCAGACCACTGACATCGTTTCGAATCGGGGGGACAAGGCGTGCCAGCCGTAGGCAAGTTGGCGAGGATCACGACGGTTCTTTCACTCGCCTGTGTATCCCTGTTGATGTCTCCAACCGCCTATGCGGGTGGGCGTGGCGACGACGGAAACGCGGGCCAGACGGAGCAGCACGGCAACGCCAGCGACGGCACCCTTTCCTCGACCGTCGGCGTGATCGTCTACGACCGCTCCAAGAACGGCTCCGGCAGCTCCGTCGGTGCCGTCACCTCCGTCTCCTCCTGGACGCCGCCGGCCTGCTGGTACGCGCCGAAGTACACCCCCGCCCAGCTCAAGGCATACCTGGAGCCGATCTGGGGGGCGGACTCCACCGGTGCTCAGTGGGACGCCGGACAGCGGGACCGGTACGTCAACGGTCACCCGTACAAGGACTTCAACGAGGACAAGGCCGGCAAGGGCTTCTGGTGGGATTCGTACGTCAACAAGGACTTCCCGCCCGGCTGGGACAAGTGCGACGAGCCCTACTTCTGGGTCGACAAGGGTGACCCCCCACCGGCGAACATCAAGAACGCCATCACCCCCGAGATCCTCGCCGAACTCGCCTACAACGAAATCCGAGTCCCCAGCACAAAGGTGACCCTGGCCCCCGCGAACCAGACGAAGGTCAATCTCCCCACCTGGGCCTGGCTGGACGGTGCCAAGTTCAAGCCGGTCTCCGTCACCGCCTCGATCCCGGTCCTCGGCATCTCCGCGACGACGACCGCGGAACCGGTCTCCCTCAAGATCGACCCCGGCACGACGGACGCGACGACCTATCCGGCATCCGGTGTCTGCGAGATCAAGAACGGCAGCATCGGCGAGGCCTACGCCAAGGGCAAGTCCGACGAGACCCCACCCTGTGGAGTGAAATACCTCCGCTCCTCCGGCGACGGCACATACCCCCTCAAGGCCACCATCACCTGGAAGATCCACTGGACCGGAACGGGCAACACGGGCGACCGCCTTCCCGACGGCACCTTCGGGGCGACCCAGGATGTCGTGGTGCAGGAGATTCAGTCGGTCAACCGCTGAAGCGAGGTCTGTCCCACAGTCCCACCAGTCCCATCGGTCACGATCGCCGAGCGGTTGGAGGATTTGAGTCACGGCCGGAAGGCATAGCCGCAGTGGGCTGACTCAGCCGTGGCCCAAATCCCCCAATTGCACCCGCCCCACCTGCCGTCAGTCGCTGAGCCGCCCCTGCGTGCCGCCACCCCCACCCCCCACTCACCGATCGCCGCTAAGCCGTCCCGGCGTGCTGGCGAGGCGCGACCGCGCCCCCCAACCCCGGACGCGACCGCAGCCCGCACAAGGTAAAACCCTGCCCGGGACCCCGCCTTTCCGGGCCGCTCGCTCGCTTCTAACCCGTGCTGGAGCGGCCCGGGTCGAGGGTCGGCCGGAGGCCGATCGGCGAAGCCGACGCGAAGCGCCCTTGAGGCGGGCCGTGGAAGCACGACACTGCAAGGAAGCGGGCGGCCCCCACGGCAACGCCCCCATCACCGTCCACACCGTCCACACCGTCCACACCGTCCACACCGTCCACACCGTCCACACCGTCCACACCGTCCACACCTCTCTCAAGGCTCGGCCAAGTTCCCGTCAACCAGGCTTCCTTCGACCATGTCGACTCCTAACCGCGTGGAAGACTGCCCGAGTTGCGCAAGTGAAGAGAGTGAAGTGGTCGTCGATGGGGAGCAGGCGCGGTGGGTAAGCGGCGGGTGCGGAAGATGTTGCGGTTGATGGGGAGTGGGGAGCCCGTGGAGGTCACCCATGCGATGGCTTCCGTGAAGAAGCTCGCTCGGCTGGCCTTCATCGCTCAGCAGTTCGGGTACGAGTACGCCGACGCCCGGTACACCGGGTCCCGCAACAACGTGCTCAAGATGCTGATCGTGCCGGACCACAGCCCGCAGGCCCGGGCCCGCGCGGCGCAGAACTGGGCGCAGTATCCGAACGCCGCCGACGGTCTCTCCCTGCCGCCCGTCGTCCCGGACGCGGTCGAGCTTCTCAAGGCGCGGATCCAGTTCGACCTCACCGGAAAGAACGGCCAGAAGCGGATGGCCTACGGTGCCGGAGGGATCACCATCGGGCTGCTGCTCTACACGGTGCAGAAGGGCGGCGGCGCCTTGAACCTCGCCGCCGCGGGCGGTGCCTGGGTGATCTTCATGGGGATCATGGGCATCGGGTTCCTGGTGACCCGGGCGCGTAATGCCAAGTTCGCCGCCCGGCTGCGGGCCGCGGGATTCCAGCCGGTGACCGAGGAGGACGGGCGGGTGCGCTATCTGCCGCCGGGCAGCGTTTCATATGGGACTCCGTACGCACCCTCGTACGCCCCGGGGCCGTATGGCAGCGCCGTTGCGAGCCCCGGCCCGTACACCCCCGGCCCGTACACCCCCAGCCCGCACACCCCCTACGCCGCCCCGTATCCCCAGCCACACCACCCCCAGCCCCCCACCACCCCCCACTAGCCCCCTCCAAGATCACCCCCAAGATCACCTCCAACAACCTCTCACCCGCCCTCCCCCCAGGGTGAGAGCAAAGTTCCCTCGCGGTCACCCACAGCCACAGGCCGGAAACGCGCCCTCCCTACCTTCGGGCTCAGTGAGTCGTAGGCACACCGAGCACCAGCACCCGGAGCACCGTGGAGGCGTAATGACAGCCCCAGCCCGTAATACGGCCCCCGCCGCGCGCGGCAAGGGGGGCCGCTGGATCGAGCAGTGGGACCCGGAGGACGAGGCGTTCTGGAAGGAGACCGGGGAGAAGGTCGCCCGCCGGAACCTGCTCTTCTCCGTCCTCTCGGAGCACATCGGGTTCTCGATCTGGACCATGTGGTCCGTGCTGGTGCTCTTCATGGGCCCGGAGTACGGGCTGACCCCCGCCGACAAGTTCCTGCTCACGTCGATGGTCACGCTCGTCGGTGCCGTCGTCCGGGTGCCCTACACCTTCGCCGTCGCCGTCTTCGGCGGGCGGAACTGGACGATCATCTCGGCGAGCCTGCTGCTGATCCCGACCGCCGCCGCGTTCGCGGTGATGAAGCCGGGGACCTCGTTCTCCACCTTCCTGCTGGTCGGTCTGCTGGCGGGTATCGGCGGCGGCAACTTCGCGTCCAGCATGACCAACATCAACGCCTTCTTCCCGCTGAAGAAGAAGGGGTGGGCGCTCGGGCTGAACGCCGGGGGCGGCAACATCGGCGTGCCGGTCATCCAGCTGATCGCCCTCGCGATCATCGGGGCGAGCGGCGGGCCGCGCGTGCTGCTGGGGATCTACATCCCGCTGATCGTCGTCGCCGCCGTGCTCGCCGGGCTCTTCATGGACAACCTCGCCTCCGTGAAGAACGACACCGGCGCAGCCGTCGACGCCGCGAAGGACGCCCACACCTGGATCATGTCGTTCCTCTACATCGGGACGTTCGGGTCGTTCATCGGCTACAGCTTCGCCTTCGGGCAGGTGCTCACCAACCAGTTCGGGCGGACCCCGCTGCAGGCCGCGTACCTCACCTTCATCGGCCCGCTGCTCGGCTCGCTGATCCGGCCCGTCGGCGGCTGGCTCGCCGACCGGTACGGCGGGGCGAAGATCACCCTCTACAACTACGTCGGGATGGCCGCCGCGACCGCCGTCCTGGTCGGGGCCAGCATGCAGAAGTCGCTGGCGCTGTTCGTCCCCGTCTTCGTCGTGCTGTTCGTGCTCAGCGGGCTCGGCAACGGGTCGACGTACAAGATGATCCCCGGCATCTTCCAGGCCAAGGCCCTGGCCAAGGGTCTTGAGGGCGAGGAGGCGGCGGCCTACGGGCGGCGGCTGTCCGGGGCCTCCATGGGGCTGATCGGTGCCGTCGGCGCGCTCGGCGGAGTCGGCATCAACCTGGCCTTCCGGCAGTCCTTCCTCTCCTACGGCTCCGGCACGGGCGCCTTCGTCGCCTTCCTGGCCTTCTACGGCGCCTGCTTCGCGGTCACTTGGGCCGTATACCTTCGCCGTCCGGCCGGCCAAACCGCGGCGACGGCCGCCGCAGAGGCGAAGCCGCAGCTCAGCTACGCCGAGGTGTGACGTAACACCGGCGACATCAACCCGAACCGAGCCTGTCACGCGCCGTTGACAGGCTCGTTCGGCATGCAGGCCAGGTAGGAGAGCCATGTACGACGAACAGCAGCGACCAGCCCCCGGGCAGCACGGCCCCCTCGCCGGCTTCACCGTGGGTGTGACGGCCGCGCGCCGGGCCGACGAGCTCGGGGCGCTGCTCCAGCGGCGCGGTGCGGCGGTGGTGCACGCGCCCACCCTGCGCATCGTGCCGCTCGCCGACGACGGAGAATTGCTCGCCGCCACCAAGGAGATCATCGACCAGGTGCCGGACGTGGTGGTCGCCACCACCGCGATCGGCTTCCGGGGGTGGGTCGAGGCCGCGGACGGGTGGGGGCTCGGCGAGGAACTGCTCGGGCGGCTGCGCGGGGTGGAGCTGCTGGCGCGCGGGCCCAAGGTCAAGGGCGCGATCCGGGCCGCCGGTCTGAACGAGGAGTGGTCGCCGTCCAGCGAGTCCATGGCGGAGGTGCTGGACCGGTTGCTGGAGGAGGGCGTCGAGGGGCGCCGTGTCGCCGTACAGCTGCACGGTGAGCCGCTGCCCGGGTTCGTGGAGGCGCTGCGGGAAGGGGGAGCGGAGGTCGTTCCGGTGCCGGTGTACCGGTGGATGCCGCCGGAGGACATCGCGCCCGTCGACCGGCTGCTGGACGCGACCGTCTCGCGCGGGCTGGACGCGCTGACCTTCACCAGCGCGCCCGCCGCCGCGTCGCTGCTCACCCGGGCCGAGAAGCGGGGGCTGCTGGCCGAGGTGCTCAGCGCCCTCAACCACGACGTGCTGACCGTCTGCGTCGGGCCGGTCACCGCGCTGCCGCTCCAGGCGCACGGGATCGACACGGTCCAGCCGGAGCGGTTCCGGCTCGGGCCCCTCGTACAGCTGCTGTGCCAGGAACTGCCGGGCCGGGCGCGGGCGTTCCCGGTCGCCGGGCACCGGATGGAGATCCGGGGGCACGCGGTGCTGGTGGACGGCGCCCTCAAGCCCGTACCGCCGGCCGGGATGTCGCTGCTGCGGGCGCTGTCGCGGCGGCCGGGGTGGGTGGTGTCGCGGGCGGAGCTGCTGCGGGCGCTGCCGGGTGCCGGGCGGGACGAGCACGCGGTGGAGACGGCCATGGCCCGGCTGCGTACGGCACTCGGGGCGCCGAAGCTGATCCAGACGGTGGTGAAGCGGGGTTACCGGCTGGCGCTGGACCCGGCCGCCGACACGAAGTACGCGGACGCGTGAGCGGTACGGCGGGCGCGTTCGCGTAAGCGGGCGTCGAGAGCCGGTACGAGGGGTTCCGGCCGCCCGCCCGGGCAGGCAGTGTGAGAGGGAAGGTTTCCTCCTCCCGGTTTCCCCTCCCGGGTTCCCTGTCCAAGGCGGTGACAGGCACATGGCACTGGGTACGGCCACGGCCCCGTACGAGCTGCGGTTCGACGCCGGGCGGATCTGTCTGGATCTCCTCGCGACCACGCACCCCGGGGAACGGCTCGACGGGGTCGAGCCGTTGCGCGCCTGGATCGTCGGCGCCGGGCTCGTCCCGCCCCGCACCCCGCTGACGCACGCCGACGCCTCCTGGCTCGAGGGCTTCCGTGAACTACGCGGGCATATAGGACAGTTGGTGCGCGCCGGATGCGCGAACGAGGCGCGGCCGTACGACCTCGCGCTCGCCCACCTCAACGAGGCCGCTCGGCCCGCGCCCCCGGCCCCGCGCGCGGTGCGCGGCGAGGACGGCACGCTGGCCCGGGAGTTGGACGGCCCGCCGCGGTGCGCGGCGCTGCTCGCGGCCGTCGCCCGGGACGCCGTGGAGCTGCTGACCGACCCCGTCGCACGGGCGGCGGTGCGGGAGTGCGAAGGTGACAACTGCACCATCGTGTATCTGGACACCTCCCGCGGGCGTCGCAGACGTTGGTGTTCGAGCGAGGTCTGCGGGAACCGGGAACGGGTGGCGCGGCACCGTCGGCGAGCGGCTGTCGCCCGAGCCTGATTGTCCGTTAGGTTACTTACGCGTACTGGGTGCCGGTCTGGCGTCGAAGTGATTTCGACAACACCGCGTTTGCCTCCGCCGTCGCGCGGGCAGTCCCAGCCCCCTCGGCGATGTGTCGGAAATGTAAAGATCACGCGGTGGGAATGTGCGCGCATGTCCCGCTCGTCACGTCACTCCGGAGAAAAGTGTCACCCCGCTTTGAACAAGCCGCGGGCCACATCCGTACGGGTGGGCGAGCGACCGACTGGGGGAACCCCCGGACACCGGAGGTGGGCGTGCGCAAGGATGCGGCCGTGGCCAATGAACGTGGATCGAGGGCCCGACATCGCATGTCCCAGCCCTCGGAACCTGACGAGGAGCTGATGCGTGCTCTGTACCGAGAGCACGCCGGACCCTTGCTTGCGTATGTCCTGCGCCTGGTTGCCGGAGACCGGCAGCGTGCCGAGGACGTCGTACAAGAGACGCTAATCCGTGCCTGGAAGAACGCCGGTCAGCTCAATCGAGCGACCGGATCTGTACGCCCCTGGCTGGTGACGGTCGCACGTCGCATCGTCATCGACGGCCATCGCAGCCGGCAAGCCCGGCCGCAGGAGGTCGATCCGTCGCCGCTGGAGGTCATCCCCGCGGAGGACGAGATCGACAAGGCGCTGTGGCTGATGACGCTGTCGGACGCGCTCGACGACCTGACCCCTGCCCACCGGGAGGTCCTCGTCGAGACGTACTTCAAGGGGCGTACCGTCAACGAGGCGGCCGAGACGCTGGGCATTCCCAGCGGCACGGTGCGCTCTCGGGTGTTCTACGCCCTGCGGTCGATGAAGCTGGCACTGGAGGAGCGGGGGGTGACGGCGTGATGAGTGTCTACGGGGGATTCGGAGCGGGTGGTCCGGGTATGTCTGGCCCCATGAGCCCCAGGCAGGGAACCCCGGCACCCAACGAGCACGAGACCGTGGGCGCCTACGCCCTCGGCCTACTCGACGACGCTGAAGCAACCGCTTTCGAGGCGCACCTCGCCACCTGCGAATGGTGCGCCCAGCAGCTCGACGAACTCGCCGGGATGGAGCCGATGCTGGCCGCCCTCGCGGACCTGCCGGGCTCCGGTACACCCGCCATCGGCGAATCCCTGTCCGCCAAGCCCAGTCCGCGGGTGATCGACAAGCTCGTCGACGAGGTCGCCGAGAAACGCGCCCAGAAGCGCCGCCGCAGCTTCTTCATGCTGGCGGCCGCCGTCGCGCTGATCATCACCGGCCCGGTGGCCGTGATGGCGGTCAACGGCGGCGACGACTCCGGCGGCCAGACCGCCCAGCCGCTGGCGGCCACCGCCAAGGACACCTTCAACTCCATGACCGACAAGGTCACGGCGACCGACTCGAACACCAAGGTCCACGCGACCGTGGCGATGTCGAAGAAGCTCTGGGGCACCGGCGCGGTCGTGCAGCTCAGCAACGTCAAGGGCCCGCTGAAGTGCTCGCTCATCGCCGTCGGCAAGAACGGCGAACGCGAGACGATGACCTCCTGGTCGGTCTCCGCGGAGGGCTACGGCATCCCGAACGCCAAGACGGAGGAGGCCAAGCAACCGCTCTACGCCCAGGGCGGCTCCGCCTTCACACCGAACGAGATCGACCACTTCGAGGTCATGACCTTCGACGGCAAGAAACTGGTCCAGATCGACGCATGAAACCGGCCGGCGGATCCGGCCAGGCAAAGACACGACTTCCGATCAGCACAGGCGCGCAGAGGCCTGCCCGGCGAGGTGCCGGGCAGGCCTCTCGCCTCGACGGGCCCTTTTCGCGTACGGTTGACGGCTGCCCAGCACGTCAGAAGGGGGCCCGGTGGCCGCTCAGGCTCAGCAGGTATCCGCGGTCGACTCGGTTCACACCACCGGACACGATTCCGTACGGGACCGAGAGATCAGCGTCGAACAGGAACACCTCGACCGGGTGTACCGGCGCCTCGAGGAGAAGATCCACGAGGCGGAGTTCCTCATGCACGACGCGGCCCAGCGCGGCCACGTCGGCACGCCCGGCGCACTCGCCGAGCGGGACGCGCAGGTCTTCCGGGCGGGCGTCCACCTGAACCGGCTCAACAACGAGTTCGAGGACTTCCTGTTCGGGCGGATCGACCTGCTGCCCGGCAAGGACGGCAAGAAGGGGCCGGACGGCGCGTACACCGCCGTCGAGCCCGCGGAAGGGGCCGTACGCGAGGACGGCACGGCCGACATCGCCGAGACCCTGCACATCGGCCGCATCGGCGTCCTCGACCAGGACTACGCCCCGCTCGTCATCGACTGGCGGGCACCCGCCGCGGCCCCCTTCTACCGCTCCACCCCGGTCGACCCCGGGCGGGTCGTCCGCCGCCGTGTGGTCCGCTCCAAGGGCCGCAAGGTGCTCGGCGTCGAGGACGACCTGATGCGCCCCGAGCTCAAGGCCTTCCTCGACGGCCACGAGCTGCCCGTGATCGGCGACGGCGCCCTGATGGCCGCGCTCGGCCAGGCCCGTACCCACACGATGCGGGACATCGTCGCGTCGATCCAGGCCGAGCAGGACATGGTCATCCGCGCGCCCGCCGCCTCCGTGACCTACGTCGAGGGCGGCCCCGGCACCGGCAAGACCGCCGTCGCCCTGCACCGGGCCGCCTACCTCCTCTACCAGGACCGGCGCCGGTACGCGGGCGGCATCCTGATCGTCTCCCCGACCCCGCTGCTGGTGGCGTACACCGAGGGCGTGCTGCCGTCGCTCGGCGAGGAGGGGCAGGTCGCCATCCGCGCCATCGGCTCCCTCGTCGACGGCGCCGAGGCCACGCTGTACGACTCCCCGGCCGTGGCCCGCGCCAAGGGCTCGTACCGGATGCTGAAAGTGTTGCGCAAGGCGGCCCGGGGAGCCCTGGAAATGGGGCCGGGCGGGGCCGGAGCCCCGGGTGCCGGCACCGGCCGCGCGGACAGCGCCGCGCCGGGCCAGCTCGCCTTCGGCGACGTACCGGAGCAGGCCCCCGCCGGTCCGCCCACCCGGCTCCGGGTCGTCGCCTTCGGGCGGCGGCTGGAGCTGGAGGCGGACGAGCTGGACCGTGTCCGCCGTACCGCCCTGGGCGGCACCGCGCCCGTCAACCTGCTGCGCCCCCGCGCCCGCAAGCTGCTCCTCGACGCCCTCTGGGCCCGGTCCGGGGCGGGCACCCGGCACACGGACCCGGAGCTGGCCGCCGAGCTGCGGTCTTCCTTCGACGAGGACGTCAGTACGGAGGACAGCTTCATCGCGTTCCTCGACGCGTGGTGGCCCGAGCTGACTCCGAAGGCCGTCCTCGCGGCCATGGCGGACGAGCGGCGGCTCGGCCGCTGGGCCCGCCGCATCCTGAACCCCGGCGAGGTCCGCAAGGTCGCCCGCTCCCTCAAGCGCGAGGGCCACTCCGTGCACGACATCGCGATGCTCGACGAGCTCCAGGCCGTCCTCGGCGCCCCCGTCCGTCCCAGGAAGCGGCGTGAGCTGGACCCGCTGGACCAGCTCAGCGGCCTCGAGGAGCTGATGCCGGTCCGCGAGGAGTCGCAGCGCGAGCGGGCCGAGCGGCTGGCGCAGGAGCGCATCGAGTACGCGCACGTCATCGTGGACGAGGCGCAGGACCTCACGCCGATGCAGTGGCGGATGGTCGGCCGCCGCGGCCGGCACGCCACCTGGACGGTCGTCGGCGACCCCGCCCAGTCCTCCTGGTCCGACCCGGACGAGGCGGCCGAGGCCCGCGACGAGGCGCTGGGCACCCGCCCGCGCCGCCGCTTCCAGCTGACCGTGAACTACCGCAACCCCGCGGAGATCGCCGAGCTGGCCGCGAAGGTGCTGGCCCTCGCCATGCCCGGCTCCGAGTCCCCGTCGGCCGTACGGTCCACCGGGGTCGAGCCGCGCTTCGGCGTCGTGCGGGACTCGCTGGAGAAGACCGTGCGCGCGGAGGCCGAGCGGCTGCTGGACCGGGTCGACGGCACGGTCGGCGTGGTCGTCGCCATGAACCGGCGCGCGGAGGCCGCCCGCTGGCTGGCCGGGCTCGGCGACCGGGTGGTGGCGCTGGGCAGCCTGGAGGCCAAGGGCCTGGAGTACGACGCCACGGTGGTCGTCTCACCCGCGGAGATCGCCGACGAGTCGCCGGCCGGGCTGCGGGTGCTGTACGTCGCGCTGACCCGGGCGACCCAGCAGCTGACGGTGGTCTCCACCGAGCGGGACGAGCCGGACGCGGCGGGGGTGCCGGATCTGCTCAGAGACTGAGCCAGGAGGGCGGGATTCCTGTGAACCTTCCGTACGGGAATGGCTTCCGGGATCCGTTTGTTAGCCTGGGTGTGGCACCGGCCCGATCCAAGCCCCCGGGCCCAACCTTCGTCGCTACGAGCGACCACTTGCCGCGAGGCGAGCATGGCGGGTCGGTGTCACTGAACGTTCGAGAGGCCCACGTCCGATGTGACGTGGGCCTCTTTCGTTTGAGAACACAACGTTCGCAATCCTGCCTGGCTAACGCCTACTCGGCGGTAGGTGCGACGATCGGACGGCACTATTCACGACACGGTGAAAGCAGAGGAAGTCGGCCATGGCAACGGCGCCCAGCGTCTCCTACTCGATGACCATCCGGCTGGAGGTGCCCGCGAGCGGAACCGCCGTCTCGCAGCTCACCACCGCCGTGGAGTCCTCCGGAGGCTCGGTGACCGGCCTCGACGTCACCGCGTCCGGCCACGAGAAGCTCCGGATCGACGTCACCATCGCGGCCACCTCGACCGCGCACGCCGACGAGATCGTCCAGGAGCTCCGCGGCATCGAGGGCGTCACGCTGGGCAAGGTCTCGGACCGTACCTTCCTCATGCACCTCGGCGGCAAGATCGAGATGGCGTCGAAGCACCCCATCCGCAACCGTGACGACCTCTCCATGGTCTACACGCCGGGTGTCGCCCGCGTCTGCATGGCGATCGCCGAGAACCCCGAGGACGCCCGCCGCCTCACCATCAAGCGCAACTCCGTTGCGGTCGTGACGGACGGTTCGGCCGTGCTGGGCCTGGGCAACATCGGCCCGAAGGCCGCGCTGCCCGTGATGGAGGGCAAGGCGGCCCTGTTCAAGCGCTTCGCCGGTATCGACGCCTGGCCGATCTGCCTGGACACCCAGGACTCGGACGCGATCGTGGAGATCGTCAAGGCGATCGCCCCCGGGTTCGCCGGCATCAACCTGGAGGACATCTCCGCGCCCCGCTGCTTCGAGATCGAGGCCCGGCTGCGCGAGGCCCTCGACATCCCCGTCTTCCACGACGACCAGCACGGCACGGCGATCGTGGTCCTCGCCGCCCTGAAGAACGCGCTCCGCGTGACCGGCAAGGCGATCGAGAACATCCGCGTCGTGATGTCCGGCGCCGGCGCGGCCGGCACGGCCATCCTCAAGCTGCTGATCGCGGCGGGCGTGAAGAACGCCGTCGTCGCCGACATCCACGGCGTGGTGCACGCCGGCCGCGAGGACCTGGTGGACGCCCCGGCCGGCTCGGCGCTGCGCTGGATCGCCGACAACACCAACCCCGAGAACCTGACCGGCACGCTGAAGGAGGCGGTGCGCGGCGCCGACGTCTTCATCGGCGTCTCCGCCCCGAACGTCCTCGACGGCGACGACGTGGCCGCCATGGCCGAGGGTGCGATCGTGTTCGCGCTCGCGAACCCGGACCCCGAGGTGGACCCGGCAATCGCCCGTCAGACCGCCGCAGTTGTGGCCACCGGCCGCTCCGACTTCCCCAACCAGATCAACAACGTGCTGGTCTTCCCGGGTGTCTTCCGCGGTTTGCTGGACGCGCAGTCCCGGACGGTCAACACCGAGATGATGCTCGCCGCCGCGCAGGCGCTGTCCGACGTGGTGACCGAGGACGAGCTGAACCCGAACTACATCATCCCCAGCGTGTTCAACGACAAGGTCGCGGGTGCCGTGGCCGGCGCGGTGCGGGAGGCTGCCAAGGCGGTGGGGGCGGCGTCGTAGCCTGTGAGCATCGACACGGCTGGGCATTGACACGGCGCGTCGTGGAACCCGGCACCCGGAGCCGCCATCTAGGGTGTCGGCCACGCTCGGGCACTCTTTTCGTGTGACTCCCAAGGGTGTTCTCACGACTCCTACGGGTGCCGGATTGGCTTTCCCGCCGCAGGTAGGGGCAGGATGCGTCCCTGGGCGCGAGGGTCTGACGACGGACCCGGGTCCGGGGACTCACCGAGGACCCTGGCAGCATCGGCTTACGATCTCACGCCTCAACGGCAAGAAGAACACGGGAGTAACAACATGAACCGCAGTGAGCTGGTGGCCGCGCTGGCCGACCGCGCCGAGGTGACCCGCAAGGACGCCGACGCCGTGCTGGCCGCGTTCGCCGAGACCGTCGGCGAGATCGTCGCCAAGGGCGACGAGAAGGTCACCATCCCTGGCTTCCTGACCTTCGAGCGCACCCACCGTGCCGCTCGTACCGCTCGTAACCCGCAGACCGGTGAGCCCATCAACATCCCGGCCGGCTACAGCGTGAAGGTCTCCGCGGGCAGCAAGCTCAAGGAAGCGGCCAAGGGCCAGTAACCTTCGCCCTCCGTACACCACGGGACGGTGTACGGCTCACAGGACGCCGATGGGGCGGCCACCCGCAAGGGTGGCCGCCCCATCGTTTTCCGTTCCTGCCCGGGGGCGGGGGCGGCTCAGCCGAGGGCCTTGCCCGGGAGTTCCACCTTCGCGCCGAGCTCCACGAGCTTCTCCATGCTGTGCCTGCCCGGGGCGCAACCCCCGGACCCCCGGCCGGGAGCGGGCTGCCCGGGGCCGGGGTGGGGCGGTCGGGGGTGGCTCAGCCGAGGGCCTTGCCCGGGAGTTCCACCTTCGCGCCGAGCTCCACGAGCTTCTCCATGAAGTTCTCGTAGCCGCGGTTGATGAGTTCGATGCCGTGGACGCGGGACGTGCCCTGGGCCGCAAGGGCGGCGATGAGGTAGGAGAAGCCGCCGCGGAGGTCGGGGATGACCAGGTCGGCGCCCTGGAGCTTGGTGGGGCCCGACACGACCGCGGAGTGCAGGAAGTTGCGCTGGCCGAAGCGGCAGTCGGAGCCGCCCAGGCACTCGCGGTAGAGCTGGATGTGGGCGCCCATCTGGTTCAGCGCGGAGGTGAAGCCCAGGCGGGACTCGTAGACCGTCTCGTGGATGATGGACAGGCCCGTGGCCTGCGTCAGGGCCACGACCAGCGGCTGCTGCCAGTCGGTCTGGAAGCCGGGGTGCACGTCCGTCTCCAGCGCGATGGACTTCAGCTGCCCGCCGGGGTGCCAGAAGCGGATGCCCTCGTCGTCGATCTCGAAGGCGCCGCCCACCTTCCGGTAGGTGTTCAGGAACGTCATCATCGAGCGCTGCAGGGCGCCCCGGACGTAGATGTTGCCCTCGGTCGCCAGCGCCGCCGACGCCCAGGACGCGGCCTCCAGGCGGTCCGGGAGGGCGCGGTGGGTGTAACCGCCGAGCTTGTCCACACCGGTGATGCGGATCGTGCGGTCGGTGTCCATCGCGATGATCGCGCCCATCTTCTGCAGAACGCAGATCAGGTCCTCGATCTCCGGCTCGACGGCCGCGTTGGACAACTCCGTGACGCCCTCGGCGAGTACGGCCGTCAGCAGCACCTGCTCGGTCGCGCCGACGGACGGGTACGGCAGTTGGATCTTCGTACCGCGCAGCCGCTGCGGAGCCTCCAGGTACTGGCCGTCCGCGCGCTTCTCGATCGTCGCGCCGAACTGCCGCAGCACGTCGAAGTGGAAGTCGATGGGCCGGCCACCGATGTCGCAGCCGCCCAGGCCCGGGATGAACGCGTGGCCGAGACGGTGCAGCAGGGGACCGCAGAAGAGGATCGGGATCCGGCTGGAACCCGCGTGGGCATCGATGTCAGCGACGTTCGCGCTCTCCACGTACGTCGGATCGAGCACCAGCTCGCCCGGCTCCTCACCCGGACGGACCGTCACCCCGTGCAGCTGCAGCAGGCCGCGTACGACACGCACGTCACGGATGTCCGGAACGTTGCGCAGTCGACTCGGCGCGCTGCCCAGCAGGGCGGCCACCATGGCCTTGGGCACGAGGTTCTTCGCGCCGCGGACACGGATCTCGCCCTCCAGCGGGGTGCCGCCGTGGACAAGCAGGACATCGTCGTTGACGGTCATGAATCTCGCGTTCCGTGGAGTTGGGCAGGGGGTTGGAGAGACAGGGTAATCGCCGATTACCCCCCTCCCGTAAGCCCAAGGACCGCCCAGCTAGGTCATAGCTGTGTCACAACACGAACCGTTCACCGCCGGGCACGTCCCGTCACCGCCGGGGCGGATGCGCCGGTGCGCCCTGAGCTGCGTTCACTCCCACACCCGGATTGGCTCCCCACACGAAGGGAAGATGCGGGATCATGTCTGGCATGACCGAGGTGTCCTCGCTCACAGGGCGGCTGCTCGTGGCCACGCCCGCCCTGGCGGACCCGAACTTCGACCGTGCGGTGGTGCTCCTTCTCGACCACGACGAGGAGGGCTCGCTCGGCGTCGTCCTCAACCGTCCCACCCCGGTGGACGTGGGCGACATCCTGGAAGGCTGGGCCGACCTCACCGGCGAGCCCGGCGTGGTCTTCCAGGGCGGCCCGGTGTCGCTGGACTCGGCACTCGGCGTCGCGGTCATCCCCGGCGGAGCGAACGGCGACCGTGCCCCGCTCGGCTGGCGCCGGGTGCACGGCGCGATCGGCCTCGTCGACCTGGAGGCCCCGCCGGAGCTGCTCGCCTCGGCCCTCGGCTCCCTGAGGATCTTCGCCGGTTACGCCGGATGGGGGCCCGGCCAGCTGGAGGACGAGCTGGTGGAGGGCGCCTGGTACGTCGTCGAGTCGGAGCCCGGCGACGTGTCCTCGCCGTCCCCGGAGAGACTCTGGCGCGAGGTGCTGCGCCGCCAGCGCAACGAACTGGCGATGGTGGCCACCTACCCGGACGACCCTTCGCTCAACTGAAGGGTGTGAGCTTCAGTACCCTGGGGCTTATGAGCACTCTCGAGCCCGAGCGCGGGACTGGTACGGGGACCCTCGTTGAGCCGACGCCGCAGGTGTCCCACGGCGACGGCGACCACGAGCGCTTCGCCCACTACGTCCAGAAGGACAAGATCATGGCGAGCGCCCTCGACGGCACCCCCGTCGTGGCGCTGTGCGGCAAGGTGTGGGTGCCCGGCCGCGACCCGAAGAAGTACCCCGTGTGTCCGATGTGCAAGGAGATCTACGACTCCATGGGCGCCGGCGGCGACGAGGGCGGCAAGGACAAGTAGCGCGAACAGCTCTTCGCGAGCCCCCGGGGTGTGCCACGGCGCACGCCCCGGGGGTTTTCGCGCGCCCTTGCCGGTAAGTGGTCGAGACCTCTTGTCGGCGTGTCGGCGCGCCCCTAGCCTGCGTGGTGTCGTGGTGTTGTGAGTCGTGAAACAGCCATTGCGCATGGTGCAACGAGTAGGGGTTGAGGGGTCGACGTGAGCGAACTGATTCCGGCACCGCGCGCCATCGAGGGTCCGATGCGCTGCGCCGTCGTCCTGGACCGGGACACCACCCTGTGGGCCGCCCCGGGCGCCGGCGGCACGGAGCGCTGGCTGCGCTCCACGCTCGGCGCGGCCCTGGGCCTGCCCCTGCCGCCCGGGGCGGAGGGCGACAGGAACTCCGTACGGCTGTATCCGGACGACACGCTGGAGCCGGAGGCGTACCGGCTCTCCGCCGTCGTCGACTGGGGCGTCGAGATCCGGGGCGGCGACCCGGCCGGTCTGTTCTGGGGCGCGCAGACGCTGCGTCAGCTGCTCGGCCCGGACGCCTTCCGGCAGGCCCCCGTCCGCCCGGGCGCCCGCCAGGTGATCCCGCACCAGATCGTCGAGGACTCACCCCGCTTCCGCTGGCGCGGCCTCCTGCTCGATGTCGCCCGGCACTTCATGCCCAAGGAAGGCGTGCTGCGCTATCTGGATCTCATGGCCGCCCACAAACTCAATGTCCTGCACTTCCATCTGACGGACGACCAGGGCTGGCGGATCGAGATCGAGCGGTATCCGAGGCTGACCGAGATCGGCTCCTGGCGGGCGCGCACGAAATTCGGCCACCGGGCCTCACCGCTGTGGGAGGAAAAGCCGCACGGCGGCTTCTACACCCAGGACGACATCCGGGAGATCGTCGCCTACGCCGCCGAACGGCATATCACCGTCGTCCCGGAAATCGACGTACCGGGCCACTCGCAGGCCGCCATCGCCGCGTATCCGGAGCTCGGCAACACCGACGTCATCGACACCACCGCCCTTTCCGTCTGGGACACCTGGGGCGTCAATCCCAACGTACTCGCGCCCACTGACAACACCCTTCGCTTCTACGAAGGGGTGCTCGACGAAGTGCTCGGTCTCTTCCCGTCGGAGTTCGTCCACATCGGCGGTGACGAATGCCCCAAGGAGCAGTGGAAGCAGTCGCCGACCGCCCAGGCCCGCATCAAGGAACTCGGGCTCGCCGACGAGGACGAACTGCAGTCCTGGTTCATCGGGCACTTCGCGAAGTGGCTTTCCGCGCGCGGGCGCAGGCTCATCGGCTGGGACGAGATCCTGGAGGGCGGCCTCGCCGACGGCGCGGCCGTGTCGTCCTGGCGCGGGTACGGCGGCGGGATCGCCGCCGCGCGGGCCGGCCACGACGTCGTCATGTGCCCCGAGCAGTACGTGTACCTGGACCACCGTCAGGACCCCGGCGTTGACGAACCCGTACCGATCGGCTTCGTCCGCACCCTGGAGGACGTCTACCGCTTCGAGCCCGTTCCGGAGCGGCTCACCGAGGAGGAGGCCCGCCGGGTGCTGGGCACCCAGGCCAACGTGTGGACGGAGGTGATGGAGGACCCCGCGCGCGTGGACTACCAGGCCTTCCCGCGGCTCGCCGCCTTCGCCGAGGTGGCCTGGAGCCGACTGCCCGCCCCGGCCGAACGCGACTTCGCCGGCTTCGAGCGGCGGATGGCCGCCCACTACCGGCGGCTCGACGCCCTGGGCGTCGGCTACCGGCCGCCCACCGGACCCCGCCCGTGGCAGCGGCGGCCCGGAGTGCCCGGACGCCCGATCGAGGGCCCGCCTCCGAACAGGTAGGCGAAAGCAGCGGAAAAATACCTTAGGGGTCACCGAAGAGTGTCAATCATGGCGCACCGGAGATGCCGTGCGAAAACGGACCATCTCCTCGGTGAGGTGGGCGAATACCTCCTAGCGGACCCCCGCGTTCGGGCCCTGCGAAGATGTGCCAGAGTTGCCACGTCCGCCCTGTCAGCACGTACCGTACGGCAACACAGGTGGGACCAGGTGGGGCAGCGGGAAGGGGCAGCCGGTTTGACCACGCACGCACCGCAGGCGGGGCAGGCCGTCACGCTGCCCACAACGCTGGACGAGGCAGTGGCGGCGCTCGGCGCCATGCCCACCGCCGTACCCGTGGCGGGCGGCACCGACCTGATGGCCGCCGTCAACTCCGGACAGCTCAGGCCCGCCGCCCTGGTGGGCCTCGGCCGGATCAGCGAGATCCGCGGCTGGCAGTACCAGGACGGCCACGCGCTGCTCGGCGCCGGCCTCACCCACGCACGGATGGGCCGCCCCGACTTCGCGGCCCTCATCCCGGCGCTCGCCGCCGCCGCGCGCGCCGCGGGCCCGCCGCACATCCGCAACGCGGGCACCCTGGGCGGCAACATCGCCTCGGCCGCGCCCACCGGGGACGCGCTGCCGGTCCTGGCCGCCCTGGAGGCGACGCTGATCATCGCCGGCCCGGGCGGAGCCCGCCGGGAAATCCCGGTGTCGCACCTGCTGGCCGGCGTGGAGATGCTGCGCGGCGGCGAACTCATCGGCTACGTGCGCGTACCGCTGCTGCACGCCCCGCAGGTCTTCCTGAAGGCCACCGGCCGGACCGGTCCCGGCCGCGCGGTCGCCTCCGTGGCGCTGGTGCTCGACCCCGCCCGGCGCGGAGTGCGGTGCGCGGTCGGCGCCATAGCGCCGATGCCGCTCAGGCCGCTGGACGCCGAGCAGTGGGTCGCCCGGCTCATCGACTGGGACAACGACCGCGCGATCGTCCCGGAGGCGCTGAACGCCTTCGGCGAGTACGTCGCCGCGGCCTGCATCCCCGACCCGGCCCCGGAGCCGGACGGTTCCGTGCCGGAGCTTCCGCCCGCCGTACTGCACCTGCGGCGCACCGTCGCCGCACTGGCCCGACGAGCACTGGGGAGGGCGCTGTCGTGACCGACGACCAGCACGGAGAGGGCACGTCCCAGGGCGGAGGCCGCTGGGACCCGCTGCCCCAGGGCGACTACGACGACGGTGCCACCGCCTTCGTGAAACTCCCCGAGGGCGGCATCGACGCCCTCCTGGCCGCACCCGGTCACGGCTATGTGCCGCCGCCGATAACGGTGGCCCCGGGTGTGGACCCCGGCGCCGACCCGACGGCCGGCGGCACCTGGGCGATGCCGGCCGACGACGCCCACTGGCCCGACCCGAACGCCCCGCACCAGGGGACGGGCGCGGGCACGGACGACCGGTTCACGTACACCCCCGCCAGTACGCAGCAGTGGGTCTTCGACGAGCCCCCCGCGCCGGCCCCCGGTCACGATGTGACCGGGGAGTGGTCCATCCCCGTCGCGGGAGGCGACCTTCCGGACGAATCGGGTGAGTTCACCACTTCCGCCCTGGTCGAGCAGTGGGGCGGCACCCCTCCGGCCACCCTTCCCGGCGGCGCCCCCGCCCCCTGGGCGACGGACACCGCGGGGCAGACCTGGGGGCAGCAGGTCCCCGGCACCGAGGCGGCCGCCGAACAGCCCGGCCACCCGGGGCCCGAACAGCCCGCCCACGAGGGCTTCCAGCCCGCCACGCCGTACGCCGAGCCCCCGGCCGAGCACACCCGGGAGACCGGCGAGCCGGAGCCGGACGAGGCCGCCCCGGACGCACGGGAGGCCGTGGAGGCCCCTGAAGGGCTCGCTGAGGCCCCGGCGGACCAAGAGACGGCCACGGACACCGGGACCGAGCCGGAGGTCGCCGAAGAGGCCGTCACGGCCGACGACACCGCGGCACCGCACGAGTCGGCCGCCGCCCCGGACGAGACGCCCCCGCCCCCCGCCCACGACGAACACCCCCTCGCCTCCTACGTCCTGCGCGTCAACGGCACCGAGCGACCCGTCACCGACGCCTGGATCGGCGAGTCGCTGTTGTACGTCCTGCGCGAGCGGCTCGGCCTCGCCGGAGCCAAGGACGGCTGCTCGCAGGGCGAGTGCGGGGCCTGCAACGTCCAGGTCGACGGACGGCTCGTCGCCTCCTGCCTGGTGCCCGCCGTCACCGCCGCCGGCAGCGAGGTGCGCACGGTCGAGGGCCTCGCGGTGGACGGCCGGCCCTCGGACGTGCAGCGGGCGCTCGCCAAGTGCGGTGCGGTGCAGTGCGGTTTCTGCGTCCCCGGCATGGCGATGACCGTGCACGACCTGCTGGAGGGCAATCCGGCGCCCACCGATCTCGAGGCCCGCCAGGCGCTGTGCGGCAACCTGTGCCGCTGCTCCGGCTACCGGGGCGTCCTGGACGCCGTCCAGGAGGTCGTCGCCGAACGGGAGGCGCATTCCGCGGCCGAGGCCGAGACGGACGCCGACGGGGCACGTATTCCGCACCAGGCGGGCCCCGGAGCCGGCGGCGTCAACGCGTCGGCCTTCGACTCACCGGGGACCTTCGGTACCCCGGGTCCGCAGGACCAGCACTACGGCCAGGACGGAGGCCAGGCGTGAGCAACGAAGCCGCCACCGCGACCACCGCCGCGGAGCCCGCCACCGCCGCCGAGCCACCGCCGCACGGCATCGGCGTCTCCCTGCCCCCCGCCGACGCCCGCGCCAAGACCGAGGGCACCTTTCCGTACGCGGCCGACCTGTGGGCCGAGGGCCTGCTCTGGGCGGCCGTACTGCGCTCCCCGCACGCGCACGCGCGCATCGTGTCCATCGACACCTCCCACGCGCGCGAGATGCCCGGCGTACGCGCGGTCGTCACCCACGAGGACGTGCCCGGCACCCCGCGCCACGGCCGGGGCACGCCCGACCGCCCGGTGTTCGCCTCCGAGGTCGTACGCCACCACGGCGAGCCCATCGCGGCCGTCGCCGCCGACCACCCGGACACCGCCCGGATGGCCGCCGCGGCCGTCATCGTCGAGTACGAGGTACTCGACCCGGTGATCGACCCCGAACACGCCTTCGAGGCGGAACCGCTGCACCCCGACGGCAACCTGATCCGGCACATCCCGCTGCACCACGGCGACCCGGACGCGCACGGCGAGGTCGTCGTCGAGGGCCTGTACCGCATCGGCCGCGCGGACCCGGCCCCCATCGGCGCGGAGGCGGGCCTCGCCGTGCCCCGCCCCGACGGCGGCGTCGAGCTCTACCTGGCCTCCACCGACCCGCACACCGACCGCAACACGGCCGCCGCCGTCTTCGGCCTGGCCCCCGAGCGGGTGAAGATCGTCGTCACCGGCGTCCCCGGCGCCACCGCCGACCGCGAGGACCAGGGCTTCCAGCTCCCGCTCGGCCTGCTCGCCCTGAAGACCGGCTGCCCGGTGAAGCTGACGGCGAGCCGCGAGGAGTCCTTCCTCGGCCACGTCCACCGCCACCCCACGCTGCTGCGCTACCGCCACCACGCCGACACCGAGGGCAAGCTGGTCAAGGTCGAGGCGCAGATCCTCCTCGACGCGGGCGCGTACGCCGACACCTCCGCCGAGGCCCTGGCCGCCGCCGTCTCCTTCGCCTGCGGCCCGTACGTCGTCCCCAACGCCTTCATCGAGGGCTGGGCCGTACGCACCAACAACCCGCCCTCCGGCCATGTGCGCGGCGAGGGCGCCATGCAGGTGTGCGCCGCCTACGAGGCGCAGATGGACAAGCTCGCCAAGAAGCTCGGCCTGGACCCGGCGGAGCTGCGCCTGCGCAACGCGCTCGCCACCGGTGACGTCCTGCCGATCGGCCAGACGGTGACCTGCCCCGCGCCGGTCGCCGAACTCCTGCAGGCGGTACGGGACTTCCCGCTCCCGGCGCTGCCGAAGGACACGCCCGAGGAGGAGTGGCTGCTGCCCGGCGGTCCCGAGGGCGCGGGCGAACCGGGCGCGGTGCGCCGGGGCGTCGGCTACGGCCTGGGCATGGTGCACATGCTCGGCGCGGAGGGCGCTGACGAGGTCTCGACGGCCACCGTGAAGGTCCACGACGGCATCGCCACCGTGCTGTGCGCGGCGGTGGAGACCGGCCAGGGCTTTACCACCCTCGCCCGCCAGATCGTCCAGGAGACCCTCGGCATCGACGAGGTGCACGTGGCGCCCGTCGACACCGACCAGCCCCCGGCCGGTCCGGGCTGCCGGGGCCGCCACACCTGGGTGTCGGGCGGCGCGGTGGAGCGCGCGGCCAAGATGGTCCGTACGCAACTGCTGCAACCCCTGGCGCACAAGTTCGGCATGTCGACCGAACTGCTGCAGATCACCGACGGCAAGATCACCTCGTACGACGGTGTGCTGTCCACCACCGTCACCGAGGCGCTGGACGGCAAGGAGCTGTGGGCCACCGCGCAGTGCCGCCCGCACCCCACCGAGCCGCTGAACGCCTCCGGCCAGGGCGACGCCTTCGTGGGCCTGGCCTTCTGCGCCGTCCGCGCGGTGGTGGACGTCGACATCGAACTCGGCTCGGTACGGGTCGTGGAGCTGGCCGTCGCCCAGGACGTGGGCCGGGTCCTCAACCCGGCGCAGCTCACCGCCCGCATCGAGGCCGGTGTCACCCAGGGCGTCGGTATCGCGCTCACCGAGAACCTGCGCAGCCCGCGCGGCCTGGTCCGCCACCCCGACCTCACCGGGTACGCGCTCCCCACGGCCCTGGACGCCCCCGACATCCGGATCGTCAAACTGGTCGAGGAGCGCGACGTGGTCGCCCCCTTCGGCGCCAAGGCGGTCAGCGCCGTACCGGTGGTCACCTCCCCGGCGGCCATCGCCTCCGCCGTCCGCGCGGCGACCGGCCGCCCGGTCAACCGCCTCCCGATCCGGCCGCAGGCCGCGGTGGTGACCGGCCAGTGACCGAGCAGGAGCCACCGCGCTTCGAACCGCCGCCCGCCGTCGGTAAGTTGCTGCTGTGGATCCTGCTGTTCCTGGCCGCGGCGGTGGTCGTGGTGCTGGGCGGCGTGTACCTCACATGAGGGACGGCGGGGTCGTCGTCCTGACCGGAGTGATGGCGTCGGGGAAGTCGACGGTCGCGCAGGCCCTGGCGGAGCGGCTGCCGCGTGCGGCCCATGTGCGCGGGGACGTGTTCCGCCGGATGATCGCGTCGGGCCGCGAGGAGTACGTCCCCGGATCCGCCCCCGGCGGCGAGGCCGAGGCCCAACTCCGCCTGCGGCACCGGCTGTCGGCGACGACGGCGGACACCTACGCGGCGGCCGGGTTCACCGCGGTCGTGCAGGACGTGTTGCTGGGCGAGGACCTGACGGCGTACGTCGCACTGGTCCGCACCCGCCCCCTGTACGTGGTCGTCCTCGCGCCGGGCCCCGGGACGGTGGCCGCGCGGGAGGCCGGGCGGGCCAAGACCGGGTACGGGGCCTGGACCGTGGCCGGCCTGGACGCGGAGCTGAGGCAGCGCACTCCCCGTATCGGCCTGTGGCTGGACACCTCGGAGCTGACGGTGGACGGGACCGTGGACGCGATCCTCGCCGGGACGGAACGGGCCGAGGTCGCCTGACGTCCTCTTCTGCGGGGCGTTGTCAGTGGTGCGGCGTAGTGTTCTGGGCAGTGGGGGGACGGCCGCTTCCGACGGGAGACCGGACGGCCGGACATGCCCTGCCCAGGAACTGCGCGCGACGACGTACGCAAGAACGTCGTCGCGCCAAGAAATCGCGGGGGAGCGATGAGCACGACCGACGCCGGTGTCGCGGCGATCACGCTGACCGAGGCCGAGCTGGACCGTTATGTCACGCACGCGCCGACGCGCGGCCTGCTCACCGGCCCCGGACTGCCCTCCGACAGCGGCCTGCTGACGTTCTCGTCCCTGCGAACGGGCGGGCTGCGCACGCTCGCGGACGCCCTGGACGGCCCGTCCCGCCTGGCGGAGGAGCTGCGGGACCGCCTGGTGATAGGCGAACTCCTCAGCCCCGCGGGCATGGAGCGGGAGTCGATCCTGCTCGACGGGGACACGGGCGAGATCACGACCGCCTACCTCTTCGACCCCTCCGACCCCCGCCCGCTCGCTCCGTCCCTGGAGACCCTGCTGCGATTCGCCGCGGTCACGGAGGAACTGGCCGGCCTGCGCGGCCGTTTCGCCTCCCTGGCGGGCCAGTACGGCACCAAGACGGTGACCGAGGCGTCCCGCCGGCTGCTGGCGCTCTTCGAGGAGGGCACCGGCGGCGAGGTCCCGCCCTACTGGAAGGCCGCCGCGCTGATCCGCCCGCTCGCCCTGGTGGCCGGCCCCGGCACCGGCTCCGGCCTCACCCTGGACCTCCCCGCCCGCCTCCTGGACCAGGAGTTCGGCCAGGGCCGGGTGGCCCGCTTCGAGGACGTCGACTTCCCCGGCACGCTCACCCACGAGCCGACCCGCCGCTTCCTGCGCGAGACCGGCCTGCCCGAGGACGCGGTCCTCTTCCACCTGGACACGGACCCGCCACTGCCGACGCTGACCGAGTACTTCACGTCGGAACGCGCCGACGACTACTCCCTGGAGGACCTCCCCGCCCACGCCGACCGTCTGATACGCCTCGGCTACCTGGTCGAGGACAACAGCCTGGTGGTCGACGGCACGACGGGCGCGGTGTTCAACTGGAGCGAGCCGGAGGCGACTCTCTACCCCCTGAACACGGACATCTCCACCCTCGCCTACACCCTCTGGCTGCTCCATCACGAGCGGACGATCGACGAACACCTGGGCCGCGAGCTGACCACCGGGGCCTACGACCAGCTGGCCGCGACGATGATCCAGACCCTGTCGGCCCTCGACCCGACCGGCACCACGACCGACGCCGACTGGCACTACTGGACGGAACTCTTCCAGGACGAGGCGGGCGGTGTGCTCTGAGGGAGCCGGTCGTAGGTCTTGAAGGTGTAGGTGGCGTCGTAGGTGATCAGGTTGCCGCTCGTGGCCGGGAGCCCGAGCCGCCGGTTGAGCGGCCCGGTCAGCGGCCCGCAGTGCTTGGCGGCCGGGGCGGCGAACGTGTCGTCGTACGCCGAGAACCTGATCACCGGCGGATCCTGTGAGACCCACTCCGAGGGCCCCGACCGCTTCAGCTGGAAGTCGACCGGCCCGCCCGCCCCGATGACGCAGCTCTTCGGCAACCAGGGGCTCACCAGCCGGAAGCGCAGACTGAACTGCCCCGTGTAGAAGTCGGACCGCCCGCCGTACTCCGGCTGTATCGCACCGGGCACCCCGTCCGGCAGGGCCGTCGGGGCACTGTGCAGCGCCCCCCACACCTGCCCGTCGCCGCCGTCCGCCAGCGGTCCCTCGGCATGCGTCATGGTGATCGGTGCGAGAGCCACGGTGACCTTGCCGATCGTCAGTCTCGGCGCCGCCGTGTGCACCTCGCACCTCCAGCGCGCCGGATCGACCCCGGTGGGCAGGTCCGGGCAGTCACCGAAATCGGCCTCGGCCCCGACCGCGGACGGGGCGCCGCCGGCGGGCGCGGCGTGAGCGACACCCGGCAGGCACGCCCCCACGACCCCCGTGAGGGCGGCGGCACCGGCGACGGAAACTCCGGCGCGGCGGGCGAGAGACAGGCGGCGGCGATCAGCGGTGAAGTTCGGCATGTTGCTCAGCCTGCCGGTTCCCCACCTGAGCCACCATCAGTGAAACCCCCGGCGCCACCCCGAGCCGACCCTGACGCGCCGCCAGGGTTCGCCCCCGGGCCGACGGTCTCACCGAAGGCACCGCCGGGCCGGTCAGAGCCAGGTGGTTCCCAGCCAGACGGCCGCGGCGGCGGCCACCAGCAGGGCGATATTGAGTCCGATCAGCCGGGCCTCGCCGCGAGAGACGTGGACCACGATGCCGCCGACCTGGAGCAGGACGAGGCCGATCGCCGCGGCGACGGCGAGCCCGGGCACGACCCCGGTCAGCGGCGGCAGAAGCAGACCCGCCGCGCCGAGGACCTCCAGTGTCCCGATGACCCTGACGAGCGGCATGGGGACGCGATCGACCCACCCCATCATGGGCTGGAGTCGCTCCTGGCTCTGCAGGACCTTCTTGCCTCCGGCGTAGAGGTAGAACACCGCCAGCAGCACGGCGACGATCCAGTAAGCGACGTCCATAGTGGCCCCCTGCACGATGGTTACCAGGCGTGAGTTGCCCCATCATGAAGGCCTGTCGAGGGGCTTACAAAAGGCACACACATGTGCGCCACGCACAGGGGGTTGTCATGTCGCAGTACGAGCACACGTGCATGATCAGGGGCGACGGCGGGCGGACGATCCGCGCCGTCCTCGACCGGATCTGCGACAAGTGGACACTGCTGATCGTGGCGACCCTCGATCAGGGACGCCTGCGCTTCACCGACCTGCACCGGCAGATACCCGGGATCTCGCAGCGGATGCTGACCCTCACACTCCGGAACCTGGAACGCGACGGCCTGGTGTCCCGGACGGCGTACGCGGAGGTCCCCCCACGAGTCGAGTACGCCCTGACCCCCACCGGCCAGAGTCTCATCCCACCCGCCCTCGCACTCGCCGGCTGGGCGATCGAGCACATCGCCGACATCGAGGCCAGCAGGGCCGCGTACGGCGACCGGGCCCGGTGATGCCGCCGCACGAAAGGGCGGCACCCCGATGGGTGCCGCCCTTTTCGTTCTGCCTGGCGAAGGCGCTGGAGGCCGTGGCGGGAATCGAACCCACGTAACTCGCTTTGCAGGCGAGTCCCTAAACCACTCGGGCACACGGCCGGGAGGAACTTCCTATCCTCACGACCGCATGTGGCCGTGTTGATGAGATGACCGTAGGGCGGGGCGGGGGAGGGGCTCAAGGGCTGGGGCGGGGCTGCAATGGGACTGCCATACGGCGTTCATGAAAGGGGGTGGAACGGGGAGCGTACGACCAAGGTCGGGGGTGGGGGGAGACTTCGGACAGGGGCCAAAGTGGGCTGCGCACCTTACTCTTTCGCCCATGACCGCCCTTGAATCACGCGACACCGAAGCCGCGGACGCACTTACCGATGGAGCCGAGGACACCGTGTTGGGGCGGGCCTACCGGGCGCTGAGTGTCGGGATCGTGTCCGTCGTGCTGCTGATCGCCTTCGAGGCGACCGCGGTGGGGACGGCGATGCCGGTCGCGGCGCGGGAGCTGGACGGGGTGTCGCTGTACGCGTTCGCGTTCTCGGGGTACTTCACGACGAGCCTGTTCGGGATGGTGCTCGCCGGGCAGTGGTCGGACCGGCGGGGGCCGTTGGGGGCGCTGACCACCGGGATCGGGGCGTTCGCGGCGGGGCTGGTGGTGGCCGGGACGGCCGGGGCGATGTGGGTGTTCATCGTGGGGCGGGCCGTGCAGGGGCTCGGTGGCGGGCTCGTGATCGTGGCGTTGTACGTCGTCGTGGGGCGGGCCTATCCCGAGCGGCTGCGGGCGTCGATCATGGCGGCCTTCGCGGCGAGTTGGGTCGTGCCGTCGGTCGTGGGCCCCTTGGCGGCGGGAGCGGTGACCGAACACCTCGGCTGGCGGTGGGTGTTCATCGGCATCCCGGTGCTGGTCGTCTTCCCGCTGGCGCTCGCGCTGCCGCAGATACGGCTGCGGGCCGGAGGGCCTGTCGCGAAGGGGATGGTGGCCGCCTTCGACCGGCGGCGGATCCGGCTCGCCCTCGGCATCTCCCTGGGGGCGGGACTCCTCCAGTACGCGGCGCAGGACCTGCGGTGGATCTCCGTGGTCCCCGGCGTCGCCGGCGCCGCCCTGCTGATGCCGGCCGTGCGGGGACTGCTCCCGCGCGGCACCTACCGGGCGGCGCGCGGGCTGCCGTCGGTCGTGCTGTTGCGCGGGGTGGCCGCGGGGTCCTTCATCGCCGCCGAGTCCTTCGTGCCGTTGATGCTGGTCACCCAGCGGGGGTTGTCGCCGACGCTGGCCGGGTTCTCGCTCGCGGCGGGCGGGGGGACGTGGGCGCTGGGGTCGTGGGTGCAGTCGCGGGCGCGGGTGGAGCCGTACCGGGAACGGCTGATGACCCTCGGGATGGTGCTGGTCGCCGCCGCCATCGCCACCGCGCCCAGCGTGCTGGTCCACGGCGTCCCGGTCTGGACGGTGGCCGTCGCCTGGGCCTTCGGCTGCTTCGGGATGGGACTGGTGATCTCCTCCTCCAGTGTGCTCCTGCTCCAGCTCTCCGCCCCGGAGGAGGCCGGCGCCAACTCGGCCGCCCTGCAGATCTCCGACGCCCTCGCCAACGTCGTCCTCCTCGCGGCGACCGGCGCGGCCTTCGCGACGCTGGGCGGGGGCGGCACGGCGACCACCACGCGGGCGCAGGCCGCGACCGGCGCCCATCCGGCGGCCTTCGCCGCCGTGTTCCTGCCGATGGCCGCAGTGGCGCTGGCCGGGGCGTGGGTGACGAGGCGGCTGCGGGAGCGGTGAGCGACGGGACACTCACCGTCGGCCGCGGGCCCGGACGTTCGGTACGGCGGCCTGCGCCGTGCTGTGATCGCCGCGCCACCGCGCGTGCTGTGACGTGGATCCCACCCACGGGCGACCCGGCCTCGTCCGCGCGTCGGCACCGCCGGGGCGCCGGTAGGGTGGCCCGGTTGTCATACGTAGCCGACCCCCCAGATCGATCCACGGAGACCGTGACTACCGCCCGCCCGTCACCCGCCACCACCCTCAACGGAGGGCCCTCCGGGCCCACCCCTATGTCTGCTTCCTCCACCCACTCCCACCACCTCTCGCCCGCCTTCCCCGGCCGCGCCCCCTGGGGCACCGCCAGCAAGCTGCGTGCCTGGCAGCAGGGGGCGATGGAGAAGTACATCCAGGAGCAGCCGCGTGACTTCCTCGCGGTCGCCACGCCGGGCGCCGGCAAGACGACCTTCGCGCTGACGCTCGCCTCCTGGCTGCTGCACCACCACGTCGTGCAGCAGGTGACCGTGGTCGCGCCGACCGAACACCTGAAGAAGCAGTGGGCGGAGGCGGCCGCGCGGATAGGCATCAAGCTCGACCCCGAGTACAGCGCGGGGCCGCTCGGCCGCGAGTACCAGGGCGTCGCCGTGACCTACGCGGGCGTCGGCGTCCGGCCCATGCTGCACCGCAACCGGGTCGAGCAGCGCAAGACGCTCGTGATCCTCGACGAGATCCACCACGCCGGCGACTCCAAGTCCTGGGGCGAGGCCTGTCTGGAGGCCTTCGAACCGGCCACCCGGCGGCTCGCGCTCACGGGTACGCCGTTCCGGTCCGACACCAACCCCATCCCCTTCGTGACGTACGAGGAGGGGCAGGACGGTATCCGGCGGTCCGCCGCCGACTACACGTACGGGTACGGCAACGCGCTCGCCGACCACGTCGTCCGGCCGGTCATCTTCCTCTCCTACAGCGGCAACATGCGCTGGCGCACCAAGGCCGGTGACGAGATCGCCGCCCGGCTCGGCGAGCCCATGACCAAGGACGCCGTCAGCCAGGCCTGGCGCACCGCGCTCGACCCCCGCGGCGAATGGATGCCCAGCGTGCTGCGCGCCGCCGACCAGCGGCTGACCGAGGTCAGGAAGGCCATCCCGGACGCGGGCGCCCTCGTCATCGCCTCCGACCAGGAATCGGCGCGCGCGTACGCCAAGCTGATCCGGGAGATCACGGGCACGAAGGCGACGCTCGTCCTGTCCGACGACACCGGCGCCTCGAAGAGGATCGACGACTTCAGCGCGAGTGACGACCGCTGGATGGTCGCGGTGCGCATGGTGTCCGAGGGCGTCGACGTGCCCCGGCTGGCGGTCGGGGTGTACGCCACCACCATCTCCACCCCGCTGTTCTTCGCCCAGGCCGTCGGCCGCTTCGTACGGTCCCGGCGGCGCGGCGAGACCGCCTCCGTCTTCCTGCCGACCGTTCCCGACCTGCTCACCTTCGCCAACGAGATGGAGGTCGAGCGCGACCACGCCCTCGACAAGCCGAAGAAGGAGGGCGAGGAGGACCCGTACGCCGAATCCGAGAAGGAGATGGAGGAGGCGAACAAGGAGCAGGACGAGGACACCGGCGAGCAGGACATGCTGCCCTTCGAGGCGCTGGAGTCCGACGCCGTCTTCGACCGGGTGCTCTACGACGGCGCCGAGTTCGGCATGCAGGCCCACCCCGGGAGCGAGGAGGAGCAGGACTACCTCGGCATCCCCGGGCTCCTCGAACCCGATCAGGTGCAGATGCTGCTGCAGAAGCGGCAGGCCCGGCAGATCGCGCACAGCCGCAAGAAGCCGGACGAGGAGGCCGACCTGCTGGAACTGCCCGCCGAGCGGCGGCCGGTCGTCTCGCACAAGGAGATGATGGAGCTGCGCAAGCAGCTCAACACCATGGTCGGCGCGTACGTCCACCAGAGCGGCAAGCCGCACGGGGTGATCCACACCGAGCTGCGGCGCGTGTGCGGCGGCCCGCCGAGCGCCGAGGCGACGGCCGGTCAGCTGCGGCAGCGGATCGCCAAGGTGCAGGAGTGGGCCACGCGGATGCGGTGACGCGTCCGCGGGTTCGCGGGCGGGGCGGTGCCGGGCGCGGCGTGTGCCGGTGGGGCGTGTGTCGGAGGGCACGCGCTGTACGTATCAGGACGAACGTCGCAGGTCATGTCGGGCGGTGCCCGGATTCTGGACGGATACTTCCGCTCAGCGAACCGCCTTCGCTACTGTCCCGCTACGCATACGCCCCGTGGCAGCGCCGCCGCGGAGCGCAGCCGTGAAGCGACTGGGCCCGGAGCCGCCGGGCCGTCCTGCCGATCGGCAGCCTCTGTAGCGCGTCGCTGACGGGACTCGGTGACGCATCCGTCGCTGAGAGGTTGCCGACCTCACCACTTAAGGAGTGGGCGTCGTGACCGCGGAGACCTCTCAGACGCTCGACCGGGGACTGCGCGTCCTCAAACTGCTGGCCGACACGGACCACGGGCTGACCGTCACCGAGCTTTCCACCAAGCTGGGGGTGAACCGGACCGTGGTGTACCGGTTGCTCGCCACGCTTGAGCAGCATGCCCTCGTACGCCGTGATCTGGGCGGGCGAGCCCGGGTCGGACTGGGGGTGCTGCGGCTGGGGCGGCAGGTGCACCCGCTGGTACGGGAGGCCGCGCTGCCCGCGTTGCGGTCGCTGGCCGAGGACATCGGGGCGACGGCTCATCTCACGCTGGTCGACGGGGCCGAGGCGCTGGCCGTCGCGGTGGTCGAGCCGACGTGGACGGACTACCACGTGGCGTACCGGGCAGGGTTCCGGCATCCGCTGGACCGGGGAGCCGCGGGCAAGGCGATCCTCGCGGCGCGGCACTCGACGTCGTCGGAGCCGGGGTACACGCTGACGCACGGGGAGCTGGAGGCGGGGGCCAGCGGGGCGGCGGCTCCTCTGCTCGGGGTGACCGGGGTGGAGGGGAGCGTGGGTGTCGTGATGCTGGCGGACGCCGTGCCGGAGCGGGTGGGGCCGCGGGTGGTGGACGCGGCGCGAGAGGTGGCGGAGGCGCTGCGCTGAGCTCGGCCGGGTGCGGTTGCCCGGTGATGAGGTGCGGGGTTGCCGCTGCGGCGGCTGAAAGGGTGTCCCGTAGATTGATCCTGTGCTCTCTCGTCTCACACGTCTCCAGGCCGTCGCCGTCTGTGCTGTGCCCGTCGTGGCGCTGGTCGCCACCGCGGTGTTCGCGCCGCTGCCGTTCTCGGTGGCACAGCCCGGGATGACGGCGAACGTGCTGGGGAAGAACAAGGGCACCGCGGTGATCACGGTCTCCGGTGCGCCGACCCGTGAGACGAGTGGGCAGCTCCGGATGACGACCATCGAGGCGACCTCGCCGGACGCGCAGGTCTCACTCGCCGATGTGATCGACAACTGGTTCCGCACCGACCGGGCGATCATGCCCCGCGACTCGGTCTATCCGACCGGCGACAGCGTCAAGGAGATCGAGCGGCACAACGCCGAGCAGATGCAGCAGTCCCAGGACGCGGCGACCGTGGCGGCGCTGAAGTACCTGGGTCTGAGCGGCCAGGACGTCAAGGTCACGCTGAAGCTCGCCGACGTCGGCGGGCCCAGCGCGGGGCTGCTGTTCTCCCTCGGGATCATCGACAAGCTGGACGGCGACGGCAGCGGCGGCGACCTGACGGGCGGCCGGACCATCGCCGGTACGGGGACGATCGGCGCCGACGGGAAGGTGGGCGCGGTCGGGGGCGTGGCCCTGAAGACCCAGGCCGCGCGACGGGACGGTGCGACCGTCTTCCTGGTACCGAAGGCCGAGTGCACCGAAGCCCGGTCGGAACTGCCGAAGGGGCTCCGGCTGGTTCCGGTGACCACACTGAAAAGCGCGGTGACGTCCCTGGTGGCGCTGGAAAAGGGGAAGGGGCCCGTGCCCAGCTGCTAGAGGGCGGGTACGGCTCTGGGGGCGGCGGCGAGACGCAGGCCGACCTCGACGAGGGTCCAGCCGAGGCGGACACGGATGCCGTGCGGGCGCTTGTCCGAGGCGGCGAGACGGTACGCGTCGGCCTGGGCGCGGAGTTCGGCGGCTCGGACATGGTGCAGGGCGAGGTGGCTCTCGGGGGCGATCACTGGTCCTTCTTTCGATCCGTGGTGATGGGGAACACGTGCGTGTGGAGGCGGACGTACTCCATGTCGGGGTCGTCGGCGACGTCGAGGGCGTCGTACTCCTTGACCAACTCGTGCATCTTGCCGATCAGTTCACGGGCGAGCGCGGGCGTCAGCCGCAGCTCCCAGTCGCTCAGGTCCATGGCGTGGTTCGACCACTTCGGGAGCCAGTCGCCGAGCGTCGCCATCCAGGCCGCCAGATCGCGGGCGTGCTCGGACGCCACCTCGTGCAGGAAGGTGTCGGTCGCTCCGCGCACCGCCGGATCCGGGTCCTGCAGCAGCGCGTCGGTCATGGAGAGGCCCTGCTCGACCGCCTGCCACCAGCGTTCCCGGCCCTTGCCGCGGTCCGGCGCGTCCTCGACGAAGCCGTGGGTGGCGAGCTGCCGCAGGTGGTAACTGGTCGCCCCGCTGGACTCGCCCAGCCGCTCGGCGAGCATCGAAGCGGTGGCCGGGCCGTGCCGCCGCAACGCGGTGAGCAGTTCCATGCGCAGGGGATGTGCGAGTCCGCGCAGTGAACGCGCGTCGAGTTTTCGCATCTCGGGCTGTTCCGGCATGCGTACAAAGGTAGTGTTGCAAAGCTCTCTTTGCAACGAGTCTTTTGCATCGACTTCTTCGCGCCAACTCCCGGCGCCCCCCGCCTACTTCACGAACCCCTCCGCCCGCATCCACTCCAGCGCGACCTGATGCGGATCCTCCCCTTCCACGTCCACCCTCGCGTTCAGCGCCCGCGCCACCGTGTTGTCCAGCCTCCTGGTGATCGGGTTCAGTACGTCCGCGATCGCGGGCCACCTCTTCAGGGTCTCGGAGTTGATCTCTGGAGCCGCGTTGTAGTTGGGGAAGAACTTTTTGTCGTCCTCCATCACCACCAGGTCCATCGACCTGACGCGCCCGTCGGTGCTGTAGACCTCCCCGTAGGCGCAACTCCCCTTCGCCACCTGGGTGTAGACGATCCCGGTGTCCATCTGGGTGATCCGGGAGGCCGGCACGCTCATCCCGTACGCCTTCTCCATGCCCGGCAGCCCGTCCGCCCGGTTGGCGAACTCGCCCTCCACGCACAGCGTCACCGCGCCGGGGTCGGCGGCGGAGCGCGCGGCGACGTCGGACAGCGTGCGGGTGCCGTACTTCTCGAAGGCGGCCCGGTTCATGGCCAGCGCGTAGGTGTTGTTCAGCCGGGAGGGCGGCAGCCAGGTCAGGCCGTCGCGCAGATCCGCGTCGTGCACCGCCTGCCACTGTTCGCGCGGGTCGGGGACGGGGTCGCTGTGGCCCAGGTACGTGATCCAGGCGGTGCCCGTGTACTCGTACATGGCGTCCGCGTCCCCGTTCAGGACCGCCTCCCGGCTGCCGAGGGAACCCTGGATGCCGGTCCGGTCGAGGACGTCCGCGCCGGCCGCCCGGAAGGCGATGCCCGTCATCGCGCCGAGGACGAGGCTCTCCGTGTCCGCCTTGGACGTCACGGTGAGGTGGGCACCCCTGAGCGGCTCGCCCCGTCCGACGGAGCCGGGCTCGACGGCGTCGGCCAGGGGGGAGCCGCTGGTCAGGCCGCAGCCGGGGAGCGCGAGCAGCGCCCCGGCCAGCAGCGGGCGTACGACGCCCCTCATCTCCGTGGCCCCCGCCCGGCGGCGCCCAGCCCCCGGGGCCGCAGCACCACTTCGGCGAGCGAGGCCAGCCAGTCCACCAGCAGGGCCAGTGCGACGGTGAGCACGGAGCCCAGCATCAGCACCGGCATGCGCTGGTTGGTGATGCCGGCGGTGATGAGCACACCCAGGCCGCCGCCCCCGCCGAAGGCGGCCAGGGTCGCCGTGCCGACGTTCAGCACCAGGGCCGTACGGACGCCCGCGAGGATCAGCGGGACGGCCAGCGGAAGTTCGACCCGGGTCAGCACCCCGAGCGGGGACATGCCGATGCCGCGGGCCGCCTCCAGCAGGGTCGGGTCGCCCGCCCTGAGGCCCGCGACGGTGTTGGCCAGCACCGGCAGTACGGCGTAGGCGACGATGCCGACCAGGGCCGCCCGCCGGCCGATGCCGAGCCAGATCACCAGCAGGGCGAGGAGGCCGATCGCCGGGGTCGCCTGGCCCGCGTTGGCGACCGCCATCGCCACGGGGGTGGCCTTCCGGAAGGCCCGGCGGGTCAGCAGGACGCCCAGCGGGAGGGCGATCAGCAGGACGAGGAACGTCGAGATCGCCGTCAGTTCGACGTGCTGCCGCAGCGCCTTGGACACCTGGCCGTTCGACAGCGCGTTCACGGAGATCGGGTCCAGGTGCGCCTGCCGGAACCACAGCCAGGTCGACAGCAGCACGGCGACGAGGAACGCGGGCAGCAGGGTCAGCTTCCGCCAGGTGATCCGCCTCTCGGCGGACCGCGGCGGCGCGGGCTCGGCCGCCTCCTCCCGCTCGGCCAGTTCGGGGGCCGTCACGCCGTCCGCTCCCCCTGCTCCGGGGCGTCCGGGCGGTCGGCGTCCAGCAGCGCGTGCACGCGGTTCATCAGCGTCTCCATGTCGACCACGCCCTCGTACGTGCCGTGCCGCCCGGTCACCGCGACCCGCCCGGAGGGGTCCGTCAGCACCGCCTCCAGCGCGTCCCGCAGCGTCGCGTCCCGGGTCACGCTGGTGTGCGCCGGCCTGCCCGCGCGGGCCAGCGAGCCCCTGGTCCGCACCAGGTCACCGCGCCGGAGCCATCGGCAGGGGCGGCGGCGCCGGTCGAGCAGGAGGATCTCGTTCGTGCCGCTGCCGCGCAGCCGGGCGAAGATCTCCTGCAGCGGGGTCCGCACGGTCACCGTCGGGTACGCCCTGAGTCCCAAATCGCGTACGCGGGTCAGGTTCAGCCGCTTCAGGGCCGCGCCCGCGCCCACGAAGCCGGAGACGAAGTCGTCCGCGGGGTGGGTGAGGATCGCCTCCGGGGTGTCGAACTGGGCGATCCGCGAGTGCTCGCGCAGCACCGCGATCCGGTCGCCCAGCTTGATCGCCTCGTCGAAGTCGTGGGTGACGAAGACGATCGTCTTGCGCAGCTCGCGCTGGAGCCGGATCAGCTGGTCCTGGAGGCGCTCGCGGGTGACCGGGTCGACCGCGCCGAACGGCTCGTCCATCAGCAGCACCGGCGGATCGGCCGCCAGCGCCCGGGCCACGCCGACCCGTTGCTGCTGCCCGCCGGAGAGCTGGCGCGGGTAGCGGTCGTGGAACTCGCCGGGGTCGAGCCCGACCAGGTGGAGCATCTCCGCCACCCGCTCCCGGATCCGGGACTTCGGCCAGCCGGCCGTCTTCGGGACGAGTGCGATGTTCTGGGCGACGGTGAGGTGCGGGAAGAGGCCGGAGGACTGGATCGCGTACCCGATCTCGCGGCGCAGCCGCACCGGGTCCATGCCGGTGACGTCCTCGCCGTCGATGCGGATCCGGCCGCCGGTCGGCTCGATCAGACGGTTGATCATCTTCAGCGTGGTGGACTTGCCGCAGCCGGACGGACCGACGAAGACGACCGTCTCGCCCGCCCGGATGCCCATGGTGACGTTGTCGACGGAGGGCCGCGGACTGCCGGGGTAGTGCTTGGTCAGGCCCTCCAGGTCGATGGTCGCCCCGGTCGTGGACGTCTCAGGCACGGATCCCCCTGGGAATGGTCAGCCGTCCGACGAGGACGTACGCGGCGTCGAACAGCAGCGCGAGGACGATGATCCCGAGGGTGCCCGCGAGTACCTGGTTCAGGGCGTTGGCGCTGCCCAGCGAGGCGATACCGCGGAAGATCTCGTTGCCCAGACCGGGGCCGGAGGCGTAGGCGGCGATGGCCGCGATGCCCATCAGCATCTGGGTGGCGACCCGGATGCCGGTCAGGATCGGCGGCCAGGCGAGCGGCAGCTCCACCCGCGCCAGACGGGCCGGCCGTGACATGCCGATGCCCCGTGCGGCGTCGACCAGCGACGGGTCGACCCCGCGCAGCCCGACGATCGCGTTCCGCACGATGGGCAGCAGCCCGTACAGCGTCAGCGCGATCACCGTCGGCGCCACGCCGAGACCCACGGCCGGGACGAGCAGACCGATCATGGCGAGCGACGGAATGGTCAGCAGGGTCGAGGTGGCCGAGGTCGCGAGGTGGCCCGCCCATCCGCTGCGGTAGGTGATCACCCCGATCAGCACGCCCAGCACGGTCGCCGCGACCGTGCACTGGAAGACGACGCTCGCATGCTGAACGGCGTCCGTGAGCAGCTGCTGGTGCCGGTCGGCCAGGTACTGCCAGAAGCTCACGGTCGGCTCACCCCAAGTCGGTCAGTTCCCTTCCCTGTCCCCGGCCGCCTGCTCCACCAGCGGGATGATCCGCAGTGGAACGGGGTTCTCCATGACGATCGCCGTGGCGGCCCGGACGATGCCATCAAAACCGACGACCCGGTCGATCACCCGCTGGAGATCGGCGTTCGAACGGGCCACCAGGCGGCACAGCATGTCCCCGCTGCCGGTGGTGGTGTGCAGCTCCAGCACCTCGGGAACGGTCGCCAAATGGGCCCGTACGTCGGCTCCTTGGCCCTGCCGGATCTGCAGCGTGGCGAACGCGGTGACCGGGTAGCCGAGGGCCGCCGGGTCCACCTGCGGCCCGAATCCGCGGATCACTCCATTCGACTGAAGCCGGTCCAGCCGCGCCTGCACCGTGCCGCGCGCCACCCCCAGCCGCCGGGACATCTCCAGCACCCCGATCCGCGGCTCCCGGGCCAGCAGCACGATGATGCGCCCGTCCAGCTGATCGATCGCCATACCCGCCTCCCGGGGTGGTCATCCTGTACAGAAAGCCCGCCGGAACCGCCGTACGGCTGAGCAGACTGCCCAGCGAACAAGCAAACTATTGCGCACCTTGCCGAGCAGAGCGACCCTTCCGCTATGACGCAGACCACACACGACACTCCCGACACGACCGCCCGGCAGGCCGATCCCTTCCCGGTCAAGGGAATGGACGCGGTCGTCTTCGCCGTGGGCAACGCCAAGCAGGCGGCGCACTACTACTCCACCGCCTTCGGCATGCGGCTGGTCGCCTACTCCGGACCGGAGAACGGCAGCCGCGAGACGGCGAGCTATGTCCTGGAGAACGGCTCGGCCCGCTTCGTGTTCACCTCGGTGATCAAGGCCGCCACCACCTGGGGCCACTTCCTCGCCCAGCACGTGGCCGAGCACGGCGACGGTGTCATCGACCTGGCCATCGAGGTCCCCGACGCGCGCCGGGCGTACGACTACGCGATCGAGCACGGCGCCCGCTCCGTCGCCGAGCCGTACGAGCTGAAGGACGAGCACGGCACGGTCGTCCTCGCCGCCATCGCCACCTACGGCGAGACCCGCCACACCCTCGTCGACCGCTCCGGCTACGACGGCCCGTACCTGCCCGGCTACGTGGCCGCGAAGCCCATGGTCGAACCGCCCGCCCAGCGCACCTTCCAGGCCGTCGACCACTGCGTCGGCAACGTCGAACTCGGCCGAATGAACGAGTGGGTGGGGTTCTACAACAAGGTCATGGGCTTCACGAACATGAAGGAGTTCGTGGGCGACGACATCGCGACCGAGTACAGCGCCCTGATGTCGAAGGTCGTCGCCGACGGCACGCTCAAGGTGAAGTTCCCGATCAACGAGCCCGCCGTCGCCAAGAAGAAGTCCCAGATCGACGAGTACCTGGAGTTCTACGGCGGCGCCGGCGTCCAGCACATCGCGCTCAACACGGGCGACATCGTGCAGACGGTACGGACCATGCGCGCGGCCGGCGTGGAGTTCCTGGACACGCCCGACACCTACTACGACACCCTCGGCGAGTGGGTCGGCGACACCCGGGTGCCCGTGGAGACCCTGCGTGAGCTGAAGATCCTCGCCGACCGGGACGAGGACGGCTACCTCCTGCAGATCTTCACCAAGCCGGTCCAGGACCGTCCGACCGTCTTCTTCGAGATCATCGAGCGGCACGGCTCCATGGGATTCGGCAAGGGCAACTTCAAGGCCCTGTTCGAGGCGATCGAGCGGGAGCAGGAGCGGCGCGGAAACCTGTGAATTCGTCGAACAGGCGAGCGGTGAAGGCCGGTTGACGATCTCATGTCCGGTGGGTGCCAGGGCGGCGCCCACCGGATGTGAGGAGGCACCGTGAGCACAGCGGACCAGCGCGTCGACCTCGCCGCGCCGTCCGAGCGCTGGCTGTACCGGCTCGGCACACTCCACGAGCCGACGGTCCCGCAGTCCTTCGCCTTCGACGAGGTGAACCACCACCTGTACGTCCTCCAGGTCACCAAAGGCGGCCTGGACGCCGGTGACCTGTGCCTGAACCGGCTCGACTACAAGGGCAAGGCCCTCGGGCACATGCACCTGAAGGGCTTCGGGCACGGCGTCAGCATGGGCGTGCAGAACGACTCCGACGGAACCCCCTGGATCTGGACCGAGGCCGACGCGCTGCACGGCTACGGCAGGGGCGTCACCCGCTTCCACTTCGTGAGCGGGGCCACCCGCACCGCCCGGGACGTCAAGATCCGTCACCCCGTCGAGGGCTCGAAGAACAACCAGCCGACCGTGTGCATGGCCACCCGCCGCATCGCCGTCCGCTACCGCCTGCACAACCTCCCGCGCTACCGCGTCTGGGACCTCGACGCCTTCGTCGCCCGCGACTACGCCACCCCCGTCGCCGACCTCGCCCAGACCGGCGCCCACCCCGACCCCGAGGTCCCGTTCCAGGGGTACGCCCTGTGCGGCGACCACCTCTACCAGTTCGCCGGCACGGCCTACGACACCGCCACCAACCCGCCCGCCGGGCACGGCAACGCCTACGTCTCCTGCCTCGACATCCGCACCGGCGAACTCCTCCAGCAGAGCCGCACCGAGGCCGGCCGCTCCCTCGACTTCCGCGAACCCGAGGGCCTCGCCGTCCGCCACACCCCCACACCACGCCTGTGCATGGGATTCGCGTCGGGGCAGACGGGAGCGCGCAGACTCTCCGTGTACTACAAGCAGTAGCTCACATCTCCGGCAGAGCCTCGTCCGGCGGCTCCCCCAACGCGTCCAGCGCCGCCCTCGCCACCGGGACCCGCAGCGGCGAGAAGTACGGGTTGATCCGCAACGCCTCCTGCAGATGCCGCCGGGCCGGACCGGACAGCTCCAGCTCCTGCTCGATCATGCCCAGGTGGAACGCGTACAGCGCGCTGCGCACCCCGCCCCCGTGCACCTTGTCCGTCGCGATCCGGGCGAAGCGCAGCGCCTCCTGGTCGTCGCCGGCCCGGTGCAGCGCCCAGCCCAGCGCGTCGGCCACCTCGATGCCGGGCTGCCGCTCCCACTCGCCCTCCAGCCGCTGTACGGCCTCACCCGCGTCCCCGTGGTCCGCCTCGAACCGCCCGAGCAGCAGTTCCACATCCACCCCGGCGACCTCGTCCTGCTCGGCCCGGGCCCGCAGCAGGTCGTACTGCGCCCGCGCCGCCTCCTCCAGGCCCAGCGACTCGTACAACTCGCCCAGCTCCAGGGCGAACTCGGGGGAGGGCTGCCGGGCGAGCGCCGACTGGTAGGCGGTCAGCGCCTCCGAGGTCCGCCCCAGCGCGGCCAGCGCCCGGCCCTGACCGGCCATCGCGGCCCGCTGGTCGGGGTCGACGCGGACGGCCGCCTCGAAGTGCCGCAGCGCCTCCTCGCGGTCGCCGCGCTCCCAGGCCAGCTGCCCCGACCGGGCCAGGTACTCGGCCTGCTCGGCGGGCTTGCGGGCAGCCGCCGTCGCGTCGGACAGCTGGGCCGCCGCGTCCTCGCGCCAGCCCCGGTCGCGGTAGACGGCCGAGGCCCGCGCCATCACCGCCGGGCGGGCGGCGGCGCCGGTGCGCAGCGCCGTCAGCTTCTCCAGCGTGCTCCGGGCGGCCTTGTAGTCGCCGAGGCCGGTGTAGGCGTCGATCAGCACCGCGTGCGTCGTCCACCGTTTCGGCGCGAGCTTGCGGGCCTCCTCGCCCCACTGCCGGGCCGCCCGGAAGTCCCGGCGCACGTTCGCCAGCGCCGCGAGACCCTCCAGTGCCTCGGCGTTCTTCCCGCCGTTCACCTCCAGGGACGCGCGCAGCGCCCGCTCGGCCTTCGGGTAGTCCGCGGCGTCGGCGGTGCGCCGCCCCCGCTCCACATACGCGGTGCCCAGCACCGCCCAGGCCCGCGCGTCGCGCGGATGGGCCCGCAGATGGTTCTCGCGGTCCCCGATCAGCAGCGCCAGGTCGGGCAGCGCGGCCGGCACTCCGGTGGTCACCGAGGCCGGCGGCCGCGCCTTCGGGCCCGGGGCCGGCGGGCTCGTCCTGGCCGGCTCCTTCGGCAGCAGCATCAGCGCCCCGCCGACCGCCGCGGTGCCCGCCACGGAGGCCACCAGCACCCGCCGCAGCACGCGGAGGCGGCGCCGCCTCGGCCGCGCGGCCACCAGGGACGTACCCGGACCGGAATGTCGGTTCTCCATGGCGCACACTGTGCGTCAATATGACCACCACATCCGGGTGGCCCAAGGGTGCCGTGGACGGGGTTCACACCGATGGCCCCGGGTGCGACGCTGTGATCATGAGCCGCATCGAAGCGCCGCGCGACGAAGCCCAGGGCAACCTCACCGACCGGCTCCTGACGGGCCTGCCGGCCGGGTCGGTCCTCACCGATCCCGTCATCACCGCCTCCTACGCCAACGACATGGCGAGCTTCTGCCCGGCCGGCACCCCGGCCGTGGTGGTGCTCCCGCGCACGGTCGAGGAGGTCCAGCACGTCATGCGCACCGCCTCCGAGCTGCGTGTCCCGGTCGTCCCGCAGGGCGCCCGCACCGGCCTGTCCGGCGCGGCCAACGCCTCCGACGGCTGCATCGTGCTGTCCCTGACCCGGATGGACCGCATCCTGGAGATCAACCCGGTGGACCGCGTCGCGGTCGTCGAACCGGGCGTCGTCAACGCCGTCCTCTCCCGCGCCGTCGAGGAGCACGGCCTGTACTACCCGCCGGACCCCTCCAGCTGGGAGACGTGCACCATCGGCGGCAACATCGGCACGGCCTCCGGCGGACTGTGCTGTGTGAAGTACGGGGTCACGGCCGAGTACGTCCTCGGCCTGGACGTCGTCCTCGCCGACGGCCGCCTGATGTCCACCGGCCGCCGTACGGCCAAGGGCGTCGCGGGCTACGACCTGACCCGCCTGTTCGTCGGCTCCGAGGGCTCGCTCGGCATCGTCGTACGAGCCGTCCTCGCCCTCAAGCCGAAGCCGCCCCAGCAGCTGGTGCTGGCCGCCGAGTTCGCCTCCGCCGCCGACGCCTGCGACGCCGTGTGCCGGATCATGGCGGGCGGCCATGTGCCGTCCCTCCTCGAACTGATGGACCGTACAACCGTTAAGGCGGTCAACGACCTCGCCCGGATGGGCCTGCCGGAGACGACCGAGGCGCTGCTGCTCGCCGCCTTCGACACCCCGGACCCGGCCGCCGACCTGGCCGCCCTCGGGGTGCTGTGCGAGGCCGCGGGCGCCACCCAGGTGGTCCCCGCCGAGGACGCCGCCGAGTCCGAACTCCTCCTCCAGGCCCGCCGGATGTCCCTCGTCGCACTGGAGGCGGTCAAGGGCACCACGATGATCGACGACGTGTGCGTGCCCCGGTCCCGGCTCGCCGAGATGCTGGCGGGCGTCGAACGGATCGCGGAGAAGTACCGCCTCACCATCGGTGTGTGCGCCCACGCCGGCGACGGCAACACCCACCCGACCGTGTGCTTCGACGCCCAGGACCCCGACGAGTCCCGCCGGGCCCGCGAGTCCTTCGACGAGATCATGGCCCTCGGCCTGGAACTCGGCGGCACCATCACCGGCGAGCACGGCGTCGGTGTCCTGAAGAAGGAGTGGCTGGCCCGCGAGGTCGGCCCGGTGGGCCTGGAGATGCAGCGCGCGGTCAAGCACGTGTTCGACCCGCTGGGCATCCTCAACCCCGGCAAGCTGTTCTGACGCCCCGTCCGCCGAGGACACACCGAGGTCACCGGGCGAGCAGCTGATCGAGCGCGTCGTCGATCCCGAGCCGCTCGCCCTCACCCCCCGGAGGCACCACGCGCAGCGTGCGCTCCAGCCAGGCGGACAACTGCGCGGCCGGCGCCTCCAGCAGGGCCTCACCGTCGGGTGAACTCAGCGCCAGCAGGACGACGCTGCGCCCCTCCACCTTCGTCGGCCACACGCGGACGTCCCCCTGTCCGCTCGGCCGGAACACCCCCTCCACCAGCAGGTCGCGGGAGAACGTCCAGTTCACGGGCTGTTCGGAGGTGACGTGGAAGGCGATGTGGACGGCGCACGGGTCGTCCGAGCGGTAGCTGAGCAGGGCCGGGACCGGGACGCTGCGCTGGGGTGACAGGACGAGCCGCAGTTCCAGCTCGCGTTCCACCACGGTGTGCTGCATGACGTGCGGTTCCTCTCTCGTCGGGGCCGCTGGGAGTGGGCCCGTACGAGGTGGGAGGCGGTGCGGGCACGGGCATTACGCGGATCCGGCGAACTTTTCTCCGGCTCTGTGAAGGCGTACCACGAGGTCGCCCGTAAAGGGGTGGGTCCGGCGGGACTGGCGGTGGGGGTTGCGCGGGTCTGATAGATGTGGAGGCCCCCAGACGACCCCCGAGCAGATACGGGACGACGGACATGAGCGCCCCAACCCCGGCCCCCGGTGACGACAGGCCCCGCGAGGGCTACTACCCGGACCCGTCCATCCCCGGCTACGTCAGGTACTGGAACGGCGCCGCCTGGGTGCCGGGCACCAGCCGGCCCGCGCCGAAGGACGGTGAACCGCTCGCCCCGCCGCCCGGATCCGGCCCGCCGCAGACCCCGGCGTCGGCCCCGCCGTCGGTCGAGGAGACCGGCCCGCACTTCTTCGACGAGGACCCGCCCGCCGGCGGCCCGGCCGGGCCCGCGTCGGCGTGGGGCGCCGACCGGGGCCGGCAGTCCGGCTTCGGCGGCGACCAGGACCGGCGCGTCTCCTGGGGCGCTGATCCGCGCGTGCCCGCCGACTCCCCGGCCCAGCCGGACGGCCACGCCGCACGCACCGACGGCACGGCGACGATCCCGCCCGCCGACCCGGGCTCCGGCGACGGCGCGGGCGGCGGCACGTTCGTCTTCCGGCGCCCGACGGGCGCCTCCGGCGGTGCGGCGGACGACGGCACGATGACGTTCCGGCCGGTGTCCCCGCGCAGCCCCGGCTCCGGGCAAGGGGCGGACGGCTCCGGTGCGGCCGGCTTCGGGGTGCAGGGCCCGGTCGGTGCGGCCGGAGCCTCCTCGGGTCCCGGCTTCGGCGCCGGGAAGGCCGCGGCGGCCCGGGCGGCAGCCCAGGGGCAGGCGCAGGTTCCCGGACAGGCGCAGGCCCCCGGACAGGCGCAGGCACCGGGACAGGTCCAGGTTCCCGCCCAGGCCCAGGGGAGCGCCCCGGTCCACGGCCAGGCAGGCCCCCAGGCCTCCGCGTCCCCGCCGGCCCCCTCCGTCCCCGCGCAGGCCGCCGCCCCCGTCGCCACCCCGATGGCCGGCGGCGTCGGCGGCGGGCAGTCCTCCTGGGCGCAGCAGGTGCACCGGCTCGCGGGCGGCGACGACCAGCCCGTGACGCCGTGGAAGCCTCCGGTGGAGGACCCCTTCCAGGCAGTGGTCCGGCGCCAGGCGGCGGCGCGGCCCGCGGGCGTCGGCAAGCGGCTGGCCGCCCGCCTGGTCGACACGCTGGTCCTGGCCGCGGTCACCGCCGCGGCGGCCCTGCCGCTGGGCTCCAGGGCCGTCGACCACGTCCAGGAGAAGATCGACGCGGCCAAGCTGTCCGGCCGTACCGTCACCGTCTGGCTGATCGACGGCACCACGGGCGCCTACCTCGGCATCGTCCTCGCCGTGCTGCTCCTCGCCGGGGTCCTGTTCGAGGTGCTGCCCACCGCCAAGTGGGGCCGCACGCTGGGCAAGAAGCTGTGCGGCATCGAGGTGCGGGACATCGAGGCGCACGAGCCGCCGACCTTCGGCGCGGCCCTGCGCCGCTGGCTGGTCTACAGCGTCCCCGGTCTGCTCGGCATCGGCGTCGTCGGCGTCGCCTGGTGCCTGTTCGACCGGCCGTGGCACCAGTGCTGGCACGACAAGGCGGCGCACACCTTCGTGGCGGGCTAGGGCCTGTCCGGATCCGCCGGACACCTCTGGCCTGCTCTCACCGCGTACTCCGGACGGCCGTCCGCCGGGTGCGGAGCCGGGGCGTTCGCGATCCACTCGGGCCATGAGCAGCGAACCGCCCCCCGGCTCCGGACAGCAGCCCCCGGAGGACGACCCGTTCAAGAAGCAGCCCCCGTCGGGCCCGGGACCGGGCTCGCCGTACGACACCCCCTCCGGCGGGTACGGCGGTGGTGAACAGCCCCCCTCCGGCGGCGGTCAGCAGCCTCCCTGGAGCGGCGGTCAACAGCCCCCGTACGGCGGCGGTCCGCAGTCCCCGTACGGCGGTCAGGCCCCGCCCTACGGCGGCGACCCGCTCGCCGGTATGCCCCCGCTCGCGGACAGCGGCAAACGCACCCTGGCCCGCATCATCGACATGATCCTGGTGGGCATCGTCGTGTGGCTGCTCACCTGGGCCATGAACGTGCGCGAGTACCAGATGAGCGGCGACCGGGTCGAGGTCGGCAAGTCCTTCGCGCAGTCGCTCATCGCCGCCGTGCTCTACGTCGCCTACGACACCATCATGATCGCCAAGTCCGGTCAGACCCTCGGCAAGAAGTGGCTGCGGATGCGGGTGGCCAACCTGAACGACGGCGCCACGCCCGCCACGCAGACCTCGCTGGTCCGGGCCCTGGTGCTGTGGCTGCCGTTCGCCTTCTGCTGCGCCTGCATCTGGACCGCGATCTGCGGCGGCTGGAGCTTCTTCGACAAGCCCTACAAGCAGGGCCTGCACGACAAGGCCGCGAAGACGGTGGTGGTCAGCACCGGTTGACGGCCCGAGTAACCGAGGGCCGGGGGAGTCAGGGAGCGGTGGGTTCCCGTACCGCCTCGACCGCGGCGGCCACCGGCTGCCGCTGGACGGGCACCCGCTGCTCGGCCACCGGGGTCTCGGCCGGTGCCTGTGCCGTGCGCGGCCCGGGCAGGGGGACCGTCATCGCGACCAGGAGCCCCAGGGCGAGCGCCGCGAGGGCGATGACCGCGATCCCGAGGCCCGAACTCGTCTGTGACAGCAGCAGCATGGCGAGCGTCGAGAAGATCACGGTGCAGGAACCGTAGGCGAGCTGTGCGGCGGTCGGACGAGGCATGGCAATCGTGTCCTCGGAAGAATTGGGGGTGAGACGGGACGCCGGCCTATGTTTCCGCCGACTTCCGGGCGTTCCACCATTCGACTCTATTCGCCTGCATGCCCGAGTGGAACGGCCGGTAAGCGTGACCTAACCCACGGTACCGGAGCACAGGGGGCGCACGGAGTCATGGGGTCCAGCAAGTGGACGGACTCGCGCGCCCGTTGAGCGCGACTCCAGGTGTTCGGTAAAGCGGACGGCGGGTCCGCATAGTGCACTTGACCTGTTCAAGTCAAGGTCTGTCTTTTCTCTTAAACCTCTAGTCAAATGTCGTCACTTGACTACACGCGTTGATCAGGCGCGCACGGACCCCTCCATGACCAGGACCCTCCTTTCCGTGTGCGCGGGCGCGGGGGAGGAACTCAAGTGACCAGCAGAACCTGGACGTTCAGAGCGGCCGCGATCGGCGTCGCGCTCGCGGCGGCCTCCGCCACCTTCTCGACCTTCGCCATCGCGGAGGCGAGCACCACGGCCAAGTCGGCAGCCGCCAACCGGCACGACCCGGCTCCGGTGAAGCAGCAGAAGCACGACCTCGACGGCCCGCTGAGCAAGACCCAGGAGGCCCAGCGCCAGGAGGCCCTCAACCAGGTCATATCCGGCGAGGCCAAGGTCAAGGACCGCAATGGCTCGCAGGTCGTCCAGCTCAAGAGCAAGAAGGGCGACAGCAAGTACGTCGAGCTCGGCCGCGAGAAGACCGACAAGATCTTCACGATCCTGGTCGAGTTCGGCGACCAGACCGACCCGAAGTACGGCGGCACCGCGGGCCCGCTGCACAACAAGATCGCCGCGCCGGACCGCAAGAAGGACAACTCGACGGCCTGGCAGAAGGACTACAACCGCAAGCACTACCAGGACCTCTACTTCGGCACCGGCAAGAACGTCGAGTCGATGAAGAAGTTCTACGAGAAGGAGTCCTCCGGCCGCTACTCGGTCGACGGCCAGGTCGCGGACTGGGTCAAGGTCCCCTACAACGAGGCCCGTTACGGCAACAACGCCTGCGGCTCCACCAACTGCCCGAGCGTGTGGAACGTCGTCAGTGACGGCGTGACCTCCTGGGTCGCCCAGCAGAAGGCGGCCGGCAGGTCCGACGCGGCCATCAAGGCGGACCTGGCGAAGTTCGACCAGTGGGACCGCTACGACTTCGACGGCGACGGCAACTTCAACGAGCCCGACGGCTACATCGACCACTTCCAGATCGTGCACGCCGGTGAGGACGAGTCCGCGGGCGGCGGCGTCCAGGGCACCGACGCGATCTGGGCCCACCGCTGGTACGCCTTCGGCACCGACGCCGGCGCCACCGGCCCGGACGACAACAAGCTGGGCGGCACGCAGATCGGCGACACCGGCATCTGGGTCGGCGACTACACCATCCAGCCGGAGAACGGCGGCCTGGGCGTCTTCGCCCACGAGTACGGCCACGACCTCGGTCTGCCGGACCACTACGACACCACCGGCAACGGTGACAACTCCACCGGCTTCTGGACCCTGATGTCCTCCGGCTCGTGGCTCGGCCGGGGCAAGGACTCCATCGGCGACCTGCCGGGCGACTTCAGCGCCTGGGACAAGCTGCAGCTCGGCTGGCTCAACTACGACACCGCCAAGGCCGGCAAGCAGTCCACGCACAAGCTGGGCGTCGCCGAGTACAACACCTGGGACAAGCAGGCCCTCGTGGTCAGCCTGCCGGACAAGGCGGTCACCACCACCGTCGTGACCCCGGCGCAGGGCTCGACCCAGTGGTGGAGCGGCAGCGGTGACGACCTCAAGAACACGCTGACCCGTTCCGTCGACCTCACCGGCAAGTCCTCGGCCACGCTGAGCCTGGACGGCTACTACGACATCGAGGCCAACTACGACTTCCTCTACACGGAGGTCTCGACCGACGGCGGCGCCAACTGGACCGCTGTCGACGGCACGGTGGACGGTCAGCCCATCCCGCACGACGCCAGCGACAAGCCGGCCCTGACCGGCACGGTCGACGGCTACAAGAAGCTGTCGTACTCCCTGGACGCCTACGCGGGCAAGAAGATCGACGTCCGCTTCCGCTACCAGACCGACGGCGGCGTGGCCCAGAAGGGCTTCGCGGCCGACGAGATCACGCTGACCGCGGACGGCGCGACCGTCTTCGCCGACAACGCCGAGAGCGCGGACGCGGCTTGGACGGCCAACGGCTTCTCCCGTATCGGCGCGTCCTTCACCAAGGACTACGCGCAGTACTACATCGCCGAGAACCGCCAGTACGTGTCGTACGACAAGACCCTCAAGGTCGGCCCGTACAACTTCGGCTTCTCGACGACCCGTCCGGACTGGGTGGAGCACTACCCGTACCAGAACGGTCTGCTGATCTGGAAGTGGGACACCTCCCAGGCGGACAACAACACCAGCGTCCACCCGGGCGTCGGCCTGGTCCTCCCGGTCGACTCGCACCCGAAGGCGCTGAAGTGGTCCAACGGGACGGCGATGCGCACCCGTATCCAGTCCTACGACTCCCCGTTCAGCCTGTACGCCACCGACGGCATCACGCTGCACAACGCGGACGTCGTGACGAAGATCAAGTCGTCGAAGGGTGTGCCGGTCTTCAACGACCACAGCAGCACCTACTACGACTCCTCGATCCCGACCGCCGGTGTCAAGATCACTGACACCAACACCAAGATCAAGATCGTCAAGGAGGCCAAGGACGGCTCCACGATCAAGCTCCAGGTCGGCCCCGCGGTGAAGTAGTCTGCATTTCCGCAGGTCAGAAGCGTATCGGCGGCAGCCCCTTGGCGGGTTGCCGCCGATCGTGTTTAGGTGCGTCCTGTGGCTCTCTTATTGACACCGACCGAAACGGGGATGTGACCGCATGGCCGCAGGAGGTTTCTGCAAGCTGCCGAACGGCACGGTGGTGGTGGCGCTGAACCTGCCCCGCCCCGCCGCCGACGCCCCCGGCGGCGTGCGCGTGCTGGTCCACGCCCAAAACCGCGCCCGCGCCCTGACCAGGCTGCGCAACCTGGGCATGCGCGCGGTCTACCTGCGGGGCAACGCGGCCCCGCCGACCCCGGACGAGATCACGGCGGTCCTGCACCATCCGGACGGCCTGATATGGCGCACCGCGCCCGACAACGGGGTCATCTCCCCCGAACTGGCGACGGAGCTGTGGCATCCGATCAGGGCGCTGCTGAGGAGGCCGGCGACACCGGCGTGACCCGTCGGGCGCCCCGCCGGGCGCTATGCGACGACGGGCTTGCCCGAGAGTTCCACCCCGGCGTTGCGCATCTCCTCCAGCGCCCGCTCCGTGGTCTCGGCGGCCACCCCGGCGGTCAGGTCGAGGAGGACCTGCGTACGGAAGCCCTCGCGCACCGCGTCCAGCGCGGTGGCCCGTACGCAGTGGTCGGTGGCTATGCCCACCACGTCGACCTCGTCGATCCGCCGGGTCCGCAGCCAGTCGGCGAGGCCCACGCCGTTCTCGTCCGCGCCCTCGAACCCGCTGTACGCCGCCGCGTACGCCCCCTTGTCGAAGACGGTGTCGATCGCGCCCGAGGCGACGGCGGGCGCGAAGTTCGGGTGGAAGCCCACGCCCTCGGTGCCGGCGACGCAGTGCGCGGGCCAGGAGCGGACGAAGTCGGGGTTGTCGGCGAAGTGGCCGCCGGGCGCGATGTGGTGGTCGCGGGTGGCCACCACGTGCCGGTACCCGGCGGGGGCCTGCCCGATCAGCTCCGTGATGGCGGCGGCCACATCGGCACCCCCGGCCACCGCGAGGCTGCCCCCCTCGCAGAAGTCGTTCTGCACGTCTACGACGATCAAGGCGCGGCGCATGGTCGGTGTCCTTCGGTGTGGGATCTCGAGTGGTGAAGGGGGTGCGGGGCCCGGCCGTGAACTTCCGAGCCTAGAGACTTCACGCCGGGCGCGGGAGGGGGCACGCCCCGCGCGTGGATGCGATGGCCGTTTCGGGGATGTGGGCTAGCTACCCGGTCGCCCCGGGAGGTACTCCGTCGGAATCACCGGTTCCCCGCGGGAGAGCTGGGTCGCGGAGAGGGGGAGGTTGGCACGGGCCGCCGCGTGGCGGTCGCGGACGGCGTCCAGGGGTTCGCGGGCGACTATCTCGCCGCCCTTGACCAGCTGGACGAGGAGCTGCCGGTCGGCGAGCTCGGCCGGTACCGCGCCCGTGCCGATGACCTCGGCCTCGGCCACGCCGTGCGCGTCGAGCCGCCGCGCGGCCCACTTGCGGCCGCCGACGGAGGTCTTGCCGCCGGACGACTTCTTCGCCACCGGCAGCAGCGGCGCCTTCGGGTCGTCGGACTCGGAGCGGGCGACCAGTTTGTAGACCATGGAGGCGGTCGGGTGCCCGGAGCCGGTCACCAGCTGGGTGCCGACGCCGTACGCGTCCACCGGTGCCGCCGCCAGCGAGGCGATGGCGTACTCGTCCAGGTCCGAGGTCACGATGATCTTCGTGTCGGTCGCCCCCAGCTCGTCCAGCTGCTGCCGCACCCGGTGGGCGACCAGCAGCAGGTCACCGGAGTCGATGCGCACGGCGCCCAGCTCGGACCCGGCGACCTCTACGGCCGTCCGGACCGCCTCGGCGACGTCGTAGGTGTCCACGAGCAGGGTGGTGCCCCGGCCCAGCGAGGCGACCTGGGCCTGGAAGGCGTCCCGCTCGCGGTCGTGCAGCAGGGTGAAGGCGTGGGCGGAGGTGCCGACGGTCGGGATGTTGTAGCGGAAGCCCGCGGCGAGGTCGGAGGTGGAGGCGAAGCCGCCGACGTACGCGGCCCGGGAGGCGGCGACGGCGGCCAGCTCGTGGGTGCGGCGGGCGCCCATCTCGATCAGCGGCCGGTCGCCGGCGGCCGAGGTCATCCGGGAGGCGGCCGCGGCGATGGCGGAGTCGTGGTTGAGGATCGACAGGATCACCGTCTCCAGCAGCACGCACTCGGCGAAGGAGCCCTCGACCCGCATCAGCGGCGAGCCGGGGAAGTACATCTCGCCCTCGGGGTAGCCCCAGATGTCACCGGAGAAGCGGTAGCCCGCGAGCCAGCGCAGGGTCTCCTCGTCGACGATCCGCCGCTCGCGCAGGAAGCCGAGGACGCCCGCGTCGAACCGGAAGTTCTCCACGGCGTCCAGCACCCGGCCGACACCCGCCAGCACGCCGTACCGGCGGCCCTCCGGCAGCCGCCGGGTGAAGACCTCGAACACGCTCCGCCGTCCGGCGGTACCCGCCTTCAGGGCGGCCTGCAGCATGGTCAGCTCGTACTGGTCGGTGAAGAGCGCCGTCGAGGGAACATCCACCGGCAGCCCAAGGTCCGCTGTGTTCATGGCAGTGGATCGTACTCCTATCTCGTCAGTGTGACGATTTCTGGGCCGCGTGGCAGCATGGGCCATGTGACGTCACCCGCGCCCGTAGAGATCGAACGCACCGAGTCGGCGGAGGAGGTCTTCGCCGTACCCGAGCCCGACGTCCCGTGGGTCACGATCGTCCACAACGACCCGGTCAACCTCATGAGCTATGTGACGTACGTCTTCCAGACGTACTTCGGGTACTCCAAGGACAAGGCCACCAAGCTCATGCTCGACGTCCACCACAAGGGCCGGGCGGTCGTCTCCAGCGGCAGCCGCGAGGAGATGGAACGCGACGTGCAGGCGATGCACGGCTACGGTCTGTGGGCCACCCTCCAGCAGGACCGGAAGTAGCGAATCCCCTTCATGCCCGGAACCTTCGAACCGCTCCCCGGCGGCGGCGCGGCCGTCGCGCTCGACGACGTCGAGATCTCCATCATCCGGTCGCTGGCCGTCCAGCTGCTGGAACTCATCGGCCCCGGCCCCGGCGAGGACGCCCCCGACGACCCGCTCGCCGAGCTGTTCGCCGAGGGGCCGAGCGAGCCGCCCGCCGACCCGGTGCTCAAGCGCCTCTTCCCGGACGCCTACTGCGACCCGGAGGGGGACCCGTCCTCGCCGAAGGCCGCCGAGGAGCGGCGGGCGCACTCCGCCGAGTTCCGCCGTTTCACCGAGAACGACCTGCGGGCCGGCAAGCGGGACAACGCGCTCGCGGTGATCCGCTCCCTGGACGCGCTGGCGGCCGTCGGCGAGGGCGGGGCGGTGCTCAAGCTGGCCCCCGACGAGTCCCGGCAGTGGCTGGGCGCCCTCAACGACCTGCGGCTGGCGATCGGGTCCCGGCTGGAGATCGCCGACGAGGACGACACCGATCTGCTCTACCGGCTCCCGGACGAGGACCCGCGCAAGCCGATGGTGATGGCCTATCTGTGGCTGGGCGGGCTGCAGGAGACGCTCGTCTCGACCCTGATGCCCTGATTTCACCGGTTATGACGTTCGCTCAGCGGACGCTCAAATCCGGATAACGATCGCGTTACCGTTGCGGCCGGTTTTGCCGCATTCGGGCGCTCTTTGTCCACTTTTCCCTGTGGGCTGCGCCACATCCCGCCTCTGTGATCAATATTGCGGCCGTGATAAATCTTCACGACCGCCCGGCGAACACCACCCACGTTCGACCGGGTGCGCCACCAGCCGGCAACCGCCGGCCAGGCACAACTCCATCAATCCGGGGGGATCGAAACCCGATCCGAGGCCGACGAAAGGCCCGGGTCGGCATGGAGAAAGGCGCACCACACCATGACCTCTTCGAAGGTCACCGAGGCCACCGAAGCCCCGGAAGAGGGCTACGAGCGCGGGCTCGGCAGTCGTCAGGTCCAGATGATCGCGATCGGCGGCGCCATCGGCGTCGGCCTCTTCCTCAACGCCGGGGCGAACATCGCCAAGGCGGGACCCAGCCTCATCCTGATGTACGCCCTGGCGGGCGTGATCATCTTCTTCATCATGCGGGCGCTCGGCGAGCTGCTCCTGTACCGCCCGGTCTCGGGCTCCTTCGCGGAGTACTCGCGCGAGTTCCTCGGCCCGTTCTTCGGCTACTTCACCGCCTGGACGTACTGGCTGATGTGGGTCGTCACCGGCATGGCGGAACTGACCGCCGCCGCGATCTACGTCAACTACTGGTTCCCGTCCATCCCGCAGTGGGTGTCGGCCCTGGTCTTCCTGGTCGTCCTGTTCGTGGCCAACCTGATCTCGGTGAAGGTGTTCGGCGAGATCGAGTTCTGGGCCTCGATGATCAAGGTCACCGCCCTCATCGGCATGATCGTCATCGGCCTGGGCGTGCTCACCTTCGGCTTCAGCGCCGCCGGTGACACCGCCTCCGTCGCCAACCTCTGGCAGTTCGACGGCTTCTTCCCCAAGGGCGTCGGCTCGTCCCTGATGACCCTCCAGGGCGTGATGTTCGCCTACCTCGCCGTCGAGCTGGTCGGCGTCACCGCCGGTGAGTCGGAGAACCCGGAGAAGACCCTCCCCAAGGCGATCAACACCCTGCCCTGGCGCATCGCGCTGTTCTACGTCGGCGCCCTCACCGTCATCCTCTGCGTGGTGAAGTGGACCGAGTTCGCGGCGGGCGTCAGCCCCTTCGTGAAGGCCTTCGCGATGATCGGCATCCCGGCCGGCGCGGGCATCGTCAACTTCGTCGTCCTCACCGCCGCCCTGTCCTCCTGCAACTCCGGCATGTACTCCACGGGCCGCATGCTGCGCACCCTCGCGGACAACGGCGAAGCCCCGCGCGCCTTCACCAAGCTGTCGGCCTCCAAGACCCCGGCGCTCGGCATCACCGTCTCCGTCGCCTTCATGGGCATCGGCGTGGTGCTGAACTACGTCGTCCCGGAGAAGGCCTTCGGCTACGTCACCTCCGTCGCCACCGCGGCCGGCATCTGGACCTGGCTGATGATCCTGGTCAGCCACGTCCTCTACCGCCGCGCGGTCGACGCGGGCCGGCTGCCCGCCTCCTCCTTCCCGGCGCCGGGCGGCGCGGTGTGCAGCTGGATCGCCATCGTCTTCCTGCTCTTCGTCACCGGTCTGATCGCCTACGACGCCGACTCCCGGGTCTGCCTGTACGTGATGGCCGGCTGGTCGGCCGCCCTCGGCATCGGCTGGCTGGTGCTGAAGGCCCGGAACCCGCAGGTCGCCGAGCGGCGCGAGCCGGAGCTGGAGAAGGTCGGCTGACCTCACCGAAGGACGTCCCGCCGCAGGGAGCACTCGTGGCGCCCCCTGCGGCAGCCGCTCAGGACGTCCGGCATGTGGGCCACCCCGTACCGCCCCTCGGTACGGGGTGGCCCCTTTGCTTATCCTGACGCACATGCTGACCCTCACCCAGGCCCTCTACGACCGGATCGTCGCCCACGCGCGCGAGGACCACCCCGACGAGGCGTGCGGCGTGGTCGCGGGCCCGGTGGGCTCCGGCCGCCCCGAGCGCTTCATCCCGATGCTGAACGCGGCCCGCTCGCCCACGTTCTACGAGTTCGACTCCGGCGACCTGCTCAAGCTCTACCGCGAGATGGACGACCGCGACGAGGAGCCGGTGATCATCTACCACTCCCACACGGCGACGGAGGCCTACCCGTCGCGCACCGACATCTCCTACGCCAACGAGCCGGGCGCGCACTACGTACTGGTCTCGACGGCGGACACGGACGGCGCGGGGGAGTTCCAGTTCCGCTCGTTCCGCATCGTGGAGGGCGAGGTCACGGAGGAAGAGGTCAAGGTCGTCGAAGCGTACTGATCCCGCAGTTCGGTCAGAATTCATCCACGATGCGAGATCACATTCCGGGACCCGGACCGGGAATCGATACGATGAGCCCATGGTTCTGAACGACGTGAGCGACAAGACGCCGAGCGTGCTGCTCGTGGCGCGGCTGCACGTCGATCTGTGCAGGCTGAACAGCGCCATCTGTTGACGTTCCCTGCCGCCGTACGGCCGTGCCGCGGCGCTCCCCCGGTGCCAGAGCCCGGGGGACCCCCATCGCGCGCCCACCGACCAGACACTTCCCGACAGGAGCCCGCCACCATGGCCATCGAGGTCCGCATCCCGACCATCCTCCGCCAGTACACCGACGGCCAGAAGGCGGTGGAGGGCAACGGGGACACCCTCGCCGAGCTCTTCGCCGACCTCGAGACCCGGCACGCCGGCATCCAGGGCCGCATCGTCGACGGAGGCGAGCTGCGCCGCTTCGTCAACGTCTACCTCAACGACGAGGACGTCCGCTTCCTCGACGGCATCTCCACCAAGCTGTCCGACGGCGACAACGTGACGATCCTGCCCGCCGTCGCCGGCGGCATGGCCTGATCGGCCTCTGATCCCCGATGCGCTACGACTCCCCGCTGGCCGCGGTGGGCAACACCCCGCTGGTGCGCCTGCCGCGGCTCTCGCCGTCCCCCGAGGTCCGTATCTGGGCCAAGCTGGAGGACCGTAACCCCACGGGTTCGGTCAAGGACCGTCCCGCGCTGCACATGATCGAGCAGGCGGAGAAGGACGGCCGCCTGACCCCCGGTTGCACCATCCTGGAGCCGACCTCCGGCAACACCGGCATCTCCCTCGCCATGGCGGCCAAGCTCAAGGGCTACCGCATGGTGTGCGTGATGCCGGAGAACACCTCGCAGGAACGCCGGGAACTGCTCGGCATGTGGGGCGCGGAGATCATCCCCTCCCCGGCGGCGGGCGGCTCCAACACCGCCGTACGCGTCGCCAAGGAGCTGGCCGCCGAGCACCCGGACTGGGTGATGCTCTACCAGTACGGCAACCCGGACAATGCGGGCGCCCACTACGCCACCACCGGACCGGAGATCCTCGCCGACCTCCCCTCCGTCACCCACTTCGTCGCGGGTCTGGGCACCACCGGCACCCTGATGGGCGTCGGCCGCTATCTGCGCGAGCACAAGCCGGACGTGAAGATCGTCGCCGCCGAACCGCGCTACGACGACCTGGTGTACGGGCTGCGCAACCTCGACGAGGGCTTCGTACCGGAGCTCTACGACGCCTCCGTCCTCACCACCCGCTTCTCCGTCGGCTCGGCCGACGCGGTCACCCGCACCCGTGAACTCCTGCAGCAGGAGGGCATCTTCGCGGGGGTCTCCACCGGCGCCGCCCTGCACGCGGCGATCGGCGTCGGCAAGAAGGCGGTCAAGGCCGGGGAGAGCGCCGACATCGTCTTCGTCGTGGCCGACGGCGGCTGGAAGTACCTCTCGACCGGCGTCTACACGGCGGCCACCACGGAGGAGGCCATCGAGACGCTGCAGGGCCAGCTCTGGGCATAGAGCTCATCAACCACTCGCCGGCCCCCTCCTATGAGGGGGCTGAGCGCTGTCCGCGGCTCCTCGCACACCGACCCGGCCGTGACGACCGGCCGACGCACCGCCGCCGAACCCCGGGGGGATCCGGATACGCGGGTGGTACGTCACATCTGCACCAGGTCCGGTCACCGCGGAAAGGGCGGACATCCCATGCGCCGTACTACGTTCCGTCGCGCCACCCTCGCCGCCACCGCGGCAGCGGCACTGCTGCTCGCGGGCTGCGGCTCGCAGGACGGGGGAGGGGAGGCCGGGAGCGGGTCGGTGTCACCGGCTCCGAGCGACTCGGCGTCCCAGAGCACGTCACCGTCGGCCTCACCGTCCTCGTCCCCGACCGGGTCCGCCGGGTCCTGCGCCCCCCGCACCCAGCTCGACGCCTCCGACGACGGCCGTACCGTCTGCCTCGCCAAGGGCCAGGTGGTCCGGCTCACCCTGGACGGCACCAAGGAGCGGCCCTGGAAGCAGGTCACCGCCGACGGCGGCGCGGTGAAGGCCGTCAACCCGGGCTTCGTCATCCAGCCGGGTGACGCCGTCGCCGCGTTCGAGGCGGTCGCACCCGGCACGGTGCGCCTGACCTCGTCCCGGCCGCTGTGCGCGAGCAGCCCCGGCCAGGTGTCCTGCAAGGGCATCCAGGGCTGGACGGTCACCGTGCGGGTCGGCTGAGGCAGCCGCCCGCTCAGCCCGCCAAGTGCCGCACCTGGTCCCACAGGACCGGGTCCACCACGCCCACCCGCCGCCGGAACTCCCACACCGGTACGTGCCGCAGCTCGTCCGTCTCCAGGAAGCTGGGCCGTCCGTGCGCGTCCCCGACCGAGCCCGGCGGGAGCGGGATCACCCCGGAGCGTGTGTCGTGGTACTTGCTGGTGATCTTCGCGACGGTCGCCCGGTTGCCGCGCACCGTCAGCACCAGGCAGGGCCGGTCCTTGCCGCCGGGTCCGTCCTCGTAGGGGACGTTGGCCCACCAGATGTCCCCCGGGTGCGGCCGGGGCGGCTGCCCGTGGAGCCCCTCGGGGCGGCCCGGCGGGCGGGTCCTGCGGCCCGGCGGACGGTGCCCCCGCCCCCAGCCGTCGACGAGCGTGGCGACCAGCGCGAGCAGTACCACCGCCGCGAGCGCGAGCCACCAGGACGTGTCCATACGGATGACGTTACCGGCGCGCGATTCCCAATGCGCGCCCTCTTGTAAGCCCTATGCGCCCTGGGTCCAGCCGAACCGGTGACACCACAGGTGAGTTCGCCCACAACGGCCCCTGGCGGAGGAGCGACCGGCGCTTTTGCGCCTTACGCTCGACAAACCGCACGACTTGCGTCAGGCCCCTTTTCTCCCCCTCCCGTTTCCCGTCCCCCTTCGCTCTTCCGGTCCTTCCGGTGTTCCCGCCAACGGAGGTTTCTGCTTCATGAAGCTCACCGTCGTCGGCTGCTCGGGCTCGTTTCCGTCCGCGGACTCGGCCTGCTCGAGCTACCTCGTCGAGGCCGACGGCTTCCGGCTGCTGCTCGACATGGGCAACGGCGCCCTTGGCGAGCTGCAGCGACACTGCGGTCTCTACGACCTCGACGCGATCTTCCTCAGCCATCTGCACGCCGATCACTGCATCGACATGTGCGCGTACTTCGTGGCGCGCTACTACCGGCACGACGGCGGCCGCTGCGATCCGCTCCCGGTCTACGGACCCGAGGGCACGGAACACCGGCTGACCACCGCCTACGCCGACACCCCCACCGCCTCCTCCATGAGCGAGGTCTTCGACTTCCACACGGTCAAGCCGTCCACCTTCGAGATCGGCCCGTTCACCGTGCACACCGAGAAGGTGCGCCACCCCGTGGAGGCGTACGGCATCCGCATCGAGCACGGCGGGAAGTCCCTGACGTACTCCGGCGACACGGGCGTCAGCGAGGCGCTCGACGCGCTGGCCCGGGACACCGACCTGTTCCTGTGCGAGGCCGCGTTCACGCACGGCAAGGAGAACATCCCCGACCTGCACCTCAACGGCCGCGAGGCAGGCGAGACGGCGGCCCGCGCGGGCGCCCGCCGCCTGGTCCTCACCCACATCCCGCCGTGGACCGACCCCCAGGTCAACCTGGCCGACGCGCGCGCGGTCTTCGACGGTCCGGTGGAGCTGGCGGTGCCGAGGGTGTCGTACGAGATCTGAACCCCCCGTACACACGCGACGGCCCCGGAACACCTCGGTTCCGGGGCCGTCGCGTGTATGCGGGGGCGGGCTTACTTGGCCTCCGCCTTCTGCAGCTCCGCCAGTTCCTCGTCGGACTCGCGGCCCGGTGTCGGCAGGTTGAACCTGATGATCGCGAAGCGGAAGACCGTGTAGTAGACCACCGCGAAGCACAGGCCCACCAGGACCAGCCCCCACGGGTTGGTCGCGATGCCCAGGTTCAGCCCGAAGTCGACCACGCCCGCCGAGAAGCCGAAGCCGTCCTTCATGCCCAGGGCCCAGGTCAGCGCCAGCGAAACACCGGTGAGCACCGCGTGGATGGCGTACAGGACCGGCGCGATGAACATGAAGGTGAACTCGATCGGCTCGGTCACACCGGTCACGAAGGACGTCAGCGCGATCGAGAACATCATGCCGCCGACCACCTTGCGGCGCTCCGGACGGGCGCAGTGCACGATCGCCAGACAGGCCGCCGGGAGACCGAACATCATGATCGGGAAGAAGCCGGTCATGAACTGGCCCGCGCTCGGGTCACCGGCCAGGAAGCGCGCGATGTCGCCGCTCTTGCCGTGGTAGTCGCCCGCCTGGAACCACGGGAACGAGTTCAGCAGGTGGTGCATGCCGATCGGGATCAGCGCACGGTTGGCCACGCCGAAGATACCGGCGCCGACCGCGCCCGACTTCACCAGCCACTCACCGAAGTTGTGCAGCCCCGTGCCCAGGACCGGCCAGATGTAGCCGAAGACGATGCCGATGACCAGACCCGCGAACGCCGACAGGATGGGGACCAGGCGCCGGCCGCCGAAGAAGCCCGCCCAGTCCGGCAGCTTGGTGCGGTAGAAGCGCTGGTAGAGCAGGGCGACCACGAGGCCCATCACCACACCGCCGAGGACCTTGGCGTCCACCGGCGCGTCGACCATGACGACCTTGCCGTCGACGGCCGTCGCCACCTTCGGCAGGTTCTTGTCGGTGAACGTGCCCAGCACGTTCTTGAAGACCAGGTAGCCGACGACCGCCGCGAGCGCCGTCGAGCCGTCCGACTTCTTGGCGAAGCCGATGGCGATGCCCACCGCGAACAGCAGTGCCATGTTGTCGAGGATCGCGTTTCCGCCGGCGGCCATGAAGCCCGCGATCTTCGTCAGGAACGTGGGGAAGGACGGGCGTCCCAGCATGTCGGTGTTGCCGAGGCGCACCAGGAGGGCGGCGGCGGGAAGGACCGCCACCGGCAGCATCAGGCTGCGGCCGATGCGCTGCAGAACAGCCATCGCGCCGGCACCCTTCTTCTTCTCGGCCGCGGGAGCGGCGCTGGCCGTGGTCACAACTTCCTCCAAGTGGGCATGGCGCCGCCCCGGGCGTGGGGAGGGAGGACGGCGGCGTCTCTGGTCTACACCACTCACTGGTGTAGACCTGTTGTAGCAGATGAAGTCCGCATAAGGAACCCACGATTCCCGTTGCCCTGCCGCCGTCTGTCGGGCTTGGCGACCTTCGGTCAGCTGGTGTAGACCAGTCGACATACGGTTCGGTTCCGCTGTCGCGATCGCCATCATTCGGTACATCCGCTATGAAGGCGAGCGAAGTCGAGCCAACTGTGATTACCGCGACAAAGCGGTTCGGATCAGGGACTTCAGGGAGACGCAACATGGCCAGCAAGGCTGAGAAGATCGTCGCCGGGCTCGGCGGCATCGACAACATCGAGGAGATCGAGGGCTGCATCACCCGGCTCCGCACCGAGGTCGCCGACCCCTCGCTGGTCGACGACACCGCCCTGAAGGCCGCCGGCGCCCATGGCGTCGTCAAGATGGGCACCGCCATCCAGGTCGTCATCGGCACCGACGCCGACCCGATCGCCGCGGAGATCGAAGACATGATGTGAGCGCGACCGCTCACCCTTGAGGGGCTCTTCCCGAGGCGGGAGGAGCCCCCTGTCCAGGGGCGGCTAGGCTCATCGCCATGTCTCGAATCGACGGCCGCACGCCCGAACAGCTCCGCCCGGTCACCATCGAACGCGGCTGGAGCAAGCACGCCGAGGGCTCCGTCCTCGTCTCCTTCGGCGACACCAAGGTCTTCTGCACGGCCTCCGTCACCGAAGGCGTCCCCCGCTGGCGCAAGGGCAGCGGCGAGGGCTGGGTCACCGCGGAGTACGCCATGCTGCCCCGCTCCACCAACACCCGCGGCGACCGCGAGTCCGTCAGGGGCCGGATCGGCGGCCGGACCCACGAGATCAGCCGCCTCATCGGCCGCTCCCTGCGCGCGGTCATCGACTACAAGGCGCTCGGCGAGAACACCATCGTCCTGGACTGCGACGTACTGCAGGCCGACGGCGGCACCCGCACGGCGGCGATCACCGGCGCGTACGTGGCGCTGGCCGACGCCGTGGCCTGGGCGCAGCGCAGGAAGCTCGTCAAGGCGGGCCGGCAGCCGCTGACCGGCACCGTGTCGGCGGTCTCGGTGGGCATCGTGGGCGGAGTCCCCCTCCTCGACCTCTGCTACGAGGAGGACGTCAAGGCCGAGACCGACATGAACGTCGTCTGCACCGGCGACGGCCGCTTCGTCGAGGTCCAGGGCACCGCCGAGGCCGAGCCCTTCGCCCGCGAGGAGCTCAACGCCCTGCTCGACCTGGCCGTCACCGGCTGCACCGATCTGGCGGAGCTGCAGCGCAGGGCGCTGGAGACGGTCCCGGCCGAGTAAAGGGACCGCCAAGCGGGCAGGCCGGCGTACGCAACCCGGCCGCCCGCCCCGGCGTCCTACGAGTAGCAACGGGGCCCCGCACGGGGGCCTGACACGGGGAGGGAACCACCCATGACCACGAGCCGGCACCGACGTACCGCGATCGCCGTCGCCACGGCAGCCGCCGCACTCACCGTCGGCCTGGTCACCGGCTGCTCCGCCGTCGACAAGGCCCTGGACTGCGTACAGACCGCCGACTCCATCGCGGACAGCGTCACCGACCTCCAGCAGGCGGTGGAGAACGCGGCGAACGACCCGGCCCAGACCGACGCCTCCCTCGACTCCATCGAGAAGAACCTGAAGAACATAGGCGACAGAACGGATAACGCGGACGTCAACCAGGCGGTCGACCACCTCGACAAGGCGGTCCACAACGTCCGTACGGCCATCAAGAACGGCGACGAGACCCCGGACATCAGCCCGGTCACGGACGCGGCGGGCGAACTGACGAAGGTCTGCACCCCCTGACGTCCCCTGATACTGGTGGGCATGACCCGCTTGATCCTCGCCACCCGCAACGCCGGGAAGATCACCGAACTGAGGGCGATCCTCGCCGACGCAGGCCTGAGCCATGAGCTGGTCGGGGCGGACGCCTACCCCGACATCCCCGACGTCAAGGAAACCGGCGTCACCTTCGCCGAGAACGCGCTGCTGAAGGCCCACGCCCTGGCCCGGGCCACGGGCCTGCCCGCCGTCGCCGACGACTCCGGCCTCTGCGTCGACGTCCTCGGCGGCGCGCCCGGCATCCTCTCGGCCCGCTGGTCCGGCCGCCACGGCGACGACCGGGCCAACCTCGACCTGCTCCTGGCCCAGCTCTCCGACATCGCCGACGACCACCGCGGCGCCCACTTCGCCTGCGCGGCGGCCCTCGCCCTGCCGGACGGGCGGGAGCGCGTGGTCGAGGGCCGACTGCGCGGCGTACTGCGCCACGCCCCCGCCGGCACAGGCGGCTTCGGCTACGACCCGATCCTGCAGCCGGAGGGCGAGTCCCGCACGTGCGCGGAACTCTCCCCCGAGGAGAAGAACGCCATCAGCCATCGCGGGAAGGCGTTCCGGGCGTTGGTACCGGTGGTGCGGGAGCTGCTCGGCTGAGACAGGAGCTGGTGCGGCCGGAGGGACTCGAACCCTCACGGGAGTTACCCCACTGGGACCTAAACCCAGCGTGACTGCCAATTCCACCACGGCCGCCTGGTGCTGCCCGGCCATGCTACTGGCCGGGCGGCGTTCTCAGATGCCCAGGTCCTTGATGATCTTGGCTACATGGCCCGTCGCGCGGACGTTGTACAGGGCGCGTTCGACCTTGCCGTCCTCGTCGACGATCACGGTGGAGCGGATGACGCCGAAGTAGGTCTTGCCGTAGTTCTTCTTCTCGCCGTAGGCGCCGTAGGCCTCGATGGCGGTCTTGTCGGGGTCGCCCAGGAGCTTGACCTTGAGGGACTCCTTCTCGCGGAACTTCGCGAGCTTCTCGGGGGCGTCGGGGGAGATGCCGATGACGTCGTAGCCGGCGCCGGCCAGGAGGTCCAGGTTGTCGGTGAAGTCGCAGGCCTGCTTGGTGCAGCCTGGAGTGAGGGCCGCGGGGTAGAAGTAGACGATGACCTTGCGGCCCTTGTGGTCGGCCAGGGACACCTCGTTGCCGTCGGCGTCGGGAAGGGTGAAGGCGGGGGCCACGTCCCCGGGCTGGAGTCGCTCGCTCATCGATCTAGCGTAACCGGGGGTCCTGACGGTGCGGTCGGGCCGGGAGCTGACAGACTGTCCAGCACAAAGCGCATTCAGCAGATTTCGGAGGCCGTACGGTGGCGGAGACGTCGGACACCAGAACCCCGGCGCAGATCGAGGCGGACATCAAGCGCCGTCGCGAGGTGCTGGCCGAGACGCTGGACGAGATCGGGGTGCGGGTGCATCCGAAGACCATCGTCGGAGACGCCAAGGCGAAGGTGGTCTCCAACATCGACCACACCCTCGGCCGGGCCTACGTCCAGGTCAACCGGGCCGTGAGCGAGGTCAGGGCGCAGTTCGTGGACGACCACGGCGCGCCCCGGCTGGAGCGGGTCGTACCCGTCGCGCTCGTGGCCGTCGGGGTCGTGGGGCTGCTCGCCCTCGGCACCCGGCGCCGGAAGAGCTGACCCGTCGGCGTCCGTTCGAGGCAGAGGCAGGTAGGTTCGAAGGCGTGAGCGCCAACAGAAACGAGCAGAGCACCCAGCACGACAAGCTCCCCATCCGGATGCTGCACGACCGCGTGCTCGTCCGGCAGGACACCAGCGAGGGCGAGCGGCGTTCGGGCGGCGGCATCCTGATCCCCGCCACGGCGGCGGTCGGGCGCCGGCTGGCCTGGGCCGAGGTCGTCGCGGTCGGTCAGAACGTACGGACCGTGGAGCCGGGCGACCGCGTCCTGTACGACCCGGAGGACCGTGCCGAGGTCGAGGTGCGGGGCGTCGCGTACGTGCTCATGCGCGAGCGCGACCTGCACGCGGTGGCCGCCGACCGGTTCGAGGGGTCGGAGGACTCCACGGGCCTGTACCTGTAGGGCGGCGAAGTACGAGAAGGACGAGAAGGGGGCTGGTGACCGGGGTCACCAGCCCCTTCCGCGTGCCTCGGGTCACCAGCGTCTGGTGACCCCCTGCGGCCCCGCCGTCGTGCCGGCCGTGTTGCCGCCGTCGGTCGGCCCCCCGGTCCCGCCGTCCGTGGCGCCTCCGTCGGCGGTCCCTCCGTCCGCGGTCCCTCCGTCGGCGGTCCCCCCGTCCGCGGTGCCTCCGTCGGCCGTGCCGCCGTCCGCGGTGCCGCCGTTCGTCGTACCCGTGGTGCCGCCGTCGGTGGTGGTGCCGTCCGTCGGGTCGCCGGTCGTGCCGCCGTCGTCCTGGCCCGCCGTCTGGCCCTCGGTCTGCCCCTGGTCACCCTGGCCGCCGGTGGCCGTGGTGCCGCCGTCGGTCTGGCCGCCGGTGCCCGGCTCGGCCGGGGCCCTCGTACTGGGGGCCTGGACCTCGGCGCCCGACTCCAGCTGGAGGTCGAACGCGCGGGCCGGCTTCCCCTTCAGCGCCGCCTTGGTGTACTGCGCCCAGATCTCGGTGGGCGCCCCGCCGCCGTTGATGCGCTGGAGGCCCAGCGCGTTGTACAGCGGCTTGTGGGCGGCCGTCACCGGGTCCTGGCCCATGACGGACACGACCGTGGCGAGGTCGGGCGTGTAGCCCGCGAACCAGGCCGCCGTGTCCTCCTCCGCGGTACCGGTCTTGCCCGCGGCGGGGCGGCCGGCGGCCTGGGCGGCGGTCGCGGTGCCCGTCTGGACCACGCTCTGCAGGATCGAGGTCGTGGTGTCGGCGGCCTCGCGGCTGACGGCCTGCTTGGTCCGCTGCTCGGGCAGCTTGACCTCCGTGCCCTCCTTGGTGATCTTCTCGACCATCGTGTACGTGCCGTGCTTGCCGTGGTTGGCGAGCGTGGCGTAGGCCTCCGCCATGTCCAGGACGCTGGCGGTGGCCGTGCCGAGGGCGATGGACGGGTAGGGCTGGAGGTCCTTGGTCTTGGCCGGGATGCCGAGGTCGATCGCGGTCTGCTTGACCTTGGCCGGGCCGACGTCGACGGCCATCTGCGCGTACACCGAGTTCACCGACAGGTCGGTCGCGTTGCGCACCGTGATCTCGCCGTACGACCTGGAGTCCTCGTTCTCCGGGGCGTAGGCGCCGCCGCTCCAGCCCTGCACGGCCCGCTGGTTGGTGCCGTCGTAGTACGTGTTCGGCGTGATGGTCTGGCCGCCCTGCGTGGTCGAACCGTTCTGCACCGCCGAGGTGAACACGAACGGCTTGAAGGTGGAGCCGACCTGGAAGTCACCGCGCGTCGCGCCGTTGGTGAACTGCTTGACGTAGTCGATGCCGCCGTACATCGCGACGACCTTGCCGGTCTTGGGGTCGACCGAGGCGCCGCCCGCGCGGACGTAGTTGTCGACCTTGTTGTTCTTCTTGTCCAGCTTGGAGATCAGCTTGTCGTCGACGGCCTTCACGAAGGCGTTCTGCTTGCTCTTCTGCAGGGTGGTCGTGATGCGGTAGCCGCCGGATTCGAGCTGGTCCTTGGTGAGGATCTTGTTGTCGATGAGGTAGTCCTCGACGGCGTTCTTGATGTAGCCGCGCTGCCCGGACAGGCCGGTGGAGATCGTCTGCTCCTTCGGCATGGGGAACTTCATGCCGGTCCGCTCGGACTCGCTGAGCCAGCCCTTCTTGACCATGCCGTCCAGGACGTAGTTCCAGCGGGCGACGGCCGCCGACTTGTTCTCGGGGTGGGCGACGACGTCGTACTCGCTGGGCGCGTTGACCAGCGCGGCGAGGTAGGCGGCGCGGGCCGGGTCGAGGTCGGTGGCGTCCTTGCCGTAGTAGGCCTGGGCGGCGGCCTGGATGCCGTACGCGTTGCGGCCGAAGTAGCTGGTGTTGAGGTAGCCCTCGAGGATCTGGTTCTTCGTCTTGTTGCGGTCCAGCTTGATCGAGATGAAGAACTCCTTGGCCTTGCGCGTGACGGTCTGCTCCTGCGCCAGGTAGTAGTTCTTCACGTACTGCTGGGTGATCGTCGAGCCGGACTGCTTGCCCTTGCCGGTCGCGGTGTTCCAGCCGGCCCGGAGCATCGCCTTGAGGTCGACCGCCGACTCGGTGTAGAAGTCGCGGTCCTCGGCGGCCAGGACGGCGTGCTGGGCGTCCTTGGAGATCTGGGCGAGGGAGACGTTCTCCCGGTTGATGTCGCCGTCGCGGGCCAGTTGGGAGCCGTCGGCGTAGAGGTAGACGTTGCTCTGCTTCATGGCGAGCGCGTTGGCCGGCGGGATCTTCACCATCGAGTAGCCCAGGAAGAACAGGCCGACGATCAGCACTATGCCGAGCACCAAGGTGCCCAGCACCATGCGCCAGCTCGGGATGATCCGCCGCCAGCCGGTCCGCTTGGGCCGCTTGCCCTTCTTCCCCCCGGTCCCGGCCGAGGCGGCCGGAACCTCGGGAGACGCCGCCTGAGCCACCGCCGACTCCTCGGAGGCCTGGGCCGGTGCCGCGGCGCCCGCCCTGGGCGCCTGGACACGGCGGAGCACCTGAGTGCTCTCGCCCGCCTCGCCCGCCGCGCCGGTCCCGGCCGCCTTCGCCGCTGCCGCGCCTGCCCCGGCCGCCGCGCTCGCGTTGGCCGCCGCCGCCGCGCCTGCCTTGGCCGCCGCGGCGCCCGCCCCCGCTGCCGCACCGGTCCCGGCCGCCGCACCTGCCTTGGCCGCGGGACCGGTCGGGGCCGTCCGGCCCGTCCGGTCGGCCTGGCCGTCCTTGCCCGCCCTGGCCGCCGGGACGCGCCGGAGCACCTGGGTGCTCTCGGTCTCCCGGGCCGCCGGAACCGACTTGGCGGCCGGAGCGGCCTCGGCTGCCGCGCCTTCCCCGGCCGACGCGCCTGTCTTGTCCGCCGCACCGGTCGGGGCCGTCCGGCCCGTCTGATCGGCCTGGCCACCCTTGGCGCCGCCCTTGGCCGCCTTGGCCGCCTGGACACGCTGGAGGACGTGGGTGTTGTCGTCGGCCTGGGCCGCCGGGCCTCCCTCGGCCGCCTTGCCGGCCGGGGCGTCCTCGCCCGCCTTGGCCGCCGGGACGCGCCGGAGCACCTGGGTGCTCTCGGCCGGCCGGTCCGCCGCCCCTTCCACAGCGGTCTTGGCCGCCGGGTCTGCCTTGGCGGCCGGGCTTTCCTCAGCCACCGCACCGGACTCGTCGGCGGCACCGGACTCGGCCGCGGCACCGCCCGTCTCGTCGGTCCCCGCGTGCTCGTCCACCCCGGCCGCCTTCTCTGCCCGCTCTTCCCTGCCCACGTGCTCCTCGGGCCCTTCAGCCGCCGGCGGTTCCGTCGGCGCCCCGCCCTGGTGTCGCTGCTGCGGCTGCGGCTCGTCGCTCATGTCGTGCACGGACTCCTGTGTAACGTCGTACGTCGCCGTACGCCCTAGTACGCCTACTGCCCCCCAGTTGAAGACTCTCGCACCAAGCGTTCCGTTCCCGGATCCCGGCACGCGTCCGGCACGGAAAATGCCTGGATCGCCACGCCGGCCGGGCAGTAAGCTCCTGCGCTTCGGTGTCGAGGGCCCGGGAGGTAGATCGACGTGGGCACTGGACGGTTGTACGCGGCCGTCGCGGTAGGGGGGTTCAGACGGTACGCGACGTATCGCGCGGCGACGGCGGCAGGGGTCTTCACCAACACCGTCTTCGGGCTGATCCTCGTCTACACCTACCTGGCCCTGTGGGACGAGAGACCCCATCTGGGCGGCTACGACCAGACCCAGGCCGTCACCTACGTATGGGTGGGGCAGGCGCTGTTCGCGACGCTGGCCCTGCAGGGCGGCGGTTTCGAGACCGAGCTCATGGAACGCATCCGTACGGGTGACGTGGCGATCGACCTGTACCGCCCGGCCGACCTCCAACTGTGGTGGCTCGCCAGTGACCTGGGCCGGTCGCTGTTCCAGCTGATGGGGCGCGGGGTGATCCCCTTCGTCTTCGGGATGCTGCTGTTCCCGATGGCGGTGCCGGCCGATCCCCTGGTGTGGGCGCAGTTCCTGGTCGCGATCCTGCTCGCGATGATCGTCAGCTTCGCGATCCGGTTCCTGGTGGCGCTCAGCGGATTCTGGCTGCTGGACGGCACGGGCGTGCTCCAGATGATGATGATCGCCGGGATGTTCTGCACGGGGATGGTGCTGCCGCTGAACGCCTTTCCGGGGGCGCTCGGCGAGGTCGTACGGATGCTGCCGTGGTCGGCGATGCTCCAGCTGCCCGCGGACGTCCTGATGGGGCAGGCGGGTCCGTGGGGGACGTACGCCTTCCAGGGCGGGTGGGCGGTGGTGCTGCTGGCGGCGGGGCGGCTGCTCCAGACGGTGGCGACGCGGCGGGTGGTGGTGCAGGGTGGGTGAGACCGGCGGGGTGCTGGAGGGGCTGCGGGCCTACCGGCTGATCGCCGGGATGTGGATCCGCTCGACCATGGCCTACCGCCTGTCCTTCGTGATCACCGTGCTCGGCGGGCTGGCGGTGACCGGCCTCGACTTCGTCGCGATCCTGCTGATGTTCTCGCGGGTCGACGTGCTCGGCGGCTACTCGCTGCCCGAGGTCGCGTTCCTCTACGGACTGTCCGCGACGGCCTTCGGTTTCGCGGACCTGGGCCTCGGCTCGGCGGACCGGCTGGGCAAGCGGGTGCGCGACGGCACGCTGGACACGCTGCTGGTGCGGCCCGCGCCGGTGCTCGCGCAGGTCGCCGCGGACCGGTTCGCGCTGCGCCGTGTCGCGCGGATCACCCAGGGGCTGCTGGTGCTGGGCTACGCGCTCGCCGCGATGGACGTCCACTGGACCCCGCTCAAGGTGCTGCTGCTGCCGGTGATGCTGCTCAGCGGCGCGGTGATCTTCAGTGCGGTGTTCGTGGTGGGCGCCGCCTTCCAGTTCGTGGCGCAGGACGCGTCCGAGGCGCAGGCCGCGTTCACCTACGGCGGTACGACGCTGTTGCAGTACCCGCCGACGGTGTTCGGCAAGGAGCTGGTGCGCGGGGTGACGTTCGTGCTGCCGCTGGCCTTCGTCAACTGGGTGCCGGCGGCCTATGTGCTGGGGCGGCCGTACCCGCTGGGGCTGCCGGAGTGGACGGCGTTCGCGCCGCCACTGGTGGCGGTGGCGTGCTGCGTGCCGGCGGGACTGGCGTGGCGGGCGGGACTGCGCTCGTACCGGAGTACAGGGAGTTGACACGCAATGGACCTCGCAACGGGCCTCGCAGTGGACCGTGACTTCATCGAACTCGACCGCGTCGAGAAGGTCTTCGACGTCCGCAAGAAGACCGGCTTGCTGAAACGGGAGCGGCGCCGGGTACGGGCGGTCGACTCGATCTCCTTCCGTGTGGCGCGCGGTGAGATGGTCGGCTACATCGGCCCGAACGGCGCAGGAAAGTCGACGACGATCAAGATGCTGACGGGGATCCTGACCCCGAGCGGCGGCCGGCTGCGCGTCGCCGGTATCGACCCCTCCCGTGAGCGCACCCGCCTGGCGCACCGGATCGGGGTGGTGTTCGGGCAGCGTACGACGCTGTGGTGGGACCTGCCGCTGGTCGACTCGTACCGCCTGATGCACCGCATGTACCGCATCCCGGACCGGCGTTACAAGGAAAACCTGGAGCGCTGCGTGGAACTCCTCGAACTGTCCGACCTGTTGGACGTGCCGGTCCGTCAGCTCTCCCTCGGCCAGCGGATGCGCGGCGACATCGCGGCGGCGCTGCTGCACGATCCCGAGGTGCTGTACCTCGACGAGCCGACCATCGGTCTGGACGTCATCTCCAAGGCCAAGGTGCGCGGCTTCCTGCGCGAGCTGAACGCCGAGCGCGGCACGACGGTCCTGCTGACCACGCACGACCTCCAGGACATCGAGCAGTTGTGCTCGCGGGTGATGGTCATCGACCACGGGCGGCTGATGTACGACGGTCCGCTCGCGGGGCTGCACGAGGTCGGGGAGAGCGAGCGGACCCTGGTGGTGGACCTGGAGCGGGAGCTGCCGCCGGTCGAGGTGCCGTCGGCACGGGTGGTGAAGGTGGAGGGGCCCAGGCAGTGGCTGGCGTTCCCCGCCTCGCAGTCGGCGGCACCGCTGGTGGCGCGGATCGCGGCGGAGTACCCGCTGGTGGACCTGTCGGTGCGGGAGCCGGACATCGAGGCGGTGATCGCGACGATGTACGCCGAGCAGGCGGAGCGGGCCGGGCGGGCGGAGCGGGGCGGCGACCGGGAGGAGCCGGTGTCATAGCCCTGGCGCCGGGGGACTCGTAGGCTGCTTTCATGACCGAGGATGCCCCGGAGCTGCGCGCTTCCGACGCCGATCGTGAACGAGTCGCCGAGGTCCTGCGGGACGCCCTGGCCGAAGGGCGGCTCGACATGGAGGAGTTCGAGGAGCGGCTGGAGGCGACCTACAAGGCGCGTACCTACGGGGAGCTCGCGCCGGTCACCCGTGACCTGCCGGTGCCCGGGACGGGGAGCGCGCCCGCCGTGTCCATGCGCAAGGAGCCTGCCGCGAGCCCGGGTTGGTCGGGGCGGATCGTCGGCGGGGAGGGCTCGTCCTCGGGGGCCGTCGCCGTCATGTCCGGCTTCCAGCGCAAGGGGCGCTGGACGGTGCCGAGGCGGTTCACTTCCTTCGCCTTCTGGGGCGGCGGGGAGATAGACCTGCGCGAGGCGGACTTCGCGGACCACGAGGTGGAGATCAACTGCGTCGCGATCATGGGCGGGGTGCAGGTCGTCGTGCCGCCCGGGGTGGAGGTCGTCGTACGCGGCTTCGGGATCATGGGCGGGTTCGACCACCGCGAGGACGGCGTGCCGCCGGAGCCGGGTGCTCCGCGGGTGATCGTGTCCGGGTTCGCCCTGATGGGCGGCGTCGGCGTGGAGCGCAAGCGCACCAGGGCGGAGCGGGCGCGGCTGAAGGAGGAGCGGCGCCGGGAGAAGCTGGAACGGGGGCGCGGGGAGTACTAGGACCTGTCCTAGACCCCCCGCGCCGGGCCGGGGCGGTTACAGCTCCGCCTGGCCCGCCCCCTTCAGCGCCCGCAGGTCGAACCACTCCGCCATCGTCCGGTAGCCCTTGTCGCTGGGGTGGAGATGGTCGCCCGAGTCGTAGTCGGAGCGCAGGTGGCGGGGGTTGTACGGGTCCCGGAGGGCCTTGTCGAAGTCGACCACCGCGTCATAGACCCGGCCCGCCCGGATCTCGGCGTTGACCTGCTGCCGTACCGCCTCGCGGGCCGCCGTGTAGCCGCGGTGGCCCTGGAACGGCATGAGGGTGGCGCCGATGACCTTCAGGCCGCGGGCGTGGGCCTGGCGGACCAGGGTACGCAGCCCTTCGGTGATCTTCGCGGGGTCGGCGAGCCGAGGGTTGCGGAGTATGTCGTTGACGCCCAGGTCGATGACGACGACCTTGACGTTCGTCCGGGAGAGCACGTCACGGCCGAAGCGGCCGAGTCCGCTCTGGTTGTCGGCGGGCCGGCCGAAACCGCTGGCGAGGACCTGGTTGCCGCTGATGCCCTGGTTGACGACGCTGTAGCGGGGCAGGTCGGCGCCGCTCGCCACGGCCGTGCGCAGCCGCTCGGACAGGACGTCCGTCCAGCGGTGGTTGGCGCCCTCGGTGGAGGTGATGCCGTCGGTGAGGGAGTCGCCGAGCGCGACGACGGTGCCGTCGGACTCGTTGCTCAGCACGTCGAGCGCCGTCAGATAGCGCCAGTACGGGGTCTGTTCGGCGTAGGAGTCGGCCGTGGCGTCCTCCGTGTGGTCGCCGTCCGCGAGGTACGACACCTGGCGTGCGCGCGGGTGGTAGGTGACCGGGCCGGACGGGGTGGGGGAGTACGTGGTGACCAGGACGTCCGTGTCGCGCGGGATGGTGACGCGGACCGCGTCGCTCACCGCCTGGCCGCCGGCCGGGACCACGACGGTGGTGGTGCCGCCGAAGGTGAGCCGCCGCATCGTTTCCGCAGCCGCCGCCGCGGTGTTGTCACCGACGGCGACCGCGATCGTGGCGTGGGTGATGGTCAGCGCCGACTGGCCGTAGAGATTGGACAGCGTGATGCGGGCACTCGTACCTCCGGCGCTCGCGTGCACGACGTTGCGCACCGAGCGACCCGCCATGCCGTCGGTCTCGGTGCCCGGCTCGGCTCCCGCCGGGGAGGCGGACCAGGTGCCGACCCAGGTGCCGGTGGAGGCGGGGGCGGCGGAGGTGTCCTGGTGGCGGCGGCTGCCGGTGAGGGTGCCGCTGGGGGTGCCGTCGTCGGCCGCGACCCCGACGTAGATGGCGGCGGAAAGGGCCACGACCAGTGCGACGAGCGCGCTGAGCACGGCACGGTGCTTGGTGGGGGAAATCCCCGCACCCCCGTCATGACGCTTGGTCATGCTTGTGTTGTTCTCCTTGGGCGATGGGAGCCCAAGGCTCCGATCTGATGAGCCCATGATGCGTCATAGGCCCGCCCACACAGACGCCGGGAACTCCCGTTCTGTTCCGTTAGTCGGTCAGGAAGGGACAATTGTGTGCGGGATCACCGAACGGGTGGAGCAGATGGAACGTACGGAAACGGCAACACCGGCCACACAGAGTGGCACGACGTCCTACCGCACCATGACCGCGTTCACCCCCGCGGACGAGGAGCGGCAGCGCGGGGTACGGCGCATGAAACTCACGGCGACCGGGATGCTGCTGTTCGTCGCACTGGTGTACGTACTCGCCAAGTGGGCCTCGAACGAGGGTGCGGGCGCCTGGGCCGACTATGTCGCCGCGGCGGCCGAGGCGGGCATGGTCGGCGCGATGGCCGACTGGTTCGCGGTCACCGCCCTCTTCCGCCACCCCCTCGGCCTGCCCATCCCGCACACCGCGATCATCCCCACCAAGAAGGACGCCCTGGGCGTCTCCCTGGGCGAGTTCGTCGGCGAGAACTTCCTCTCCCAGGACGTCGTACGCCAGCGGCTGCGCGCCGTCGGCATCGGCAGCCGGCTGGGCGCCTGGCTCGCCGAACCGGAACACGCGGACCGGGTGACGGCGGAGCTGGCCACGGCCCTGCGCGGGGCGCTGACCGTGCTGCGCGACTCGGACGTGCAGGCGGTGGTCGGCGAGGCGATCACCCGCCGCGCCGACGCCCAGGAGATCGCGCCGGGCATCGGCAAGATGCTGGAGAAGGTCGTCGCGGACGGCGGCCACAAACGGGTCGTCGACCTGGTGGTCACGCGGGCGCACGACTGGCTGGTGCTGCACGCCGACTCCGTGATGGACGCCGTCCAGGGCGGCGCCCCCGGCTGGACCCCGCGCTTCGTCGACAAGAAGGTCGGCGAACGCGTCTACAAGGAGCTGCTGCGCTTCTGCACGGAGATGCGGGACATGCCCTCCCACCCCGCGCGCGGCGCCCTGGACCGCTTCCTCACCGACTTCGCCTCCGACCTGCAGTCCGACACGGACACCCGCGCGCGCGTGGAGCGCCTGAAGGGCGAAGTGCTGGGCCGAGGCGAGGTCCAGGACCTGATCGCGTCCGCCTGGACCAACGTACGATCCATGATCGTCTCCGCGGCCGAGGACGAGCGCAGCGAACTGCGCCTGCGGGTCCGCGCCTCCCTGCTCTCCCTGGGCTCCCGGATGGCCACCGAGCCCAAGGTCCAGGACAAGGTCGACAGCTGGGTCGAAGGCGCGGCGGTGCACGTCGTGACCACCTACCGCAAGGAGATCACCTCCCTGATCACCGACACGGTCGCGAGCTGGGACGCCGAGCACACCACCCGCAAGATCGAGGCAAACATCGGCCGTGACCTGCAGTTCATCCGCATCAACGGCACGGTGGTGGGTTCGCTGGTGGGCCTGTTGATCTATGCCGTCTCGCGGGGGCTGGGGGCGTAGAGACCAAGGTCGCGGGAACCCGGTCTCCCGACCTCGAGAGAGGAGGTCAGGAGGAGGGAGTCCATGACCACAGCCGAGGCCTCGACCGGCCGGACCATCACCACCAGCATCCCCGCCCGGCTCGACCGCCTGCCCTGGTCCCGCTGGCATTGGACGATCGTCATCGGCCTGGGAACCGTGTGGATCCTCGACGGCCTGGAGGTCACGGTCGTCGGCAACATCGCGAGCCGTCTCTCCGAGCCCGGCAGCGGCCTGTCGATCTCCTCCGGGCAGGTCACCGGCATCGCGGCGGCGCTGTACGTGGCCGGTGCCTGCGTCGGCGCCCTCTTCTGGGGCCGCCTGACCGACCGGTTCGGCCGCAAGAAGCTCTTCATGATCACCCTCGCGGTGTATCTCGCGGCGACCGCCCTGACCGCCGTCTCCACCGAGGCCTGGTGGTTCTTCCTCTTCCGCTTCCTGACCGGCTTCGGCATCGGCGGAGAGTACGCGGCGATCAACTCCGCGATCGACGAGCTGATCCCGGCGAAGTACCGCGGCCGGGTCGACCTGGTCATCAACGGCAGCTTCTGGCTGGGCGCGGTCGGCGGCTCGCTGCTGTCGATCGTCGCGCTCAACACCGGTCTGCTGCCCGAGAACCTGGGCTGGCGCCTCACCTTCGCGCTGGGCGCCGTCCTCGCCCTGGTGATCCTGCTCGTCCGGCGCCATGTGCCCGAGAGCCCGCGCTGGCTGCTGATCCACGGGCGGGAACGCGAGGCCGAGGAGATCGTCTCCTCCATCGAGCGGCAGGTCGAGGCGGACAAGGGCGAGCGGCTCCCCGAGCCCGAGGGCGAGCTGGAGATCCACCAGCGCCGCAGCGTCACCTTCGTCGAGATCGCCCGTACGGTGTTCGCCACCTACCGCAAGAGGGCCGTGCTCGGCTTCTCCCTCTTCATCGGCCAGGCGTTCCTCTACAACGCGATCACCTTCGGCTTCGGCGCGATCCTCACCAAGTTCTTCGACATCCCCGCCGACCACACCGGCTACTACTTCGCCGTCATCGCGGTCGGCAACTTCCTGGGCCCGCTGCTGCTCGGCAAGCTCTTCGACACGGTCGGCCGCCGGGTGATGATCTCCTCGACCTACCTGCTCTCCGGCCTGCTGCTGTTCGCCACGGCCTGGCTGTTCGGCCGGGGCTCGCTGAGCGCCACCACCCTGACGGCCTGCTGGTGCGCGGTGCTGTTCTTCGCCTCCGCGGGCGCGTCCAGCGCCTACCTGACCGTCTCCGAGGTCTTCCCGATGGAGACCCGGGCGATGTCCATCGCCTTCTTCTACGCCCTCGGCACCGCCGCCGGCGGCATCAGCGGCCCCCTGCTGTTCGCCGACCTCACCAGCACCGGCAAGGTCGGCGACACGGTCCTCGCCTTCCAGATCGGCGCCGCCCTGATGTGCGCGGCCGGCCTGGTGGCCGCCTTCCTCGCGGTCAACGCCGAACGCCGCTCCCTGGAGGACATCGCCCGTCCCCTGTCGGCCGCGGCGGGCAAGGCGAAGTCGATGAAGAAGGGCTCCGCCGGTTCGACCAGTTCGAAGACGGCGACGGCATAGCGGCGGCAGGCAGCGTTACGAGGTCCCGCGCCGCCCCCGGCCCCGTCGCCGCGGCCCGCCGCGGCGGCGGTGGCACCCAGGCGAAGGTGCTGGGGGCCGGTGCCGCCGGTTGTGGGGCGGGCGGCTGCGCAGCGGCGGGCGCGAGGGCTACGAGGTCTCGTGGCGCTCCCGGTTCCGTCGCCGTAGGAGGAGCAGTCCGCTCGCGACCGCCGTGACGCCCGCGGCGGCGGACCAGCCGACGAGGCCGCCCGAGCCGGTGGCGGCGAGGTCGTGGCCGGTGTCGGTGGCGGGCGAGGGAGAGCCGGCCGTCTGCGGGTGAGCGCCGGAGGCGGAGCCGGCGGTGGCCGCCGGGGTCGGTGTGGCCGTCGGGTCCGCCGCCTTGTCCCGGGTGTACGCGAGGGTGCCGAAGCCGAGCTGGTCGTACCCGCCGCTGTTGGGGCCGTAGTCCCCGCCGCCGCCCTCGGGCGCGGCCTTGGCGGCGATCCGGGTGAGGTAGGTGGCGGACAGGCCCCGCCGCTTGGTGTAGTGGTTGGCGATCATCGCCCAGATCGGCCGGGCCATGGCCGGGTCGACGCCCGCCACGTCACTGGCGGTCTCCGTGCCGGACCACCCGTTGACGGCCCCCTTCTTGCGGGTGTTGGCGGTGTACGGCACATCGCCGCCCAGGTTCCACTTGGCCACGTACTGGGCGCCCTTGAGGAAGCGGCTGTCGTCGTGGCCGTACAGATCGATGCCCTGGTTCCAGGCCATCTCGCAGACGGTGCCCATCAGGCCGACGCCGAGCAGCGCGTGCCCCTGGTCGCGGCCGGCCTCCAGCCACTCGGCGAGCCCGTCGTCGTGCACGACGGGGATCGCGTTCCTCACCGCACCGAGCCCGGCCCCGTTCTTGAAGTACTCCACGACCTGGTCGACCTTGGCCCGGTCGTCGCAGAAGATGCCGGTGGCCAGCACACAGGCCATGGCGGTCAGGTCCCAGTTGGGCCAGTAGTTGGTGACCACCGCGTCGTTGTGCTTGACCAGGAAGGACTCGCTGAGCGGGGAGAACACCTCCCGCAGCAGCTTCTTGGCGCCCGCGAGGTCGAAGTCGGGGTGGTCGCGGACCAGTTCGGCCGCGTTGGCGAACTGGTAGCCGTACAGCCCGGCCGCGAGGAACCGGTCGGCGCTGCCCGTGATCGAGGTGAGCTTCGCCGACCAGGCGTTGAGGATCGCCACGGCGGTGTCGGCGTAGGCGCTGTCGCCGCTGACGTGGTGGCGCAGGGCGTTCTGGTAGGCCGCGTGTACGTCGTTGTAGAGGATGGCGTAGTTCTGCGGGCCGCCCGCTCCCCGGGACACGGTCGCCTGCGGGTCGGCCCGCCAGCCGCTCTGCGCGTGCCGGTTGGCGGTCAGCTTGGCGAATCCCGCCGTGTAGGGCGCGGCACCCGCCTTCACCTTGGCCGCCATGCGGTCGAGGTCGGTACGGGTGTGCAGCAGGCCCGGGTGCGCGAAGGCACCGCCGGCCGCCGCGGCGCCGGTGCCCACGGCGGCGATCGCGGCTCCCGCGGCCCCGGCGGCTCCCGCGGCCTTCAGCAGGCCGCGACGGGTGAGGTGTCGAGTCACGTGCATGCCAGGGAGACGGGCCGGGACGCCCCCGATAACAGAAACTCACGCCCCGGTGGTCGACCCCGGCCGCACGATCATCAGGATCGTCACGGTGGCCCACAGCAGGTTGAACATCCCGGTGAACATGGCGAGCCGCACGGTCGCCTGACGGGTGGTCACCGCGGTGCCCGTACCGCCGCCGCTTCCCGCCTCCAGACCCTCGGCGATCGCGGCCTGCGCGGGCAGGACCAGCGCGGCCAGGACGAGCGCGGCCAGGGCGGTCAGCGCGATGGACACGACCAGCCACGCGTCCCCGAGCACGCCCATCTGGCCCGCCGTGGCGAACCCGAACACGGGAACGACGACGCCGAAGACGGCGTACACCCGGCAGATGCGGTGCAGCAGCCGTACCGTCCCCGCCGCCCCGGGATCGTCCGGCGCGGCCAGGGCCCGGCGCGCGCTGGGCGGGAACATGCTGGCCGCGACGGTGACGGGACCGACCGCGACGATCGCGGCGAGGACGTGGACGACGAGCAGAAACTTGGTCACGGCCCGACGCTAGGCGGGCGCCGGATCTCGGAGAAGTGGCGGTATTGCCAGGGGCCGACGGATTCCCGCCAGGCAACGGTGGCCGAGGCAGGCCGACTTCCTGCTCACTCCCCGCCCACTCCCCGACGCGGTTGGCGGCAATCCGTCGTACGCCTACCCTCTGGCCATGCACACCGTGGCCGTACTGGCGCTGGACCAGGTCATCCCGTTCGATCTCTCCGCCCCGATCGACACCTTCGGCTGGGCCCGGCTGCCGGACGGCCGCGAGGCCTACCGGGTGCGGGTCTGCTCGGTGGCGGACGAGGTGGCGGCGGGGCCCTTCGCGGTACGGGCACCGTACGGGCTGGAGGCGCTCGCGGAGGCCGACACGATCATCCTGCCCGGTGTCGCCGACCCCACCGCCCCGCTGCCGCCGGGCGTCGCCGAGGCGCTGTGCGCGGCGGCGGCCCGGGGAACGCGCATCGCCTCGGTCTGCGTCGGCGCCTTCGTCTTCGCGGCCACCGGCCTGCTGGACGGCCTGCGCGCGACGACCCACTGGATCGCGGCGCCGGACCTGGCACGCATGTACCCGAAGGTGACCGTCGACCCGAACGTCCTCTACGTCGACAACGGCCAGTTCCTGACCTCGGCGGGCGCGGCCGCCGCCATGGACATGTGCCTCCACATGATCCGCAAGGACCACGGCTCGGCGGTCGCCGCGCACACGGCCCGCATGTCCGTCATGCCGCTGGAACGGGAGGGCGGCCAGGCCCAGTTCATCGTCCACGCCCAGCCCCCCGCCCCGGCGGGCGCGACCCTGGAGCCCGTACTCCACTGGCTGGAGGACAACTGCGAACGGGACTTCACCCTGGACGAGATCGCCGCCCACGCGGGCATGAGCACCCGTACCCTCAACCGCCGCTTCCGCGAGCAGACCGGCACCACGCCCCTGCGGTGGCTGCACCGGGCGCGGGTGCGGCGCGCGCAGTACCTGCTGGAGACGACCCCGTACCCGGTGGAACGCATCGCGGCCCAGGCCGGTTTCGGCTCGCCGACGGCCTTCCGGGAACGGTTCCGGAAGGTGGTGGGGACCAGCCCGCAGGGATATCGGCGGGCGTTCCGGTCGTCTGAGGTGTCGTAGCCGGGGGAGACCGGCGGCTCAGCCGCGCCGGTCGGCGACCGCCCACGACGCCAGCGCCACGGCCCCCGCCACCCCGAACACGGCGGGCCAGGCGCCCACCTTCTTGGCCAGCGGATGCGACCCGGCGAAGGCGGCGACATACGCGGCCGTCAGCGCCCCCGCGGCCTTCCCGCCGGCCTGCTGCCGCCACTGCTGGGCGGCGGCGGCCCCGGCGACGGCCAGCACGGCCCCGCCGAGCTGCCGCTTCCCGGTCCAGCGCGCGACGCCGTACCCGCCGACGAGCCCCGTGGCGGCCACCACCGAGCTGGGAACCCTGGCCATACCTGCCTCCTTCGGTCTGCCCCCGAGGCTAACGCCCGAGCCGGTCGCCGCAACCAACCTGAGTCGGAGCTTGTCAACTTTCCTCCTTAGCGCTATATAAGAAGGCGTAGGGCATCGCACCCAGTTCCCACAGAGAGGAGTGACCCGTGATGCTCATGCGTACAGACCCGTTCCGCGACCTCGACCGACTCGCGCAGCAGGTCTTCGGCTCCACCGCCCGCCCGTCCGCGATGGCGATGGACGCCTACCGTTCCGGGGACGACTTCCTGGTCCACTTCGACCTCCCCGGCATCGACCCCGAGACGATCGAGCTGGACGTCGAACGCAACGTCCTCAACGTCCGCGCCGAGCGCAAGTCCCCCGCCCCCGAGGGCGCGGAGCTGCTGGTCGCCGAGCGCCCCACGGGCACCTTCACCCGTCAGCTCTTCCTCGGCGACACCCTCGACACGGACCGCATCGACGCCTCGTACGAGGCCGGTGTCCTGACCCTGCGCATCCCCGTCGCCGAACAGGCCAAGCCGCGCCGCATCCAGATCAGCGGCGGCGACACCGGCCGCAAGCAGATCAGCAGCTGACCGCACCAGGAGAGAAGCGTCCCGTGGGCCCCGCCGCTCCGGCCGCCCGCGGGACGAGGTCACCCAGGCCCGCCGCAGCCCAGGCGGCGGGCGGACCGGAAAGGGAACCCGCACACGATGACCGCGACGACGGTGCCGACCGTGACAGTGCCGCGAGTGACACTGCCGACGCCGACGACACTGAGCGGACCACGGACGCCGTACGACACCACGACCGGCCCCGCCCCCGACGCGGACGCCGACGCCTGGACCCGCCTCGTCGACGAGGTCCGGGAAGCCGGCCGCTACCCCACCCGCCACGAGGCGGAACACATCACCCGCACCGTCCTCTCCGCCCTGGGCGCCCATGTGATCGGCGACGAACGAGTGGACCTGGCCCGGGCCCTCCCCCGGGAGGCGGCCAAAGTGGTGGCCTCCCAAATCCCGGCCACCCGCCCCCGTACGGCCCCCGAGTTCGTCGAGTCCGTCGCGGCCCGCGTCGAGGGAGCGACCCCCGCGACCGCCCGCTGGCACGTCGGCTCGGTCCTGAGCGTCCTCCCGAAGCTGGTCGGCGACGACCTGATCACCCGCATCCTCGCCCAACTCCCACCCGGCTACGCCCTCCTCTTCGGCCGAGCCACCCTCTCCGGTACTCGGTGACCGCCTGCTGAGCCCGGCGGCGCACGGAGGCCCGCGAGGGGCTCAGCGCGGCTTCAGCGGGGGGTGATTGGAGGATCTGGGCCACACCCGACCCCACCCAACTGCGCTTTCACCGGCCGCCCGGGCCCATATCCTCCAATCACCACTTCCTTTGAGCCCGCCCGCCGCCGTCGATGAATTCATGTGGCGGCGGGCGGGTACAGCGGGCGACCCTGGCCCCGTGCGACCACAGACCACAGCCCCGGCCGGCCACCTCACCACCCCGGACGGCACCCGCATCGCCTACCGCGACCATGTCACCGGACATGACGAGAGCGGCGGCGGTGAGCGACGCGGCAACGCTGATCAACCACCTCCGCCTGCCCCCCGTCTTCAGGTCCAGGCCGGAGGCGCTGGCCTACCTGGGCCACGAGGCATGCGCGCCCGCCGCCCGTCGACCGACGTCCAGGTCATCGGCGACGCCTCGCACGACGTCCACCTGGACCAGCCGGAGAGGCTGTACGAGACGCTCGTGGATTTCCTGAACGCCCGAAAGAACCTCAGACTCGCTTCAGCGGCCGATGCGGCTCCGCCGGCAACGTCACCTTGATCGCGTCACCGGGCCGCACCACGCCACCCTCCCGCACGACGCCCATGACCCCCGCCTTGAGCAGGGGACGTCCGTCCTCACTCCGCCCCACGACCTGCTTCAGCAGCCCCCGCTGAAAGTGGTCGATCTGCCGACACGGATTCCGCAGCCCCGTCACCTCCACCACGGCCTGCGCACCGATCCCCAGCAGCGTTCCCACCGGCAGCCCGAGCAGATCGATCCCCCGAGTGGTGATGTTCTCCCCGAGCTCCCCGGGCGCCACCTGGAACCCGGCCCCGCCGACTTCCCCGAAGAGCTCCTCATGAATGAGGTGCACCTGCCGCAGATTCGGCTGCGTGGGATCCTGCGCGACCCGCGACCGATGCTTGACGGTCACACCGGCGTGCACATCCCCCTCCACCCCGAGCCCGGCGAGCAGGGTGATGCTCTCCCGGTTCGGCTTGGTGAACGAGTACTCGGCGTTGCTGCTGACCGCGGTGACCGTCCCACTCATGATCACAACCCCCGTCTCCCGCTGACCCCTGCCGCGAGCCTAACCCCAGGGTCAGAGCTCGGTCACCAGCAGCCGGTAACCGACGTCGACGGCGTCGAGGGTGAGCAGCCCGGCATGCCGACGGTGCCAGCGGCCGGTCGCCAGATCATCCGCGAGCCTGCTCAGTCCGGGCGCGATGACCTCTTCGCCGGTCTGGGCGCACAGGGAGATCCCCGCCCGCACCCGCGGGTCGAGGTAGGCCTCCGGCCGACGCCAGAAAGCGGCGCCGAACCCGTCCGTGCAGTCGTGCGGGACGGGAACCGTCTCCACCCGCGCCCCGCCGAGCAGCTCGGCCAGCACCCCGATCGGCACGGCACGACGATCGTCGAACGCCGCCGCCTCCGGCAGATACTCCCGCACCAGCCAGAACCGCTCCCGAAACACCTGCTGATCCCACGTCAGCACGACGACCCGCCGCCGAGCCACCCGCCGCAGCTCCCGGATCCCGGCCGCCAGGTCACTCCAGTGATGCACCGTCAGCAGCGCCATCACGGCATCCGCCCCACCGTCCCGAACCGGAAGCCGCTCCGCGACCCCCTGCACAGCCGGCGCCGCCCCCACCGGCCGCTGATCCACCATCACCCGACTGGGCTCCACCGCCAGCACCGTCCGCCCCGATTCGTACGAGCCCGCCCCCGCACCGACGTTGACCACATCCGCCATACCCGCGAGCGCGGCGTGAATCTGCGCGGCGATGCGTGGATCGGGGCGCCGGGTTCGGGCGTACGTGGGGCCGAGGGAGTCGTAGAGGGGCATGGGGGTCAGTATGTGGGGAAAGGCGCAGCCCGTGGTCTACTTCCGCGTCAGCGCCCAAGCGGCTGTGAAGGCCTGCCAAGCGGGTCCTTGGACCGCGATGACCGGTCCTTCCGGACGCTTGGAATCCCGTACGAGGGCGCTATCACTGATCCCCGCGCACTCGACGCACTCGGTCCGGTTGCCCTCGCTGTAGGAGGACTTGAACCATCGGTGCATCGAAGGTGTGGTCATCACGACTCCCTGTCGTATACGGCCGAGGACTTGAGGTCGAGCGCTTGTGCGCTGAGGTATTCGAACGCCAACACATAACGCTCCAACTTGAGCTGCTTCTCGATGAAGAGACACCCGAACCAGCAGGTCCATGTACACGACGTCCAACTCGGGAGTCGGGCCTCGGAGGATGGCGAATATGCCAACCGCAGCAGCGTGAGCGCCCGTTGAAAAGGGCGGCGCCTGGACCGCGACGTGCGGCAGTTGCGAGATGTTGAGGACGTGCTGCAACTGTCTCCGCATGACGTCGCCCCACTCTGTGTCGTGGCACCGCTTCATCGATCACGCACCAGATACGGTGGGTCGTCCCGCTGAGGAGTTCCTGTTGCTTCATACGGATGTCGACCATGTGCTGCACTCCCCGCTCCCCGCTCCCCGCTCCCCGCTCCCCGCTCCCCGCTCCCCGCTCCCCGCTCCCCGCTCCCCGCACTGCACTTCAGAGGCGCGATGAACGGCCTCCGTGTACGCACGGGTCTGCAGGACGCCGGGAACGTATGCGCACGCGTAGCTTCGTCATCCGGCGGGATTCTGCCGGCCCCTGATACACCGTCGTACAACGCATCGCTCCTCTGGCTCGGCGCTGAATCAGTGGCGTGCAGTCAGCAGGCAAGTCAGAGAGCTAGCCCCGGACTCGCCGGCCCAGGAAGGGGGGATCGAACACCTTATTCGCTAGTGACCGACTCTATTGCTTTGACCACCAGCTCCTTCCGAATAAGAAGGAAGGCGCCGTAGTTGTCGTTCCACAGAGGAGAGATCCGGTCTGCGGGCAACAGGTGCGACTGGAGGATACCGGCCACTTCCTCTTCCCCCAGCGCCTCCTCCATGGTGGCGATGTATTCCGAGGGTGCTCGCTTGCCGATACTCTGGTTAGTCCTCTTGTCGATCAGCGCCCGATTGAGGATCAACTCAGAGTTTCCGGGGTCGCTCCTGTCTTCGAGGTATTTTTTCGGGAATACATGATGCGCGTCGACACTCTCTTCCAAGATCTTTCCTGGTGTCAAGTTCGAACCAGAATGGAAGTCTCGCGCCCCGCTGCTCAGTGTCAGCGCCATGACACCCTTGTACAGGGCCTGCAGGTTGGTTCGTGCCGTGTCCAGGACCTCGCCGGCGAAGCTGAACCCCTCAACAGCTTCAGGAACTCGCTCTCCCTGATTGAGCCAGGAGGTGAGGTCGGTGAAGTCCTTTCCAGCCTGACTGTTGCCGCCTTGGTCGTAGTTCCTCGAAAAAACGGAACACCAGAAGAAGCGGCGGATCTTGCGCAGTGCTGCGCCGCTCTCCGCAGAACGCTTGGACTCGACTTCGTGCCACACTGCTGCCAGAGGAACGAGGATCATGGAATAGGGCAGCCATTTTGGGGCAAGCACTCCGCACTCATCGCGCAGGAAGGCCAAGGCGCGAGCGGCTCCCTGAGCAACCTGATCCCAATACTTTTCAAACTCTGTAGGGGTAAGTTCCAGGACGTCACTACGCTGAGCTGAAGCGGACCTGGCCCTCGGGGTACCCCTGAACTTCTCGGCCGTTGCTCGGAGTGAAACAGCTTGAAGTAGATAATATGCGTCAACTTCGTACGACGTCAATATTGGGTGCTTTTGCTGCACCCGTTCCCAGTCCCTTCGCAGGTCAACCCCCGCAGGCCAAAACCGAGCCGCCAACAGTTCGAAGACGCTGAGTTTCACGCCTGTCCGGTTCAGTGTTTCAAAGATTCGGCATACCGCATCCAGTGGTGTGGCTTCCGGCAGCTCAACCACGGGGAATCGGTAATTTCCGATTGGGCGCAGGTATTTTCGTACCAGCTCTCGTACCTCACCGCGAAGAGCTTTCCAGTCCCCGCCTTCTACTGCCTCCTCCATGACATCGAGCCACTCTTCAATCCGGTCGGACTCGATAAGGGATAGCGGGAATAGCGATTGTCTAATCTCTTCCGCCGTGTCAGCTGGAGGGCGTCTACGAAGGGATCTAGCGTTGAGCTCCCGATAAACGATCACGTCATCGAGACGACTGGCGTCAAGGAGGCCTGGTGCGTGAGAATCCAGTGAGCTTAGAAGATTAAGATCGACGAAAAACCGTTGAGGGCCCGTTCCGGTTAGAGCTTGGAATATCGACGTAAGCCGTTGCTGTCCGTCAAGGACCAGTGTGGCGGACTCCTTGAGGTGAACGTTGAATCCCTCGAAAGGGCGCCTCCTAATTTGCGGCGTCTTTTGCTCCCAGAAAAGTAGTGTGCCGGCTGGATAGCGAGCAATGATGGACACAAGGAGCTTCTGCGTGTCTGCCGGGTCCCAAACAAAGCTTCGCTGGAAGTCCGGTATCGCCAGTCGGCCTCGCTGCATATCGTCCATCAGTTCCCTGATGGACGGAGTGTCCGGAGTCGACATCTGCTTGGAAGAATGCTGCTCCTGCCAGACCATAGGCCCCCCTCAGGACATGGTTTAGTGAATGTCATCATTATCTTCGGTCATGGAAGACAGGGAATAGCCTCTGACCTATTCGTCACATTCCATGGCAAGCCCCATAAACCGCCCCCACCCCACACCAACACCCCGCCCCACTCTGCGGCGGCCAGGCCACAGCCCGCCCCCGCGCGGCCAGCGTCGTCGCGTACTGCGGAAGCAACGTCACGTCCTCCGGCGAAGAGCCCTCCGACGCCGCGAACGCCTCGTAAGAAGGCACCGTCCCCGTCACGATCCCCAGGTTCGGCGTGCCCGAGGAAGACAGCTCCCGCAGCGACGCCTCTATCGTCGCGAGGTGGTCCTCGTGGGAGGGGTACTCGGCGGCGAGCCCCGGATACGCGGCGACCAGTTCCGTCAGCTCGCCCGCGGGCCAGTGCAGGACGGCCACCGGGAACGGGCGGGACAGTGCCTCCCGGTAGGCGCCGAGCTCGGCGTGCAGGCGGGAGATCTCGGCTTCCAGTTCGGCGGGGTTGGAGGAGCCGAGGGACCACACGCGCTTGGGGTCGTGGAGTTCGTCGAGGGAGACGGCGGAGTGGTGGAGGGTGTCGGCGACGGCGTCCCAGTCGTCGTGGGGGAGGCCCAGCATGCGGCGGACGCGGTGGCGGCCGTAGAGCAGGGGGTGGGCGGAGTACGGGGGTTCCGCGACATCCGTCAGGAGGAGGGTCGCTGCGTCCGTGAAGGTGTCGTGCGCCGCTTCGAGCTCGTCGTGGGACTCCAGGGACTCGGCGACGATCACCCAGGGGGCCGGGTCGCGCGGGGCGGAGGTGCGGACGCCGTCGATGATGGCGCGGGCCTCGGCCTCGTGACCGTACTCCCAGAGGTTCGAGGCCTTCAGGGCTCGTACCAGGTGGGGGTTCTCCAGGCCGTCCGACGAGGACAGCAGACGGTCGTAGAGCGCGGTCGCGGCGGGGCGGTCGCCGGAGAGTTCCAGGTGGGCCGCGGCCTGGAGGAGCAGGGCCTCGGTGTCCTCGGGGTACAGGCCGGCGGTCCGCTCCAGGCGTGCCGCCTCGGCGGTGTGGTCGACGTTCTCGGCAGGCGTGTCGGGGCGCATGGGGGACACCGTACTGCCGACCAGTGACAAAGGAGAGGCAAGCTCCTTGAAGGGCCACGGTCACTGGCCGCCGCCGGTGCCCCCGTCGGGCCGGTCAGCCGCGGGGCAGCCGTGCCGCCGCCCGCCGCCTCACACCGTCACCCCGTCCACCTGCAAGGTCTGTACCGACTTCGCCGCGAACGGCACGCTCACCGTCTTGCCGGAGAGGTAGGTGTCCGAGCGTGCCGTGTAGAGGTCGCCGCCGCCGGTGGTGACCGTGTTCCAGCGGGGGACCAGGCCGCCGGAGCCGCCCGACACCGTGGTGAAGCGGGAGAGGTCGAAGGTCAGGGTCTGGGCGGAGGAGGAGGTGTTGGCCGCCACGATCACCAGGCGCTTGGCGCTCTTGTCCAGCGCCGCCGCCGCGTAGCTCACGCCGGTGTCGAGGATGGTCATCCCGGGGCGGATGTGCCGGCTGAACTGGGCCATGACGTAGTACTTCGTCTGTACGGCACCGGGCTGGAGCGTGCCGGCGTCGTAGGCGATCATCGCCCAGCCGGAGCTCGGGTCCATGACCTGCCAGTAGACCCAGGCGGTGGGGTGCAGCCAGCGGAAGTCGTAGAGGAGGTTGCTCGCGAGGGTGATGCCGGTGCCGTCGCTGTCGCCGGTCTCGGAGTTCCACAGGGCCTTGCCGGCCGTGGTCACCACGTCCGTGTAGAGCAGGTCCCGGCGTCCGCCGGAGCCCTGGTAGCCGTGGACGTTGACGCGGTTGACGTAGCCCTTGGCGGTCGAGCTGAAGGAGTTCCACGTCGTGCGCGCCAGGTCGTAACTCGTCTCGTCCGAGGCCGAGATCTTCGTACTCGTCAGGCCGCGCTTGTCCAACTCGCTTCTCACGTACGGCAGTACGGCCGCCTGGACGCTCGCGTCGATGTGGCAGCCCTCCTGGGTGCCGGTCGCCGTCCACCAGCTGGAGCTGGGCTCGTTGAAGGCCTCGACGGTCGCGAAGTTCACGCCCCAGTTGTTCTTGGCGTAGAGGGCGACGGCCGCCAGGTGGGAGGCGTGCTGGCGGTAGTTCCAGGACTGGAGGTTGTTGCCGCCGTCGGAGGCGCCGGAGGGGTTGTGGTTGAGGCACATCCACCACATCGGGGAGTTGGCGAAGAGCTCGGTGGTCGCGCCGCGGGTCGTCGCCTTGACCAGCATCGCCCGCTGGGTCGCGTCGGCCGTCCACTTCCAGGCCGAGGAGGTGGGGTCCTCGTTGTTCCAGTCCTGCCAGTAGCCCTCGATCTGCTTGAAGGCGGGGATGTTGGGGGAGGCCACCATGCTCTGCCCGCCCACGCTGTTCGAGCTGCACGCGCCGAGGTTGTAGCGGGCGATGTTCAGGCCCAGGCCGGGGAGCGTCCTGCCGCCGTACGACACCGACTTGGTGGTGAAGAAGATGTCGGCGAAGTCGTCACGGGCGCCGAAGACGTTCGCCCACCAGGCCAGGGAGGTGCCCCAGCCCTCCCAAGCGCCGTATGTCGTCGACGGGTTGACGGCGATCGTCGCGTCGGCGCGGGCGGTGCCCGTGGCGAGAGCGCTGCCCAGCAGGCCGCCTCCCGCGGCGGCCAGCAGTGTTCTGCGTCGGATCATGGCTCGTACTGCCTCTCCGTGCGGCTCGAACGCCGGTCGTCCCGAACGGCGTTCACTCGTCCCCCCGCATGCCAACAGGAAGCATCAGGTGTGGTGTGCGAGGTTGTCGAGAGTTGCGACAGCCCTTTTTAAAACCAGTGGAGGAAGCGGGCTCTGGTGACTTGGCGGCGCTGCCCTTATCGTGCGGGCGGCCCCGGCTGAGGAGGCGTATTGCGTATGCGGCTTTCCGTCGTTCGAGCCGTACTCGTCCCCGTCCCGGTTCCCGTCGTGCAGCACAGCACCCGGCGGCGGCGTGCGCGGCGCCGGCGCGTGCTCTGGGGCGGGGGCGAGGTCCTGGTGACCGTCGGGGTGGTGCTCCTGCTCCTCGTCGCCCATCAGCTGTGGTGGACCAATCGGGAGGCGCGGCGGGGGGCCGAGCGGAAGGTGGAGGCGCTGGAGAGGGAGTGGGAGTGGGGAGCGGGCGGGAGCGGCTCCCTCTCCTCCGGGGGGTCGTCGTCCTCCGACGCCGGTACGTCGTCCACGCCGTCCATGTCGTCCACGCCGCCGTCACCCGGGTCGCGTACGGGGGCCTCCGCCGGGCAGCACTCGTACGCCCTCACCGCCGACCCGACACGGCCCCGCCGCTCCCAGGCCTACGCCATCCTCACCATCCCGCGCCTCGGCCTGCGCGTCCCGGTCGCCGAGGGCGTGAGCAAGCCGGACGTCCTCAACCAGGGGTACGTCGGCCACTACCCCGGTACCCAACAGCCGGGCCAGGCGGGCAACTTCGCGGTCGCCGGGCATCGGAACACCCACGGGGAGCCCTTCCGCCACCTGCCGCGGCTGCGCCGTGAGGACACGGTGCGCGTGGAGACTCGTACGGCTACCTACACGTACGTCGTCGACCGGATCCTTCCGCAGACGTCGTCCCGGGACTCGGGGGTCATACGGGCCGTACCGCGGTCTGTCGTCAAGCCCGCGTACGGGTACGGCGCTCCCGGCTACTACATCACCCTGACCACGTGCACCCCGGAGTTCACTTCGCGGTACCGGATGGTGGTCTGGGGGAAGTTGGTGTCGATGCGGCCTCGGGCGTAGGCGACTCGCGAGGGCCGGCGCCGGGATCTTTGCCCGCTCTTGAAGTCGCCCATACCTCCCCCATAACCCCTCTCCCTAGTGTCGTCGGGTTGGCATGTGCACAGAGCGAAGCACGGGAAGTACCGGGAAGTACGGGGGCGGTTCGCATGTCCGATCTGAAGAAGGAAGCCGCGTCGATGCACAAGGCGGCCTCCGGGCTGCGGACCGTGGGGCATCACACGGCGAAGCCGCTCGCGGAGTTCAAGGAGCAGCAGCACGACCTGAAGGCGCTCGGCGCGCTGGGGTCGTTGCTGGGCGCGAAGGACGAGATAGAGAAGGGCATGACCACCCTCTCCAAGCTGACCAAGCAGCTGGAGGAGGAGTGGGAGGCGGAGGCCAAGCTGATCGGTGAGGTGTCCGACGCCTTCGATCTGCTGGACCTGCTGCTCGCGGCCCAGGCCCGGGCGAAGAAGGGCTGAGCGGGCGCGTCATGGTGGATCTCAACCCGCTGCACTACATCAACAAGTTCAACCACATGTTCGGCGACTCGGTCGCCAGTGGTCTGGAGTTCCTGGGCATCTCCGATCCGGCGGTGGATCCGGACGGGGTGCGGGAGATCGCGAAGAAGTGGCGGCATCTCGCGAAGGGGCTGGAGGACGCGTCGTCGGCGGCCGAGCGGGCGCTGTCCGGGGTGGAGTGGGAGGGGAAGGCGGCCAAGGCCTTCCACAAGCGGTCGAAGAACGCCCAGAAGTCCGCCAATGAGATGGCGCACTCGCTGCGGGAGGGCGCCAAGGCGCTGGACGACTTCGCGGACAAGGCGCATGAGCTGCTGTCCGAGATCGGTGTGATCCTCGCCGAGATCGTGGAGTTCGAGATCGCGGGTCTCGCGCTGTCGATTCTCACCGCCGGTGCGTCGGAGGTCGCCTCCACGCTGATGGCCGGTGAGCGGGCGCTGAAGGTCCTGGCGCTGGTCGGGCGGATCGAGGAGGAGGGGACGGCCCTCGGCTCCGTCGTCCGTGGGGTGATGGAGGTCATCCGGGGGGTGGAGCGGGCGCTGAAGGCGCTGAAGGAGATCCGGGGGGTCGCCGAGGTCGGCAGGATGGCGGCGGAGGGGGCGAAGTTCTCCGCGTTCGAGACGCTGCTGAAGGACCCGGGCGCGTTCACCGATCCGGACAAACTGGCCGGCATCCTCACCGAGGGCGCCTTGCTGGGAGTCGGCTTCGGGGTGCTGGGCAAAGCCCTCGGCAAGGGCCTCAAAGCCCTCAAGCCCGCCCAACTCGCGGAACTGGCCAAGGGCCTGAAGCTGAACTGCGCCGCGTTCGAGCGGCTCAGCCTCAACCCGGGCTTCAACAAGCTGCCCGCCTCGATCCGCAACATGGTCAAGAAGTTCGTGCGGGACCCGATCGACGTGGCCACCGGGGACATGTCCCTGCCCCGCGTGGACGTGCGGCTTCCCGGCGTGCTCCCGCTGATCCTGGAGCGCACGCACATATCGTCGTACCGGTGGGGCGGCTGGTTCGGTCCCTCCTGGGCCTCCACCCTCGACCAGCGCGTCCAGGCCCACGACGAGGGCCTGGTGTACGCGGCCCCGGACGGCGCCCGCCTCTGCTTCCCGTTCCCGGACGCCGAGACCGACGAACCCGTCCGCCCGGACACCCCCGGCTCCCGCCTGACCCTCTCCTGGGACACCGAGACCGACGGAGCCGTCCGGGTCGCCGACCCCGACACCGGACTGACGTACGTGTTCCACAGCCCCGTCCCGGCGGTCGGCCACACCGCCGTCGACCTGCCCCTGCAGCACATCCAGGACCGCAACGGCAACCGCATCACCATCGAGTACGAGGAAGGCGACGTTCCCGGCGCGGTGGTCCACTCGGGCGGCTACCGCATCGCCCTCGACCACGACCATGCCCGCTCTCGGATCACCGGGCTGCGGCTGCTCGACCCGGGCGCCCCGGATCGGCCCGGCACCACGCTGCTCACCTTCGGCTACGACGAAGACGGGCACCTGACCGAGGAGATCAACTCCTCCGGTCTGCCGATGCGTTACACCTATGACGCCGAGGGGCGCATCACGTCCTGGACCGACCGAAATGGCACCACGTACTGGTACACCTACGACGACGAGGGGCGCGTGATCGCCACTGGCGGCACCGGCGACGCCCTCGCCTCCATCCTCACTTACGACACCGCTACCCGGACCACCCGCGTCACCGACTCCTTCGGCCACACGCGCGTCTACGAACATAATGAAGCGCTGCGCCTCACTCGTGAGATCGACCCGCTCGGGAACATCACAGCGCAGGAATGGGACGACCATTGTCAACTCACTGCTGTCGCTGATGCCTTGGGCCACGTAACACGGCTGCATTACGACGATCTCGGAAACGTGGTCTCAGTGGTGCGACCGGATGGCCACGAAACAACGGCCGCGTACAACGCTCTAGGACTGATCGAGACGGTGTCGGACTCGAGCGGCACCGTCCTGCGACAGACTTACGACGAACGCGGCAATCGCGTAGCCGTCAGTGAACCAGGCGAAGCCATCACCCGCTTCCGTTACGGCCGGGCCGGTCAGCTCGTTTCGGTCACCGACGCACTTGGACACACCACCTCCGTACGATGCAACGGGGCCGGAATCCCTCTGCAGATCCAGGATCCGCTCGGCAGCGTGACGGTGTACGAGCGTGATGCTTTTGGGCGCACCGTTGCGATCACGGACCCCTTGGGTGCCACAACGCGTCTCGAGTGGACGACGGAAGGACTGCTCGCACGGCGCACTCCTCCCGACGGCAACACAGAATCCTGGAGCTACGACGGTGAGGGCAACTGCACTGCCCACACCAACCCCAAGGGTGCGGTGACCCGCTTCGAGTACGGCGACTTCGACGTGCTCATCGCCCGCACCGACCCCAGCGGTATGCGGTACGAGTACACCCATGACACTGAGCTGCGCCTGACTCAGGTCACCAATCCGGCGGGCCGCGCCTGGCACTACGAGTTCGATGCGGGAGGCCGACTGGTCGCCGAGAGGGACTTCGACGGTCGAACACTCAGCTACACCCATGACGAGGCGGGTCGAGTCGCCAGCCGGACCAACGCCCTTGGGCAGACCATCCGCTTCGAGCGCGACATACTCGGCCAGGTCGTCCGCAAAGATGCCGCCGGCCAGGTCACGACGTACGCATACGGGCCCGACGGTCGGCTGTCGCACGCGTCGGGCCCGGACGCGACGCTGATCCGGCAGTTCGATCAGTGCGGAAACCTGACCGTGGAGACGGTCAACGGACGCAGCACCACCTACACGTATGACGCCGCGGGGCGCCAGACCGGCCGCGTCACGCCCAGCGGAGCGGTCAGCACCTTTGCCTACGACGCCGCAGACAATCTCGTCGAGCTGGTCGCCGCAGGTCGAACCATCAACCGTGAGCACGATGGAGCCGGCAGGGAACTGGTCCGACGCATCGGTGACTCGCTTGCCGTGACCAGCGTTTTCGACGCGGTCGGACGTCTCACACACCAGTCAGCGACCCGGCGGGACGGCCAGACCGTTCAGCAGCGGAGTTACACCTACGGTCCGGACGGCTACCTCGTCCGCCTGGACGATGACTTGAACGGCAGCCGCCGATTCACCCTTGACGCCGCAGGGCGGGTCACGGCCGTGGAGGCCCGAAACTGGACCGAGCGCTACGCATACGACGAGGTTGGTAACCAGACCAGCGCGGAATGGCCAGCCAACTACCCAGGGCACGAGGCTACCGGACCACGCAGTTACGAAGGCAACCGAATCTCATGGGCCGGATCCGTCCGCTACGAACATGACGCCCAGGGCCGTATTACCCTGCGCCAAAAGACCAGGCTTTCCCGCAAGCCCGATACCTGGCGCTACACCTGGGATGCCGAAGACCGACTCACGTCTGTCGTCACGCCGGACGGCACGAGATGGCGTTACCTCTACGATCCTCTGGGGCGCCGCATTGCGAAGCACCGGCTGGCGGATGACGGTAGGTCTGTGATGGAACGGATTGACTTCGTCTGGGATGCCAGCACCCTGTGCGAGCAGACGACCAGCGTGGCGGATTCATCCCAGCAGGTGACCCTCACCTGGAATTACGATGGTCTGCACCCACTCGTCCAGAGCGAACGCCTCACCTTGGCCGACGTTCCCCAGGAGGAGATCGACTCCCGCTTCTTCGCGATCGTCACCGATCTTGTCGGATCCCCCGCAGAGCTCCTCGACGAAGACGGCACCCTCGCATGGCGTGCCCGGTCCACGCTGTGGGGGAAGACCGCGTGGCCGACGAACAATACGGCTTACACCCCTTTGCGGTTTCCGGGTCAGTACTACGATCCCGAGACGGGTCTCCATTACAACTACTTTCGATATTACGACCCTGAGAACGCCCGTTATCTGACACAAGACCCGCTCGGGCTGATTCCTGCGCCGAACCCCAGCACATACGTCCATAACCCTCTGACATGGGCCGACCCCCTAGGACTCGCTCCGAAATGCCGTGAGCTGGGGTTGCGTACGGAGGCGATGGATGCGATAAGGAAACTTGAAAACATAAAGAAAGACCCGCTCGGGGAGATCAATGCGCAACGGAACCACAACCACTACAATGCCGCACGTCGTGAGTCTCAGGGTGAAGTTGTGGCACGGAAGGCGAACGGCACGCCATTCAATCATATTCAGGAGTTGCAGGAGGCGCGCAGCGGCTTGGACAACGTTCGAATAGCCCTCGAAAAGGAAATACAGAGGCCCCCGGAGTCGATTACTGAACGAGGCATGGAGGTCTTGTTGAGGAAGCGAAAGGAAACCATTCAGGAACTCGACCGCCTGAACGGCTTCCTGCACTCCATAGGTCATCGATGACCGTAGCGCTAACATGATCGCAGTACGGCACAACCATCCCGGCGGCCATGATGGTGCGCCACGAGAGGACCGAACGATGCCCCGGTCAGCCGACCGCACAAAGACGCTCGAGCAACTGGACGGTGAACGCTGGGGTGACCCGCCGGCGGATGCGACGTCGCTGGTCAGGACTGTCTACGAGTGGCGTCGGCGTCCTATTGGAACGTTGGAGCCTCATGAGTTGCGCCGTCTGATCGGCCAGGATGTCGGCTTGCCGTGGCTGCTTCCGCTCGGTGTGGAGATGCTTCGGGAGAAGGTGGCTGCGGGTGGCTTTTATGACGGCGACCTGCTGTATGCGTTGGTTACCAGGAGCTCGGAGGTCTGGGAGGCGAACCCTGATCTCGCCCGTGAGTTGAAAACTACTGTGACCATGCTTACCGACGTGTCGAAATACGTGAAACCGCAAATCGAGTCATTCCTTGCGTCGCTGCCCAAGGGTCTCTGAACACTAATTCGACGTGATTCGGAGCTGAAGTGACGACCCGCGCCTCTCACCGTGCGGAGATCGGTTGGCGCTTGCGCCGCCTCGCCGGAGGAGAAGCCGGCCGTGACGAGGTTGCCGATTGGGCAATGAGCCTCATGGAGTCGGACGCGCCTGAACTGCGTGACGACAGGATCTGGGCCGCCCTTGACCGCTTGGCCGGTGCTGACCTCATGGTGGGGCCTGGGCAGTACCTGCACGGGCCGGAAGACTTCGCGTCGTGGCTTGCCGCGCATGGCGCCAGTGGTGAGAAGTCGTGATCTGGCGACTGTGCCCTCTCTCCGGCTGGCTGTGTTCCAGTCGTTCAATGTGGAGCTTACGAGCAGGGGTGATCGCGTGCCAGGAAAACTCCAGGTGTACGCAGTCGAGGAGAGAGAGCTCTCCTCGGCGACGTGCGTCGTGCGGTGCGTGGGCGGAGTTGTGCGCCCTGGCGAGGAGCTTGGTGTCGAGTCGGCGTCGGATCCGTCGGTCGCGTGTTCTCGTGTAGCGGTCGACTGGATTGACCGCTACGGGCGCCGGGTGGAGTTCGTCGACCCACCCCACAACGCGAAGGTCCGCTTGACCGGGGAGGGTGTCACCCTGCTCGAGAAGGGCGTAGTGATCGTTTCTGCCCAACGTTCCGTGCAATGAGGCGCGTATGGGATGTCGAGCAAGGTCCCATGGCCGGCAACCGACTCGTGAACACCGTCCTCACGTCGTCGAACTCCTTCAGTGACGAGTGGCTCCGCAATGGTGACAAGCAGGTCGTTCCGTTGAGGTTTCACAGGCGCATCGGTGGTCATCCGGTCGACCGTGTGAGCGTCGGCGCCAGGCAGACGGGGCATACCCACGTCATCGCCTGCCGCCTGAAGGACGTCGACGACGACCACCGCGAGTTCGTCATCCCCGCGACCCGGGAATCCCTGCTCGACCGACTCCCGTGGAGCGACGAGAAGTTCCTGGTCGTGCTGCCTGACCTTGCCGGTGCGCTGCTGATGACAGACGCGGGGTACTCCTTGATCGCCGGAAGTGGTGAGTTCATCCGGCGCAGCGTCCCCGAGGGCGTCGACCAGGCCATCATCGACTTCAAGCGGTATGCGAAGGGAGTCGGTCATAACCGCCCTGCTCTCGCCGAGGTCTCAAAGAGATTCCAGCCGCGCCAGACGGCATGGGCGTCGAAGCGCGACGTTGCTCCGGAATCCGCCACTGCGGAGCAAGTGTCGCTCATGGAATCTTTCGCAGCCGGTGCAATCAGCGCGGAGGCCTTCGCCGAGTCATGGCTGACCGCCCGTCGAAGGTCCCTTGAACGCCGCGAACGGCTGCGGGAGCCGTTCTCCGGCATCCTTGACCAGGTGTTCTACGCGCTCGACGACTACGTCATCGACCCGGACCTCCGGGACGCGGACGACATGACGAACGAGCAGTTGCGGGCGATCGTCTGCGAACACCTCGATGCAGTCAACTCGCTACATTGAGGGCGCTGAAGGGGCGCTCTGTGGGTGTTGCAGGAAGGCTGGCGGAGAACCTCAGACATGTTTCATGAAATCGAGGACATCGAGCAGGAGCGGATCCGGCTCTCGCGTCGGCCGTCACCGGCGGACGCACCTCCCGTTCTGACGGCCTTCGATGTGCGGACGAACTGTCCGGTCGCGGAGTTCGACGCACGGCTACGGTCCGTTTTGGGCCCCGCCCTCCGGCTGGCGGTGTCGCAGTCGTTCGACGGCGGGGATCTGCCGACCGAGACGCTGCCCGGTTGGTTCGTCGGTGCGGGGCAGGGGGCAGAGGGCTGGGAGATCCAGGAATGGCTCTACCAGCTCGACCCCGATTCCGAGTTCCGGGGCTGGGCCTGGTGGGATCTGACGCAGTCGGGCGACCGGGAGGCCCGCATCTGGGTGGACTCGTGGGGTGAGTCCTTCTTCGCCTGCGACGAGTTGCGATGGCTCGCCCACGTCGCCGGCGGCGAGGAAGTGACCGGTCCCGTGCTCGCCAGGGCCGACGAATGGGTCGCCGTAATCACCTCCGCTCGCTGACAAGGACCTGATGATGCTCACACCGATCGACCGCAACCGGTCGCTTGAACAACTGGACGGCGAACGCTGGGGTGACCCGCCGACGGAGACGACGTCGCTGGTCAGGACTGTCTACGAGTGGCGCCGGCGCCCTGTTGGAACGCTGGAATCCCATGAACTGGCGCGCTTGATCGGCCAGGACGTGGGCCTGACGTGGTTGCTCCCCCTGGCTGTGGAGATCCTGCGGGACACGGCACCGGCCCAGGCGGCGGGTGGCTTTTACGATGACGAGCTGCTGACTGCGGTGGTCACCAGGAGCCCGGACGTGTGGGCGGCGGATCCGGAGCTTGCTCGTGAACTCGAAGCGGGTCTGACTCTGCTGACCGACTTGTCGTCGTACGTGAAACCGGCAGTCGACGCATTCCTGGCCCGCTGAATTCGCGGCCGATGGCAGTGTTCCTCTCTGCCGTTCTGACTGGGGTGTGAAGGCGAGATGGCAGACCTCGCAGGGCTGCTCGTGAATCCGGAGCCGCTCCAGGCTCTCTACCAGGACAGCGGTGGATGGGGGGCGTTGCGGTTCGAGTGCGGTCGGTTCGTGGCCGTGCGGCATGTGAGTACGTTCAGGATCGGGGGCGACCGATCGGGCTTGGTGAGTTCGATCCATCCGGTACGATGGATTGCGGTAAGTGGTAGGAACGGCATAGCAGTTGACATGGTGAGGAGGGGACGTTCGATGGTGCGCAACTGGGCCACCGCACGCCCCGCCGTCGCCCTGCTGGTCTTCCTGCTCTCCGTCGCGCTGCTCGACACCGGCAGCCTCTCCACCACCGTCGCCCTCGCCGCGACCGCCACCGCCGCGGTCGGGGCCGCGCTCGCCGTGTGCTGCCTGATGGCCGCGCGCTGCGTGCCCGCCGTGCCGCCCACGCGTATTCGTACGGCCATCCGCGACCGGGCCCGCCGTACGGCGTTCCTGCCGCAGCGGGACCCCGACGCCTCGGGGCGCCGCCGGCCCCGGGCACCCGGGCACGCCCTCGCGACGACCACCGCGTAGGGCGAACACCTCCTGTCCGTGACCCCGCGCGGGTCGTCATGCCGCCATGTTCTTGTCCCGGCACGACGTGACCCACGGAGGGCTCACCCATGTCCGTCTTCGCGCATCTCGTAGAGCGGCTCGCCGATCTGCTCCAGCCCTTGTTCCACGCCTCTTCGGCCGCCGCCGCGATCGTCCTGTTCACCGCGCTCGTACGGCTCCTCGTCCACCCCCTCTCCCGGGCCGCCGCGCGCGGGCAGCGTGCACAGGCGGCGCTCCGGCCGAAGGTCGCCGAGCTGCGGAAGAAGTACGCGAAGAACCCGGAGCGGTTGCAGAAGGCGGTGCTGGAGCTGCACGCGAAGGAGAAGGTCTCCCCGCTGGCCGGGTGCCTGCCGAGCCTGTGCCAGATGCCCGCGTTCTTCCTGCTCTACCACCTGTTCTCCAGCTCGACCGTCGGCGGGGAGAGCAACGGGCTGCTGGGGCACCAGCTGTTCGCCGCGCCCCTCGGCGGACGCTGGGCCGACGCCCTGGCCGACGGCGGGGTCTTCGGGGCCGCGGGGCTGGTCTACCTGGGGCTGTTCGCCGTCGTCGCCGCCGTCGCGACCTTCACCTACCGCCGTACGAAGCGGATGGCCGCCGCCGAGGGCAGTCCGCTGCCCATCGGGAACGCCGGCAAGGCCGGTGACGCCGGGGAGGTGCCGGGGTTCGCGGCGCTCGGCAAGGTCATGCCGTTCATGTCCTTCTTCACCCTCGTCTCCGTGGCGGTGATGCCGCTGGCCGCCGCGCTGTACGTCGTCACCAGCACGACGTGGAGTGCCGTGGAGCGGGCGGCGCTCTACCGGTGACGGCCGATGATGACGGTCCAGTACGTGAACCAGGTCTTGCGGACTGCACCTTTGCCTTGGACGATCGACCAGTCCTCCGATGGCTGCACATATCGGCGGGGCGCCCGCGATCGAGGGAGATGGTGACCATGAAGCTGCTGCGAGTCGGTACGGCGGGGGCGGAGCGACCCGCGTTGCTGGACGCCGAGGGAACCCTGCGGGACCTGTCGGGGATCGTCCCGGACATCGACGGGGCCCTTCTCTCCGACGACGCGGCGCTCGGCCGGATCCGGGCCGCCGCCGACGGCGGGGAACTGCCCGTGCTGGACGCGACCGGGCTGCGGGTGGGACCGCCCCTCGCGCGGATCGGCAAGATCGTGTGCATCGGGCTCAACTACCACGACCACGCCCGCGAGACGGGGGCCGAGCCGCCCGCCGAGCCGGTCATCTTCTTCAAGGCGGCGGACACGGTGGTCGGGCCGTACGACACCGTGCTCGTGCCCCGCGGGTCCGCCAAGACCGACTGGGAGGTGGAGCTGGCGGTCGTCATCGGGCGTACGGCCCGCTATCTGGGGTCGCACGAGGAGGCGCTCGCGCATGTCGCCGGGTACGCGGTGGCGCACGACGTGTCCGAGCGGGAGTTCCAGATCGAGCGGGGCGGGACCTGGGACAAGGGCAAGAACTGCGAGACGTTCAACCCGCTGGGGCCGTGGCTGGTGACGGCGGACGAGGTGCCGGACCCGCAGGCGCTCTCGCTGAAGCTGTGGGTGAACGGAGAGCTCAAGCAGGACGGCACCACGGCCGAGCAGATCTTCCCGGTCGCGGAAGTCGTGCGGTATGTGAGCCGGTTCATGACCCTCTACCCCGGTGACGTCATCAACACCGGTACGCCGGCGGGCGTCGCGCTCGGGCGGCCCGAGCCGAAGCCGTTCCTGCGGGCCGGGGACGTGGTCGAGCTGGAGATCGAGGGGCTGGGGCGGCAGCGGCAGGAGCTGAAGGACGCGTAGGCGCTCCCCGGGAGGGGCGGGGCACCGCGTGTGCCCCGCGCCCGTAGGCCGATCCGGTCACGCCAGGAGCGAAGCCAGCTTCCGCCACTCCTCCCGCGGCAGGGCGTCCCCCGGGCCGTCGTGCACCACCTGCAGGGCCACATGGTCCGCGCCCGCCTGGTGGAAGGCGTCGATCCGCTCCCGTACGCGGTCCTCGTCGCCCCAGGCGAACACCGCGTCGATCAGCCGGTCGCTGCCGCCCGAGGCCAGGTCGTCCTCGGTGAAGCCGAGGCGCAGGAAGTTGTTGGTGTAGTTCGGCAGGGCGAGGTACATGGCGAGGCTCTCGCGGGCGAGGGCGCGAGCACGGGTGGGGTCGGTCTCCAGGACGACCTTGAGCTCCGGGGCCAGGAGCGGGGCCCCGCCGAGGATCTCGCGGGCCTGGGCGGTGTGCTCGGGGGTGACCAGGTACGGCACCGAGCCCGCCGCCCGGTCGCGGGAGAGCTCCAGCGTCTTCGGGCCGAGGGCGGCCAGCACGCGGCGCCCGGCGGGGACCCCGGCCTTGTCGAGGGCGTCGAGGTAGGCGACCAGGGCCGAGTACGGGCGGCGGTACTGGTCGGCGAGCTTGGCGTGGCTCACGCCCAGGCCCAGGAGGAAGCGGCCGGGGTGGGCCGCCTCCACCTCGGCGAAGGCCGCCGCGCTCGCCTCGGCCTCGTACTGCCAGATGCTCTGGATGCTGGTGCCGACGACGAGCCTGTCGGTGGCCGAGAGGAGCGGTACGGCGTGCTGGGCGGCGCTGCTGCCGCCCAGCCAGGCGGCTCCGTAGCCGAGTTCCTCCAACTCTGCTGCTGCTTCGGCCAGTTCACCGCGCCGGGCGGGGTCCTCCGAGCGCAGGGCAACGCTCCAGACGCCGTACCGTCCGACGGTTTCCTTCAGCGCCTCACTCATCGGTTCGTGTCCCTCCGTCGTGTGCTGTGCCGTGGTGGCCGTGCACCGGTGCCAACCGGAGGGAACCTCCAGTTAATCCCGCGCCAGGAACTGCTCCAGCGCCTCCACCACGAACCGGTGATCCTGCAACTGCGGCAGGCCGGACACGGTCACGGTGCCGACCACGCCCACGTCCTCGACATGGATCGGGAACGAGCCGCCGTGGGCCGCGTAGGTGTCGGGGTCGAGGCGGGAGGACTCCTCGAACGTCGAGCCCTTGGCCCGGAAGCGGGCGCCGACCAGGTACGACGAGGCGCCGTAGCGCTCCACGACACGGCGCTTGCGGGCGATCCAGGCGTCGTTGTCGGGGGTGGAGCCGGGCAGGGCGGCGTGGAAGAGCTGCTGTCCGGCGCGGTGGATGTCGATGGCGACCGGGGCCTGGCGCTCCCGGGCCAGTTCGACCAGGAGGCAGCCGAGGGCCCAGGCGTCCTCGTGGGTGAACCGGCGGAAGACCAGCCGGCGTTCCTGCGCCTCCAGTTCCTCGACCGACGGGGTGAGCTCGGGGGCGAACCGCGGCGTGATGCGGGGGTGGTCGGTCACAGCGCCACCGCCACACCGTCGCGGGCCGAGCGCCGGGCCGCCTCCAGTACGTCGAGGGCGGCGGCGGCCTCCAGCGCGGTCACCGGGTTGGGGCCGGCGCCGGCCAGGGCCTCGGCCACGGCCGCGTAGTAGGCGGGGTAGTCGCCGGGCAGGGTCGGTACGGGGTGACCGCCGCCGGTCAGCGGGGACTCGCCGGCGCCGGTCCGGCCCCACAGGGACTCGGGTTCCGTACCCCAGCCGGGTCCGGGGCGCAGTCCCTCCCGCAGGGCCGCCTCCTGGGGGTCGAGGCCGTACTTCACGTAGCCCGCGCGGGAGCCCAGCACCCGGAAGCGGGGGCCGAGCTGGGCCGCCGTGGCGGAGACGTGGAGGTGGGAGCGGACACCGCTCGCGTGCGTCAGCGCGATGAAGGTGTCGTCGTCCGTTTCGGCGCCGGGGCGGCGGATGTCCGTCTCGGCGTACACCCGGGTGACCGGGCCGAACAGGACCAGGGCCTGGTCGACCACGTGGCTCCCGAGGTCGTACAGCAGACCTCCGATCTCTGCCGGGTCGCCGGACTCGCGCCAGCCGCCCTTCGGCTGCGGGCGCCAGCGCTCGAAGCGGGACTCGAACCGCCAGGCGTCGCCCAGCTCGCCCTCCTCCAGCAGCTTGCGGACGGTCAGGAAGTCGTTGTCCCAGCGGCGGTTCTGGAAGACCGACAGCAGCAGGCCGCGCTCCTCGGCGAGGGCGGCGAGGCCGCGCGCCTCGGCGGCGGTGCCGGCGACCGGCTTGTCCACCACGACCGGCAGGCCCGCCTTCAGGGCGGCGGTGGCCAGCGGGACGTGCGTCCGGTTCGGGGAGGCGATGACGATCAGGTCCAGCTCGCCGGCGCGGTCGAACAGTTCGTCGGGGGAGGCGGCGAGGCGGACGTCCGGGAACTCGGCCCTCGCCTGCTCCTGCCGCTCGGGGTTCGAGGTGACCACCGTGTCGAGGGCGAGGCCCTCGGTGGCGGCGATCAGCGGGGCGTGGAAGACGGAGCCCGCGAGGCCGTAGCCGACGAGGCCGACGCGGAGGGGGGTACCAGTCATGCGTCCTACTTTGGCAACGCTGTTGCCAAAGTGCAAGCGATGGGGAGAATGGGTCCCGTGAACAGGACGAGGAGCGGCGGGCCGGCGGGGGCGAACCTGCTCGCGGTACGCAGCCACAACACCGCGCTGGTGCTGGACCTGCTGCGCACCGCCGGAGCCGAGGGGATCAGCCGGCTGGAGCTGGCCGAGCGGACCGGGCTGACCCCGCAGGCCGTCAGCAAGATCACCGCGCGGTTGCGGGAGGAAGGGCTCGCGGTGGAGGCCGGGCGGCGGGCGTCCACCGGGGGCAAGCCGCGGACCGTGCTGCGGCTGGTGCCCGGGGCCGGGCATGCCGTGGGGGTGCATCTCGACCGGGACGAGGTGCGGGTGGTGCTGTGCGATCTGACGGGGGCCGTGGTGGGTGAGCGGAGGATGCCGCTCCGTCTCCGGGCCGGGGACCCCGCCGAGGTGGTCGTCGACGCCGTGACCGGGCAGGTGGAGGCGGTGCTGGCCGAGTCGGGGGCGTCCGTGCTGGGCGTGGGCGTCGCGCTGCCCGGGCCGCTGGACCACGCCCGGGGCGTGCTGCGCCGGGTCACCGGGTTTCCGGAGTGGGACGGGTTCCCGCTGCGGGACGCCCTGGCCGGGCGGCTCGGGGTGCCCGTGGTCGTCGACAAGGACACCAACGCCGCCGCGCTGGGGCTGGCGGTGGGGGGCGCGAGCGGATCCTTCGCCTATCTGCACCTCGGTACGGGGCTGGGGGCCGGTCTGGTGATCGGGGGGAGGGTCCACCGGGGGGCGCGGACCGGGGCCGGGGAGTTCGGGCACCAGGTCATCCAGCTCGACGGGCCCGTGTGCGGGTGCGGGAACCGGGGGTGCGTGGAGGTGCTGTGCCTCGGGGCCGTGGCGCGGGGGGAGACGGAGGAGGCCGCGCGGGTGCTCGGGGCGGGGGCCGGGAATCTCGTGGGGCTGCTCGACATCGACGCGGTGCTCCTGGGCGGGCGTACGGTCGAGCGGGCGCCGGAGGTCTTCGTGCGGGGCGTCGGGGCGGTGCTGGGGGAGCGGGCTCGGCGGGAGGGGAGTGGGGCGGGGGTGCCCGTACGGGTTGCCTTCGGCGAGGGCGGGTGGGGGGTGGCCGAGGGGGCGGCGCAGTTGTTGCTGGGGCCGTTGTTCGGGCGGGTGGACGGGTGACGGTTGGTGGTTGCGGGGGCTTTCCCGGCCCGGTGTCGCTGAGGCACCCGGGGTTGGTGCGGGGAGGGGTGCGCAGCCCGGCGCTACGGGGGGACCCCCATCGCCCACCCGTGCCACCCCAGCGGCACGACTGCCCGCAGCTGAGCGGGTGGGCGGAGCACCCGGTGGGTCGGCCGATCGGGGCGAACATGACCGGCCGTTCGGCGGCATGACCGGCGCGGTGCCGTAGAACCCGCCCCCCACCCGGCAGGGTCATGTGCTTATGCGACTGTGCACACCCCTGTCCCTCTGCCTCGCCGCAGCCGCCGTCGTTCTCGTCCCCGTGGGGCCGGCACACGGGGAGTCCGGCCCCGACTGTGCCGGGCCCGAGGGGCGGGACTTCCCGCTGAGTACCCGGATTCACGGGGGGCCGGTGTCGTACGAGGCCGGTGGGGGATACGGCACCTGGTACATCGACCTCGTCAACACCACCGACCAGGCCTGCACCGCCGTCCACCCGGTCGTCGTGCTCGTCGACGAGAAGCGGGCCCTGAAGCCCGAGCAGGCCCAGATGGAGTTCTACGACGGCTCTCGCACCCACCCGGTCCACTTCGAGCCCACCGACGAGGACGAGCTGGTGGGGGCCTTCGACGACGGGTTCCCGGGGTTCGCCGTGGCACCGGGCAGGACGGTGTCCGTGAAGGTCAGGCTCACGGTCACCTCCGACGCCGTACCGAACGAGGTCACCGCCAAGGCCGCCGTCGTGGAGCGCCGGGGGGACGACGGGGAGTGGGTCGGGGAGTCCGCCGACTACCGGTTCGGCATCGACACCGAACCGGCCCCCGAACCCCAGCCGAACGCCGATCCCTCGCCCCCCGCCCCCGACACCGCCGCGTCCGCCTCCGCTTCCCCCGCCGCCTCTCCGCCCCCCTCCCTCCCTCCCCCGCCCTCGCCGTCGCCCTCGCCCCCGCCGGCCTCTCCCTCCCCCACCGCCTCCCCCACCGCCTCCCCCGACGGCCTCACCCTCGCCGATGAACTCGCCCGCACCGGCCTCGGCGGCGCCCGCGGCGCGCTCGTGGCCACCGCGCTGCTGCTCGCCGGGGGCACCGCGCTGCTGCTCGCGCGGCGCAGGCGCTGAGGCCCCCGCTGACCACACAGTGAACAGGCGTTCCCGCAAGATCGGGCGTGTGTCTAGGCTGGGGCGCACGCAGCACCCCGTAAGGCCACGCAGTACCCCGTAGGGCAGGAGACGGCACATGGCAGACCGCAAGCCCATCGAGTCCTGGCTCACCGACATGGACGGTGTGCTCATTCACGAGGGCGTGCCCATCCCCGGCGCCGACGCCTTCCTCAAGAAGCTGCGCGAGTCCGGGAAGCCCTTCCTGGTCCTGACCAACAACTCCATCTACACCCCGCGCGACCTGCACGCCCGGCTCGTCCGCATGGGCCTGGACGTGCCGATCGAGAGCATCTGGACCTCGGCGCTGGCCACCGCCAAGTTCCTGGACGACCAGCGGCCCGGCGGGTCGGCGTACGTGATAGGCGAGGCCGGGCTGACCACCGCGCTGCACGACATCGGCTACATCCTCACCGACCACGAGCCCGACTACGTGGTCCTCGGCGAGACCCGCACCTACTCCTTCACAGCGATGACCAAGGCGGTCCGGCTGATCCTCGGCGGCGCCCGCTTCATCTGCACCAACCCGGACGAGACCGGCCCCTCCACCGAGGGCCCGCTCCCGGCGACCGGCGCGGTGGCCGCGCTGATCACCAAGGCGACCGGCAGGAGGCCGTACTTCGCGGGCAAGCCGAACCCCCTGATGATGCGCACGGGCCTGAACACGATCGGCGCCCACTCCGAGACCAGCGCGATGATCGGCGACCGCATGGACACCGACGTGCTGGCCGGCATGGAGGCCGGGATGCAGACGTTCCTGGTGCTCACCGGCCTGACCAGGCCCGAGCAGGTGGAGGACTTCCCGTACCGGCCGTCCCAGGTGGTCGACTCCATCGCGGACCTCGTCGACCGGATCTGAAACCCGCCGGGGACCGGACGTAACCCGTACGGAGCAATCCAGCGCCCTCCGAGGATGCGGAAGCGCTCCGGACGGGGGAGCCTCCAGACATCTGGAGGTTCACGATGGGCTCGCTACGCCTCACTCTCTGCACAGGTCTCCTGGCCGCCGCCGCGGTCGCCCCGGCGGCGCACGCGGCGGACGGCGCGGGAGCCGTCTCCGTGGCCCCGTCCACCCCCGCGCCCGGCGCCGACGTGACGCTGCGGGTCCGCGGCTGCGCCGGGACGACGGCCACCGCGGCGTCCGCCGCCTTCGTCACGGACGCCCGGCTGACCGGCACCGACGGCACGCTCATCGGCGAGACCCGGGTCCGCACCTCGCTCGAACCCGCCTCGTACGACGTGCGGGTCACCTGCGCCGGCTCCGTGGTGAGCGGCCGGATCACCGTCGTACGGAAGCCGTCCGGGAACCCCACCGCCGAGGCCTCGCCCACCGCTCCCGTCCCCGCGGGCGGCGGCGGTACCGCCCCTCTAGCCTCGGTCGAGGCCCACACTGCCGAACCGGGTACCGCCCAAGCGGTGACCGGTCTGCTCCTCGCCGGTGCCGCCGCGGTCGCCGTCGGGATGCGCGGTGCCCACCGGAGCACCGGCACCCGGTGAGGGCGGCCCGCCATGTCCGACCACGAGAGGTCCCTGGGCAGCGGGCGGCTGCCGGCCGGTGTGGCCTGGGCGCTGCTGCTGCTCGGGCTGTGGCTGTGGGGCCGCGAGGTGACCGACGTACCGGCCGGGGGATCCGGGCCCACCACCGGTGACGTGGCCGCCGTGGGCCGGCCCGCCGGGTCCGGGCTGCCGCCTGCCGCCCGGCCGCTGGGCGAGGCGCTGCCGCAGCGCGTCGACATCCCCGACCTGGGCGTGCAGGCGCCGGTGGTGGCCCGCGGCCTGGACGCGCAGGGCGCCATCGATCCGCCGCCCTTCGACCAGCCCGGGGTGGTGGGCTGGTACGCGGGCGGGGTGAAGCCGGGCGCGGCCGGGACCGCGCTGATGGTGGGGCACGTGGACACCGACACCCGGCCCGCCGTCTTCTACCGGATCAGCGCGCTGCGGCCCGGTGAGACCGTCCGCGTGGTCCGCAGCGACGGCCGGGTCGCCGAGTTCACCGTGGACGACGTCCGGGTCCTGCCCCGCGACGGCTTCGACGCCCAACAGGCGTACGGCCCACGCCAGTCGGGCCGCGCCGAACTGCGGCTGATCACCTGCGGCGGCACCTTCGACCGGGCGAGCGGCAGCTACACGGCGAACGTGGTGGTCTCGGCCTACCTGACCGCGACCGTGCTCTGAACGGCCGTGTAACAGCTCCCCGACAAGGCTCCGGCGACCTCGTGACCGGCACGGCGGGTATGTCACGATTGGCCGCCTAAAACCGCACATGCTGGGGGGAGTTGGATGTACGACAGCTGGGGGGCACTGTCTTCGTTACGGGCCCGGGCCTCCGTGGTGGTGCTGGGGGCGGCACTGCTGGTCGCCGGGTGCTCGCCGGGGGGAGGGGACGAGGCGGAGGAGCCGGAACCGGGCGCCGGGATCACCCAACGGCCCAAGGCCGCCGACCCGTTCTGGGTGAACCCGGACGGGAACGCGGCCCGGCAGGTCGCCGCCTACGAGAAGAACGGCAGGAAGACCGACGCCGAGCGGATCAGGAGGATCGCCGAGCAGCCGACCGGTGAGTGGATCGGCCCGGAGAACCCCGAGCGGGAGGCCCGCGGCTTCACCGAGGCCGCCGAGAAGTCCGACCGCACGGCCCTGCTCGTCCTCTACGACATCCCGCACCGCGACTGCGGCCAGTACTCGCGGGGAGGCGCCGCCGACGGCGACGCCTACCGCGCCTGGGTCGACGGTGTGGCCAGGGGCATCGGCGACCGGCCCGCGACGGTGATCGTGGAACCCGACGCCGTCCTGCACATGGTGGACGGCTGCACCCCGGACCGGTTCCACGAGGAGCGCTACGACCTCCTCAAGGACGCCGTCACCAGGCTCAAGTCCCAGAAGAACACCAAGGTGTACCTGGACGCCGGAAACGCCGGCTGGGGCCGGCCCGACCAGATATTCCAGCCGTTGCGGCGGGCGGGCATCGACCAGGCCGACGGCTTCGCCGTCAACGTCGCCAACTTCTACTCCACCCAGGACTCCATCGCCTACGGCAAGCAGCTCTCCGCCAAGGTGGGCGGCAAACACTTCGTCATCGACACCAGCCGCAACGGCAACGGCCCCTACACGGGAGGCAGTCCGCAGGAGCGGTGGTGCAACCCGCCGGGGCGGGCGCTGGGGGAGACCCCGACGACGAAGACGGCGGACACGCTGGTGGACGCCTACCTCTGGGTCAAGCGCCCGGGCGAGTCGGACGGCACGTGCAAGGGCGGCCCGAAGGCGGGGGACTGGTGGCCCTCGTACGCACTGAAGCTCGCGGGGGCCGGTAACTGACCGACCCGAGGGGCGCCCTCCGAGCCGGAGGGCGCCCCTAGTGCGCCGCCGCTACGGCACCTTCACCCACTGCGCCTTGCTGGGCGTGCCCCGCCCGTCGTCCACGAACAGCATGTACCACCCCGACTGCACCAGGTTCCGGCTCTTCGGCACGGTCACGGTGACCCGGTCGCCGGACGTGGTGAAGTCCAGGGCGATGGACCGCTGGTCCACATCCGTCACATGCGTCGACGCGCTCGGCCGGATCAGCCGCACCTTCCTGATCGCCGACGCGTTCCGCGAGGTGAACGTCCCCGACCCGCCCCGCGCGATCGTCCGCGGACCACCACTGAGCGCCGGCCGCGACCCCCGGTAGAGATACGGCGGCGTGTAGATCTCGATCCGCTGCTCGAACTCGCCCGGCTTGGTGTTGGCCCGGTCCCCGTACAGCGAGTCGGAGCCGAAGAACATCACGCGGCCGTCGGGCAGCAGGATCGACCCGGAGTGGTAGTTGCGGCCCACCAGCGGGTCGGCGACCCGGGTGAAGCCGCGGCTGCCCGGGTGGTAGATCCGGGCCTGGTGGATGTTGGAGTCGCCGCGGCCCCGGTAGTCCTGCGAGCCGCCCGAGACCAGCACGGTGTCGTCGGGCAGGATCGAGGACTGCGGATACCGCGTGCCCTTCTCCAGCGACGGCCCGTCCACGAACCTCGGGTGCGCCGCCTTCAGGTCGATCAGCCGCGTCCTCCTGCTGGACAGCTTGGACTCGCCGACCCCGCCGCCGCCGATCACCAGGTACTTCTCGTCCTGCGCTGGCGGCAGCAGCACGGTCCCGGAGGTCTCCATCCGGTCGGGGTCGCTCAGCCCCGGCAGCCTGGTGAACCGGTTGGTGGCCACGTCCCAGACGCCCGGTTCCCGGCCGACGTCGTCCGGCCCGTAGCCCGCGTTGGAACCCGAGTAGAAGACCTTGCCGTTCTCCATCAGGAACAGCGCCGGGTACGTCGGGAACTGCCGGATCCTCTTGGTGTACGTCCACTTCCGGGTCTTGGGGTCGAAGATCTCGTTCTTCCCCGGGACCAGCTGGCCGATGTCGTCGAGGCCGGAGACGCTGAGGACCTTGCCGTCGCTGAGGGTGGTGAGCGTCGGGTACCAGCGGGCCTCGTTCATCGGGTCGACCTTGATGTACTTCTCGGCCACCGGATCGAACTCGAAGGCGTCCCGGATCCCCTGGAAGTCCTTCTTGTCGAGGGCCAGCTTCTGCGCGATGCCGTAGGTGTTGCGCGCGTCCGGTCCGGTGAGGCCCCGGATGCGGTAGTTGTCCTGCGTACCCGTCTGGTACCTGGCGCCGCGGTGCTGCGCCTCGACGTAGATCCGGCCGAGACCGGGGTCGTTGCGCAGGAACTTCCCGGTCTTCTTGTCGAAGACCTTCTTGGCGCGCGGGACGAGCACGGGGTCCTTCGACACGAAGGTCCTGCCGTTCTCCCTGCCGGTGAACCGGGTGCCCGCGGGCAGGGTGATCGGCTTGTCCGGGTTCTCGTTGTGGACGATCATCAGGCCGCCGGCCTTGGTGACGTCACCCTTGAGCTTCTCGTACCGCTTCGTCCCGCCCGCGATCAGCAGGTTGCCGTTGGCCAGCTGGGTGTGGCCGGTGCAGAACAGGTCCTTGGGCGTGGGGACCTTCTTGATCGTGCCCTTGACCGGGTCCCAGATCCGGGTGTCGAACTTCTTGGCGTCGAAGTTGTCCTGGTCGTTGCCGGAGCCCGCGACCAGCAGCACCTTGCCGGTGTGCAGGAGTGCCGCGTGGATGGTGTCCTGGCGGTACTCCTCGGGGAACTCGACGATGTCCCAGTGGCCGTTCGCGGCCTTGTACCCGGGTCTGTTGATCTTGTACTGGTGGTACTGCTCGGTTCCGAAGCGGTACAGCCACGGCCCGTTCGTCGCGGCCAGCGCGAGTACCACCACCGTGCCTATCGCGAGTCGACGGGTGCGGCGGCGGCCGGCACTGTCGTTCATTCCTTACGTCCTCCGAGTCCACCGAGCGCGATCTGCATGGTCGGGTCGTTCCCCCCGGCCGGGCCCCCGTCCGAGGCGGCCGGGGTGGGCCGCTGCTGCGGGGGGTGCGGCGCGTGTCCCGCGGGCACCGCGTCCTGCGGCTCCGCGGCCGGGGGAGCGGCGGCCCGCTTCCGCTCCTGCCGCAGCGTGTACCGCCAGGCGAAGACCGGCGAGGCGGTGATCAGCAGGGCGAAGAAGGCCCAGGTGATCATCGCGGGGTGGGAGTGCCCGAAGACGAAGCCCGCGGTGAGTGAACCGCCGAAGACCAGGATGAAGAACCAGTGGATCCGGAAGGTCCCGAACAGCGTGTCGGGGCTGGCCGAGTCGCCCTTCGGGGTCACCACGAACTTGCTCTTGCGGCGCAGCGCGGCGTCCATCAGGGAGCGGGCGTAGATCGGTGCCGACAGCGCCGACATCACCATGCCCGCCACACCGCCGGACCCCTCCGGCTCGTGCGGGGAGACGTTGTGCCGCCGGTTCCAGACGTACAGGCCGATCTGCAGCGCGGAGGCGTTGCCGTAGAGCATCAGCCACACGGTCGGGTCGATGTTCACGCCCGAGGCGCCCAGGCCCAGGAACAGGGCGCAGCTCAGCGCCGCCAGGATCCAGTTGAGGGCGGACATCGGGTAGAAGATGATCATCATCGTGTAGTTGAAGAGCTTGCCGGGCGGCAGCGAGAAGAAGCCCTTCCAGTACTGCTTGAGGATCGTCTCGTACGTCCCCCGCGACCAGCGCAGCTGCTGGGTGAAGAAGTCCGTCCAGGCGTTCGGGCCCTCGCCGACCGCGAGCACGTCCGGGGTGTAGACCGATCTCCACCTGCGGCCCGTGGCGGGGTTCTTGGCGCGGTGCATCTCGAAGCCGGTGGCCATGTCCTCGGTGATCGAGTCGTACAGCCCGCCGATCTGCTTGATCGCCTTGATCCGTACGGCGTTGGAGGTGCCGACGAACATCGGGGCGCCGTACCGGTTGCCCGCCCGCTGGATCAGCGCGTGGAAGAGGAACTGCTGCGACTCGGCGGCCTTGGTGACGAACGTGTCGTAGTTGCCGTAGACCTGCGGGCCGATGACGAAGCCGACGTCCGGGTCGCGGAAGTAACCCAGCATCCGCTCCAGGTAGTTGGGCAGCGGTACGTGGTCGGTGTCGACGGAGGCGAAGAAGTCGTAGGCGTCGCCGTGCGCCTCCAGCCAGGCGTTGTAGTTGCCGTGCTTGGTCTTGGCGCGGTGCGGTCCCTTGGGCTGGTTCCACTTCTCGATGCCCTTGCGGGAGAAGTGGTGCACGCCCAGGCGCGCGCAGACCGCCTTCACCTCCGGGTCGTCGCCCTCGTCGAGCAGCCACACGTGCATCAGGCCCCGGTGGCGCAGCCGTACGGCCGCCTCCAGGGTCTTCGTCACCATCTCCAGCGGCTCCTTGCCGGGCACGAAGGAGGTGAGGAAGGCGACCCGGGTGCCGGTCTCGGGCACCACCGGGACGGGGTCGCGGGCGACCAGGGTGGCATGCGCGTTCGACAGTACGTTCATGCAGCGGAAGAACTCGATCAGGCCGATCGAGACCAGCATCACGGCGTCGAGCACCGGCAGGAAGTCGTGGGCCGGGTAGTCGCGCTCGGTCCAGTGCTCGGGTTGGAGCAGCCAGCCCAGCAGGACCAGGGAGAGCAGTGGTGCCGCACCCAGCATCAGCGCCGCTCGTACGCGGTGCGGCTCCTGCGAGAGCAGCGACCGGTACCGCACCTTGTAGGGCTTGTCCGGGTCGGGCTGGGTGAGGGGGCCCGCGAGCCGGCTGTAGTGCTCGTAGTCGTATCTGGGCAGGTTCTTCTTTATCCGGCGGAAGGCTCCCGTGTTGCCGGTCTGCTGCGAAGGCGTTCTCGGTTGTGCGTTTCGTGATTGCTCATGTGCATTCTGTGACGAACCATGGTTGTGCCGGGCGCCCGTCGGCGTCGACGTCATCAGTCATCCCCCCACACGCAGGGCAGCGCGTGTCTGTCGGTTCCCTCGACCTTCCGGTTGACGATGCCCCCCTCGGCATCCGTTCATGACGGGACCCCTCGTCCCGTAAGCCCTCAACCGGTACAATCCCCCCAACTGCCGCGAATGCGCGGCATGTTGAGCAACCAGGGTTCTACGCCGTTCAGCATGATCGCAAGTCGGGAAACGCCCTGTTTACCGGTCAAACACGGCTACGGGGGACAGTCGGGCACGGATGTTGCCGAAGTGATCCCTTATGGCCTTCTCCGCTCGTATGGAGTCACCCGAGCGGACCGCGTCGAGGATCTCCCGGTGCTGCCGGCAGGTGACCCGCGGATCCTGCGGCACCTCCACGAGGTCCCGCTGGACGCGGTGGAAGGCGTCCCAGAACGCCTCGAGGACCTCGCTCAGCAGGCCGTTGTCCAGGCCCCGGTAGAGGGTGGCGTGAAACGCGCGGTCGGTCTCGGCGAGGCCGGCACCCTGCGCGGCCTGCCGTTCCATACGGTCGACGACCCGGTCCAGTTCCGCCAGGTCGGCCTCGGGCAGCCGTCCGGCCAGCCGGGAGACCAGGCCGGTCTCCACCGCCTCGCGCAGTTCGAGCAACTGGAGCAGGGAGTCCTCGCCCCGGTAGTGCCCGGCGACCGTGCGGAAGGCGAGGCCCTCGATCATGGGGGCGAAGGACATGGGACCGACATAGGTGCCGAAGCCGTGCCGGATCTCCACGATGCCCATCGCCTGGAGCGCCTTCAGCGCCTCCCGCACCGAGTTCCGGCTGGCGCCGAGGAACCCCATCAGCTCGGGCTCGGTCGGCAGCGGGGCCCCGGAGGGCAGCCTGCGGTCGATGATGAGCTTCTTGATCCGCTCCTGGAGGTCACGGGCTGCCATGGCCAGAGGGTATCCGGCCAAACAGCCGAGGGGACCCTGTTCCGCTGGGGAGGTCGGCCTGGGGGTGTGGGTGGCGGAGCCCCCACCGCGCGCGGCGGAGCCGCGCAGATACGACGATGGCGAGCCAGGTCCGCGCTTTCCGCGGACGTGGCTCGCCATCGTCATCGTGCGCCGCCAGGGACTCGAACCCCGGACCCGCTGATTAAGAGTCAGCTGCTCTAACCAACTGAGCTAGCGGCGCCTGCTGACGTCGACAACTCTACCGGACCTCGGAGGGTGCTCCGGACCGCCCGGGGTGCCGGACGGCCCCGGCCGGGTGAGGGGCGCGTACATCATTCGGACCGTCAGCATGCGCGTCGCGAAGACAGTTGGGAAACTGATCACCGTGCACAGACGCGGACATTTCCCATCGAACAGTGACCCGGAATGTGAGGGGAATCGCATGGCGGCTCCGGTATTCGAGGACGTCGAACCCGCGAGCGACTGCGACTGCCCCGGTTGCGTCCACTGGCGGCGCGTGAGCCCCTACTCCCCGCCCGACCGGTTCGGCGGTCACCCGGCCGCCCGGCGGGCCCTCGTGGTGACCGCCGCGGCGTCCGCCGCCGTCGGCGCGGGCCACCCGGCCGCCGCCCTCGCCGCGGCGCACGCCCCGCACCGGCCCGGCGCCCCCGGCGTTCCCGCGGACGACGGCGACTCCGTCACCCCGCAGGGCGCCAAGGCCCCGCTGCACGGCCCCGGCGGCAGGCCGGTCGACCCCGCCGACCCGGCCAAGGCGCCCACCACCACCCGCGCCGCGATCATCAACCGGGCCAAGACCTGGGTCGCCGCGCAGGTGCCGTACAGCATGGACGACTACTGGTCCGACGGGTACCGGCAGGACTGCTCGGGCTATGTCTCGATGGCCTGGGGCCTGCTCAGCAACGAATGGACCGGCAGCCTCGGCCAGTACGGCGTGAAGATCACCAAGGAGGAACTCGAACCCGGCGACATGCTGCTCTTCCACAACCCCGACGACCCGGAGCGCGGCTCGCACGTGGTCCTGTTCGGCGGCTGGACGGACCACACCCACACCTACTACACCGCCTACGAGCAGACGCCCCCGCACACCCGCCGCCAGGCCACCCCGTACGCCTACTGGACCCACTCCGCCAAGTACGTCCCCTACCGCTACAAGGGAGTGGTCGCGGACGCGGCGGGGTCGAAGGCGGACGACGCGACCGGCGCGAGCGCCCCGGGCACCGCGACCACCCTGCCCGCCACGGTCACGCCGGCCCCGTTCCCGGGAGCGGCGTACTTCGGCCCCGGCGCCCAGAACACGTACGTCGCCCAGTTCGCCCGGATGCTGATCGCCCGGGGCGCCGGGGCCTACTACCCGCGGGAACCCGGCCCGCGCTGGTCGGAGGCGGACCGGCGGGCGACCCGGGCGTTCCAGCTGGCCCAGGGGTGGACGGGCGCGGACGCGACCGGGCTGCCCGGGCCGCGCACCTGGGAGCTGCTGGCGACCGGCAAGGGCAAGGACATCGCACCCGGGGCGGCGGGCGCGCCCGCCTCGCACGGCGTCGCCGGCTATCCCGGCCGGAACCTGTTCCGTCCGGGCGCGGACAACCCGTACGTCACCCAACTGGGGCGGCAGCTGGTGAAGAAGGGGTTCGGCAGGTTCTACCCCGAGGGGCCCGGCCCGCGCTGGAGCGAGGCGGACCGGCGGGCCGTCGAGGCCTTCCAGCGCACCCAGGGCTGGCGGGGCGGCGCGGCGGACGGCTATCCCGGGCCGGAGACCTGGCGGCGGCTGTTCGCGTGACCGTCCGTTCGTGACGTAACCATCCGTTCGTGAAGCGTCTGGCGCGGAGGCTGGAGGCACGCATGAGTACCACTACTGCACACACGTCCGATTCCGAGGGGCCCGCGGGGGAGCCGCCCAGGCCGGCCCGCCTGATCCAGAACGAGATCACCACCGAGATCCCCGTCCACCTGCTGTTCCGCGACGACCCCGACCCGGCGCCGATGCCGCTGCGGCCGGCCGTGGTGGGACGCAGACAGGGCACGGGCGAGCAGCCGCGCCTCAGGCGCCCGGCCCTGGCGAAGCCGCGCCCGGTGCCGGTGGCCGACCCCGAACTGACGGAGCGCCGGGCCCGGGTGCTGCCCGGCGCGGCCGGGGTGCTCGCCGGGACCGCCGGGGCGGCCGGATGCGTGGCCGCGTCATGGTGGGCGGGGGTGCTGCCCCCGTTCGCCTCGCACGCGCTGTACCTGCCGGCGTACGCGGGCGCCGGTCTGGGTCCGGCCCAGTGGGCTGCGTACGCGGGAGCCGGGGCGCTCGGCCTGTTCGGCTTCGGCGGGCTGGCCCGGGGCCGCACCGGGCGGGCCCTCGTGCTCGGCCTGTTCGGCCGCTACCGGGGGACGGTGCGCCGCACCGGACTGCTCTGGCTCAACCCGCTGGTGCCGCGCCGCCGGGTCGACGTACGGCTGCGGCACTGGCGCAGCGGGGCGATGCCCGCGGCCGACGGCGACGGGGTCGCGCTGCGGGTGGTGGTCCTGGTGGTGTGGCGGGTGCGGGACACCGCGCGGGCGCTGCTCGGGATCGACGACCACGAGACGTACCTGCGCGAGTGCGTGGAGGCGGCGCTGGCCCGGGTGCCGGTGGAGCCGCCGGGCGGGCCGAAGGGCGCGGCGGACGCGGCCGGGGACGCGCTGACCCGGCTGGTGGCGGCGGAGGCCGCGCCGGTGGGTCTTGAGGTGTTCTCGGTGCAGCCGGTCCGGGTGGAGTACGCGCCCGAGGTCGCCCCCGCCATGCACCGCCGGCGGATCGCCGCGCTGGACGCGCGCCGGCGGGCCGGCATGCTCAACTCGGTCGTGGACTCGGTGGAGGACACGGTGACCCGGCTGACCGTGCGCGGGCTGGTCGAACTCGACGACTACGAGCGCAAGGTGCTGGTGCGGGACCTGACGGTGGCGTTCTGCGCGGGACGCGAACCCGCGCTCTGATTGGTATGGACATGTTCATCGAACGGCAATAATCTGGCACTTGGTCTAGACCTGCACAGCTCACTGAACTCCCCACGTTCTCCAGGAGCGGCAGCATGCGCACACAGACCAAGGTGTCCGCGGCCGTGCTGGGCCTCGCGACCGCCGGAGCCTTCGTGCTCTCCACCGGCGGCGCGAGCGGGCACGGCTACACCGACCTCCCCATCAGCAGGCAGAAGCTCTGCCAGAACGGCACCGTGACCAACTGCGGCGACATCCAGTGGGAGCCGCAGAGCGTCGAGGGCCCCAAGGGCTTCCCCGCGGCCGGTCCTGCCGACGGCCAGATATGCAACGGCGGCCTCAGCCGGTTCGCCCAGCTCAGCTCACCGAAGACGCCGTCCGGCGCCGCCTGGCCGACTACCAGGGTGACCGGCGGTCAGAGCTACACCTTCCGCTGGCAGTTCACCGCCATGCACGCCACGACCGACTTCAAGTACTACGTCACCAGGCCGGGCTGGAACCAGAACCACGCCCTGTCCCGTTCGGACCTCAACACGACCCCGTTCCTGACGGTCCCCTACAACGGCCAGCGCCCGCCGGCCACGCTCAGCCACAGCGGCACCCTGCCGACCGGGTTGAGCGGCCATCACGTCATCCTCGCGGTCTGGACGATCGCCGACACGGGCAACGCGTTCTACGCCTGCTCGGACGTCACGTTCTGACCGCCGCCGGGTTTCAGAGCTTCCCTTGAGGCGCGTGCGCCGGCCGGCGGGATAGGTTCCGGCCACGCCGATCAAACGGGTCGGCGCATGCACCTCGGGGGTAGCGCGATGGACGTGATCTTCTATCTGGTTCCCGGCCTCATCCTGGCCCTGGCCCTCTTCATGGGGTACCGGGTCGTGCGCCGGTCGCTGCAGCTCAGGAGTGCCTGGAACAGCGGCCTCACGGCCGAGGCGCGGTGCCTGCGGATGTTCACGACGACACACGGCGGCGGGAACGACACATCGGTGCGCACCACGCTGCACCACGTCTACGAGTTCACGGCGCGCGACGGCCGCTCCGTACGGTTCGAGGAGGAGGACGGACCGGCGACGATCGTCGAGGGCGACATCGTGACCGTGTACTACACGCAGGGCCAGGAGGTCGCCGCCACCGCCCGCAGGCCGAGCCCGGTCAGCAACGCGGCCGGCGCGCTGGCCATGGTGGCCCTGCTCGGCGTGGTCGTGGTGTTCTGCGTCGGCTTCATGGTGACGTACCACAGCATGGACCTCCACATCTGACGAGACGTCAACTACCGTGCGCACCCATGAAGTCCAGGGACTCCGGCAAGCGCACGGTCGCCGAGCTGGTGGCGGCGCGGTGGGGCGACCACCGGCCGGGACTGTGGTGCGAGGAGCGGACGCTCACCCACCACGCGGTCGCGGCCGGGGCCGCCGCCCGTGCGGCCCTCCTGGCCGACCTGCTGCCACCGCGCGCCGAACCGCACATCGGGGTGCTGCTCGACAACACCCCCGAGTTCCCGCTGTGGCTGGGCGCCGCAGCCCTGGCCGGCGCGGCGGTCGCCGGGATCAACCCCACCCGTCGGGGCCCCGAGCTGGCCCGCGACATCCTGCACACCGAGTGCCCGGTCCTCGTCACCGAGCGGGCCCACCTGCCACTCCTCGACGGCCTGGACCTGCCCGGGGTACGCCTCCTGATCACCGGTACCCCGGCGTACGAGGCCCTGCTCGCCCCGTACACCGACGCCGTACCGGACCCGGCCCGCGCCACCCCGGCCCACCGGCTGCTGCTCTACTTCACCTCCGGCTCCACCGGCGCCCCCAAGGCCGCGATCTGCTCCCAGGGCCGGCTGGCCGCCGCCGGGGACTCCCTCGCCGGACAGTTCGGGGTGCGCCCGGACGACGTGCACTACATCTGCATGCCGATGTTCCACGGCAACGCGGTGATCGCCGACTGGGCGCCCGCGCTGGCGGCCGGGGCCGGGGTGGCGCTCCGGCGGCGGTTCTCGGCGTCCGGGTTCCTGGCGGACGTGCGCCGGTACCGGGCGACGTACTTCACCTACGTCGGACGGGCGGTGCAGTACCTCCTGGCCACCGAGCCGCGCCCCGACGACCGGGACAACCCGCTGCGCCTGGGCTTCGGCACGGAGGCGGGGGCGGTGGACGCGGCGGCCTTCGAGCGGCGGTTCGGGGTGCGGCTGGTGGAGGGGTACGGCTCCTCCGAGGGCGGGGCCGCGATCCAGTGGTCGCCGGGCACACCGACCGGCGCGGTGGGGCGGGCGGCACCGGGCCTGGTGGTGCTCGATCCGGAGACCCGCGAGGAGTGCCCGCCCGCCGTCTTCGACGGCTCCGGGCGGCTGCTGAACGGGGACGCGGCCATAGGCGAGCTGGTCAACCGGGCCCCGAACCCCTTCGAGGGCTACTGGCGCAACCCGCAGGCGGAGACCGAGCGGCGCAGATGGGGGTCCCCCCGCTCGAGCGAAGCCGAGAGTGGGGGAGGCTGCTACTGGACCGGCGACCTCTTCTACCGGGACGCCGACGGCTACCTCTACTTCGCCGGGCGGGCCGACGACCGCCTCCGCGTCGACAGCGAGAACCTGGCCGCCGCCGTGATCGAGAACATCCTCGCCCGGTACGAGGGCGCGCGCGCCGTCGCCGTGTACGCGGTGCCGGATCCGGTGGCCGGGGACCAGGTGATGGCGACCCTCGCCGGGGACTTCGCCCCGCTGGACTTCACCGAGTTCCTGCTCGCCCAGCCGGACCTGGGGACGAAGATGGCGCCCCGGTTCGTGCGGGTGGTGGAGCGGATGCCGGTCACGGCCACGAACAAGATCCGGCGGGCGGAGCTCAGACGGGAGGGCTTCCGGTGCGCCGACCCGGTGTGGTGGCGCGCACCGGGGGAGAGCGCTTACCGAAGGCTGACCGCCGAGGACAGGTCCGCGCTGGTCGAGGAGTACCGGGCACGGGGGCGGGAGGAGCTGCTCGGCCGATGACGAGAAGAGGCCCCTCGCTCGAAGCGAGGGGCCTCCCATACGTGCGCCGCCAGGGACTCGAACCCCGGACCCGCTGATTAAGAGTCAGCTGCTCTAACCAACTGAGCTAGCGGCGCATGACTCCCGCCGTCCGCTTTCCGCGGTTGGCGACGAAGAAAATACTACCTGGTCCCGAGGGGTGCTCGTGACCAGGTTCGGCGGGGCTAGATCGCCAGCGACAGCAGCACCGGAGCCGCGTTCCGGTTGAGGGCGTCCGCCGCCTGGCGCAGCCGGTGCGCGTGCTCCACGGGGAGCGAGAGCGCCAGGCAGCCCACCGAGGCGCCCGCCGTGATCGGGACCGCAGCGCAGACCGTGCCGACCGCGTACTCCTGGAGGTCCAGGACGGGCACCGTCGGCGGCTGGGACTCCAGGCGGGAGAGCAGGAGCTTGTCGCTGGTGATGGTGCGCGAGGTGAGGCGGGCCATCTTGTGGCGGGAGAGGTGGTCGCGCCGGGCGTTGTGGTCGAGCTGGGTCAGCAGGCTCTTGCCGACCGCGGTGGCGTGCGCGGAGTAGCGGAAGTCGACCCACTCGTTGACCGCGGGCGTGGCCGGGCTGTCCGCGTACTGGGTGACCTTGACCTCTCCGTCGACGTACCGGCTGATGTAGACGGCCGCGCCGACCGAGTCGCGCAGCCGGTCGAGGGTGTGCTGGAGCTTCTCGCGCAGGGCCTGCTCACGGTTGCGGGCCGAGCTGAGGCGGGTGAGGGCGGCACCGGTGACGTACACCCCGTCGGTGTCCTGTGTGACGTACCCCTCGCGGCGCAGCATGCGCAGCAGGCCGGTCAGGCGCTCGCGGCGCAGGCCGGTGCGTCGGGCCAGTTCGGTGTCGGTGACCCCGGTGGCGTGATGTGCCACGGTCTCCAGGACGCGCAGGGCGTCCTGGGCGGAGTGGTACGGGGCGGTCGGCTCGTGCTTCAGCGCCACGGTGTTCCCCCTGCGCTCGCTCTGTGGGCCGCGATCCGGATGGCGGATCCCTATCACGATAACCGGCAAGCGCCGTCAGTGGAGGGGTTGTTGGCGAGAATGTGCCCCGCTTGTGGCCTCTCAACTGCGGCGCAGGCTCACTGGCATATGCCAGCGTCATGTCCCGGTGTCGCGACCTTGTGTATTGCCGTGTTCACTTCCCGTAATCACAGGACCGCGCTGAGAAATTCCCGGGTCCGCTCCCGCTCCGGGTCGTTGAACATCTTCTCCGGTGAGCCCGCCTCGATGACCCGCCCGCCGTCGAACATCAGTACCTGGTCGGAGATGTCCCGGGCGAAACCCATCTCGTGGGTGACGCAGAGCATGGTGATGTCGGTGGTGTGCGCGATGTCCCTGAGCACGTCGAGGACGCCCGCGACCAGCTCCGGGTCGAGCGCGGAGGTCACCTCGTCCAGCAGCAGCACCTTCGGCCGCATCGCCAGCGCCCGGGCGATCGCCACCCGCTGCTGCTGGCCGCCGGACAGCTGCGTCGGCCGGGCGTCGCACTTGTCGGCCAGGCCCACCAGCTCCAGCAGGTCCCGGGCCCGTGCCTCCGCCTCGTCCTTGGACAGGCCGAGCACGGTCACCGGAGCCTCCGTGACATTGCGCAGCACGCTCATGTTCGGGAACAGGTTGAACTGCTGGAACACCATCCCGATCTTCTTGCGGACCTCCCGCACCTGCTTCTCGGACGCCGGGAAGAGCTGCTCCCCGTCGACCGTGATCGTGCCCTCGTCCGGCTTGGTCAGGGTCATCAGCAGCCGCAGGATCGTGGTCTTGCCGGAGCCGGACGGGCCGATCAGGGTGACGTGCTTGCCGGCGTCGACGGAGAAGTTCAGCCGGTCGAGCACGGTGTTCGTCCCGAACCGCTTGGTGATCTGTTCCAGGCGGATCAGCTCGCCGCCGTCCGCGGAGGGGCCGGCACTGGTGCCGGGTTCTTTCATCAGAGGGGTGTCAGCGGACAAGACGTCGCTCCAGGGCTCGCAGGAGAAGGGAGGCCAGGTAGGAGATGAGGATGAAGGCCACGCCGATCACGGTGAGGGGCTCGGTGAACTGGAAGTGCTGCTGGGAGTAGAGCCGCGCCTGCCCGAGCATCTCCAGCACGGTGATCACCATCAGCATCGGCGTGTCCTTGAGCATGGAGATCACGTAGTTGCCGAGGGCGGGGACGACGCGGCGGATCGCCTGCGGCAGGATCACCGCCGTCCAGGTCCGCCGCCGGGGCAGGTTCAGCGCCGTCGCGGCCTCCCACTGGCCGACGGGCACCGCCTCGATACCGGCCCGGTAGACCTGCATCGTGTACGTCGAGTAGTGCAGGCCGATCGCGAAGACGCCGGTGGCCATCGCCGAGAAGGTCAGGCCCCACTCGGGCAGCACATAGAAGAGGAAGAACAGCTGCACCAGCAGCGGGGTGTTGCGGACGAACTCGGTGACGACCCCCACCGGCCAGCGCACCCAGCGCGTCGGCGTCCGCATCAGCAGCGCCCACACCAGACCCAGGGCGAACGAGAGCAGCGAGCCGAGGGCCAGCGCCTGCAGTGTGATCTCCAGGCCGTCCCAGAAGTACGGCATGAATCCGCTCACGGCGCTCCAGTCCCACTTCATGCGGCACCTCCGCCCGCGGCACCCACGCCGGTCGTCTGCGCGCGCTTGAGTTCACGCGCCGTCGTCTCTGTGCCGGGGTCCTTGCCGATCCCGGCCTTCAGCCGCTTCTCCAGCCCCCGCATCAGCCGGGTGAGGACGAAGGCGATCACGAAGTAGATCAGCAGGACGTACGTGTAGATCTCCGCGCTCTGCTGGAGCGCGAGGCGCACCAGGTTGGCGCTGAAGGTCAGATCGCCCATGCCCATGACGGAGACCAGCGCGGTGCCCTTGAGCAGCTCGATCAGCAGGTTGCAGAAGGACGGGATCGTCTCCGGCACCGCCTGCGGCAGCAGGATCAGCCTGAGACGCTGCCAGGGCGTGAAGCTGAGCGCGATCCCGCCCTCCATCTGCGCCGGGTCGACCGCGTTCAGCGCACCGCGCACGATCTCCGAGCCGTACGCGCCGTAGGTGAGTCCGAGCGCCAGCGTGCCAGCCCACATGGGCACCAGCTGCCAGCCGAAGGCGATCGGCAGCACGAAGAACACCCAGAAGATCATCACCAGCGCCGAGGTACCGCGGAACACCTCGGTGTAGAAGCCGGCGAGGAAGCGGACGATCCACAGCCGGTGGGTGCGCGCGACCCCCACGGCGAAGGAGACGGCCGCGGCCAGCAGCGCGCTGAACACCAGCAGCTGGACCGTGGTCCAGACTCCTTCGAGTACGAGTTTCCAGAGCCCCGTGGTCATCCGCCGCACAGCTCCTTCGCGGTGAGATCGGTCATCTCGGCCTTGGTGAAGCCGAACGGCCGCAGGATGCGCAGCAGCTCGCCGCTCTTCCGCAGCTTCCTCAGCTCGGCGTTGAAGGCGTCCCGGAGCTTCGTCTCCGTCGGCCGGAACGCGAACGCGCCGCCGTCGATGTGCGGTTTGCCGTCCACGATCGGGACGAAGGGCTTGACGGCCTCCGCCTTGGCCGACTTCGCGACCACCTGGCGGACGGTGACCGCGGTGCCGGCGAAGAAGTCGACCCGCCCGGCCTCGACGGCGTTCAGCCCGGCCACCTGGTCGGGGACGATCAGGATGTCGCTCTCCTTGTAGCCCGCCTCGACGGCGTGCTGGATCTGCGCGTACCCGGTGCCGGTGGCGCACTTGGCCTTCTTCGCCACGGCGTCCTTGAAGGTGTGCAACCCCTTCGGGTTCCCCTTCCGGACGATGAACGAATCCAGCATCTGGTAGTCCGGGTCGGCGAAGATGACCTGTTCGCAGCGGTCCGGGGTGACGTACATCCCGGCGGCCACGACGTCGAACTGCTGGGAGTTCAGGCCGGGGATGAGCGAGCCGAACTCCGTCGGCACCGGCTGCACCCGGTCCACCCCGAGCCGCTTGAAGACGACCCGCGCCAACTCCGGTGCCTCGCCGGTCAGCCGCCCGTTCTTGTCGATGTATCCGAAGGGGATCTCGCCCGCGATGCCGAGGCGTACGACGCCCTGGGCCCGGAGCCGGTCGAGGAGCTCGCCGCCGTTCGTGGTGGAGGCGCCGGCCACGCGCGAGCAGCCCGCGGCGGCCAGCGCGCCGACGGCCGCGAAGCCCGCGAGCACCGACCGGCGGGTGTGTCTGTGTTCGTATCCGGTTGTGTGACCGTCGTACCCGAGTGGTGGAGCCATGGCGGCGCGGCTACCCGGACGCAAGCCAGTTATGCGCCACGGTTTTCCTCGGCGTACGGCGGTGCCTCGGGCCGGCTGGGTACTCGTAGCGTTTGCCGGACCAACCGCAGGAGGGCAGGACATGACCGCAGTCGGAATCCTCTACCCGGGTCACTTCGCCGAGGACGACTATCCGCGCATCGAGCAACTCCTCGGCAGCGACATCCGGGTGGACCTGGTCCACACCGAAATCGGTGAGGACACCCACCGGGTGGACACCCTGCGCGAGATGGGCTCGCCCGAGCGGCTCGCGACGGGCGTGGAGGGACTCCGGCTGTCCGGGGCGGAGGCGGTGATCTGGGCGTCCACCAGCGGCAGCTTCGTGTACGGCTGGGAGGGCGCCCACGAACAGGTGCGCGCCCTGGCCCGGGTGGCGGGCATGCCGGCCTCCTCGACGTCCTTCGCCTTCGTGCACGCGGTGCGGGAGGTCGGGGCGCGGCGGGTGGCCGTCGGGGCGCCCTATCCGGACGACGTGTCCGGGCTGTTCGCGGACTTCCTGCGGGCGGGGGGTGTGGAGGTGGCCGGAGTGCGGGCGGCGGGGGCCGTGACCGCGCAGGAGGTCGCGGGGTGGGGCGAGACGGAGACGCTGGCCCTGGCCCGGGCGGCGGACGTCCCGGACGCGGAGGCGATCGTGCTGCCGGACACCGCGTTGCACACGGCCGCCTATGTGCCGGTGCTGGAGCAGGCCCTGGGCAAGCCTGTGCTCACGGCGAACCAGGTCACGGTGTGGGAGGCGCTGCGGCTGACCGATCGCCGGGTGAATGCGCCGGCGCTCGGGGCGTTGTTCACACGGGAGCCGATCGTGCAGGTCTGATTCGGCGGGGGCCTTGCCCACCCGCCCACCCGACTCGGTGGGACAAGAGGTGAGCCCCCTGGGGCTCCGCCCCAGACCCCGGCGGGGTTTTGCCCCCCCGGCCGACCCCGGGAATAAACCGGAGCCACCCTCCTGTTAAGTCTCTCCACAGGCCACCGCCGAAACAAACAGGAGGCGCACACCGTGTCGGCAGATGAGATTCGGGGGAGCGTGCGGGGGAACGCTCCCGTTCCCCTCTCCGTGCTGGATCTGGTGACGGTCGGGGCGGGGAGTACCGCTACCGACGCGTTGCGGACCAGCGTCGCGCTGGCGCGGCTCGCCGAGTCGCGGGGGTTTCACCGGTACTGGGTGGCTGAGCATCACTCGATGCCGGGGGTGGCGTCCTCCTCGCCGGCGGTGATCCTGGCGCATCTCGCGGCTCACACGGAGCGGATCCGGCTCGGGTCGGGTGGGGTGATGCTGCCGAACCACGCGCCGCTGGTCATCGCCGAGCAGTTCGGGACGCTGGAGGCCATGGCGCCGGGGCGGATCGACCTCGGGCTGGGGCGGGCGCCGGGGACGGACGGTGCCACCGCGGCGGCGCTGCGGCGGACGGACACGCTGAACGAGGGGGCCGACGACTTTCCGCAGCAGCTCGCCGAGCTGACCCGGTTCCTGGACGACGACTTTCCCGACGGGCATCCGTACCGGCGGATCCACGCCGTGCCCGGGCCGGTGCAGGCGACCTCCCCGGGCGGCGTGCAGTCACCGCACCGGCCGCCGCTCTGGCTCCTCGGCTCCTCCGGATTCAGCGCCCGCCTCGCCGGTCTGCTCGGGCTGCCCTTCGCCTTCGCGCACCATTTCTCGGCGCAGAACACTGTCCCGGCGCTCGACCTCTACCGGGAGTCCTTCCGGCCCTCGGAGGTGCTGGACCAGCCGTACGCCCTCATCGGCGTCTCCGCCCTCGCCGCGGACGAGGAGCGGGAGGCGCGGCGGCAGGTGCGGGCCACCGCTTTGAACATGGTGCGGCTGCGGACCGGGCGGCCCGGCCTCTTCCCCAGTCCGGAAGAGGCCGAGGGGCATCGGTTCAGCCCGCTGGAGGAGGAGTTCGTCGCCTCCTGGGCCGGCAACATCGTGCACGGTACGGCTGATGAGGTGCGGGCCGGGCTGGACGAGCTGCAGAAGCGTACGGGGGCCGACGAGTTGATGCTGACCTCGCACGCGCACCGCGGTGAGCTGCGGCTGCGCTCGTACGAACTCATCGCGGACGCTTACGGGTTGCCGACCGCGTAGGTCTGGGTGCCCAGCAGCTCGGAGATACGGTCCGGGGACACCGGCCGGGAGTACAGCCAGCCCTGACCGGTGTCGCAGCCGATGCGCCGCAGCCGGGAGGCCTGGGCGGAGGTCTCCACGCACTCGGCGGTGACCGTGAGGCCCAGCCGGTGGGCGAGCTGGATCATCGCCTCGACGATCACCTCGTCGGCGGGGTTCGGCGGGACGGCGCTCGCGTCCTTGGCCTCCTCGTACTGGAAGCCGCGTACGAAGGAGCCGTCCAGTTTGAGGACCGACACGGGCAGCCGGCTGAGGTACGCCAGGTTCGAGTAGCCGGTGCCGAAGTCGTCGATGGCGATGCGCACGCCCATGTCGCTGAGGGCCTGGAGGGCCTGGAGCGGGCGGCCCGCCGAACCCATCACCGCCGACTCGGTGAGCTCCAGCTGGAGCAGGTGCGGGACCAGGCCCGTCTCCGCGAGGACCTCCGCCACGTCCGCCACCAGGTCGGAGTCCCACACCTGGCGGACGGCCACGTTGACGCTCACGAAGATCGGCGGCTCCCCGGGGTGGTCCAGCTGCCAGCGGCGCGCCTGGCGGCAGGCGGTCGCCAGCGCCCAGCGGCCCAGCGGGACGATCGAGCCGTCCTCCTCGGCCAGTGCGATGAACCGATTCGGCGTCAACGTGCCGAACTGCGGGTGGTTCCAGCGGATCAGCGCCTCGACGCCCCGCAGACCGCCGTCCTCCATGGCCACCAACGGCTGGTACTCCAGGATGAACTCACCCCGGTCGATGGCATGCCGGAGCGTGGAGGACAGGGCCTGGCGGGTCATGCGGTGCGCGTTGCGTTCGGGGTCGAACAGGGTCCAGCGGGACTTGCCGTCGGCCTTCGCCCAGTACAGGGTCGTGTCGGCGGCCTGCATCAGGCCGGTGGCGGTGGTGCCGGCCGCGTGGCGTTCGACGACGCCGATCGAGGCGGACAGCGACAGACGCTGGCCCGCCAGGTCGAAGGGGTCCTGAAGGGCCTTCAGCACCGACTCGGCCAGGTCGGCGAGCTGGTCCGTGCCCGTGGAGTCCTCCACCAGCAGCGCGAACTCGTCGCCGCCCAGACGCGCGACCAGCGGGGTGCCCGACCGGGCGTACCCGGCCTCGTCCGCGACCCGGGTCAGGCGTTCGGCGACGGCGGTCAGCAGACGGTCGCCGACACGGTGGCCGAGAGTGTCGTTGACCGCCTTGAAGCCGTCCAGGTCCAGAAAGCACAGGCCGATCCGTCCGGTTCCGCTCTGCTCGTACGACTCCGCCTCCAGCGCGGCCGACAGACGCTCGAAGAACAGCGTCCGGTTGGGCAGCCGGGTCACCGGGTCGTGCATCTGCAAGTGCCTGAGGCGCGCCTGCAGTTCACGGTGGGCGCTGATGTCGGTGACGGAGACCAGGACGCCCGCTTCGGCGTCCACGAGCGGGGCGACCGTGACCCGCACCCACACCGAGTGCCCGTCGGGGTGCTTCAGACGGCGGGAGCAGCGCAGCTTCGTCTGCCGGCCGCGCAGCACCTCGCGGTAGGCGTGCCAGGTGCGGGCGTCGGAGGTCAGGTCGACCAGATCGGCGGCGACCTGCCCGGTCAGCGTGGCGGCGTCGGTGCCGAGCAGGGCACCGAAGGCCGCGTTGGCGTCGGCGACCAGGCCCTCGGCGTCGACCACGGCCAGGGCGATCGGGGCCGTCGCGAAGACGGAACGGTAGGCGTGCGCCGGGGGATCGGGCGTACGGGTGCCGGTCCCGGCACGGGCCTCCGCACGAGGAGGCGTTGCATTGTCACTCTCTGTGACGGCTGACCGGTCGAGGTCTGCCGCGGGCGTCGGCCCTTCGGACGTTCCGCTCACCGCTCGCTCCCGCAGTGCACTCGATCTCTGTCCGTGCAGGAAAGTGTGCCGATCATAGAGGCTGGCTCCGGGGCCTTCCAGCCGCTCTCCAGTGTCCAGGACGGCCCGGCAGTTCTGACAGATCGTTTCTGCCCGTCTCTGGGCGCGTTCTTCAGGCCCCTGACCGGTTGTGACGTTCCGTGAATGTTTCGGGGTGTCGGCCATTCGTGTCCCTCCGGGGCTCCTCACCCTTCTGGTGCAGGCAAACAGGGCGTAGTACGACAAAGTCACACAGGCTGGATGCGGTGTCCCGTGTACCGCGCATCCGGAGGTCCCCGTGCCGCGTCAGCTGCCCCTCAAGCGGCTCTCCCGTGAGGCCCTTGCGAGGCTCGGCGCAGCCGGAGCCCGGCCCCGGCTGCGCAGCACCGCCGCCGTGTTCACCACCATGTCGGCACTCGCCGCCACCTCGATCCTCACCGGTCCGTCGGTCGCCGAGCCGTTCTCCACCGCGCCGTGCGCCCTGAAGCGGACCGATGCGCACCACTCGGAGGGCGTGGACACCTGGAACGCCGCATATGTCCGTCCGAGCCGCCCGCTCGACGCCGTCCTGGTGTTCCTGTCTTTCCCCGACTCGACCCCCCGCACCCGGCCCGACGAGCTGGCCGCCGACCACTTCCCGGCCACCAACCGCTTCTTCGAACGCGCCTCCTACGGACGGTTCGCCCTGCGCCCGCATCCGGTGCGGCACTGGCTGCGCATGCCGCGACCGTCCACGTCGTACGCCATACGGCGTGACTGGGATCCCGCCCGGCGGTCCGCCTACCTGCGCGACGCGCTGGCCACGGCCGACCGTGAGGTGGACTTCTCGCGCTACGACGTCGTGTACCTCGTCGCCGACCCGGACGCGCCCGGTGTGGACTCCGACGCGACGAAGGTGGTCAATCTGGACACGCCGGTGCACGTCGACGGCAAGGACGTACGGCGGGTCGTCACGGTCTTCGAGAGGCATCCGCCGGACCGCCTGGTGCTCGCGCACGAGACGGGGCACGTCTTCGACCTGCCCGACCTGTACCACCGCCCGGTGGACGGCAAGGGCGACTGGGACACGTACGTGGGGGACTGGGACCTGATGGGCAGCCAGTTCGGGCTCGCTCCTGACCTGTTCGCCTGGCACAAGTGGAAGCTGGGCTGGCTGGATTCGCGCCAGGTGGTGTGCGTGGCGGGCGCCGGGACCGTCCGCCTGACGCTGGAGCCGCTGGCCGCCGGCCCGGGCACCACGGTCGCGAGCCTCTCCGGCGCCCCGGCCTTCGGGCTCGGCGACGGCGTGAAACTGGCCGTCGTGCGGACCGGGCCCGACTCCGTGCTGGCCTTCGAGGCGCGTGGGGCGGCCGGGAACGACGACGCGGCCTGCCGGCCGGGCGTGCTGGTGTACCGGGTGCGCAGCGGATCGCAGTCCGGGGACGGGCCGATCCAGGTCGTCGACGCGCACCCGCGCACCGAGGCCTGCTGGGAGGACTCGGTGTACCCGCCCCTCGCCGACGCGCCGGTCGCCCTCGGCGAGAGCTTCACGGTGCCGGGCGAGGGGGTCAAGGTGGAGGTGGAGGGGCGGACCCCCTCGGGGGCCTGGACGGTGAGGATCACACCGGGCGGTACCGGCTGAGTGTCGGGCACACAACGACAGAGGGTCACGTTCTCGCGAACGTGACCCTCTGTCGTCATGGTGCGCCGCCAGGGACTCGAACCCCGGACCCGCTGATTAAGAGTCAGCTGCTCTAACCAACTGAGCTAGCGGCGCCTGCTGACGTCGTAGACCTTAGCATCCTGATCGGCGGGAGGAAAAATCGATATCCGCACCGCCGCGCGGGCCGCCCGTACGGCCGCCCAGAGCACGACCTCCGGGCCGGGCAGCCAGGGTTTCCGGGTGTCGGGGGCGACGAGCCAGCGGGCACCTCCGGGAGCGGATCGCTCACCCTCCGTGAGCGACGGTACGGTCACCGCGTCCCCCCTGCCGTGACACAGCAGCGGCGGAATGGCCCAGCCCCACTCCTCCCAGGCCAGCAGCGAGGGCAGCCGCTGTGCCGTGCCCGGCGCGGCGAACAGCAGCACACGGCCCCGGAACACCGCCACCGGACCCGACCCCGGCCCCTCTTCCCACAGCCGGTCCAGCATCCGGCGCCCGAAGATCGCCGGTACGTTCACCACGTCGAAGACGCTCCCGCACGGCAACACCACCGACGCGGGTCCGCCGACCGGATACGCCCCTGCCGAGGCCAGCCATTCCGCACCGTCCACGGTGACACCGGTGACCTCGACGAAGTCGTCGCGCGCACTCCCCATGCCGCAAGATCTACCGTTGGTGAGCACCCCGTCGCCGTGGGTTGCGCAAAACCCGGACAGGGACGGGCGTCACGGGGTATCTTGCCCACCCGGCATATGCCACCTGAGGGTGACCCGGGCCTGCGCGTTGACGCGGCGCCCGCCCGGCGCAGCTGCGGGCAGTCGTGCCGCTCGGGGCGGCACGGGTGGGCGCAGCGGCACCCCGTCAGCGCCGGGCCGCGCGACCCGCCCCCTGGCACCAGCGCCGGGCACCCCGCAACGCCGGACCAGCGGCCCCCGGGGGGTCACACCGGATCGGCGGTTCCCTGCCCCTCGGTGGTAGCCCCCCGCATCAGATCCCGCCCGAACTCCACCATCTTCTTGGCATAGTCCTCGGTCCACTCGGCCCGCTCCGCGATGTCCGCCGACGTCAGCCGGTCGAACCGCCGCGGGTCGGCAAGCTGCGCCGCCGCGATGGCCTGGAACTCCATCGCCCGATCGGTCGCCGCTCGGAACGCCTGGGTCAGCTCCGTAGCCCGCGCCAGCAGCGCCCGCGGATCCTCGATCGACTCCAGGTCGAAGAAGTGCTCGGGATCGGCGACCGCCTCCGCGGGCTCGAAGAGCAGGGGCGCGGGGCGTAGCCGCGGTTCGTTCCGACGCGGCGTGGGCTCCGCCATGTCTGTGTCCTCCTCGTACGGTTCGATGGGGCGCCGCCTTCTCGGTGGGACCACCTTCCATTGTCCCGCGCCGGCACAAGGCTCCGCTGAACAACGGCTCAACGCCGCCAGACCACCCGGTGTTCCGCCAGCCGCGCCAGCACCGCGTGGTTGGCCTCCCAGCCATCAGGGAACTTCACCACCGTCCCCAGCTGGACCGGCTCGGTCGACGGATAGTCGTCCAGTAGTTCGCTCACTCCGGCGCGGCAGACCACGATGCAGGCCTGGCGGTGCCGGGAGGTGAGGACGCACAGGCGGCCCGTCTCCAGGTGGAAGGCGGTGGCGTCGGGGCGGCCGGAGAGCGGGTGCAGGACGACCGTGACGTCGAACTCCCGCCCCTGCAGCCGGTTCGCCGTGTCCACGGTCACATCGGCCACGCCCAGCTCGGCCAGCGCCGCCCGCACCGCCGCCGCCTGGTCCCGGTGGGCCGTGCCGACGGCGATCCGGTCGGCGGTGAGGGGGGCCGGGTCGGGTGAGCGTTCCGAGGTCGCCGCGCCACCCCGGTCCAGCAGCCGTCGTACCACCGTGGCCACGGCCCGTACCGCCTCCGGATCCGTGCGCGGGGTGTGCCGCGCGGGCAGCTCCAGCAGCCCCCAGCCGGAGGCCACCGCCTCGTCGATCACCCGGTCGGGGCCGGAGCCGTCGGAGGGGACGGCGAAGGTGAGGCGGCGGTCGCCGTGGTCCGTGCCGCTGCGGAAGGGGGTGTACGGGTAGAAGGCGTCGGAGACCAGGGGTGCGGCGGATGCCGGGAGCCGCCAGGACACCGGCAGGCGGTGCTGGGGCAGCTCGGGGTTGTGCGCGAGGAGGGTGGTCACGGCCGAGGCGGACGGGTCGTACGACAGGCCCGCCCACTGCTCGCTGCCCACGATCGCGAACGGGTCCAGCTGGCCGGGGTCGCCCACGAACAGCGCCCGGTCGAACAGCCCGGCCACGGCGAGCAGCGAATCCGAGCGCATCTGGTACGCCTCGTCGACGATGGCGTGCCGCCACGGCTCGTCCGCCTTGACGTGCGCCCACTTCGCGGCGGTGGACAGCACGACCGGGATCCCGGCCAGATCGCCCGCCTTCGCCGACTTCCGTACGTTCGGCAGGTCGTCCAGCGCCTTGTCGTAGGGGTCGGTGTCGCTGCTGTGTAGACGGCCGACGGGCAGGTCGGGGTTCTTCTCGGCGAGCCGCAGCACCAGGTCGTCGACCTGGGCGTTGGTCTGCGCGACCACCATCAGCGGGCGTCCCGCGTCGGCGAGTTCCAGCGCCGCGCGGACGACGAGGGTGGACTTGCCGGCGCCCGGCGGGGAGTCCACGACCACACCCCGGTGGGTGCCGTGCAGGGTGTCGTGGAGGATCGCGTCGGTGGCCCGCGTGGCCGCGGCCCCGGGGTCGAACACGGCCTCGGTGGTCACAGCACGTCCTCCTCGGTGACGGGATCGGCGGACTCCGGCACGGTCGCCGTCTCGCCCGGCGGCCCGCCGTGCGTCCACGGCGTCTCCTCCGTGTCGGGCAGCTTCGCCCCGCCGCGCTGCTCGTGCTCGAACAGGGTGAAGCAGATCCGGTCGCCCTTCTCCGGCACGGACCCGGGCTCGGGCTCCTTGCCGCGGCCCATCTTGTCGACGATCCGCAGCACCACGAGTCCCTCGCCCTCGGCCCCGGCGAACCCGACGAACTCGGCCGCCTGCGGCTTCCCGCCCAGCGACCGGTACACCTTGACCCGCTCCCCGAGGTGCGGCCGGTCGTCCGTGCGCACGGTCACCAGCGGGCGCGGACTGGGCCGCTTGCCCTCGCTGTACGCCATCACGACGTCCGTGACCTCGCCCGCGAACGCCTCCCCGGCCAGCCGTCGCCCGGCCATCTCCAGCGGGTCGTCGAGCGCCTCCTGTGCCTCCAGCCGGGCCTGCTCCCGCTCCCGCGTGGCCAGCTTGTTGGCGGCCGTCACCGCGTCGTCGCGGCGCGGCTGCGGGGGCTCCCCGGCGCGTACGCGGTCGCGGTGGCCGGTGAACGACCAGCGGTCGCGGGTCCACCGCTCCTCGACGTGCCCCCCCTCCGGCAGGGCCCGCAGCAGGTCGATCCCGCGCCACACCGCGTCCCAGGTGGGCCGCGTGCGGCTCTCCACCAAGGCGCGGATCTGCTGCTCGGCCGCGGTGAGCGCGCCCAGCCGGGCGTCCGCCTCCAGGCCGTCCTCGGCGGCGGCGAGGGCGGTGCGGGCCCGGTCGTAGCGCTCCAGGGCGGGGGCGAGCAGCTTGTTGTCGAACGCCGGGTCGGTCGCCGGGCCCGCGGGCGGGCACAGCAACTGGCCGTCCGGGTCCCGCGCCAGCTCGGCCCGCAGCGCCGCCTCGGCGCCCGTCGCACCCTCCGGAGGGTCGATCCAGGCGAGCAGCGCCCCCAGGTGCTGGTCCTCCAGGCTGGACTGCCCGGTCGCCCAGTGTCTCGCCAGCACATCCGTCAGGGCCGGCAGCAGGGAGGAACCGGGCACCCGGGCCCGCTCCCCGAAGTGGGTCAGCCACCGCCCGAGCAACGGCACCCTCGGCGGCGCCGGATAGGGCGCCTCCGGTTCCTGCTCCGCCGTGCGCCTGAACCGCATGGAGCGCCCGAGCAGCCGTACGAACTCCACGCCCGCCCGGCTGGGCACGATCAGCTGCGGGGCGTCGGCGCACAGGTCGACCTCCACCTTGACCCGTTTTCCGGTCTCCGGGTCGGTCTCGGTGCGCTCGGCCGCCTCCACGTCGTCGGCGAAGGAGTCGACGTACGGCAGGACGATGTCGGCCAGTTCGGCGAGGAACGCGAAGCGCAGGTCGCGGTCGCGCGGCTGCGGTACGACGAGCAGGCGCGGCGCGTCCCGGTCGGTGCCGACCAGCGCCCCGAGCGGGGCACCGGCCTCACCGGCGGTGGTGAGCGGCACGAACACCAGCGGCCGGTCGGACAGATGCCGGTGCCGGACGGTGGCGGTGGGCCGGGCGCGGCCGGTGCTGACGGCCTCCAGCCGGGCGAGCGTGGCGATCAGGGACACGCGGCCACCTCCCGGCCGGACAGCGCCTCGGCCCGCAGGGCCGCCGCCCTGCGCAGCGCGGCCACCGCCGGATCGTCCGGGTCGCCGAGGTCGCCGCGGGCCGCCGCCAGGACCTCCTCCACTGTCGTCAGCCCGCCCAGTTCGGCGCGGACCGGACGGCCCAGCGTGGTCACCGCGCCGGCCGTACGGGAGCGTTCCCGGCAGTGGAAGGCCAGCTCGCAGGCGGCCAGGCACTCGGGCGCGTAGGTCGCCGGGACCGACTGGACCGCCGCGGTCAGCTCCTCGGCGGGCAGACCGGGGGCGAAGCAGGTGCCCTCGGGGAGGCTGCCGGCGATGTCCTCGATACGGGTGAGCCGCGCCAACTGGCGGGCGGTGACCGCACGCTGCTTGCGGACGTCGACGGCGGAGGCGGTGGCCAGGTTGGAGAAGTCCTTCGGGCAGACCAGCAGGATCCGGTGCCGCACGCGCGGGGCGGGGTCGAGGCGTCCCGCGACGTCCTCCAGGGCGAGCACGTACACCGCGGCCTGCCGGGCCGCCGCGCCCACCTTCGCGGGGTCCGCCGAACCGTCCAGCATCGGGAAGGACTTGATCTCCACGACCGTCCAGCTGCCGTCCGGGTGCACCACCACCGCGTCCGGTTCCAGGAACGCCGGGGAGCCGGCCACCTCCAGCGCCAGCATCGGATGGTCGAGCAGCGTCCAGCCGCCCGCCTCGGCGGCCTCGCGCAGCGCCAGCGCCGTACGCGCCGTACGCCCCGAGGGGCCGGCCGCGGACAGGTCGGGGACGTGGGCCTCCCGCGGCGGTTCGGCGCCCGGGTCCAGCCGGGCGTGCACCAGGCGCAGCAGCTCCGCGCCGCCGTCGGCCTTCACCCGTGCCTCGAACGCGTTGCCCCGGGTCAGGGCGAACTGCGACTGCCCGAACGCGGACGGCGCCCCCAGCGCGCTCGCCAGGGCCGCCTTGTCGACGCCCGCGCCGTCCAGGATCGCGCGCCGTCTGCACCCCGGGTTCGCGGCGAGTGCCGCGAGGGCGCGCGCGTCCAGTGCCTTGGCCGGTACCTCGGGGCCGCGCAGCTCAGCGAGCCGGTGCCGCAGCGCCGTCCCCCGCGTCGGTGGGGGCGGCGTCCGGCTCGGCTCCGGGTTCGAGCCGCGACTCGCGCTGCCGTGGAATTCGCTCACCCGGGGAAGTCTGGCATCCGCCACTGACAATCGGGGCGCCTGTGCCCTCGGAGCCCGCCGTGACCACCGAGGCGCCCGGCACCAGCCGGGCCCGCAGCCGGTCCACGCCGCGCGTCACGTAGGGCGCCAGCAGCAGCCCGACGCCCATCACGGCCACGCCCGCCGCCGCGTCCAGGAAGTAGTGGTTGGCGGTGCCCATGACGACGATCGCGGTCAGCAGCGGGTAGGCGACGCCGGCGGCCTTGGCGAGGCGGGTGCCGCCGTACCGCCACAGCATCACTCCGCACCACAGCGCCCAGCCCACGTGCAGGCTCGGCATCGCCGCGTACTGGTTGGTCATCCCGCCCATGCCCCGTGGGGCGCTGGCCTCACCGCCCCACCAGCCGTACGAGCTGTACCGGGCCATCGTGTCCACGAAGCCGTGGCCCGCCGAGAGGAGGCGGGGCGGGCAGGTGGGCAGCAGGGTGAAGCCGATCAGACCTATGAAGGTGGACGTCATCAGCCAGGTGCGGGCCGCTCGGTAGTACCGGCTGCGGGACCGGAACAGCCAGACGAGGATCGCGGGCGTGACGAGGTAGTGCAGCGACGCGTACCAGAAGTCGGCCGGTACGCCGAGCCACGCCTCGCGTGTGAACAGGCGGTTGAGCGGATTCTCGGCGTTGAGGTGCAGGGCCTTCTCGACGCGCAGGATCGTCAGGCCGTGGTCGACGGCGCTGGAGACGTTCCCCCGCGCGAGCAGGCGGCCGGCCGAGTAGCAGGCGTACACCAGCACGATCAGCGGCAGTTCGGTCCACCAGCGCAGCCGGGTTGTCCGTGGGGACACCTCGGTGCCCGGTGTCTCGGTCTGCGGCATCCGATCGCCCTCCCCCTTCTCGTCCACGGCACCTGCTGGGCCGGCCGTGCCACTTTACGGCTTACCGCTTCGCCCTTGAGCGCCGCTTCAGCCCTGAGAGACGCTGAGATCGCCCACCGGGTTGCGCGGGCATGGCGTGCGCGATGATGGAGGGGCTCCACCTCAGGTTTCTCCCGGAAGGGTTCCCCATGGCACCGCGCATCCTGCTGGCCCGGCACGGACAGACGGCCTGGTCGCTGTCCGGCAAGCACACCGGCAGGACCGACGTGCCCCTCCTGGAGGAGGGCCGGCGCGGCGCCAAACTGCTCGGCGAGCGGCTGCACCGCGCGCCCTTCGAGGGCCTTCCCGAGGCCGAGGTGCGCACCAGCCCGCTGGCACGCGCGCGTGACACGTGCGAACTCGCCGGGTTCGGCGAGCGGGCGGCCTCCTGGGACGCGCTGCTGGAGTGGGACTACGGCGCCTACGAGGGCATGACCCCCGAGGAGATCCAGGCCGTTCGCCCCGGCTGGCTGATCTGGCGGGACGGCGTCCCCGAGGGGGAGACCCTCGCCGAGGTGACGGCCCGCGCGGACGAGGTGGTGTCCTGGGCCCGTTCCGCCGACCGTGACGTCCTGGTCTTCGCCCACGGGCACATCCTGCGGTCCATCGGCGCGAGGTGGCTGGGCCTGCCCCTGGACTTCGCCGCCCGGATCCGCCTCAACCCGACCTCACTGTCCGTGCTGGGCTGGGCTTACGGGGAACCGGCGATCGAGAGCTGGAACGATCTGGGGCACCTGGCCGGATAGCGCCGCGCCCGGCCGCACGTCCCTTACGCACCGAACAGTCACGTACACGCCGAACAGGTACGTACGTACCGAAGGGCTACGTACGTACCGAACGCGGCAGGGAGGCGTGCCGCTCCAGGAACTCCGCCACCCCCGAGGCCCGCCGGTGCGGAAGCAGTACCCGCGCGGTGCCCGCCAGTATCGTCTGGATCCGGGAGGACTGGACCTGGTCCAGCAGTTCCAGCACCCGGCACCCGGCCACCGCCGCCTCGTCCGGCCGCCCCCCGCGCGCGAGGTCGTCCGCGAGCTCCGCCGTGTACAGCGCGATGTTCCGCGTGAAGTGGGGATCCTGGAGCTGCGCGGCCCGCCGCGCGTGCCGTGCCGCCCGCGTCCAGTCACCCAGCGTCGACCAGCACTGCGCCTCCAGCCCCTCCAGTTCGGCCTCTCCGTAGAAGCTCATCCACTCGGGGTCGGCGTCCGAGCGGCCCCGTTCGTACAGGGCCTGCGCCCGTACGAGCGCCTGTTCGCAGCCGGTGCGGTCGGCGAGCCCCGCCCAGCCGCCCGCCTCGCGCAGCGCCAGCAGCGACATCAGGCGGTCGGACCCCAGCGACCGTCCGACCCGCTGTGCGGCCTGCGCCGCCCGTACCGCCTCCCGCGGCCGTCCGGCGTCCCGCGCGAGGAAGGCCGTGTTGCAGAAGGCGTGCGCCTCCAGGGCCGGGTCCCCGGTCATCCTGGCGGTCGCCAGCGCCTCCGCGTAGTGCGAGCGCGCGTCGTCGAAGCGGCCGGAGTCGTGCGCCAGCCAGCCCACCGAGATGGCGAGTTCACCGGCGCCGGAGTGCAGCCGGTCGGCGGTCGTCTGCCGGGTCGCGCCGGCGTCCAGCAGCTCGTACGCGGCGCGCAGTGGGGCCGCCGCGCGCCGGTAGAGGCCGTCCGCGCCGTGCCGGTCGTCGAGCAGCCGGATCCGGCGGACGGCCTCCTCCAGGGCGGCGGCCTCCGAGGACCCGGCGCGGCGCACCGGCCGGTCCGCCGCCGCGGCGTCGATGGTGAGCCCCAGGGGGCCCAGCGTGGCGGCGGCCACGGTGGCGCCTCCGCCCGTCATGAATGCGCGACGCAGCACGTCGCTCTCCTCGTGGTACTCGTGCGTGTCGTACGGGTCCTGCGTGTCATACGGCTCCGAGGCCCCCCGCGTCTCACCCGTGACATACGTCGCACGGGTGGGGCGCGGGGGAGGTGCCTCCCCCGCCGGGCGCGCCCCGCGTCCGCGGACGGACGAGCGGGGCGCGAAGCCCAGGTCGGCGAGCGTGCGGCCGGGGAACATGTGCAGGAACACCCGTTCGTACGCGTAGTTCGGGCAGCGGATCTCACCCGCCTCGACCCGGCCGACGTAGCGCGCGTCACAGCTCACCCGCTCACCGATCTCACGGGCGGCCCGCCGTACCAGCGCGGCGAACTCGGCCGGTGAGCGCCGGCCGCGCAGCTGCCGGAAGGCGAGGTTCGGCCGTGCTGGCCGGTCGGGCTGCGACGAGGTCACCATTGACGACGCCATGGCCGGGTCCTCTCGTGCGAACCGTCGAACCATGCCGGGTCGGGTACGAGTTGTCGCGTGACGCCCCGGTTCCGGCGGGCAAGAACGTACCGGTTGTGCCGGACTCGCCACGCTGTGTTTGGCTACAAACCGGATATCTCATACAGGATCTGCCATGAAGTGCCATCCTTTGCGGCTGACTTGTGCCGTAGCCGTTGACGCCGTTTCGCGTTGGACCCTGTGGACTGCAATGAGGGCTGCGTGGTGGAGGCCGGGATGGAGACCAGCCGGAGCAACGATCCTTGTGCGCCGTCGGCGACGGCCTGCGATGTGGTGACCGTGCCGACGCGGCAGGGCCTGGAGGCGGTCGACATCCTGCGCCGGCGTGCGGACGGGGACGCCGTGGGGCCCGTGCTGCACGACGACGGGTGCGACACGCTCGGCTTCCTGGTGCCGCCGGGGACCGCCGCCGCATGGGACGTCCCCGGGAGCACCTGTACGCAGACCATCGGGCGCGGCCTGAGCCTGAACCCCGAGCCGCCGGTCGAGGGCTCGGACTGGCTGGTGCCGCCCGGGGAGGCGGATCCCGCGACGGATCCCGCCGTCCTCAGACGCGCCCTGGGAGAGGCGGCACGGCTGATCAGGGCGGCCGACGGCTGCAGCTGAGCGGCACCACCCCCCGGGGCCCTGCGAAAATGGCCCCATGGGCAAGTCCAGGAACCCCCGGCGCAGACAAGCGGGCGCCGAAGCCGTCGTCGCGGACGTCGACGGCGGCCTCGCCGAGCTGATACCCGACCGGGACCGCCACCGGGCCTGGACCCTGCTGATCGACGGGGCCCCGCAGTCGCACGTCGACCTCGACGACCCGGCGTACCTCTCCTTCGAGTACCAGCGGCGGCTCGGGCACGTCATCGACCTCGTCGCACCGCCCGGCCGGCCGGTGCACGCCGTGCACCTCGGGGGCGGGGCGCTCACCCTGGCCCGCTATGTGGCCGCCACCCGTCCCCGCTCCACCCAGCAGGTCGTCGAGCGGGACGCGAAGCTCGTCGAACTGGTACGGCGCGAGCTGCCGTTGGACCCCGCCGCCCGGATCCGGGTGCGGTCACTGGACGCCCGCGAGGGCCTGGCCAAGGTGCCGGACGGCTGGGCCGACCTGGTCATCGCCGATGTGTTCAGCGGCGCCCGCACCCCCGCCCACCTCACCTCCACCGAGTTCCTCGACGAGGTCCGCCGGGCCCTCGGCGCCGACGGTGTCTTCGCCGCCAACCTCGCCGACGGCCCCCCACTCGCCCATCTGCGCGGCCAGATCGCCACCGCCGCCGCCCGTTTCCCCGAGCTGGCGCTGCTCGCCGACCCGGCCGTGCTGCGCGGCAAGCGGTTCGGCAACGCCGTCCTGGTCGCCGCCGCCCGCCCGCTCCCGGTCGCCGAGCTGACCCGCCGGGCCGCCTCCGACCCGCACCCCGCCCGGGTCGAGCACGGCAAGGCGCTGCTCGCCTTCACCGGAGGAGCCGTCCCGGTCACGGACGCGGCAGCGGTGGCCTCACCGGCTCCGCCACCGTCGGTCTTCCGCTGACCTGCCGGGTTCAGAAAACCAACCACCGCGACAGCAGGGGCGGATGGCGTCTGTCCATATCTGGTCGTCTTTCACTTTCCGCCGCTCGATGGCCGTCTCAGTACGTGCCCACCTCCACGCGCGGCGGCCCGTCGTGCCACGTGCAGAACACCGAGACCCGATCCGCGCCCGAGCCGAACTCCACCCGGATCCACGACTCCGTCTTCCACACCTGCATCGACCAGCCCGCGCCCGGGGTCGCCGATACGAGCGTCGCGTCCGCCTTCCTGATGTCGAAGACCACCCGCCCGCCGTCGGTGTCGTAGCTCTTGACCTGTCCGGACGCGGTCCGCGACGGGGGCCGCGTGGTCGCCGGGGTCCGCGAGGGAGTCGGAGTGCCGGACGCCGACGAGGTGTTCCGTGGTGTCCTGGACGGGGAGAGGGACGGGGACGGGGGCCGGGAGGTCGACGACGCCAGCGGCTTGGAGCCCTGTTCGGTCGCGTCCGCAGCCGTGATCGGCAGGGCGCGCGGCGGGTCGTAGGCCGTGCCCGCCATCACCGTGTGCACGCCCCACCACGACAGCGTGACCGCCGCGCCCGTGGCGAGCGACCACGCCAGTACGTGTACGAGTCCTCTGCGCATCGCGGCCATACTGCCTCACCGGTCCCAGGAGTTGCACTTGGTCGGTACATGCTCGGAGTTGTCCACAGGCCCGCACCCGGCCCTCCCGCATGGCGTACGGTGCGGCGCATGGCAAGTGTGCTCGTGGTCGAGGACGACCAGTTCGTACGCTCCGCGCTCATCCGGCACCTCACCGACGCCTCGCACACCGTGCGCAGCGTCGGTACGGCGCTGGAGGCGCTGCGCGAGGTCGCCCATCTCCGCTTCGACGTGGTCATCCTGGACCTCGGCCTGCCCGACCTGGACGGGTCCGAGGCGCTGAAGATGCTGCGCGGCATCACGGACGTGCCCGTGATCATCGCCACCGCGCGGGACGACGAGACGGAGGTCGTCCGACTGCTCAACGCAGGGGCGGACGACTACCTGACCAAGCCGTTCTCCGTCGAGCACCTCTCCGCGCGCATCGCCGCCGTCCTCAGACGCTCCCGGGCCGCCACCGGGGAAGCTCCACCGTCCAGCGTCCTGCGGGTGGGCGGCCTGAGCGTCGACCCGCTGCGCCGGCAGGCCGAGTTGGACGGGGCGCGCCTCGACCTCACCCGCCGCGAGTTCGACCTGCTCGCCTTCCTGGCCGGCCGGCCCGGGGTCGTCGTCCCCCGCAAGGAGCTGCTGGCCGAGGTGTGGCAGCAGTCGTACGGCGACGACCAGACCATCGACGTCCATCTGTCCTGGCTGCGGCGGAAGTTGGGGGAGACGGCGGCCCGGCCGCGCTATCTGCACACCCTGCGCGGGGTCGGCGTGAAGCTGGAACCGCCCGGGGAAGCGGAGCCGGTGCGATGAGGTGGGCGCTGGTCAAGGTCTGCCTCGCGGTCACCACGATGGTCGTGGTCGCCTTCGCGGTGCCGCTCGGGCTGGTCGTCAAGGAGATGGCCCGCGACCGCGCCTTCTCCAACGCCGAGCGGGAGGCCGCGGCGATCGCGCCCGCCCTGTCCATCACCACCGACCGCGACAAGCTGGAGCGCGTGGTGGCCTCGGCCGGCTCGGACACCGACATGGCGGTGCACATACCGGCGTCCGACGAGGCGGGGGCGGGCGGGGCCGCCGTCGACATCGGCCGGCGGCGCGCGGCCGACCGGGACATCGCGACCGTGCGGAAACTCGGCCGCGCCTCCACCACCGAGGTCCCCGGCGGCTCCACCCTGCTCCAGCCTGTGGCGCTGAGCTCCGGCGCCATCGCGGTCGTCGAGGTGTACGTCCCGGAGGCCGAGGTCAGCAACGGCGTCGGCACGGCCTGGGCGGTGCTGGCCGCCGTCGGCGCCGCGCTGGTCGTCGGCTCGGTCGCGGTCGCCGACCGGCTCGGGGTGCGGATGGTGCGGCCCGCGCGACGGCTGGTCGAGGGCGCGCACGAACTGGGGGAGGGCAAGCTGGGCGCACGGGTGCCGGAGGAGGGGCCGAACGAACTCCGGCTGGCGGCGGTCGCGTTCAACTCCATGGCCGACCAGGTCGTCCAGCTCCTGGCGAACGAGCGCGAGCTGGCCGCCGACCTCTCCCACCGGCTGCGCACCCCGCTGACCGTGCTCCGGCTGAACGCGGCCTCGCTCGGTGAGGGACCCGCCGCCGAGCAGACCCGGACCGCCGTCGCCCAGCTCGAACGCGAGGTCGACACCATCATCCGCACCGCCCGCGAGGCCAAGCCGCAGACCGCGGCCGCCGGACCGGGCGCCGGGTGCGACGCGGCCGAAGTCGTCCGGCAGCGGATGGAGTTCTGGTCCGCGCTCGCCGAGGACGAGGGCCGCAAGTGGCGGGTGGCGGGGGTCGACCGGCCCGTGCGCATACCCGTGGCCCGCCCCGACCTGGCCGCCGCGCTCGACGCGCTGCTCGGCAACGTCTTCCGGCACACCGCCGAGGGCACGGCCTTCGCGGTCGACGTGCACAACGGCGAGGACGCGGTGATCGTCCTGGTCTCCGACGCGGGCCCCGGCATATCCGACCCCGAGGCGGCCATGGCCCGTGGCCGGGGCTCCGGAACAGACGGCTCCACCGGCCTCGGCCTGGACATCGTGCGCCGGCTCGCCGAGTCGACCGGCGGGGACGTACGGATCGGCTCCTCGGTGCTGGGCGGCACGGAGGTGCGGATCTGGATCCAGGTGGACGGGCGGGAGCCGGTCCGCAGGGGGCACCGGGGCGCGGTGCGCCGTCGCCGCCCCGGCAAATTGGTCTCTACCTTTAACCGTCCCCGATCCCTTCCTTAAGCGCACCCTAAGATCCTCAACACCGATCCGTATCAGGCCTTTTGCCCGATTCCGGATCGCTAGCGTGCTGCCGCACCTCACTCCCCGTGGACAGCGAAGGCAGGCACGCGATGAGCACGCACCGGCGCAGGATCAGTGGCAGGAACAAGGCGATAGGCGGTCTCGTCGCCGCGGCCGTGGTCGGCGGCGGAGCCGTCCTGCTCACCGGCACCGCGCAGGCGGCCGGCGTCGGCGCCGCGTACACGAAGACCAGCGACTGGTCGACGGGCTACACCGCGCAGTACGTCGTCACCAACAACACCGGTCAGACGGAGAAGGACTGGACCCTGGAGTTCGACCTCCCGGCGGGCACGAAGCTCAGCTCCCTCTGGAACGGCGAATCCGAGGTGAGCGGCCGGCACATCACGGTGAAGCCCGCCAAGTGGGACACCGACGGCCTGGCACCCGGCAAGTCGGTCACGGTCGGCTTCGTGGCCGACGGCACGGGTGCCCCGACGGGCTGTCGCATCGACAAGGCGGCCTGTTCCGCCGACGGCAGCGCGACCCCCGAGCCGAGCGGCCGGCCCACTGAGGCGCCCACCCCGACGGCGAAGCCGACTCCCACGGCGACCCCGACCAAGAGCGCCACGCCCACGCCCACCGCCACCGCCTCCCCGTCCCAGACCCCCGGCAGCGGCACGACCACCTCCGCCGGGTTCGCCCCGTACGTCGACACCTCCCTCTACCCGGCCTTCGACCTGGTCGCCAGTGCCGACGCGACCGGCGTGAAGAACTACAACCTCGCCTTCGTCACGGACGGCGGCGGCTGCACGCCCAAGTGGGGCGGGGTGACGGATCTGGCGAGCGACGGTGTGGCCGCCCAGATCGGCGCCCTGCGCGCCAAGGGAGGCGACGTCCGCGTCTCCTTCGGCGGCGCCTCCGGCTCCGAACTGGCCACCACCTGCTCGTCGGCGGACGCGCTGGCGACGGCGTACGGCAAGGCCGTGGACGCCTACAAGCTCACCAAGGTCGACTTCGACGTGGAGGGCGGCGCCCTGCCCAACACGGCCGCGAACACCCGCCGCGCCCAGGCCATCGCCAAGCTCCAGGCCCAGCACCCCGGCCTGGACGTCTCCTACACGCTCCCGGTGATGCCCGAGGGCCTCACCCAGGACGGGGTGAACCTCCTGTCCGACGCCAAGTCCCACGGCGTGAGGATCAGCGCCGTCAACATCATGGCGATGGACTACGGCCCCGCGTACAACGGCGACATGGGCACCTACGCCGAACAGGCGGCCACCGCGACGCAGGCACAGGTGAAGAGCGTCCTCGGCCTCTCCGACTCCGCCGCCTGGAAGACGATCGCCGTCACCCCGATGATCGGCGTCAACGACGTCTCCGCCGAGGTCTTCAAGGTCGACGACGCCACCCAGCTGGTGAACTTCGCCAAGTCCAAGGGCCTCGGCTGGCTGTCGATGTGGTCCGCGACCCGCGACAAGCAGTGCGCGGGCGGCGCCAAGCCCTCCGCCGACGCCACCTGCAGCTCGATCGTCCAGGACGGCTTCGCGTTCTCGAAGGCCTTCCGCGCGTTCGACTGACCGGCGGCACACACCCACGACGGGGCGCGGCACCCCCCTCCAAGTGCCGCGCCTCGGGCCGTCAGAGCGCCGTCTCCACCGGCGGCAGCGCCCCCGTGCGGGCCGCCCGGGCGTACCACAGCGCGCTCGACTTCGGTGTCCGGGCGAGCGTTGCGTAGTCGACGTACACCGCGCCGAACCGCTTGCCGTAGCCGTACGCCCACTCGAAGTTGTCCATCAGGGACCACAGGTAGTAGCCGCGCACGTCCGCGCCGTCCGTGATGGCCCGGCGCACCGCCGAGAGATGGCCGTGCAGATAGGCGATGCGCTCGGGGTCGTGGACGCGGCCGTCGTCGTTCACCTTGTCGTCGTACGCCGCGCCGTTCTCGGTGATGTACAGCGGCAGCCCCGGTGCCTCCCGCGTGTAGCGCATGATCAGGTCGTGCAGGCCCGTCGGGTCGATCGTCCAGCCCATCTCCGTACGGTCGCCGGGGGTCTGGTGGAAGGCCACGTCGTCCGCCCCGGGCCAGGGGGAGTGGTCGCTCGCCCCGTGCCCGTCCGCGCGCGGTCCGCGCACCTCGGAACCGGCCGACGAGACGAGTGCCGGGGTGTAGTAGTTCAGGCCCAGCGCGTCCAGCGGCTGGTTGATCGCGCTCAGGTCGCCGCCCTGGACGTACGACCAGTCGGTGACCGGCGAGGTCGCCTCCAGCAGCGTCTCCGGGTAGGCGCCGTGCAGCATCGGGCCGTGGAAGACACCGTTGGCCAGGTCGTCGATCCGGCGGCCCGCCGCCAGGTCCGCCGGATCCTGGGAGATGGTGCGCACGACCGAGGAGTTGAGGCTCACGGCGACCGTGTTGCGGGCCGGCATCACCGAGCGCAGCGCCGAGGTGCCCAGGCCGTGGGCCAGGTTGAGGTGGTGCGCGGCCTTCAGCGCTGCCGCCGGGTCCGTACGGCCGGGGGCGTGCACCCCGGAGCCGTACCCGAGGAACGCGCTGCACCACGGCTCGTTGAGCGTGGTCCACTGCTCCACCCGGTCGCCGAGCGCCTCGGCGACGATCTGCGCGTACTCGGCGAAGCGGTACGCCGTGTCCCGCTCCGGCCAGCCGCCCGCGTCCTCCAGCTCCTGCGGCAGATCCCAGTGGTAGAGGGTGAGCGCCGGCTTGATGCCGTGCGCGAGCAGCTCGTCCACCAGGCGGCGGTAGAAGTCCAGGCCCACCTGGACCGCCGGGCCCCGGCCCGTCGGCTGCACCCGCGACCAGGAGACGGAGAACCGGTACGCGCTCAGGCCGAGCTCCGCCATCAGCGCGACGTCCTCGCGGTAGCGGTGGTAGTGGTCGACGGCGATGTCACCGTGGTCACCGCCGGCCGTCTTGCCCGGCGTATGGCTGAAGGTGTCCCAGATCGAGGGGGTGCGGCCGTCCTCCCGCACCGCCCCCTCGATCTGGTAGGCGGAGGTCGCGGCGCCCCAGAGGAAGGCGGCAGGGAAGGACACGGTCTTCGGGTCGGGCATGGAATCGCTCCCATGAGTCGGGTGGCCTCATTATGCATGGGAGCGCTCCCACGGCAAAAGGGAGGGCGGGGCAGGAGGTGCGCCGTGGTGCGGCCGGTCTTCGGCAACCGGCCTCGGCGGCCACGGTGTTGCGGGGCCGGGTGTCGGATGTCCCCGCTCCCGGGTGGCTGTTCGGCAAGGTCCATCGTTCACCTTCCGGCGTTTCGGTGGGAGCGCGCCTCGTTCCGGCCCGAAAAAATCCGGCCGCGGCTCCGGCGTAGGGCCCAACCCCCTTGTTTCGGGGGCGGATCCGCCGTTGACCTGCGCGGACCCCGGTCGGGGGCGGGCCGGTGCCGGGATGTCGACCGGCAGCGGTGCGACACATTCCCGTGACGTGCAAAACACGCTTGCGCAACAACGCCGTTTTCAAGTCTTGACACGTGGCCCGGCAGGAACGAGTCTTCCGGCATGCCGCGTGGGAGCGGTCCCACGGGCAGTCGGGGGCTTGCTCCTCTGTGGACCGAACCACCTAACGGCCCTTCCCTCTGTCTCCCTTGGCACACCGTTGACCAGCACCTTTTCACCGCACAACCGAGTGCGGTGGGCCGGCCGCTGCTCGAATCGAGAGGGCAGGTCCGGACTGTCGGACCCCGGCGGTCTGATTCCTGAGATCCCGTTCCCCACTGGAACAAGGAGTAGTGGAATGCGCATCACCCGTACCGGCGGCGGTCGCGGCCGCAGAGCAGCGGCCCTGACCACATCGGTCCTGACGGCCTCGGCCCTGCTGCTGACCGGCTGCAGCGACGACGGCGACTCGGACACCTCGGACTCCAACGGGAACATCACTCTCAAGGTGGCCGACTTCGGGCAGTTCGGCTATAAGGAAGCGGGCCTGTTCGCCCAGTACCACAAGCTGCACCCGAACATCACGGTGAAGGAAGACACCACCACCAACGAGCAGGACTACTACCCGAAGCTCCTTCAGCAGCTGAACACGGGCAGCGGCCTGGCGGACGTCACCGGTATCGAGGTCGGTCGCATCAAGGAGGTCGTCGACACCCAGGCGACCAAGTTCGCCGACCTGAGCAAGGCCATCAACGTGGGCGACTGGGTCTCCTGGAAGGAGAAGCAGGCCACCGCCAAGGACGGCACCGTCATAGGCGCCGGCACCGACATCGGTCCGATGTCCCTGTGCTACCGCAGGGACCTCTTCGAGAAGGCGGGCCTGCCGACCGACCGCGAAGCCGTCGCCAAGGCCGTCGAGGGCGGCTGGGAGGACTACCTCAAGCTCGGTGACCAGTACAAGAAGAAGGCTCCCTCCGGCACCTTCTTCATGGACTCCGCGAGCGCCATGTACAACGCGGTGGTCAGCTCCTCCGACAAGCAGTACTACGACGCCGACGGCAAGGCGATCTACAAGGACAGCTCCTCCGTCCAGCAGGGCTGGGACCTGGCCGCCGAGGCCGCGTCGAAGAAGCTGAGCCAGGGCCTGCCCCAGTTCACCGACGCCTGGACGGCGGCACTGCGCAAGGGCACCGTGGCCACCGTGGCGTGCCCCGCCTGGATGGCCGGCCAGATCTCCATCAACTCCGGTGACTCCTACAAGGGCAAGTGGGACATCGCCCGTGCGCCCGGCTCCACCGCGGCCAACTGGGGCGGCTCCTTCCTGGCCGTGCCCAAGAGCGGCAAGCACGTCAAGGAGGCCACCGACCTGGTCAAGTGGCTGACCGCCCCGGAGCAGCAGGCCGCCGTGTTCAAGGCGATCGGTGTCTTCCCGTCGAACAAGGGCGCCTACGAGCTCGCCGCCGTGAAGGACGCGAAGCTCCCCTACTTCAACAACGCCCCGATCGGCCAGATCTACGCCGACGAGGCCGGGTCCATCCCCGAGGCCGTGCTCGGCCCGAAGGACGCCACGATCAAGGACACGATCTCCACGCAGATCAACAACATGGAGAAGCGCGGCACCAAGCCCGCTGACGCCTGGAAGGCCGCGATCGAGACGATCGACAAGGTGATCGGCTGATACCGGCGGTGCGGGCGGCCCCACCGGCCGCCCGCACCGCGGCGCGCGGGGGGCACCCGCACCGGACCTCAAGTGTCGAACGCCGGTCCGGCCGCGCGGCGTCCGGCAGCCACTCCCGTCGTGCGGCCACCCGCCCCCGTACCCCGCCCGGGTACGAGGGCCGGCGTCCGTCCGGCGAGAGCACGCACCGGACGCCGCGGCACCGCGTCCCGCGAACTCGTCTCCCGCAGGTACCCGGCCGAATCCCGAGGGAAGGAACTCCCCCCGTGGCAACGACAACCCCCACACGGGGTGCCCACACCCCGCCGTCCGGCGGCTCCGGCGCCGCGTCCGGCGGACGCGGCACCTGGCGCGCCCGGCTGTGGCGCTTCGACGACATCGCGTCCCCCTACGCGTACATCGCTCCCTTCTTCCTCGTCTTCGGCGCCTTCGGGCTCTACCCGATGCTCTACACCGGCTGGATCGCCCTGCACCGGGTGGAGATGACGAGCCTCAGCCAGTCGGAGTGGGTCGGCTTCGACAACTTCGCCAAGATCCTCCAGGACTCGGAGTTCTGGACGGCCGTCACGAACACCTTCCTGATCGGCGTCATCTCGACCGTTCCGCAGCTGCTCGTGGCGCTGGGCCTGGCCCACCTGCTCAACTACAAGCTGCGGGCCAGCACGTTCTGGCGGACGGTGATCCTCACCCCGTACGCCACCTCCGTGGCGACCGCGGCCCTGGTCTTCGCCCTGGTCTTCCGGGCCGACGGCGGCATCCTCAACTGGGTGCTGCACTTCTTCGGCGCCGGCAACACCGACTGGGGAAACGGTGAGTGGACGTCCAAGATCGCCATCTCGGTCATCGTCATCTGGCGCTGGACCGGCTACAACGCGCTGATCTACCTGGCGGCCATGCAGGCCGTGCCGACCGATCTGTACGAGGCGGCCTCGATCGACGGAGCGACGCGCTGGCAGCAGTTCCGCAAGGTGACCATTCCCTCGCTGCGGCCGACGATCCTGTTCACCATCGTCATCTCGACCATCGGCTCCATGCAGCTGTTCGGTGAGCCGCTGCTGCTGCAGGGCGGCACGCTCGGCTCCATCGGAGGCAGCGAGCACCAGTACGAGACGCTCAGCATCTACCTCTTCAACTACGGCTGGAAGCTGGGACATCTGGGTCCGGCCGCGGCCGTGGCCTGGGCCATGCTCGTCCTGCTGCTGCTCATCGCCCTGATCAACTGGATCGTCGGCCGGTTCGTGCGCAAGAGCGCGGCCTGACGGGAGCGAAATCGATGACCACGACCAGCCCCACCAAGATCGCGCCGGACTTCGACCCGGCACCGCTGACCACCACCCCGGACAAGGGCCGCAGCCGTCTCAAGCTCGGCGCCGGCCAGCAGCTCAAGGGCGGCCCGTTCACCTACGCCGCCTTGATCATCGTCGGCCTCGGCTCGATCCTCCCGCTGTACTGGACGCTGGTGGCCGCCTCCCACGACCAGCAGCGGGTCCTCGACAGCCCACCGCCGCTCGTACCGGGCGGCCGGCTGTGGAGCAACCTCCAGTCGGCCTGGGAGCAGGCCCACCTGGGCAAGGCCATCGTCAACAGCGTCATCGTGGCCGGCTGCATCACCGCGGCCACCCTGTTCTTCTGCACCCTCGCCGGTTACGCCTTCGCCAAGATGCGCTTCCGCGGCCGGGGCGCCCTGATGACCGCGGTCATCGCCACCCTGACGATTCCGCCGCAGCTCAGCGTCGTCCCGCTGTTCATGATGATGGCGGACATCGGCTGGGGCGGAAAACTGGAGTCGGTGATCTTCCCGACCCTCGTCGGCGCCTTCGGCGTCTTCTTCATGCGCCAGTACCTGCTGGAGGCCCTGCCCTACGAGCTCATCGAGGCGGCCAAGGTGGACGGGGCCAGCAACATCCGCATCGTGTGGAACGTGGTCCTGCCCGCGGCCCGGCCCGCGATGATGGTGCTCGGCATGCTCACCTTCGTACAGGCGTGGAACGACTTCTTCTGGCCCTTCCTCGCCCTGAACCAGGAGAACCCCACCCTCCAGGTGGCGCTCGGCCAGCTCAGCGCCTCCTACACCCCCGACCAGAGCATCGTCATGGCCGGTGCGCTGATCAGCACCCTGCCGCTGCTGCTGGTCTTCGTGATCTTCGGCAAGCAGATCGTCGGAGGCATCATGGCGGGCGCCGTCAAGGGCTGACGCGCGGCCGCCGCCCCACCGGCCGTCCCGTACGGCCCGCTCCGCACGCGGGCCGTACCCGGCCGGGCCTCCGCGTCCGCAGCCCTGCCCGCTTCCCGCAGCCGGTCCCCTGTCCGACCCTTTCCCCACGCCACTTTGGGAGCGTTCTCACGATGACCGCCGTACGAACCGAGACCACTGCCCGGCCGGCCCCGGACACCTCCTTCCCGCCGGGCTTCGTCTGGGGCGCCGCCACCGCCGCGTACCAGGTGGAGGGCGCCGCCGCGGAGGACGGCCGGACCCCCTCCATCTGGGACACCTTCAGCCACACCCCCGGGAAGGTCCGCAACGGCGACACCGGTGACATCGCTGCCGACCACTACCACCGGTACCGCGACGACGTGGCCCTGATGAAGGACCTCGGGATCAAGGCCTACCGATTCTCCGTCTCCTGGTCCCGGGTGCAGCCCACCGGCCGCGGGCCCGCCGTCGAGCGCGGCCTGGACTTCTACCGCCGGCTCACCGACGAACTCCTCCAAGCGGGCATCACCCCCGTCGCCACCCTCTACCACTGGGACCTGCCCCAGGAACTGGAGGACGCCGGCGGCTGGCCGCACCGCGACACCGCCCACCGCTTCGCCGACTACGCCGAGATCATGGGCCGGTCCCTCGGCGACCGCGTCGGACTGTGGACCACCCTCAACGAGCCCTGGTGCTCTGCCTTCCTGGGCTACGGCTCCGGCGTGCACGCCCCGGGGCGCACCGACCCGGCCGCAACCCTGCGCGCCGCTCACCACCTCAACCTGGCCCACGGCCAGGCGATCGGGGTGCTGCGCTCGACCCTGCCGACGTCCGCGCAGACCTCCCTCACCCTCAACCTGCACCAGGTGCGCCCGCTCACCGACACCGCCGAGGACGCCGAGGCCGCACGCCGCATCGACGCGGTCGGCAACCGGATCTTCACCGGCCCCGTCCTGGACGGCGCCTACCCCGAGGACCTGCTCGCCGACACCGCGCACCTGGTCGACTGGGGACAGCTGGTGCACGACGGCGACCTGGCCGAGATCTCCCGCCCCATCGACCTGCTCGGCGTCAACTACTACTCGCCGACCGTGGTCTCCGCGGCCGCCGACGGCGACGGCAGCACCAGGAACGACGGTCACGGCGCCAGCGACCACTCTCCGTGGACCGGCTCCGAAGACGTCGCCTTCCACCTCGCCAACGACGAGCTCACCGCGATGAACTGGGCCATCGACCCCAGCGGGCTGCACACGCTGCTGACCGGTCTGGCGGCCTCGCACCCGGGGCTGCCGCTGATGATCACCGAGAACGGCGCCGCCTTCGACGACTACATCTCCCCCGAGGGCCGGGTGAACGACCCGCAGCGGATCGCCTACCTGCACTCCCACCTGGAAGCCGTCCGACGGGCCGTCGCCGACGGAGCGGACGTCCGCGGCTACTTCCTGTGGTCCCTGCTGGACAACTTCGAATGGTCCTACGGTTACTCGAAGCGCTTCGGCGCCGTCTACGTCGACTACTCGACCCAGCGCCGCATCCCCAAGGCGAGCGCCCACTGGTACGCCGAGGTGATCCGGAGCAACGCGCTGCCGGCCGCCGGCGAGCAGGACTGAGGCCGCACCGACCGGTCCGCGGGGCGCCGCCGTGGAACCGGCGGCGCCCCGCGACGGCCCATGCCCGCCCGGCGGGAGGAGGCCCCGGTCACGAGGGACGATGGGGGCGGAGGCAGCCGGGCCACGGCTGTTACATTCCTGGCCTGAAAGCTGCGAACGGAAGGCGGCGACCATGGCGGTCAAGGGTGAGCAGAGCCGGGGCGGTCGGCGGCCGACCCTGGAGGAAGTCGCTGCCCGCGCCGGTGTCGGCCGCGGCACGGTGTCACGGGTGATCAATGGCTCGCCCCGGGTCAGCGACGCGACCCGCGCGGCCGTGGAGGCGGCGGTGGCCGAACTCGGCTACGTGCCCAACACCGCCGCCCGCGCCCTCGCGGCCAACCGCACGGACGCGATCGCCATGGTCGTCCCCGAACCGGAGACCCGCTTCTTCGCGGAACCGTACTTCTCGGACATGCTGCGCGGCGTCGGCGCCGAACTCTCCGAGACCGAGATGCAGTTGCTGCTGATCTTCGCCGGCAGCGACCGGGAGCGGCAGCGGCTGGCCCAGTATCTGGCGGCACACCGGGTGGACGGCGTCCTGCTGGTCTCGGTGCACGCCGACGACCCGCTGCCCGACATGCTGGCCCAGTTGGAGATCCCCGCGGTGATCAGCGGCCCCCGCTCGGCCGCGGAGACGCTGACCTCGGTGGACTCGGACAACTACGGCGGCGGCCGCTCGGCCGTGGAGCACCTGCTGGCCCGCGGCTGCCGCACGATCGCCCACATCACCGGCCGCCTCGACGTGTACGGCGCCCAGCGCCGCGTCGACGGCTACCGTGACGCCCTGCTGGACACGGGCCGCCGCGCGGAGGAACTCCTCATTGAACCGGGCGACTTCACCGAGGAGGGCGGCCGTCGTGCGATGACGCGGCTGCTGGAGCGCAATCCCGCCCTGGACGGGGTCTTCGCCGGCTCGGACGTCATGGCGTCCGGCGCTCGCCAGGTGCTGCGCGAGGCGGGCCGCCGCATCCCGGACGACGTGGCCCTGGTCGGCTACGACGACTCGGCCATCGCCCGCCACATGGACCCGCCGCTCACCAGCGTCCGCCAGCCCATCGAGGAGATGGGGCGCGCGATGATAGATCTCCTGCTCGCCGAGATCGCGGACCGCCGCCCGGCCGTCTCCCGGGGGCCGGAGCGCCGGCACGCGGTGCTGCCCACGGAGCTGGTGCCACGCGCCTCGTCCTGACCGGGGCGGCCCGGCGGGGGCACGAGGGGACGTTGACAAACGAATCAGCCGGTGACCCGTCTTTCGACGGAGTCACCGGCTGATCACTCAGGGTGAGTGACGGGACTCGAACCCGCGGCATCCTGGACCACAACCAGGTGCTCTACCAGCTGAGCTACACCCACCATGTCCGGCGGTTCACCTAGTGGTTTTCCCGACCGGCCGAGAAAAAGTGTACAGGGTCCGAAGGGGTGCTCGCGCCAGGCTTTTCGCGGCGCCCCTCCCGGGACCCTGCGGGGGCCTACTGAGCGGGCAGGACGTGCTTGGCGGCGATCGTCTTCGCGGTGTCGGAGTCCGGACCGGGCTGTGGTACGAAGATGGCCTCGCGGTAGTAGCGCAGTTCGGCGATCGACTCGCGGATGTCGGCGAGGGCGCGGTGGTTGCCGTTCTTCTCCGGGCTGTTGAAGTAGGCGCGCGGGTACCAGCGGCGGGCGAGCTCCTTGATGCTGGACACGTCGACGATCCGGTAGTGGAGGTAGTCCTCCAGCGTCGGCATGTCCCGGAGCAGGAAGCCGCGGTCGGTGCCGACGGAGTTGCCGCACAGCGGGGCCTTGCCGGGCTCCTTCACGTGCTCCCGTACGTACGCCAGGACCTGCTCCTCGGCGTCCCCCAGCGTGGTCCCGCCGGGGAGTGCCGCCAGCAGCCCGGACGCGGTGTGCATCCGACGCACCACTTCCGGCATCGTCTCCAGCGCCTGATCCGGCGGCCGGATGACGATGTCCACTCCCTCGCCGAGTACGTTCAGCTCGGAGTCGGTGACGAGGGCGGCTACCTCGATGAGCGCGTCGTCGGACAGCGAGAGGCCGGTCATCTCGCAGTCGATCCACACCATGCGATCGTTCATGTGTCTAACCTTACGGGTCGCCGCCCCGAGCTGAGCCTCACCTGCGGCGAGCTTGTCGGCGCTGAGCGGCCGCGGCGCCGGTGACCCCGCCCTGGGGGCCGCCGCCCCCAGACCCCCGCTTCGGCCTGAACGGCCTCGTCCTCAAACGCCGGACGGGCTGGATGGTGCCGACCGGGGTTGAGAGGCGATCCGCGAGGGGTGCAGGGGCGGAGCCCCAGGGTGTCCGGGGTACCGAGAAGGGGGCCCGGGGCGTAGCCCCGAACCCCCTCGCCGTCAGATGCCGCTGCGCGGCCCCGGCACACTGGCCGAGAGACTGCGTCGCGTCTGCATGGGTACCCCACCCTCCGGATGCAACAGAGCCGGCACCGGCCCCATCCCCCCGCCCGGCGAGGGCGAGGGCAGCGCGGGCTCCGGGTCACCGGGCTTGTCGCCCTGCGGCCGGCGGGCGCGGTAGGCGGCCCGGTAGGCGGCGGGGGAGGAGCCCAACTGGCGCCGGAAGTGACCGCGCAGGGCCACCGGGGACCGGAACCCGCAGCGGCCCGCGACCTCGTCCACGGAGTAGTCCGAGGTCTCCAGCAGGCGTTGTGCCTGGAGCACGCGCTGGGTGATCAGCCACTGGAGCGGCGCGCTGCCGGTCAGGGACCGGAAGCGGCGGTCGAAGGTGCGCCGGCTCATATAGGCCCGCGCCGCCAGCGTCTCCACGTCGAACTGCTCGTGCAGATGCTCCAGCGCCCAGGCGACGACCTCGGCGAGCGGGTCGGCGCCGATCTCCTCTGGTAAAGACCGGTCGAGATAGCGCTCCTGGCCGCCCGAGCGGCGCGGCGGTACCACCAGGCGCCGGGCCAGCGCGCCCGCCGCCTCGTTGCCGTGGTCCGAGCGCACGATGTGCAGACACAGGTCGATTCCGGCCGCCGTCCCGGCGGACGTCAGCACATCGCCGTCGTCCACGAACAGCTCTCTCGGATCGACGTGCACCGACGGATAGCGCTTGGCCAGCGTCGGCGCGTACATCCAGTGCGTGGTGGCCGGACGGCCGTCCAGCAGGCCGGCCGCCGCCAGTACGAAGGCGCCGGTGCACAGGCCCACGATGCGCGCGCCCTCCTCGTGCGCCCGGCGCAGTGCGTCCAGCGCCTCTTCCGGTGGCGGAGAAGTGATCGAACGCCAGGCCGGTACGACGACCGTGCCCGCCCGTGAGATCGCTTCCAGGCCATGCGGCGCGGTGAGTTCCAGGCCCCCTGTGGTCCGCAGCGGGCCTTCCTCGCCGGCGCACACCAGCAGTCGGTAGCGCGGCACTCCGGCGTCCTGGCGGTCGATCCCGAACACCGACAATGGTATGGAACTCTCGAAGATGGGCCCGCCGCTGAACAGCAGCACCGCGACGATCTCCTTGCGACGTCGCCCGGACAGCTTCCGGGCCGCGGCTTCCGGCGCGGCAGTGGAGTCGTGGCTCATACTGCTAAGCCCCCCTCGGTGGTCGCGGCTCCTCGGTTGTGTCGCTCCTGCACGTTTCCCCTTGGTCCTGCACGAGTCCCCCGCCATAAGACATCAAGATCGAATCTACTGGGTCCCGCGGTGTCGCGGTGGCCAGTTCGACACGCGGCACATTGTCGACATGACAACTTGGCGTGAAGCATTCGATCACGAAGCGTTGCACTCGTGGGCCGTGCAGGGAAGTACGCCTCGTCGCAGTGGCCAATCCGCGTAGGGTGCGCAGGACCCTCTGGGTCCTTTCCGTGCAGGTGGAACGGGGGTTGGGGGGTGCTCCGCAGCCCTCTTGTACAGCGTCGAGAAGTTGGCTGAAAACATACGGGCGCGTGCGCGGAAACCGGTCAGTCGACCGGTGTACCACCCTTGGTGTGACGTCCGCCTCCCCGGGCCGCGCCACGCCCCGTACCGCGCCCCGCGCCGCGCTCCGAGCGGCGCAGCAGGATCCGGCACACGCCGGTGACGGCGGCGAGACCCAGGGCGGTGCCGGCGGCGCCGGCGAGGGATGTGCCGTACCAGAGCAGGACCACGGGGACGAGGACGCAGCTGAAGGCCGCCCAGCGGACCACGTCACCGGCTGTGTCCGGGGCGGGGCGGGGGTCACTGGTGGGTCGGGGTCCGGACATCGCGCACTCCCTGGTCGTACTCCTTGCCGCGGTGGCTCACGGGGTTCAACGCGTGTTCGATCGGTCGGTCACTGCACTTGACCGCACCTGTTTGAATCCTGTGCAAACCGCCTGTACGGGGCAGCAACCATTGCGTTACGGGCGTCGCTCGTGCATGCTCCGGGGAACCCCTACGGGCTCCAAGGGACCCCCCTACGGAGCGTGCGCGGGATCTGGGCTGAGGAAGCTTGCCGCCGTACCCTTGGGGGTATGGGGTTGGGAAGATGTTTCCCGGACACAGCTCCGCCGCACACTGTCGTCCCACCCATACAAGGATCACAACGCCGAGACAGTCATGGCCGGTCACGAATTCTTCGAACCCGCGGACCGCAAGCGGCCGGTCGCCGATCCCACGGCGGCCGATCCCCTGGCGGCGGAAGAGACACGCCCTTCCTGCGATCCCGCCTTCAAGCACGGAGTCGTCGTCGGCTTCGACGGCTCCACGTCCAGTGAGCGCGCCCTCGCCTACGCGATCGGCATGGCCCATCGCTCCCGCTCGGGTCTGATCATCGTCCACGTCGCCAACCGGCTGCCCACCACGGTGTGGGCGGGGTGCGAGCCCCCCGTCTTCGTCGACGTGCCCGACCACCGCACCGAGGTCCTGGGTCTCGAGCTGGCCTGCGCGGACTATCTGGCCGAGGTGCCCTGGATCCTGGTCGAGCGCGGCGGCGACATCTGCCACGAGCTCGAAGAGGTGGGCCGGGAGTACGAGGCCGACGCGATCGTGGTCGGCTCCACGCACGGGATCGTCGGCCGGATCTTCGGCTCCGTCGCCGGCCGGCTCGCCAAGCGGGCGAAGCGGCCCGTGGTGGTCATCCCGTAGCCCGTACGCCCATCCCACTCACCGTCAACTTCCTTGCCGCAGCGCGAATCTACTGGCGCGTAGAGGTGTTTGTGCCTTTGTGAAGGGCATATATCGCTCACCACACAACGCGACGCGCTGCCGGCCGGGGGGTGACGGCCACCGGCCGAGGCAGCCGCGGGCCGGGGGACTGGGCGGCCCCGGCCCTCAAGGGAACGACCCCCTGTGCCGGTAGCGGCAGGGGGTCGTTCACATCACGGGCGGGGTGCGGGAGTTGCTACTCCACCGTCACGGACTTGGCCAGGTTGCGCGGCTTGTCGATGTCCCGGCCCAGCGTCAGGGCGGTGTGGTAGGCGAGGAGTTGCAGCGGAATGCCCATCAGGATCGGGTCCAGCTCGTCCTCGTTCTTCGGGACGACGATGGTCTGGTCGGCCTTCTCCTGCGGCTGGTGGGCCACGGCGAGGATCTTGCCGCTGCGGGCCTTGATCTCCTCCAGGGCCGCGCGGTTCTTCTCCAGTAGGTCGTCGTCCGGCACGATCGCGACGGTCGGCAGCGCGGGCTCGATCAGCGCGAGCGGGCCGTGCTTGAGCTCGGAGGCCGGGTAGGCCTCGGCGTGGATGTAGGAGACCTCCTTGAGCTTCAGGGAGGCCTCACGGGCCACCGGGTAGCCCCGGACGCGGCCGATGAAGAGCATCGAGCGGGCCTCGGCGTACTGCTCGGCCAGCTTCTTGACCTCCTCCTCCTGCTTGAGGATCTCGGAGATCTGCGCGGGCAGCTTCCGCAGGCCCTCGATGATCCGCTTGCCGTCGCGGACCGAGAGGTCACGGGTGCGGCCCAGGTGCAGGGCGAGCAGGGCGAAGGCGACCGTGGTGTTGGTGAAGCACTTGGTGGACACCACGCACACCTCGGGCCCGGCGTGCACGTAGATGCCGCCGTCCGCCTCGCGGGCGATCGCCGAGCCGACCACGTTGACCACGCCCAGCACCCGGGCGCCCTTGCGCTTCAGCTCCTGCACGGCGGCCAGCACGTCGTACGTCTCACCGGACTGCGAGACCGCGACGTACAGCGTGTCGGGGTCCACGACGGCGTTGCGGTAGCGGAACTCGGAGGCGGGCTCGGCGTCCGCGGGGATGCGGGCCAGCTCCTCGATCATCTGGGCGCCGATCATGCCCGCGTGGTACGAGGTGCCGCAGCCGAGGATCTTCACCCGGCGGATCTGGCGCGCCTCGCGGGCGTCCAGGTTCAGGCCGCCCAGGTGCACGGTGGAGAAGCGGTCGTCGATGCGGCCGCGCAGCACGCGGTCCACGGCGTCGGCCTGCTCGTGGATCTCCTTGTGCATGTAGGTGTCGTGGCCGCCCATGTCGTACGACTCGGCCTCCCACTCCACGGTGGTCGGCTCGGCGGTCGTACGCGTGCCCTCGGTGGTGTACGTCCGGAAGTCGTCGGCCTTGAGGGTGGCCATCTCGCCGTCGTCCAGCGTGACTATCTGCCGGGTGTGGGCGACCAGCGCGGCCACGTCGGAGGCGACGAACATCTCCTTCTCGCCGATGCCGAGGACCACCGGGGAGCCGTTTCGGGCCACCACGATGCGGTCGGAGAAGTCGGCGTGCATCACCGCGATGCCGTACGTGCCCTCGACGACCCGCAGGGTCTCGCGGACCTTGTCCTCCAGCTTCTCGGCCTGCGAGCGGGCGATGAGGTGGACGAGGACCTCGGTGTCGGTCTCGGAGAGGAACTCGACGCCGTCCGCCTCCAGCTTGCGGCGCAGGTCGGAGGCGTTGTCGATGATGCCGTTGTGCACGACGGCGACCTTGTTGTCGGCCGACATGTGCGGGTGGGCGTTCACGTCGGAGGGGGCGCCGTGGGTGGCCCAGCGGGTGTGGGCGATGCCGGTGGTGCCCTTGAACCGCGCCGGAACCTTGGCCTCCAGGTCACGGACCCGGCCCTTGGCCTTGACCATCTTCAGGCCGGCCGTCTTCGGGGAGGTGACGACGATGCCCGCGGAGTCGTAGCCGCGGTACTCCAGGCGCTGCAGGCCCTCCAGGAGCAGCGGGGCGACGTCACGCTTCCCGATGTATCCGACGATTCCGCACATATATACGTATCCCCAAGTCTCGGCTCAGCCGTAGACGATCCGCCGCAGTTGCCTGAGCGTGAGCTCGGGCGGCGCGACCGCACGGTATTTCAGGTCCGCCCCGATCCGTTCGAAGATCGCCGCGTTCACCAGGCCCTGGGCCTGGAGCTCGCGGTGGCGGCGACGGACGTAGTCCTCGGTCGTCTCGTCGAAATAGGCGAGCACGTCCTGGATCACCCGCAGCGCCTCGCCCCGGCTGAGGGGCGTGGACCGCGTGAGATGATCAACCAGTTCGTCGTGCACCCGGTAGATCCTGAGGTACGGGCGCCAGTTTCGCAAGAATCCTGCCCGATTTCGGGCAACAGACTGTTGAATCTCTTATGGGTGTCTGTTCGCAAGCTGTCCATACTGCGTCCTGCGCCTCGTTGCCCGGACGGACGAGTTTCAGACGCCATGGACATTCCTCGTATGGGAGTACCCGAGAAGCTGGCCGAGCGCATGAGCATGGCCGAGCAGCACGAATACCTGCGCGCCAGATTCTCGCGGCGCACCATGATCAGAGGCGGCGCCGTCACCCTGGGCGCCGTCACGGGTGGCGCATTCGTGACGGGCGGCACCGCCCAGGCCGCCGTCCCGACCCAGTCGACCGCCCCCGCCGTCGAGAAGGTCGACGGCTCGCTCGTCGCCCCCTTCGGCCGCCACCTCGCCTGGGGCAACGACCCCCGCACCGAGATCACCGTCTCCTGGCAGGTCCCGGTCGCGGTGCAGAAGCCCTTCATCCGCATCGGCGCCCACCCCTGGGACCTCTCCCGCAAGATCGAAGCCGAGGTCCGCACCCTCTACACCCCGGCAGGCGTCGGCGCGAGCGGCGACCACACGCAGTACTACGTGCACGCCAAGCTCACCCACCTGCGCCCCGGCAGGACGTACTACTACGGCGTCGGCCACCAGGGCTTCGACCCCGCCGAGCCGCACCTGCTGGGCACCCTCGGCACCTTCACCACCGCCCCCGCCCACAAGGCGCCGTTCACCTTCACGGCCTTCGGCGACCAGGGCGTCAGCTACCACGGCCTGGCCAACGACAGCCTGATCCTCGGCCAGGACCCGGCCTTCCACCTGCACGCCGGCGACATCGCCTACGCCGACCCGTCAGGCGCGGGCAAGACCGCCGACACCGGCTTCGACTCGCGGGTGTGGGACCAGTTCCTCGCCCAGACCGAGTCGGTCGCCAAGTCGGTTCCGTGGATGGTCTCCTACGGCAACCACGACATGGAGGCCTGGTACTCGCCCAACGGCTACGGCGGCGAGGAGGCCCGCTTCACGCTCCCCGACAACGGGCCGGACAAGAAGAACCTGCCGGGCGTCTACTCCTTCGTCTACGGCAACACGGCGATCATCTCGCTCGACCCCAACGACGTCTCCTTCGAGATCCCGGCCAACCTCGGCATCTCCGGCGGCACCCAGACCAAGTGGTTCGAGGCGCAGCTGAAGAAGTTCCGGGCGTCGAAGGACGTCGACTTCATCATCGTCTTCTTCCACCACTGCGCGTACTGCACCTCCACGGCGCACGCCTCGGAGGGGGGCGTGCGACAGGAGTGGGTGCCGCTGTTCGAGAAGTACACGGTCGACCTCGTCATCAACGGCCACAACCACCAGTACGAGCGCACCGACGTCATCAAGGGCAACGCGGTCGCCAAGAAGCTGCCGATCGGCGGCACGGCGTACTCGGAGACCGAGGGTGTGGTGTACGTGACGGCGGGCGCGGCGGGCCGGAGCCTGTACGCGTTCACCGCCCCGGACTCCTACGAGGGTCATGAGCACGAGGTGGACTCCGTCGCCTCGTTCGTCAACCTCAAGGACGGCAAGCAGAACGAGACGGTCGCCTGGTCCCGGGTGCGCTACCTCAACTACTCGTTCCTGCGGGTGGACGTCTCTCCCGCGCCGAAGGGCCACTTCGCCACGCTGAAGGTCCGGGGCATCGCCGAGACCGGTGACCGGATCGACCACTTCACGGTGGCACGCAAGGCCAAGTAGGCATCCATCAGCGGTCTCCGGTCTCCGGCCGTGGGCCGGTACAGGCGGTCCTCACATCCGTTTGAGGACCGCTTGTTTGGCCACCCCGAACTCCTCGTCCGTCAGCACCCCCGTGCGGTGCAGCTCGCCCAGCTCCCGCAGCCGCCGCAGCAGGGCGTCGTGGTCGTCCTCGGCGGGGGACGAGGTGAGCTGCTCGGGCAGCCGCGGTGCCTCCGGTCGTACTTCCGTCTCACCGGCCGCCGACGGATGCGGCAGCCGCGCCTGCACCGCCGCCGCGACCAGGGCCATCAGCGGGTCCTTCTTGAAGCCCCACAGCTCCACGGCGTTGGGGTCGTACTTCGGCGGCGCCTTGGTGGGCGCGCCCCGCACCACGAACCGCAGATGGCCGTTCTCCAGCCCGGCCGCCGGGTGCCACTCGACAGCGGTGATCTCGGCGACGGGGATCGTACGGGCGCCGGCGGCGGCCTTGGCGTCCTCCGTCTTCCAGTTCCACTCCAGACGTACGCGGTCGCCGTCGAAGCTCGCCGTGCCGTCCCCGGCGGAGGCCGAGAGCGGCACGGACGGCCCGGGCAGCAGGTACCCGGTCACGGGGTCGGCCGGGACCTCGTCCAGCAGCAGGGCGTCCCGGACCTCGTCCACGAGGTACTCGGCGACGCCGTACCGGTCCGGCTCCACGGCCAGTTGGTAGGGGTCGTGGGGTTCGGTGAGCCGGCCCCCGGTCGCGTGCAGCAGCGGGTCGGCGCCGTCCCGCAGCCGCAGCCTCAGCCGCCCCGACTTCCTGCCCTGCTCGAAGGAGACTCCGGCCAACGCGCCCAGGGGGACGACGAGTTCGCCCAGGGTCTTGCGCAGCAGGCTGACGTTCTTGTCCCGTCCGGGGGTCAGCCGCAGGGCGTCGCCGTCGAAGACCCAAGTGCCGTCCTTCTGGATGATTTCCGCCATGCGGGGATTGTTTCACCGGATCCTCGGGTGCCCGCCCGCGCGCTCAGAACCCGGCGAGGGGGTTCTTCAGGTTCCCGATGAGCTGGAGGGCGCCCGAGGGGTCCGCCAGGTCCACCATCTGCTCGTTGTTGCGCAGTTGCAGCCGGTTGAGGCAGGACAGCGCGAACTCGGGGGCGAACATGTCGTACTGCCGGAACCTGTCGGCGAGTTCGGGTGTCGCCTCCTGGTACTCGCGGGTGACCTCGGCGACCGTGCGCCAGAAGTCGCCCTCCTCCAGGATCCCCTCGGTGGCCAGGATGGCGGCCAGGAAGCGGAAGAAGCAGTCGAAGACGTCCGTGAAGACGGACAGGAGCTTCGTCTCCTCGGGGACCTCGACCCGGATCCGCCGGACCTCGGGCGGCAGCACCGCGTCCGGGTCCATGACCGCGATCTCCTCGGCGATGTCCTTGTAGACCGCCCGCCGCACCACGCCGTCCTTCAAAACCAGGATGACGTTCTCGCCGTGCGGCATGAAGACCAGGTCGTAGGCGTAGAAGCTGTGCAGCAGCGGGGTGTAGTAGGCCCGCAGGTAGTGCCGCAGCCACTCGGCGGGGGCCATCCCGGACCGCTCGATCAGGGCGCCCGTGAAGGACGCGCCCTCGTGGTCCACGTGCAGCAGCGAGGCCATGGTGGCCAGGGACTCGCCCTCCTGGAGCGAGGGCACCGGGCTCTCCCGCCACAGCGCGGCCAGCATCTTGCGGTACGGCGAGTAGCGGTCCGTCGCCTGCTCGTACTCCAGGTGCCGGTAGCCGACGGCCGCCCGCTCCCGGATGATCGACAGGCCGGCCGACTTCAGCACCGGGTCGTTGTCGATGAGCTGGGCGAGCCAGTCGTTGATGGCCGGGGTCGCCTCCATGTAGGCGGCGGACAGGCCGCGCATGAAGCCCATGTTGAGGACGGACAGGGCCGTCTTCACATAGTGCTTCTCGGGGTGCGAGGTGTTGAAGAAGGTCCGGATGGACTGCTGGGCCAGATACTCGTCGTCGCCCTCGCCCAGGCAGACCAGGTGCCGGCGGGCGACCTCGGCGGCGAAGGTGACCGTGAGCTTGTTCCACCACTGCCAGGGGTGCACGGGGATGAGGAGGTAGTCGGCCGGGTCGAGGCCCTGTCCGGTGAGCGTGGCCCGGAAACGATTCAGCGTGGACTCGCCCAGCTCCTTCCGCAGGAACGACTCGTACTCGATCCCGGCCCCGGCCGTGAACGCCGCCCGCGACCGGTGCGCCGCCAGCCACACCAGCCGGACCGGGCTCGCGGTCTCGGGGGCGTAGGACAGGTACTCGTGGACGCCGAACCCGAGCCGCCCGTTGTTGGCCACGAAACAGGGGTGGCCCTCGGTCATGCCGGTCTCGACGGCCTGGAACCCGCTGCCGGCCAGCTCGGCGGCCGGGGTCTGCGGCTTGGTGAGCTTGTAGCAGGTCCCGGAGAGGGTGGAGGAGATCTCCTCCAGGTACACCGGGAGGATCTCGTCGCTCAGGCCCAGTGACTGCCGCAGCTCGATGAAGAAGTCCAGGGCGGCGAGGGGGAGTTCGGTGTCGTCGCGGTGGCGGGTGATCGAGTCGGCGTCGACCTGCCAGTGGTCGAGGGCGCGGCGGACGGCGGTGAAGCGGTAGCGGGTGAGGCCGTCGTCGCTGCGGACGACGTACGTGTCCCCGTCCGCCTCCGGCGCGATCAGGCGTTCGTGCGCGAACTCGGCGAGTGCCTTGCGTATCAGGAGGCGGTTGGCCTTCTCCCAGCGCTCGGGGGAGAGGTGGGCCACGGCGTCGGCGAGGCTCATGCGGCCACCCCCGTCGCGGCGACGAACTGCTCACGGGTGCAGAAGCTCAGCAACGCCTTCTTCTCCGGCTTCTGGATCTCCCGGTCGGGCACGAACCCGACGGCTTCGTTCAGGGCGTGCACGGCCTTGTTGCGGACGTCCGGTTCGACGACCACGCGGGTGGTCGCCGGGTCCTCGAAGAGGTGCGCCATCACGGCGGTGATGACCGCCCGCGTGAACCCGTGCACGGGCGTGTCGGTCGGCGCGACCAGGAAGTGCATCCCGACGTCGCCGGGCCGGGGCTCGTACAGCCCGACCAGCTCGCGGTGGGCGGGGTCGTACTTCTCCATCAGGAACGCCGGGGTGCCCTCGTGCAGCCCCAGCAGGGCGTGGTGGTGCTCGTCGGCCGCGATCTCCATGTAAGCGCGCTCGACGTCCTCCAGCTTGGCGTCCTGCATCATCCAGAACGCCGCCTTCGGATGCGTGACCCAGCCGTGCAGCAGCTCGGCGTCCTTCAGGGGGTCGAGGGGGCGGATCGTGAAGGTCATACGGCGAACTCCTGGAACGCGATCGTCTTCTCGACCGGGTAGTACTCGGTGCCGAGCAGCTCACGGATGATGTACGCGTTGCGGTACGGGCCCATGCCCAGGTCGGGGCTGGTGATGCTGTGGGTGTGGACGCCGGCGTTCTGCAGGAAGACGCCGCGGCCGGTCACGTCGACGGCGTAGTTGCGGGCGACGTCGAAGTTGCCCTGCGAGTCGTAGCGCAGCCGGTCGCGGACCGGCTTCAGGAACTCCGGTTCGGCGTACTTGTAGCCGGTGGCCAGGACGAGGCCCTGGGAGCTCAGCTCGTAGTCCTTCTCCTGCTCCTCCTGACGGAAGGAGAGGGTGTACGTGCCGTCCTCGTACCGCGCGCCGTTCAGCGAGGAGTTGGTGAGCAGGCGGGTGGGGACCGGGCCGCCGAGGTTCTTCTGGTAGAGCAGGTCGAAGATCTCGTTGATGAGGTCGCCGTCGATGCCCTTGAAGAGGCCCTTCTGCTCGGCCGTGAGCCGGTAGCGGGTCCGCTCCGGCAGGGCGTGGTAGTAGTCGACGTACTCCGGGCTCGTCATCTCCAGCGTGAGCTTGGTGTACTCCAGCGGGAAGAAGCGCGGGGAGCGGGTCACCCAGTTCAGCCGGTACCCGTGGACGTCGATCTCGCTGAGCAGGTCGTGGTAGATCTCGGCGGCGGACTGGCCGCTGCCGACCAGGGTGATGGACTCCTTGCGCTGGAGCTCGGCCTTGTGGGCGAGGTAGCGGGAGTTGTGGATGAAGTCGCCGCCGAGGTCGCGGCAGGCCTCGGGGATGTGGGGCGGGGTGCCGGTACCCAGGACCAGGTGCCGGGCGCGGAACGTCTCGCCGGACTCGGTGCGCACGACGTACACCTCGTCCTCGTACGTCACCTCGGTCACGGTCGTGCTGAACCGGATGCTGCTCAGCTTGCCCGCGGCCCAGCGGCAGTAGTCGTCGTACTCGATCCGCAGCGGGTAGAAGTTCTCCCGGATGTAGAACGAGTACAGTCTGCCCTTCTCCTTCAGGTAGTTGAGGAAGGAGTACGGGGACGTGGGGTCGGCCAGGGTGACCAGGTCCGACATGAACGGGGTCTGGAGATGGGCGCCGTCGAGGAACATGCCGGCGTGCCACTCGAAGTCGGGCTTCGACTCCAGGAAGACGCCGCTGAGTTCGGCGATCGGCTCGGTGAGGCAGGCGAGGCCGAGGTTGAAGGGGCCGAGCCCGATCCCCACGAAGTCATAGGTGTCGGTCGGGGCTTCAGGACGCGCGGTCAAGGGACTCTCCCAGGTACTGCTCGGCGTGGCCGGCGATCAGGTCGAGGACGGCGGCGATGTCGGCCGGCGTCGTCTCGGGGTTGAGCAGGGTGAACTTCAGGTAGTGGCGGCCGTCGACCTTGGTGCCCGCGACCACCGCGTCGCCGGAGGCGAACAGGGCCTTGCGGGCGTGCAGGTTGGCGCGGTCGATCTCGGCCGGGTCGGTGACGGCCGCCGGGACGTAACGGAAGACGAGGGTGGAGAGGGACGGCTCGACGACGACGTCGAAGCGGGGGTCCGCGGCGAGCAGCTCCCAGCCCTCGGCGGCCAGGTCGCAGACCTCGTCGAAGAGCTCGCCGATGCCGTCGGCGCCCATGGTGCGCAGGGTCATCCACAGCTTGAGGGCGTCGAAGCGGCGGGTGGTCTGCAGGGACTTGTCGACCTGGTTGGGGATGCGTTCCTGCACCATGCGGCGGGGGTTGAGGTACTCCGCGTGGTAGGTGGCGTGCCGGAGGGTGGCCGCGTCCCGTACCAGCACGGCGGACGAACTCACCGGCTGGAAGAAGGACTTGTGGTAGTCGACCGTGACCGAGTCGGCGCGCTCGATGCCGTCGATGCGGTCCCGGTACTTGAGGGAGGCGAGCAGTCCGCAGCCGTAGGCCGCGTCCACGTGCATCCACGCACCGAACTGGGCGCACAGCTCGGCGATCTCGGGCAGCGGGTCGATGGAGCCGAAGTCGGTGGTGCCTGCCGTGGCGACGACGGCCATGGGGATCAGACCGTCCCTCTCGCAGCGCTCCAGCTCGTGGGCGAGCGCGACGGTCTGCATGCGCTTGTCGTGGTCGACGGGGATGGAGACGACCGCGTCCTGGCCGAGGCCCAGCAGTTTCGCGGACTTCTTCACGCTGAAGTGGCTGACCTCGGAGGCGAAGATACGCAGTTCGGCGAGGCTTTCCGGGTACTCCCGCCCCGACCGCCCCGGCTTCGCCTCCTCGCGGGCGAGCAGCAGCGCCTGGAGGTTGGACTGGGTGCCGCCGGAGGTGAACACGCCGTCGGCGGAGGGGCCGAGGCCGATCCGGGCGGCCGTCCAGTCGATCAGCCTGCGCTCGATGAGGGTGCCGCCGGCCGACTGGTCCCAGGTGTCGAGGGAGGAGTTGACGGCGGAGAGCACCGCTTCGCCGAGTACCGCCGGGATGACCACCGGGCAGTTGAGGTGGGCGAGGTAGCGGGGGTGGTGGAAGTAGACCGCGTCCCGGAGGTAGACCTCTTCCAGCTCGTCCAGCACCGCGGTGGTGTCGTGCAGCGGGCGGTCGAGGTCGATCTCGTCGATCCGGGGCGCGAGGGCGTCGACCGTGACGCCGGTGAACGGACGGTCGGTGGTGGCGAGTTTGGCCGCCACCCGCTCGACTCCTTCGGTCACGGAGCGGCGGTAGTGCTCCGCGGTGAGGTCATTGAGCAGGTGCGAGCGCATGTGGGGGCCCTCCGGGGGACGATCCGTGCGGGATTCAACTTAGGTTAGCCTAACCTAAGTTGGGGGTCCGGAAGCCTGCCCCTCCCGTGACCGCCGTCACTCCAGGCGCGGTTACTCCGACGCCCTCAGCTGCTCCTCGGTCATCCCCTGCCGCCAGTAACCGACGAAGGTGACGCACCGGCGGTCGATCCCGCGCTCGCCGACGAAGTGCCGGCGCAGCTCCTTGACCCGCCCGGACTCGCCCGCGATCCACACGTACGGCCGCTCGGCGTCCGGGAGGCGCGCGGCCCGTACGGTGTCGACGGCCATGGGGGCGCCCTCGTCGCGTACGAGCCATGTGAGGTCCACGTCCGCCCGCGTGGGGATGTCCTGGACGTCCCCGGCGTGCGGCACCTCCAGCCACACCCGGGCGCGGGTGCCGGTCGGCAGGGACTCCAGAACGGCGCAGGCGGCGGGTACGGCGCTCTCGTCGCCCCACATCACCACCAGGTCGGTCCCCTCCGGCGGCCGGAAGCGGATCGCGCGGTTGTCGGCGATCGCCGGGCCGAGCAGCAGCACGCGGTCGCCGGGGACGGCACGGGCGGCCCACCGCGAGGCGGGCCCCGACGGACTGTGCAGCGCGAAGTCGATGTCCACCTCGTCGGGGCCGCGGCGCAGCGCCCGAAGGGTGTACGAGCGCATCACCGCCCGTGTGTCGTCCGGCAGTTCACGCCAGCCCTGCCACCAGCCGTCACCGAGCTCGATGGGCACGGCGGGCTCGCTCTGTCCCGGATGCGGCAGGAACAGGGACAGCGACTGGTCCCGGCCGTCGGAGTGGAACGCGTGCAGGTCGGGCCCCCCGAAGGTGACCCGGACGAGAGACGGGCCGAGCCGCCTCGTCGTCACCACCTGAAGGGAGAAGAAGCGGAACGGGGCGGCTACGGCGGTAGTCATGTGTGCTCCTGAGTGGTCGTCAGGGGGCCGGGTGACGCGGCCAGGGGGCGCGGGGAACTGCGCGACCAGCCAAGGCCGACCGGCAGTCCACCGACTACCTAGCTGACCTTCTTCGCCTTTTCGATCGCCGCCGCCAACTCCTCGAGCAGAGGGGCGCACTTGTCGTACGAGAGGATCGGCTCGGGGTTGCGGGCGATGACCTGCCCCGCCTTCACCGCGGGGAGCTTCTTCCAGGTGCCCTCGGTGATGTCGGCGGGCTGGATCGCCGAGGTGCGGTTGTCCATCATGATGATGTCCGCGTCGTACTTGTCGACGTTCTCCCAGCTCAGCGACTCGTACCAGCCGCCGCCCTTGGCCTTGGCCTTCTCCGGGGGCTCGACGAGGTTCACGCCGAGGGCCTTGAAGTACTCCAGGTCGATGGAGAGGTTGCTGCCGGAGACGTAGAACAGGTCCTGGCTGGCGGAACCGGCCAGCACCTTGATGCCGGGCTTGGCCTTGGCGGCGGCGCGCAGCCGGGCGGCGGCGTCCTCGAAGCGCTTCTTGGCCTCGGTGACCTTGCTGGAAGTGGTGTCCGCGCCGAGGGACTTGGCGAGCGCCAGCATGCGCTGGAGCGGCTCGGTCAGCTGGCGGTCGTAGACGGAGATGCCGACGGACGGGGCGCCGACGGCGAGGATCTTCTTCTTCGACTCGTCCGGGACGTACCAGAGGGTCCCGGCGTCGTCGAACATCGTGGAGATGAGGACGTCCGGGGTGAGGGCCGCGTACTTCTCGATGTTGAACTGGCCCCACTCGTTGCCGAGGACCGTCACCTTGCTGACGTCCATGTCGCCGGCCTGCACGTCGGCCTTGCCGTCCTTGGTCTTCGTCGGGCCGAAGACGCCCTTGGCCTGGATGCCGTAGTCGTACAGCGCGGCGGCGACGCCGACGAACGCGACGATGTTCGCCGGGGCCTTGTCGGCCTTGGCGGTCGTGCCCCGGTCGTCCTTGAAGGACCAGGGCCCCGACTTGCCCGCCGCCGTCCCCTTGTCCGAGCCGCCGCTTTTCCCGTCGTCGTCCCCGCAGGCCGCGAGCGCGGCCCCGAGGCCGAGAGCACCGCCCGCGGCGAGGATGCCGCGACGGGTGAGGTGGGTGGCACGGGCATTGGACATGGGTATGACTGCTTTCGAACGGGGCGGAGCGCCCGCCGGACAGGTTCCAAGGTAGGTTAGCCTAACCTCAGCTGATGTCCAGAGGGTGGCCGCTACGGCCGACGAAGCGTCAGAACTTGTAGTTGGTGACGACGGCGTTGCCGAAGACGTCGTACACCGACGCGTAGCCTTCCTTCGTCGAGTTCTTCCAGACGGCGAAGGCCTTGACGATCGCGGCGGCAGCGGCCTGAGGGTCCTTCACCGGTGTCTTCCCGCCGTTGATGTCCGTGGAGATGTAGGCGTTGCCCGTCTGGTCGTTCCACTCACCGATGATGCGGTCCACGCGCGGGGCGGCAGCCTTCTGCTGGGCGGTTCCGTGGTCCTTGACCCAGGACCGGAACTCCTCGGCGTTCTTCTTCGACTGTGCCTTGTCGGTATCGGTCGGCAGTTTTTCCACGACCCCGATCTTGTCCGGCTTAGCGGTGTCCTCGGCGGAGCAGGCGGCGGTCCCGGCGACCAGGACGGCACCGATTGCGAGAACGGCTGCGATGTGGGGGGTGCGCTTCACGGGGGTCTCCATCGGATTACGTTGGTCAGACGTGTATGCCACGGTACCGGCACCCTGATTGCGGGGTGCCGGTACCGTCGAGATCAAATGTCAGAACTTGATGGCGTCAGCCCTGTCGTTCCAGCTGCCGCCGTAGGTGTAGTCGATGTCGGAGAAATGCGCGTAGAGGCTGTAGCCCGCCCCCAGGAAAAGATGGGGATCCGGCATGCCGGTGCGGAAGTCGTACAGTTCGACACCGCGCTGCGGCCGGTTCACGAACGCGGAACTCGCCTTGTCCCGGAACGAGGGCGAGTACTGGTCGAGGTGGCGGGTCTTGGCCTCCGAATAGGTCGGCCACTGCAGGCGCCGGCCGGCGAAGTTGGCGTCCTGCCACAGGCACACGTAGGAGGCGGGGCAGGCCGAGTATCCGGTGGCCGCGACCGCCTGCATGGTCTGCTTCGGGCTCGTCAGCGCCCGCTTCGCGCCGGCCCGGGCCTGGGCCGTGGGCGCGTGGGCCGCGAGGTACTTGTTGGACGCGGTGTCGTTGTCGAAGCACTTCATCGTGCCGTCCTCCGACACCTCGACGCAGACGTTCGCGCCCTTCCAGTCGGACGCCGGGTCGATCTTCTCGCCCTCGTAGTACATGTCCACCTTGTCGGTGGAGCCCGGCGCCGTGTGGACTTCCTGCTCCTGCTCGGGAGTGAGGACACCGGTGACGATGTCGGAGGCCGAACCGGGATCGTCGGCGGCCAGTGACGGAGTGGCGGCGAGGCCGGTCAGCGTCAGAGAACCGATGGCCGCGATGGTCAGAATGGCGCGTATGCGCACAATACCCCCTGGTTTCAGTTGCGCATGGCGGGAAATGAGAACACGTCGAAACGTCCGGGCGGTGAGTGTCGAATCCTGACCCGGAGCGGAGCGTGGTAATCGCGGCGGACTAGCGCGAGCCGCCTAATGAAATGTCGCTCAAGACGTGTCTCCCCCGTTTTCCCTTCCGGTCCCTGCACAGTCTCGTTGGTCAGCGAATGACGGAACAGGTGATCGGAATCGGGCCAGAATCTAACACAGGCGCAACTGCCCTGCAATCAAGTTGGATTGCCTCCCGGCCCGCGAACCGGGCCGGGAACCATGTCAGCCCGCCAGCCCCAACTCCCGTGCGATCAGCATCCGCTGTACCTCGCTCGTGCCCTCGCCGATCTCCAGGATCTTGGAGTCGCGCCACATGCGGGCGACCGGGTACTCGTTCATGAAGCCGTAGCCGCCGTGGATCTGGGTGGCCTCGCGGGCGTTGTCGACGGCGATGGTCGAGGAGTAGAGCTTCGCGACGGCCGCCTCCTTCTTGAACGGCTCGCCCGCGACCAGCCGGCTCGCCGCGTCCCGCCAGGCCAGCCGGGAGGTGTGGGCCTTCATCTCCATGTCGGCGATCTTGAACTGGATGGCCTGGTTGGCGCCGATCGGGCGGCCGAAGGCGTGGCGCTCCCCGGCGTACTTCACCGACTCGTCGACGCAGCCCTGGGCGAGGCCGGTGGCCAGGGCCGCGATGGCGACGCGGCCCTCGTCGAGGATGCGCAGGAACTGGGCGTAGCCCCGGCCCTCTTGGCCCAGCAGGTTCGCCGCGGGGACGCGGACGTCCGCGAAGGACAGCTCGCGGGTGTCGGAGGCGTTCCAGCCGACCTTCGAGTAGGGGGCGGCCACCGTGAAGCCGGGGGTGCCGGACGGGACGATGATCGAGGAGATCACCGGCCTGCCGTCCGGCTTGCGGCCCGTCACCGCGGTGACCGTGACCAACCCCGTGATGTCCGTGCCCGAGTTGGTGATGAAGCACTTGGTGCCGTTGATCACCCATTCGCCGGTCGCCGGGTCGATCCGGGCCGTCGTACGCGTCGCGCCCGCGTCGCTGCCGCCGTCCGGCTCGGTCAGGCCGAACGCGCCCAGCATCTCGCCCGAGCACAGCCGGGGCAGCCACTGGCGCTTCTGCTCCTCGGTGCCGAAGAGGTGGATCGGCATCGCGCCCAGGGAGACGCCCGCCTCCAGGGTGATGGCGACCGAGGAGTCCACCCGGGCCAGCTCCTCCAGCGCGATGCCCAGCGCCAGATAGTCGCCGCCCATGCCGCCGTACTCCTCCGGGAACGGCAGCCCGAACAGACCCATCCGGCCCATCTCGCGGACGATCTCGTACGGGAACTCGTGCCGCTCGTAGAAGTCGCCGATCTTCGGCGCCACGACATCGTGCGCGAACTCCTCCACCGTGCGGCGGAGTTCCTCCAGTTCGGGGGAGAGACGGTGGTCCATGCTGATCACTGGTCCTTGTGGGAGAGAGCGCGGACGGTACGGGACGGGCTGGGCCGGCCCAGTCGTTCGGCCATCCACACACTGGTTGCGGTGAGGCGGCCGAGGTCGACCCCGGTGTCGATGCCGAGGCCCTGGAGCATCCACACGAGGTCTTCGGTGGCGAGGTTGCCGGTGGCGGACTTGGCGTAGGGGCAGCCGCCCAGGCCACCGGCGGAGGCGTCGATGGTGGTGACGCCGTGTTCGAGCGCCGCGTAGGTGTTGGCGAGCGCCTGGCCGTACGTGTCGTGGAAGTGCACGCCGAGGACGTCCGTCGGCACGCCCTCCCCGGCGAGAGCCGTCAGGAGCGCGCGGACATGGCCCGGGGTGGCCACGCCGATCGTGTCGCCCAGGCTCAGCTCGTCGCAGCCCATGCCGACCAGCGCCTTGCAGACGCGCACGACCTGGTGGACGGGGACCGGCCCCTCCCACGGGTCGCCGAAGCACATCGACAGATAGCCGCGGACATGCACCCGCTCGGCCTTCGCACGGGCCACCACCGGCTCGAACATCGCCAGGGCCTCGTCCACCGTGCGGTTGAGGTTGGCCTTCGCGAACGACTCGGTGGCGCTGGCGAAGACGGCGACCCGGCGGGCGCCGAGGGCCAGGGCCCGGTCGAGGCCGCGTTCGTTCGGTACCAGCACCGGCAGCGCCACCGGCAGATCGGCGACGAGCGGGAACAGCTGCTCGGCGTCGGCCAGTTGGGGCACCCACTTGGGGTGTACGAAGCTGGTCGCCTCGATCGTCGTCAGGCCCGCGTCGGCCAGCCGGCGGACGAACTCCGCCTTGACGGCCGTCGGCACCGTGGCCTTCTCGTTCTGCAGCCCGTCGCGCGCGCCGACCTCGTGGATCCGCACCCGGGCGGGCAGGCCCCGGGCCGGCACGGTCATGGGGAGTCCGTCGGCAGTCACTCCGTCACCTCCTCATGGGGCGCGATCACCGCGAGCACCTGGTCCATGGCGACCGTCGTGCCCGGCTTCACGTCCAGCTCGGCGACCGTGCCGGCGTGCGGGGCGGAGACCACGTGCTCCATCTTCATCGCCTCCACCACCAGCAGGCTCTGACCGGCGGCCACTTCGTCCCCGACGGCCACCTTCACGACGGTGACCGTGCCGGGCATGGGAGCGGTGAGCGAGTCGGCGCCCGAGTGGGCGGCCCGGGTCAGGGAAGCGGCCACCGGGTCGTGGTCGCGCACGTGCCAGGCGTCGCCGTCGCGGCCCAGCCAGTCGGCCGCGCGGTGGAAGGTGTGCCGGACGCCGTCGACGGTGACCGCCACCTCGTCCTCGGTGACGGTGTGGGTGCCGCGCGGGGCGTACTCCACCGGATCGCTCACCCGCAGCGGGAAGGCGACCGGTTTGGGCGTGCCGCCCAGCCGCCAGCCGCTCGGCACGGAGAAGGGGTCCGTCCAGCCCGTGGCACGGGGCTTCAGGGCCTCCAGGCGTACGGCGGCGGCGGCCTCGTAGACCTCCTCCGGTACGTCGGTGGAGACCAGCTCGTCCACCACCCGCTCGACCAGCCCGGTGTCCAACTCGCCCGCGACGACGGCCGGGTGGGCCAGCAGCCGGCGCAGGAACCCCGCGTTGGTCTGCACGCCCAGCGTGACCGTCCGCGCGAGGGCGGCCCGGAGCTTCCTGATCGCGGTCGCGCGGTCCGGGCCGTACGCGATCACCTTGGACAGCATCGGGTCGTACAGGCTGCCCACCTCGGTGCCCTCGCTGAGCCCGGAGTCGGTGCGGATGCCGTCGCCCTGGGGTTCCCGGAGGCTGAGCACCGTACCGCCGGAGGGCAGGAAGCCGCGCGAGGGGTCTTCCGCGCAGACGCGGGCCTCGATGGCGTGCCCGGTGAGCTCGATGTCCCGCTGCGCGTACGGCAGCCGCTCGCCCGCCGCAACCCGCAGCTGCCACTCCACCAGGTCCAGGCCCGTGATGAGCTCGGTGACCGGGTGCTCCACCTGGAGGCGGGTGTTCATCTCCATGAAGTAGTACGAGGACGGGTCGTTGCCGGGGACGATGAACTCCACCGTGCCCGCGCCCCGGTATCCGCACGAACGGGCCGCCTGCACCGCCGCCTCGCCCATCGCGGCCCGGGTCTCCTCGTCGAGGAGCACGCTCGGCGCCTCCTCGATGATCTTCTGGTGCCGCCGCTGGAGGGAGCACTCGCGCTCGCCGAGGTGGACGACGCCCCCGTGGCCGTCGGCCAGCACCTGGATCTCGATGTGCCGGGGCCGGTCGACCCACCGCTCGACGAGCAGCGTGTCGTCACCGAAGGAGGCGCGGGCCTCGCGGCGGGCGGCGGCGATCTCGTCGGCCAGCAGACCGATGTCCCGCACGAGCCGCATGCCCTTGCCGCCACCGCCCGCGGAGGGCTTCAGCAGCACCGGCACGCCGATCTCCCGGGCCGCGTCCGCGAGCTGGGCGTCGGTGAGCCCGCTGCCGCTCGACCCGGGGACGACCGGTACACCGGCCGCCCGCACCGTCTCCTTGGCGCGGATCTTGTCGCCCATGAGGGAGATGGCGTCCGCCGGGGGCCCGATGAAGACGAGCCCCGCCTCCTCGCACGCACGCGCGAAGTCGGCGTTCTCGGCGAGGAAGCCGTACCCGGGGTGGACGGCCTGCGCGCCGGTGCGGGCGGCGGCCTCCAGGATCCGCGGGACGGACAGATAGCTCTCGGCCGCGGGCGCCGGGCCGATCCGGACCGCCGTGTCGGCCTCCCGTACGTGCCGCGCGTCGGCGTCGGCGTCGGAGAAGACGGCGACGGAGCGCACGCCCATCGAGCGCAGCGTTCGGATGACGCGTACGGCGATCTCGCCCCGGTTGGCCACGAGCACTGTGTCGAACACGGGTCCCCTCCTCACATCCGGAAGACGCCGAACTGGGGGTCTCCCAGCGGCGCGTTGGCACAGGCGGTCAGGGCGAGGCCCAGTACCTGCCGGGTCTCCAGCGGGTCGATGACCCCGTCGTCCCACAGCCGGGCGGTCGCGTAGTAGGCGTTGCCCTGGCGCTCGTACTGCGCGCGGATGGGCGCCTTGAAGGCCTCTTCCTCCTCCGCGGGCCACTCCTGGTTTTGGGCGTCCAGCTGGTCCCGCTTGACGGTGGCGAGGACCGAGGCGGCCTGCTCGCCGCCCATCACGGAGATCTTGGCGCCCGGCCACATCCACAGGAAGCGGGGCGAGTACGCCCGGCCGCACATGGAGTAGTTCCCGGCGCCGTACGACCCCCCGACCACCACCGTCAGCTTGGGCACGCGTGTGCAGGCCACCGCCGTCACCATCTTGGCGCCGTGCTTGGCGATGCCACCCGCCTCGTAGTCCCTGCCGACCATGAAGCCGGAGATGTTCTGGAGGAAGACGAGCGGGATCCCGCGCTGGTCGCACAGCTCGATGAAGTGGGCGCCCTTCTGGGCGGACTCGGAGAACAGGATGCCGTTGTTGGCGACGATCCCGACCGGGTGGCCGTGGATCCGGGCGAAGCCGGTGACCAGGGTCTGCCCGAACTCGGCCTTGAACTCGGCGAAACGGGAGCCGTCGGCCACGCGCGCGATGATCTCCCGTACGTCGTAGGGGGTGCGGGAGTCGACGGGGACGGCGCCGTAGAGCCCGTAGGGGTCGACCTTCGGCTCGACGGCTTCGGTGACCTCCCAGGGCAGGGGGCCGCGCGCGGGGAGGGTGGCGACGATGTTCCGCACGATCCGCAGGGCGTGGGCGTCGTCCTCGGCGAGGTGGTCGGTGACGCCGGAGACCCGGGAGTGCACCTCGCCGCCGCCGAGCTCCTCGGCGGTGACGACCTCGCCGGTGGCCGCCTTCACCAGCGGGGGGCCGCCGAGGAAGATCGTCCCCTGGTTGCGGACGATCACGGCCTCGTCGCTCATGGCGGGCACGTAGGCGCCGCCGGCCGTGCACGATCCGAGCACGGCGGCGATCTGCGGGATGCCCGCGCCGGACATCCGGGCCTGGTTGTAGAAGATCCGCCCGAAGTGCTCACGGTCCGGGAAGACCTCGTCCTGCATGGGCAGGAAGGCGCCGCCGGAGTCGACGAGGTAGAGGCAGGGCAGCCGGTTCTCGAGGGCGACCTCCTGGGCGCGCAGATGCTTCTTCACCGTCATGGGGTAGTAGGTCCCCCCCTTCACGGTGGCGTCGTTGGCGACGATCACGCACTCGCGCCCGCTGACCCGCCCGATACCGGCGATGACCCCGGCGGCCGGGGCCTGGCCCTCGTACATACCGTCGGCCGCCAGCGGGGCCAGCTCCAGGAAGGGCGAGCCGGGGTCGAGGAGGGTGTCCACCCTGTCCCGGGGCAGCAGCTTGCCGCGCCCGGTGTGGCGGGCGCGGGCCTTCTCACCGCCGCCGAGCGCCGCCGCGGCGAGCTTGGCGCGCAGTTCCTCCACGAGCTCGCGGTGCGCGTCCTCGTTGGCTCGCCAGGCCTCGGACGCGGGATCGGCCGCGCTCGTCAGCTCCGGTGCCTCGTGCATCCTGCGGGTCCCCTCACTTTGTTAATGAGCGTTAACGCATTTCCTCCAGGTTAACGAGCGCTAACCTCGCTGTCTAGAATTGCTTTCATGGCCACCAGAACCGACGCCCCCACCCGACGCGAGCAGATCCTCAAGGAGGCCGCACGGCTCTTCGCCGAACGCGGCTTCCACGGTGTCGGGGTCGACGAGATAGGTGCCGCGGTGGGCATCAGCGGGCCCGGCCTCTACCGCCACTTCGCGGGCAAGGACGCGATGCTCGCGGAGCTGCTGGTCGGCATCAGCGGCCAGCTGCTGACCGGGGCCAAGCGGCGCCTGGCGGAGGCCGACGGCGCGGCTGCCCCGGAGGCGGTCCTGGACTCGCTCATCGAAGGGCACATCGACTTCGCGCTCGACGACCGTCCCCTCATCACCCTGCACGACCGCGAGCTGGACCGCCTCCGCGACAGCGACCGCAAGCTGGTGCGGCAGCTCCAGCGGCAGTACGTCGAACTGTGGGTGCAGATCGTCCGCGAGGTGTACCCGGAGCTGCCCGAACCCGCCGCCCGCTCCGCGGTCCACTCGGTCTTCGGCCTGCTCAACTCCACACCCCACCTGAGCCGGTCCGGCTCCCTCCCGGGCCGAACCGCGACCGCGGCACTCCTGCACCGGATGGCCCGGGGGGCTCTGGCGGCGGCCTCGACGGCTGCGTGACGAGCATTACCCCCTTCACCCTGGACCACTGCCGCTACTCGCCGGTACCGTTGCTCTGAGCAAGCGCTTAGACATGCCGAGGTACGTGGAGGTGGCGGCGTGCGCCGTACGGTGTTCAACGAGGATCACGAGGCGTTCCGGGAGACCTTGCGCGCCTTCATCGAGGCCGAGGTCGTGCCGGTGTACGACGAGTGGTTCGCCGCCGGCCAGGCCCCGCGCGAGTTCTACTACAAGCTCGCCGAGCTGGGTGTCTTCGGCATCCGGGTCGACGAGGAGTACGGCGGCGCCGGCATCGACTCGTACAAGTTCGAGGCCGTGATGTACGAGGAGACCTCCCGCGCGGGCGTCCAGTTCGGCGGCTCCGGCGTGCACGTGCTGCTCGGCCTGCCCTACATCAAGATGCTCGCCACCGACGAGCAGAAGAAGCGTTTCCTGCCGAAGTTCGTCTCCGGCGAGGAGATGTGGGCCCTCGCGATGACCGAGCCGGGCACCGGGTCCGACCTCGCGGGCATGAAGACCACCGCCAAGCTGAGCGAGGACGGGACGCACTACGTCCTGAACGGCGCCAAGACCTTCATCACCGGTGGCGTCCACGCCGACCGCGTGATCGTCTGCGCCCGCACCTCCGCCCCGACGGCCGAGGACCGCCGTTTCGGCATCTCGCTGTTCGCCGTGGACACCAAGTCCGAGGGCTACTCCATCGGCCGCAAGCTGGACAAGCTCGGCCTGAAGACGTCCGACACCGCCGAGCTGGCGTTCGTCGACGTGAAGGTGCCGGTGGAGGACCTGCTCGGCGAGGAGAACAAGGGCTTCTACTACCTCGGCCACAACCTGGCGTCCGAGCGCTGGGGCATCGCCTTCGGCGCGTACGCCCAGGCCAAGGCGGCCGTCCGGTTCGCCAAGGAGTACGTCCAGGAGCGCACCGTCTTCGGCAAGCCGGTCGCCGCCTTCCAGAACACCAAGTTCGAGCTGGCCGCCTGCCAGGCCGAGGTGGACGCGGCCGAGGCCGTCGCCGACCGCGCACTCGAAGCCCTCGACGCGGGCGAGCTGACCCCCGCCGAGGCCGCCAGCGCCAAGCTGTTCTGCACCGAGGTCGCGCACCGCGTGATCGACCGCTGCCTGCAGCTGCACGGCGGCTACGGCTTCATGAACGAGTACCCGATCGCCCGCCTGTACGCGGACAACCGCGTCAACCGCATCTACGGCGGCACCAGCGAGATCATGAAGTCGATCATCGCGAAGGACATGGGCCTGTAAGCCGGCCGCAATTACTGCCCGGTACAACTGTCACCCATGAGCCAGGCACTTCAGGATCTCCTCGATCTGCTCGACCTCGAGCAGATCGAGGAGAACATCTTCCGCGGCCGGTCCCGGTCCGCCGTCGTCCCCCGCGTCTTCGGCGGGCAGGTCGCGGCCCAGGCACTGGTCGCCGCCGGGCGTACCGTCCCCGCGGACCGGCACGCCCACTCCCTGCACGCTTACTTCCTGCGGATGGGCGACCCGGGCGCACCCATCGTCTACAACGTCGAGCGCATCCGCGACGGCCGCTCCTTCACCACCCGCAGGGCGGTCGCGGTCCAGCACGGCAGGCCGATCTTCACGCTGTCGGCGTCCTTCCAGACGTACGAGGAAGGCCTCGACCACCAGGCCCCCATGCCGCCCGCCCCCGACCCGGCCACGCTGCCCACCTCGCAGGAGCGCCTGCGCGGCTACGACCACCTCGACTCCGAGATCGTCGAACGGTTCCTGGAGGCCCGCGAGGCGATCGACCTGCGCTACGTCGAGGAACCGCCGTACGGCAGGTTCGGCGAGCCGCGCGAACCGCACTCCCAGGTGTGGTTCCGCACCAACGGCAAGCTCGCCGACGACCCCCTGCTGCACGTCGTGCTCGCCACCTACGTCTCCGACATGACCCTCCTCGACTCCGTGCTGCTCGCGCACGGCCGGGGCGGCTGGGCCGTCGGTGACGTCGTGGGCGCCTCGCTGGACCACGCGATGTGGTTCCACCGGCCGTTCCGGGCCGACGACTGGCTGCTGTACGACCAGGAGTCGCCGTCGGCGTACGGCGGCCGGGGTCTGGGCCAGGCCCGTATCTACACGCAGGACGGGCGGCTCGCCATCTCCGTCATCCAGGAGGGCGTCGTCCGCGTTCCACGGTGACTGGTTCCGCAGTGGCTCCCGAGATGACGTGTGACGGGTGCGGGATTAGGCTCTTGGAGTGAAAGCCGCAGCGAACGGCATGTTCGGTCGACGAGGTTCCGGATCCCTCGGGACCTCAGCCGCAGTACCCGTCGGCGCTACCGCGTAGGGGGACTGCAGGCGTCGGCGACAGCGTCGTGCCGCTCATGACGCAGCGGTGACATCCGAAGACCGTGCCGTACTTCTACCTCGTCTTGCGGTGGCGGCCATCCCCTCGCGCCCTCCGGCCTGGAGCCCGCGAGCGACGATGGAACGGAAGGTATCTCCCATGCGAGCACAACGCACGAGGCGTCTCGTCGCGACGTCAGCAGCCGGGATGCTGCTGGCCGGCGGAGCCGCGATCGCCGGGGCGGGCACCGCCGCGGCGTCCTCGGACCACTCCGACCACGGAAGCTACAGTCGCCACTCCGACGACTACGGCGACCACGGCGGGTGGAACAACGACCACGACAAGGACAACGGCCGTCACCACAACGGTTACGACCACGGTGATCACGACAACGGTCGTCACCACGACAACCACGATGACGACGACTGTGACTGATCCTGCCCGTCCGTGACCGGATCGTGGCGTGCGGCTTCTCAACCGGGCCGCACGCCACGGTACTTCAGGCCTCCGACAGCCCGGCCTCGGCCAGCAGATAGGCCGTCAGGGGGTCGTAGTAGCGGGGGCTGAGCACGTGGTCGTCGAGCGGTACGGCCACTTGCAGGGTGCCCTCCGACTCGGCGAGGAACAGCGCCGGGTCGTTGGAGTCGGCGTACCCCACCGAGTCGACGCCGTGCTGTCCGGCGAATCCCGCCCAGCCGTGGTCGGCGACGACCAGATCGGGCAGCGGGCGCCCCTCGCGCTCAAGTCCCGTGAGAATGGCGCGCATCGGCTCACCGGAGTGGGTGTGCCACAGGGTGGCGCCGTGTTCGAGGACGGCCACGTCGGCGAACTGCATCACGTAACCCTCCTCCGTCTGCAGCCCGTCCGGGATGACGACGATCTCGCAGCCGGCGGCGCGCAGCGCGGCGGCCGTGGCGCGGTGCACGTCGAGCAGGCCGCCGGGATGGCCGGTGGCGAACAGCACCCGCTGCTGCCCCTCGGCCGCCTTGCGCAGCCGCCCCGCCAGCCGGTCCAGGGCGCCGACCGTCAACTCCGGGTCGATGGTGTCCGGGCCGTACCGGTACTGCGGATCGTCGTTGACGCCGACCCGCTCCGCCATCACCGCGAGCACGTCCTGCTCGTCACTCCAGCGGTCGCCGAGTTCCAGTCCGAGCCAGAAGTTGCGCTCGCCGTTGGCCAGCCTGCGGTAGTGGGAGAGGTTGTTCTCGCGGGGCGTTGCGACGTCGCCCGCGATACGGGTCCTCACAAGGTGGTCGACGAGCTCGGCGCGGCTGGGTGTCCCGGGTATCGGCATGCCTCCATTGTGGAGCAGCGGACTGTGCGCGTCCCCGGCATATCATCCGCTGGGACGTGGGTCACTTCGCAGGTCAGTCGCGGATCGCTCACAGGTGCCGCAGCGCGAACCACAGCTCCATCCGCACGTCCGGGTCGTCCAGGTCGGCGTCGAGGAGCGCCGCGCAACGGGCGATCCGCTGCCGGACGGTGTTGCGGTGCACCGACAGGGCCACCGCAGTACGGTCCCAACTGCCGTGCAGGGACAGCCAGGTGCGCAGTGTCTCGGTGAGCGCGGGGTTGGCCGCGACGGGGCCGAGGAGTGCGCGGGCGTGGGTCTCGGCCTCACCGGGCGGCACCAGGTCGGCCAGGGCGGGGCGGCTGCCGTGCCGGACCAGCGCGGTGCGGGTGGCCCGGGCGCGGGCCAGGGCACGGGCCGCCTGGGTGTCGCCGGCCGGCCAGTCGCCGGGCGCGACGGCGGCGCTGACCCCGAGGGCCCAGCCGGGCTGCGGGGCGGGTTCCCGGTCCGCGGGGACGAGGACCCGTACGGCGCCCTCCGCGAGGTCCACCAGCGCGGACCCCAGGGCGGCGCCGAGCGCGGAGGCGGCCACCGCGTCCGCCGGCTGCGCCTCCGGCCGCGCGTGCACGACGACCCATCGCCCGGCCCCCAGCAGCGGGGCCACGTCCTCGGGCGGGGTGCCCAGCAGCAGTCGCACGAGCGCGGACGAACGGGCCGCTTCCGCGCCGCTCTGGTGCTCGCCGGTGAGGAGGGAGAGGAGGACGGCCGCGACCGAGGCGATGGTGTGGTCCCCGGGCTCGCGCCGCGCGGTGGCGACCCCGAGCACGAAGCCCTGACCGGTGCCCAGGGCGTAGGCGGCGAGATGGGTGCCGGAGACGGTGTCGGTGGCGGAGGACGGTGCCTGCGCCCGGACGGGCCGTACGACCCCCGCCAGCCCCGTCAGCGCCGCCCATACCTCCTGCGGCGTCTCCCGGCCCGCCGCCGCGATCTCCGTCCCGTCCGGGCCGTACAGCGCCGCCCGGCCGCCCAGGCGCTGGGCCAGCCGACGCAGAACCGAGGGCACCGGGTCGGGCTGCGAGGCGGCGGAGGCGAGGCTCTGCTGGGCGTCCGTGACACGGCGGAGTTCGGCCAGGCGGGCCTGCGCCATCAGCTGCCAGACCGCGCGGGCCACGCCGGAGAACGTGGTCTGCGGCGGCACCTCCAGGAGGGGGAGACCGTAGGCCTCGCAGGCGGCGACCAGGGCGCGCGGGACCGTGTCGTGCACCGGCGCCAGACCGAAGCCGAGCGCCGCGCCGCCCGCGGCCACGATCCGGGACACGTAGTCGTCGAAGTACGTGCCCGCCCCCGCCGCCTCCGGAATGTGCACCCCGGCCGTCAGCAGCAGCTCTCCCCCCAGCAGGTACGGATACGGGTCGGCCATCTCCGAGGTGTGCGCCCAGTGGATCACGATGCCGGGATCGTCCGGCCCGGCGATCTGCCTCAGGCCCAGGTCCTCCCTGGCCAGCAGCGCGACCAGAGGGACCGGTGGGGTCGGTGGTACAGGGGTGTCCGGCATGGTGGACGATTCCTCCATCCACTAGGGAGGTGATGGATGAAACGTACACTTCCAGGGCGCTTTTCGGCCACCTAGGGTCAACCCACGAACCACCTGGCCATCGCTTGAGCAAGAAAGGTGGGCCCCATATGGCCGTCGACTACACAGTGATCGTCGTCTATCTGGCCGGAATGCTGGCCATGGGCTGGTGGGGCATGCGCCGCGCCAGGTCCAAGAGCGAGTTCCTCGTCGCGGGCCGCCGCCTTGGGCCGGCCATGTACTCCGGCACCATGGCCGCGATCGTCCTCGGCGGCGCGTCCACCATCGGCGGGGTCGGCCTGGGCTACAAGTACGGCCTCTCGGGTGCCTGGATGGTCCTCACCATCGGCCTGGGCCTGCTCGCCCTGTCGGTCTTCTTCTCCGCCCGCATCGCCCGGCTGAAGGTCTATACCGTCTCCGAGATGCTCGACCTGCGCTACGGCGGCCGGGCGGGCGTGATCTCCGGCGTGGTGATGTGGGCGTACACGCTGATGCTCGCGGTCACCTCCACCATCGCCTACGCCACGATCTTCGACGTCCTCTTCGACATGAACCGCACCCTCGCGATCGTCCTCGGCGGCTCGATCGTCGTCGCGTACTCCACGCTCGGCGGCATGTGGTCGATCACGCTGACCGACATGGTGCAGTTCGTGGTCAAGACGGTCGGCGTGCTGCTCCTGCTGCTGCCGATCGCCGTGGTCAAGGCGGGCGGGTTCGGCGCGATGAGGGCCGAGCTGCCGACCTCGTACTTCGACCCGCTGGGCATCGGCGGCGAGACGATCTTCACCTATGTGCTGATCTACACCTTCGGCATGCTCATCGGGCAGGACATCTGGCAGCGCGTCTTCACCGCCCGCAGCGACCGGACGGCGAAGTGGGGCGGCACGGTCGCGGGTACGTACTGTCTCGCGTACGCCCTCGCCGGCGCCGTCATCGGCACGGCCGCCAAGGTGCTCTACCCCAAGCTGGGCAGCGCCGACGACGCCTTCGCCACCATCGTCAAGGACGAACTCCCCGTCGGCGTGCGCGGACTGGTGCTCGCCGCCGCCCTGGCCGCCGTGATGTCCACCTCCTCCGGCGCGCTGATCGCCTGTGCCACCGTGGCCAACAACGACATCTGGTCGCGGCTGCGGGGCGCGGTGCGGGCCTCCGGCGAGCAGCACGACGAGATCCGGGGCAACCGCGCCTTCATCCTGGTCATGGGCCTCGCCGTGATCGGTACGGCCATCGCCCTCAACGATGTCGTGGAGGCGCTGACCGTCGCGTACAACCTCCTCGTCGGCGGCCTGCTGGTCCCCGTCCTCGGCGGACTGCTGTGGAAGCGGGGGACCGTGCGGGGCGCCCTCGCCTCGGTGATCGTGGGCGGCCTCGCGGTGATCGGCCTGATGGCGTACTACGGCATCCTCGCCAACCAGCCCGTCTACCTCGGCCTGTCGGCGTCCCTGGTCGCCTATGTCGCCGTGTCCCTCGCCACGGAGCCCACCGACGCGGCCGTCCTCGCCGCCTGGCGCGAGCGCCTCGCCGGGCGGACCCCCGAACCCTTGTCCGAACCGGTCCCGGCTCACCAGTAGAGTCGTAGAGCAAGCAGTGCATACGCGACGAAGCGTAGGAAAGAAGGCAGTACCCATGAGCAGCAACGAGACGCCCCGCGGCCCCGTCGACTCCTCCCGCATCCCGCGGTACGCCGGACCCGCGACCTTCGCCCGGCTGCCCCGCCTCGACGAGGTCGGCACCGCCGACGTCGCGGTGGTGGGCGTGCCGTTCGACTCCGGCGTCTCGTACCGGCCGGGCGCCCGCTTCGGCGGCAACGCCATCCGCGAGGCGTCCCGGCTGCTGCGCCCCTACAACCCGGCGCAGGACGCCTCCCCGTTCGCCCTGGCCCAGGTCGCCGACGGCGGCGACATCGCGGTGAACCCCTTCAACATCAACGAGGCCGTGGAGACCGTCGAGGCCGCCGCCGACGAACTGCTCGGCACGGGCGCCCGACTGATGACGCTGGGCGGCGACCACACCATCGCGCTGCCCCTGCTGAGGTCGATGGCCAAGAAGCACGGCCCGGTCGCCCTGCTCCACTTCGACGCCCACCTCGACACCTGGGACACCTACTTCGGCGCCGAGTACACCCACGGCACCCCGTTCCGCCGCGCGGTCGAGGAGGGCATCCTCGACACCTCCGCGCTCTCCCACGTCGGCACCCGCGGCCCGCTGTACGGCAAGCAGGACCTCACCGACGACGAGAAGATGGGCTTCGGCATCGTCACCTCGGCGGACATCTACCGCCGGGGCGCCGACGAGGTCGCCGACCAGCTGCGCCAGCGCATCGGCGACCGCCCGCTGTACATCTCCATCGACATCGACTGCCTCGACCCGGCGCACGCGCCCGGCACCGGCACCCCGGAGGCGGGCGGCATGACCTCCCGCGAACTCCTGGAGATCCTGCGCGGCCTGGCATCCTGCAACCTGGTGTCGGCGGACGTCGTCGAGGTGGCCCCCGCGTACGACCACGCGGAGATCACGTCGGTGGCGGCCTCGCACACGGCGTACGAGCTGACCACGATCATGACCCGCCAGATCGCCGCGGCCCGGAAGGACACCGAAGCGAAGTGACCCACGACCACGACCTGGAGCTCCGCCCGACCCCCGCGCAGAGGGAGGCCGCACTGAACCCTCCACCCGGCCGCAACGGCGGAGACCTGGTCGTGGAGACCCTGGCCGGGCTGGGCGCGACGACCGTCTTCGGGCTGCCCGGCCAGCACGCGCTGGGCATGTTCGACGCCCTGCGCCGGTCCTCGCTGCGCTATGTCGGCCTGCGGGTGGAGAACAACGCCGGTTTCGCGGCGGACGCGTACGGGCGGATCACCGGTGAGGCCGCGCCGCTGCTGCTCTCCACCGGCCCCGGCGCGCTGACCTCCCTGGCCGCGCTCCAGGAGGCGGCGGCGGCCTCCGCCCCCGTGCTGGCGATCAGCAGCCAGATCCCGACGGCGGGCCTCGGCGGCGGCCGGCACGGCTATCTGCACGAACTCCCGGACCAGGCGGCCTCGTTCCGGGGCGTGGTCAAGTCGGTCCACACCGTCCGCACCCAGTCCCAGATCCCGTCCGCCGTCGCGGCGGCCTGGAAGTCGGCGTTGACGGCCCCGCACGGCCCGGTGTGGGTGGAGATCCCGCAGGACGTACTGCTCGCGGAAACCACCCTGCCGGTGGTGACGGCGGTGGACGCGACCCCGGACGAGATGGCCCCGCGCCCCGAACTCACCGCCGTGGCCGCCGACCTGCTGTCCCGAGCCGCCCGCCCGGCGATCATCGCGGGCGGGGGAGTGGTACGGGCGGACGCGTCCGGCAAGCTGAGGCGGCTGGCCGAGAAGCTGGACGCTCCGGTCGTCACCACCTTCGGCGGCAAGGGCGCGTTCCCCTGGAAGCACCCGCTGTCCCTGCAGTCCTGGCTGGAGGACCGGCACACCACGGACTTCCTGGAGGACGCGGACGTCCTGCTGGTGGTGGGCTCCGGACTCGGCGAACTGTCCTCGAACTACCACACGTTCAAGCCGCGCGGCCGGGTCGTCCAGATCGAGGCGGACCTCGGCAAGCTGGAGTCCAACCATCCGGCCCTCGGCATCCACGCGGACGCCCGCCTGGCGCTGCAGGCGCTGCTGGAGACGGTGGAGGAGCGGAGGGACGAGACGGCGCGCGAGCGCGTCCGTGCCGTCCTCGCGAAGGTCGCCGACCGGATCGCCGCCCAGGAACTCACCCTGGAGCAGGATGTGTTGGCGGCGGTCCGCCGGGCGCTGCCCGATGACTCCCCGTCCTTCTGGGACATGACGATCCTGGCGTACTGGGCCTGGTCCGCCTTCGACGCCCACGGCCCCAACACCATGCACTCCGCGCAGGGCGCCGGCGGACTCGGCTACGGCTTCCCGGCGGCGCTGGGCGCGGCCGCCGCCGACCCGATCCGCCCGGTGCTGGCGGTGTCCGGTGACGGCGGCGCCCTGTACTCGATCGCCGAGCTCGCCACGGCCCGCCAGTACGGCCTGGACGTCACCTGGCTGATCGTCGACGACGGCGGCTACGGCATCCTGCGCGAGTACATGAACGACGCCTTCGGCCAGGCGACGGCGACGGAACTGGCCCGCCCGGACTATGTGGCGCTGGCCGAGTCCTTCGGCGTCCCCGGGGTGCGGACGACCCCCGAGACGCTGGAGGCCGACCTGTCGAAGGCGCTGGCGTCACCCGGCCCCTCGGTGGTCGTCCTCCCGGCGGTGCTGCGGATGTTCGCGCCGACGCACCTGGACTGAGGCCCGGGGGTCAGCAGTTGCCCGGGCCCACTCCGTCGATACGGCCGCCGAAGTCGCCGAGGTAGCGGGAGCGCCAGTCGCCGTTGAAGACGTCCCGCTTTTCGAGCGGCTGCCAGTTGATGAAGCACGCCTTGGTGCTCGCGACGGCCGAGCCGACGTGGTCGTGCAGGAAGGGCGGCATGTCGCGGTAGCCGCTGCGGGCCGTCCACTCCCAGTAGCTGCCGCCGAAGCCCTCCCCGCTCCAGAAGCACACCGATCCGTCGGGACAGGCGGGCGGGGCGTCCTGGGCGGCGGCGGCCTGGGCCGGCAGGAGCAGGGCGGTCAGCGCGAGGGCGGCGCCAAGGGACCAGGAACGAAGCTTCACGGGCTCTCGGGGAAAGGGAGTTGGGACACCCCGGCGGACCTGCCGGGGTGCCGCCATGCTCCTGTCCGGGCGCGGCGACACGCCCGAGTCCAAGATCGACTTCACCTGTGTGAGCGAACTAGTAGAACCAGTAGGACCGCCCTACCAGATCGCTTCCACCCACTCCGGGTGGTCGATGAACGGGTTGCGGTTGTGCTGGTAGGTGTCGTAGATGACCTGGTTGCGCTTCTCCTCGAAGGCGCTCGGCGGGTCCTCGTCGTTCCACTGCTTGAGGACGGAGAGCTTGCCGATGTAGGGGTTGCTGCCGTTGTTCACCTTCTCGTTGGGTTCGAGGTCGGCGAAGCCGTCGTCGCCCTCGTAGCGCACCGCCATGTAGAGGATCATGCGGGCCACATCGCCCTTGTCCGCGTCGCGCGGCTCGAACGAGTCGGAGTCGGTGAGGCTGCCGCCCCCGCCGCTGACCGTGCTGCCGCCGTTGTCGAAGTCCTTGTTGCCGCGGATGCTGTTGACCGTCACGTCCGCCGGGCGCAGGTGGTGCAGATCCGTGCCGGGGCCGGTCACCTCGCCGAAGTCGCCGTGCGACTTGGCCCATACGTGCTCGCGGTTCCAGTCGCCCGTGTCGCCGCCGTTGAGGGACTTGGCCCGGGAGACACCGCTGTACAGCAGGATCACGTTGCTGCTGTTGTTCGGGTCCTGGTCGGTGACCTTCAGCGCGTTCCAGACCGCGGAGTACGAGATCTTGGTCTGGCTGCTGATGATCGTGTGCAGGGACGACTTCAGGCTCGTGCCGGTCTTGCCGATCGCGTTCTTGTAGTACGTCGAGTCGTACGCGGTCGTCGTCGCGGCGGCCGGGGTCGCCGTCAGGGTGGGGGCGGTGAGGCCGGCCAGGACGGCGGCGGTGGTCAGGGCCACCGACTTCCATCTGCGGGTGCGCGTTGTCGCCAGCATGTGGGGGTCCCATCTACGCGGGTTGATTGAAGGCGGCAAACGGGAGAATGACATGAACATGCGGTCGGGGCCATGAACTGAACATGTCGATTGGGTTACACCGACCGGCAGAACGGCCCCCGACCGGAAGGTCGAGGGCCGTCGAGGTGCGGATTTCCGGTCGGTGTCAGTCGAGGTCCGAGGGGTCCAGCCGGTAGATCGCCGACTGGTTGCCGCTCTGCGACGAGGACGAGGAGGACGAGGACGACGAGGACGACGAGGAGGACGCCGAACTCTTGCTGTACGCGCTCTCCTTCACCGCCGTACCGTGCTTCTGCACCCAGGACGTGACCTCGGAGCTGACGTCGCCGCCCCCGCCGGGGCCGCCGCCCATGCCCCCGCCGCCCAGCTGGATGTAGTGCAGCTCGCCCCTCTTCACCAGTTCCTTGAGCTTGGCCAGGGTCATCGCCTTGTCGGTGCCGGACCAGCCCCACATGGAGATGACCGGCTTCCCGCTGCTCATGATGAGCTGGGCCGCGCTCTGCGAACTGGACACCGCCAGCAGCCACTTGGCGCCGTCCTGGTGCTTCTTCAGATACGAGACGAGCTCGCCGCTCGCGCCGCCTCCCATGCCACCGCCGGGGCCGCCCGCACCGCCCGTACCGCCCGTACCGTTCGGCGGTGTGCCCGTCTCGCCGGTGCCGCCGGGGAAGCCGCCGCCCTGCTGGTTGCCGTCCGCCTGCTGTCCGCCCCCGGGCAACTGGCCGCCCGGAGCACCGCTGGGCGCGCTCCCGCCGGGGAGGCCGCCGCCCGCCTGCGCGTTCTGGCCGCCCTGCTGGGGCATCTCCCCGTTGCCGGGACCGCCGTTGCCGCCCCGGTTGCCGCCCGGCCCCCCGCCGAAGCCGCTGCCCGTCGAGGGGCCCGCCGTCGGGTTCGTGCCGCCCATGCCGCCGCCGCCCGACTCCGAGGGCACCGACCAGGCGTACGCGGCGGGTCCCGCGACCGCCGCGACGATCGCCGCCGCCACCGAGGCCGCCAGCAGCCGCACCCGGTCGCCGGAGCGGAAGACGAACAGGCCCACGATCGCCGCCGCCATGACCACGCCGATCGCCGGCCACAGCCAGGTGTTCCAGTCGGAGGCCCGGCGCAGCAGCACGATCGCCCAGATCCCGGTGACGGCCAGGGCCACGGGCAGCACCCACGCCCACCGCCTGTCGGCCCGGAAGGCGCGCAGCAGCATCACGCCGCCGCCCCCGCACAGCGCCGCGATGCCGGGTGCGAGCGCGGTCGTGTAGTACGGGTGCATGGTGCCCTCGGCCATGGCGAAGGTCAGGTAGTGCAGGCCCGTCCAGCCGCCCCACAGCACCAGCGCGGCGCGGGTGAGGTCGGTGCGCGGGGCCTTGCCGCACAGCACCAGGCCGCCGGCGCAGGCGATCGCGGCGAAGGGGATCAGCCAGGAGATCTGGCCGCCGAGGATGTCGTTGAAGAGACGGCCCAGGCCCGCCGTGCCGGAGAAGCCGCCGCCTCCGCCCCCGCCGCCTCCGCCGTTGCCCTCGCCGCCGAAGACCCGGCCGAGGCCGTTGTAGCCCATGATCAGGTCCCAGGCGGTGCCGTCCGTGGAGCCGCCGATGTACGGGCGGTCGTCGGCGGGGACCAGGGAGACGGCCGCCGCCCACCAGAAGCTGGAGACGGCCAGGGCCACGGCCGCGAACGCCAGGTTGACGATCCGCTTCACCAACTTCGGCTTGGCGGCGTACAGGTAGACCGCGAAGACGGCGGGCAGCGCGATGTAACCCTGGAGCATCTTCGTGTTGAACGCGAGGCCGAAGCAGGCCGCGGAGCCGAGCAGCGGCAGCAGCCTGCCGTCCCGCACCGCGCGCAGTGCCAGCGCCGCCCCGCCGACCATCAGCAGCACCAGCAGCGTGTCGGGGTTGTTGTCGCGGTTGATGGCCACCGTGATCGGGGTCAGGGCCAGCACCAGCGCGGCCAGCGCCGCCGCGCCGTGGCCCCACACCCGCTTCACGGACGCGTGCACGATCCAGATCGTGGCCAGTGCGGCCACGATCATCGGCGCCATCATCTGCCAGGTGCCGAACCCGAAGACGCGGCAGGACAGGCCCATGACCATCAGCGCGAGGGGCGGCTTGTCGACGGTGAGGAAGTTGCCCGCGTCCAGCGAGCCGAAGAACCACGCCTTCCAGCTCTGCGTGCCGCTCAGCACGGCCGCGCTGTAGAAGCTGTTGAGGCTGGAGCCGGAGAGGTTCCAGGAGTAGAGCACCGCCGCCAGGACCAGGATCGCGATCAGCGCGGGGAGCGACCAGCGGGGTGCCGCGTCCGGGGGCGCCGCGGGCCGGGTGGGCTCCGGCGGGGCGGGGGTCACGGGCGGGTGGGGATGTGGATCGGTGGCAGATGTCACGGGCGGCAGCCTGCCGGGCGGGGGTGGGAGGGCGCTGTGGCCGACCTGGCTGCTCCCTGTGAATACGCACAGGGTCCGGTCATGCCGGGTGGGTGACTCCTTGTACAGCCTTTGCCTAACGATCAACCGGAGTCGTACAACCATTCACTCGAATCTGTGAGTCATCAGGTGCATGACTCACGGGACTTCAAGACGAACTCGGGTGCTGGCGGCCGCCGTCGGCGCCGCGGTGTTCATACCGGGCATCGCCGCCGCCACTCCGGCCGCCGCGACGACGCCCACGGTCAGCTGCACCTCCGCCAAGGCGGGCCTGGCCGACAAGCTGAAGAAGGACATCACGGCGGCCCTCGCGAACCGCAAGGGAACCGTCGCGGTGGGCCTCTACGACCGCACCACCAAGACGACCTGCACCCTGCGCGCCTCCACCGCCTACGACTCGGCCAGCACCGTCAAGGTGACCGTGCTCGCCACGTTGCTGTGGGACGCGCAGAAGCACAACCGGTCCCTGACGAGCACCGAGCAGTCCCTCGCCAAGGCCATGATCACTCAGTCGGACAACGCCGCGACCAGCAAGCTCTGGAAGCAGTTGGGCATGACGAAGATCAAGGGCTTCCTGGCAGCCGCCGGGATGACCAAGACCACGCCGGGAGCCGACGGCTACTGGGGCCTGACCCAGGAGAACGTCACCGACGAGCAGAAGCTGCTCAAGCTCGTCACCGCCAAGAACACCGTGCTGAGCGACACTTCCCGCGCCTACATCCTGAAGCTGATGGGCCAGGTCGTCTCGTCCCAGCGCTGGGGCACCCCCGCGGGCGCGCCCTCCACCGTCTCCGTGCACGTCAAGAACGGCTGGCTGCAGCGGGCCACGCACGGCTGGCGGGTGCACAGCCTCGGCACGTTCAAGGGCGCCGGCCACGACTACATGATCACCGTGCTGACCCAGGACAACAGCACCATGGACTACGGCGTCACCACCATCCAGAACGTCGCCAGGGCCATCCACAAGGACCTGGTGCCGACCACGTCGGGCATCGCGCGTTACACGCCGACCAGCGCGCCCCGCGAGGCGCTCGTGGCGGTTCCGGAACAGGGCTGACGCTTCACGAGGCGGTCTCCCGCCGGTCACCGCGGAGTCCTACGGTGACCGGCATGCGCCTGAGAACCGTACTCGCCACCCTCACCGCCGGCCTGGCGGCGGCCACCTGTCTGGCCGCCGCCGGGCCCGCCGACGCCGCTACGGACAACGCCTGTTCGCCCACCGTCTCGATCGACCGCTTCTCCGACGCGCTCGACAAGACGACGTACGACGGCACCTTCGTCGGCAACTTCTCCGCACTCGCCGTCGACGGCGACGGCGACGGCACGCTCACCGCCCTCTCGGACCGCTCGTCCCTGTTCTCCCTGGACGCGAGGACGCTCGCGCCGAAGGCCGTCGTGCCGCTCGCCGACGAGAACGGCGCCGCGCTCGACTCCGAGGGCCTGGTGGCCGACGGCGACGGCACCCGGCTGGTCACCTCCGAGACCGAGCCGTCCATACGCCGCTACTCCCGCGACGGCAGGATCCTCGACCGCCTGCCGGTGCCGGCTTCGCTTCGGGTCGCCCCCGCCGGCCGGGCTCAGTCCAACGGCACCTTCGAGGGGCTGACCCTGCTGCCCGGCGGCCACACCCTGCTGGCGTCCATGGAGTACGCGATCTCCGGCGACACGGCCGGCATCGTCCGCTTCCAGACGTGGAAGCGTCAGGGGGGCCGTTTCGAGCTCGGCGCCCAGTACGCCTACCGCACCGACTCCGGACTCGGCGTCCCCGAGGTCCAGGCCACCCCCGACGGCCGCCTGCTGGTCCTGGAGCGCGGCTTCACCTCCGGCGTCGGCAACACGGTCCGCCTCTTCCTCGCCGACCCCCGGCACGCGACCGACACCAGCGGCGTCGAGAACCTGACGGGGCAGAGCGGGGTCCGCCTGATCAAGAAGACCCTGCTCACCGACATCGCCACCTGCCCCACCCTGGGCGCGACCGCCAAGCAGCCCCAGCCGAACCCGCTCCTCGACAACATCGAGGGGATGACGATCACGGGCCGGGCGAAGGGGCGCCTTAAGGTGCTGCTGGTCAGCGACGACAACCAGAACGCGGTGCAGACGACGCGGTTCTACCACCTGCGGGTACGTGTCTGATACTCGCCCCCGTTTGTTGCGGAGGGATGAAATCCGCTTCTTTGCGCGTTGGTGCCTTCCGGTACACCAGGACGAAAAACGGAGGGCACCGCGTGACACCGCATCGGGGATGGGCACGGCGACTGGCCGGATACGCGTGGCGGTATCCGAAGGACGTCGTCCTGGCCCTGGGCGCCTCGCTCGCCGGCATGGCCGTCATGGCCCTGGTCCCGCTGGTCACCAAGGTGATCATCGACGACGTGATCGGCGACCACAGCCGGGACATGGCCCCCTGGGCCGGCGCACTGCTGGGCGCCGCCGTCCTCGTCTACGCCCTGGCCTACGTCCGCCGCTACTACGGCGGACGTCTCGCCCTCGACGTCCAGCACGACCTGCGGACGGAGATGTACGGGACGATCACCCGCCTCGACGGCCGCCGCCAGGACGAGCTGTCCACCGGGCAGGTGGTCGGCCGGGCCACCAGCGACCTCCAGCTGATCCAGGGCCTGCTCTTCATGCTGCCGATGACCATCGGCAACGTACTGCTCTTCCTGATCTCCCTGGTGATCATGGCCTGGCTGTCGCTGCCGCTGACCCTGGTCGCCCTCGCGGTGGCCCCCGCGCTCGGCTGGATCGCGGGACGCAGCCGCTCCCGGCTGCACCCCGCCACCTGGTACGCCCAGGCCCAGGCCGCCGCCGTCGCGGGCGTGGTCGACGGGGCGGTCAGCGGCGTACGCGTGGTGAAGGGCTTCGGACAGGAGGAGCAGGAGACCGGCAAGCTGCGCGAGGTCGGCCGCCGCCTCTTCGCGGGACGCCTGCGCACCATCCGGCTGAACAGCAGGTACACCCCGGCCCTGCAGGCCGTCCCCGCGCTCGGCCAGGTCGCCATGCTGGCGCTGGGCGGCTGGCTGGCCGTACGCGGCCACATCACCCTCGGCACCTTCGTCGCCTTCTCCACCTACCTCGCTCAGCTCGTCGGCCCGGTCCGGATGCTCGCCGTGGTCCTCACCGTCGGCCAGCAGGCCCGCGCGGGCACCGAGCGGGTGCTGGAGCTGATCGACACCGAGCCGTCGATGCGGGACGGCACCAAGACCCTCCCGGCCGACGCCCCCGCGACCGTCGAGTTCGACGACGTGTCCTTCGGGTACGACGACGAGCGCCCGGTCCTCCAGGGGCTGAGCTTCGAGATCCGCTCCGGCGAGACCCTCGCCGTCGTCGGCTCCTCCGGCTCCGGCAAGTCCACCGTCTCCCTGCTCCTGCCGCGCTTCTACGACGTCACCCACGGCGCCGTCCTGGTCGGCGGCCACGACGTGCGCGAGCTGACACTCGACTCGCTCAGGGCCGCGATCGGGCTGGTGCCCGAGGACTCCTTCCTCTTCTCCGACACCGTGCGCAGCAACATCGCGTACGGGCGTCCCGACGCCACCCAGGAGGAGATCGAGGCCGCCGCCCGCGCCGCCCAGGCGGACCGTTTCATCGCCGAGCTGCCCGACGGCTACGACACCAAGGTCGGCGAACACGGCCTCACCCTCTCCGGCGGCCAGCGCCAGCGCGTCGCGCTCGCCCGCGCCCTGCTCACCGACCCCCGGCTGCTCGTCCTGGACGACGCGACCTCCGCCGTGGACGCCCGCGTGGAGCACGAGATCCACGAGGCCCTGAAGCAGGTGATGCGCGGCCGTACGACCCTGCTCATCGCGCACCGCCGCTCCACCCTCAACCTCGCCGACCGCATCGCCGTCCTCGACGCCGGCCGGCTCGCCGACATCGGCACCCACGAGGAGCTCCAGGAGCGCTCCGCCCTCTACCGCCGCCTGCTCACCGACCCCGACGAGCTGGGCGGCGTCTCCCCGGGCCACACCCCGGCCGCCGCGCCGGAGGAGGACACCTCCGTACGCGACGAGCTGGACGCCGAGTTCGACGCCGAGCGCGGGGTGACCCCCCGCCTGTGGACCGGCGACCGCGAGCCCAAGGACACCGCCCACGCCGGGACCCCCGCCACCCCCGAACTCCTCGCCAAGGTCGAGGCGCTGCCCCCGGCGACCGACACCCCGGACATCGACGAGGCCCGGGCGGTGCGCGCGGAGGACTCCTACGGCCTCAGGCGCCTGCTGCACGGCTTCGGCCTGCCCCTGCTGATCAGCCTGCTGCTGGTCGCGGTGGACGCGGGCATGGGCCTGCTGCTGCCGATCCTGATCCGGCACGGCATCGACCAGGGCGTCAGCCGGATGGCCGTCGGCGCGGTCTGGTCGGCGTCCCTGCTCGCCCTGCTCACCGTCCTCGTGCAGTGGACCGCGCAGACCGGCGAGACCCGGATGACCGGCCGCACCGGTGAGCGCGTCCTGTACGCGCTGCGCCTGAAGATCTTCGCCCAGCTCCAGCGGCTCGGACTCGACTACTACGAGCGGGAACTGACCGGGCGCATCATGACCCGGATGACGACGGACGTCGACGCGCTGTCGACCTTCCTGCAGACCGGCCTGGTCACGGCGTTCGTCTCGGTCGTCACCTTCTTCGGCATCATGGTCGCCCTGCTGGTGCTCGACCTGCAGCTCGCGCTGGTCGTCTTCGCGACCCTGCCGCCGCTGATCGTCGCCACGTACTTCTTCCGCCGGGCCAGCGTGAAGGCGTACGAACTCGCCCGTGAGCGCGTGTCGTCGGTCAACGCCGACCTCCAGGAGTCGGTGTCCGGGCTGCGGATCGTGCAGGCCTTCCGGCGGGAGCGGGACGGCGGGCGGCGGTTCGCCGAGCGCAGCGACAGCTACCGGCGCGCCCGCATCCGCGGCCAGTGGCTGATCTCCGTCTACTTCCCCTTCGTCCAGCTGCTGTCGTCGGTCGCCGCGGCGGCCGTGCTGATCGCGGGCGCGGGCCGGATCGAGGCGGCCACGCTGACGACCGGCGCGCTGGTCGCGTACCTGCTCTACATCGACCTGTTCTTCGCCCCCGTCCAGCAGCTCTCCCAGGTCTTCGACGGCTACCAGCAGGCCTCGGTGTCGCTGGGCCGCATCCAGGAGCTGCTCCAGGAGCCGACGTCCACCGAGTCCGCCGAGGAGCCGCTGGAGGTGCTCTCGCTCCGCGGCGACATCGCCTTCGAGGGCGTGCACTTCGCGTACGGCGACGACGAGGAGGCCCTGGGCGGCATCGACCTCACGATCCCCGCCGGTCAGACGGTCGCCTTCGTCGGTGAGACCGGCGCGGGCAAGTCGACGCTGGTCAAGCTGGTGGCGCGGTTCTACGACCCGACCGCCGGGCGGGTCACGGCCGACGGCACGGACCTGCGCGCCCTGGACCTGACGTCGTACCGGCACCGCCTCGGGGTCGTCCCGCAGGAGGCTTACCTCTTCCAGGGGACCGTGCGCGACGCCATCGCCTACGGCCGCCCCGACGCCACCGACGCCGAGGTGGAGGCGGCGGCCCGGGCGGTCGGCGCGCACGACATGATCGCCACGCTCGACGGCGGCTATCTGCACGAGGTCGCCGAGCGCGGCCGTAACCTCTCGGCGGGCCAGCGCCAGCTGATCGCCCTCGCCCGCGCCGAACTGGTCGATCCCGACGTCCTGTTGCTCGACGAGGCCACGGCCGCCCTCGACCTGGCCACGGAGGCGCAGGTCAACCAGGCCACCGACCGCCTCGCGGGCCGCCGTACGACGCTGGTCGTCGCCCACCGCCTGACCACGGCCGCCCGCGCGGACCGGGTCGTGCTGATGGACCACGGCCGGGTCGCCGAGGACGGCACCCACGAGGAGCTGCTGGCCCTGGACGGGCGGTACGCCCGGCTGTGGCGGACGTTCGTCGGCGAGGCCGAGCCGGAGGAGCCGGTCGGCGTCTCTCGCTGACGAGCCGGTCCGCGCGTTCCGCTGACGGCCGTGCAACCATCCGACATATGTTGTGCGTCCGTACATCAGTACGTCAGGGCCTTCGTGGCCGGTGCACGTCCGCGGTACGGGAGGACAACAGTGGACAAAGGTGCGATACGCCGGTGCCTGGCGCGCGGCGCGGCCGTGCTGACGGTGGCGGGGGTGTTCGCCGTCGCCCTGCCGGGCAGCGCCCAGGCGGCGTCGACGTCGTGCGCGGGGCGCGAGGTCAGGACCCTGCCCTTCTCCGCCGGCACCGTGCACGTCTACAAGAGCAACGGCTACGTCTGCGCGCTCACCCTGCCCAAGCACCCCGGCACCAAGCGCACGATGTCGGTCAGCGTGCAGGCGCGCGGCAACCGCCCGGTCGTCGACAAGGGCCGCTACGCGCACCGCGCGGGGCCCGTGACGGTGCACGCCGGCCACCGGTGCGTGTGGATCAAGGGCTCGGTGGGCCGCTCCTCGGTGAGCTCCGGCTGGATCCTGTGCTGAGGCCGTGAGGTTCTGACAACCCAACCCCCTCTGGTGTGAAGGGTGTTGCTCCGATAGCTTCCGGCGCACATCCGTCTCACAGGATCCAGGGGAGGGTCATGCGCAAGGCGCTCAGATGGCTGCTGGCGCTCACGGTGCTCATAGGCACGGTGAGCACGGCCGGGGCGGCCACCGCCGCCCAGCCGGACATCAAGGACCGACTGCTCGCGATACCGGGGATGAGCCTGATCGAGGAGAAGCCCTACCCCGGTTACCGCTACTTCGTCCTGAACTACACCCAGCCGGTCGACCACCGGCACCCGTCCAAGGGCACCTTCCAGCAGCGGATCACCGTGCTGCACAAGGACGTCTCCCGCCCGACGGTCTTCTACACCAGCGGCTACAACGTCTCGACGACTCCCGGCCGCCGCGAGCCGACCCAGATCGTGGACGGCAACCAGGTCTCCATGGAGTACCGCTTCTTCACGCCGTCCCGCCCCGACCCGGCCGACTGGTCCGAGCTCGACATCCGGCAGGCGGCGAGCGACCAGCACCGGATCTTCAAGGCCCTGAAGGCCGTCTACACCGGGAACTGGATCGCGACCGGCGGCTCGAAGGGCGGCATGACCGCCACCTACTACGAGCGCTTCTATCCCCATGACATGGACGGCGTCGTCGCGTACGTCGCCCCCAACGACGTCGTCGAGGACGAGGACTCGGCGTACGACCGCTTCTTCGCCACCGTCGGCACCAAGGAGTGCCGGGACCGGCTGAACGCCGTGCAGCGGGAGGCGCTGGTGCGCCGGGAGCCGCTGGAGAAGAAGTACGCGCGCTACGCCGCCGACAACGACTACACCTTCACCACCATCGGCGGCCTCGACCGCGCTTACGAGGCGGTCGTCCTCGACTACGTCTGGGGCTTCTGGCAGTACAGCCTGCTCGCCGACTGCGACACGGTCCCCGCGGACGCGGCGAACGCCACCGACCAGGAGATCTGGGACTCGGTCGACACCATCTCCGGCTTCTCCGCCTACACCGACCAGGGCCTGGAGCCGTACACGCCGTACTACTACCAGGCGGGCACCCAGCTGGGCGCGCCCACGATCCACTTCCCGTACATCGAGAAGAAGCTGATCCGCTACGGCTACCAGCCCCCGCGGAACTTCGTGCCGCGCTCCATCCCGATGCGCTTCCAGCGGGGCGCCATGCGGGACGTCGACACCTGGGTCCGCCACCATGCCCGGCACACGCTCTTCGTCTACGGCCAGAACGACCCGTGGGGTTCGGAGCGGTTCCGGCCCGGCAAGGGCGCGAAGGACTCCTACGTCTTCACCGCGCCCGGCCTGAACCACGGAGCCAACGTCGCGGGCCTGACGGCCGACGAGAAGGCGCTGGCCACCGCGCGGATCCTGGAGTGGGCGGGCGTCGCCTCCCCGGCGGTGCGGGCGGACCCGTCGGCGGCGAAGCCACTGGCGCGCCACGACGCGAAGCTGGACGCACGGGACGTGGAGCGGGAGCCCGCGCTGCGGCCGTGACGCCGGTCCGGTTCGGGACGAGCCCGGCGGGGGCACCTCACACCCGCCGGGCGCACCCCACCGGATTCGGGCCGCCGAGCTGGACGTACAGGGCGGTCGACGCGGGGCAGCGGGCCCGGGCGGACACCGCCCTCATGACCCGGTACTGGGGTTCGTGCCCACCCGAGCCGTCGCAGGCCGTCTCGCGGACCTGGCCCTCGCCCGAGTGGTAGACGCAGTCGCCGGTGATCGTGCGGGGGCCGCCACCGCGGCCCGGGTCGCCCGGGTGCGGGGGCCGGAGGTTGCGCATGCAGGCGTAGCCCTGGGGGATCGTGCCGTCGCCGTCCTCGTCGTAGGACGGGCGCCGCTCGCTGATGTGCAGGACGAAGTCGGTGGTCGGCGGGCACGGCGGACCGTCGCTCATGGTGCCGTCATGGCGGGCGGCGACCCGGGCCGCCGCCCGTTCGCCCGCGCACGGGACCTCGGTGAAGCCGGCGGTCCCGAAGGAGCTGCACTCGTCGGCCCCGAGGAACCGGGCGCCGTACCCGCCGACCGGGGCGGGCGTGGCCGCCGCGGCCGGTGTGCCGCCGCCGACGGGGCCGGGCGTGCGCTGGCATCCCGTCAGCAGGGCGAGGGGCAGCGCCAGCAGCCCGCACACCAGCCCGCACATCAACCCCACGGAACGCCGCCCGCGCATCGTCACCCCCAGGCCCCCCGGGCACCCCCGCCCAGCGTGGCGCGCGGCGAGGGGGCCACGCCAGACGTTCGGGAGGCTTTCCGGCCGATGTGGGTGTTACGCCCGGTCTGCGGCGTACGTCTAGTACGTCAGCCCGTGGCCGATGGGGTACAGCACCTGGGCCGGATCATCCGCCCGCTGCACCGGCACCGGCAGCTTCCCGCGCGGCCCGATCCGCCCTGCGATCACCCGTGCGGCGGCCCGCAGTTCGACGTCGGTCCAGGAGTAGGCCGCCAAGTACGCCTTCACGGACGGGAGCTGGGCCACGTCGTACGGGTTGCGGACGGCGACCGCCACCACCGGCCTGCCGGTGCCGACCAGTTGCTCCACCAGCGTCTTCTGGCTGCTGCTCGCCGTGACGTTGTACGTCGCCACGATCACCGCGTCCACCTCCCGCGCGGCCGTGACCGCCTTGCCGATGGTCGCGGCGGAGGGTGCCGTCCCGGTCGACAGAGCGGTGGCCGTGAAGCCCAGCTCGGTGAGTGCGCCGGCCAGGACGCCGGTGGGCGGGCCCGTGGTGCCGGAGGGCGAGGCCGGGTCCGCGCCGACCACCAGCAGCCTGGTGTGCGTACGGCGGGAGAGCGGGAGCAGCCGGCCCTTGTTGACCAGCAGTGTGGTCGTGCGGTCGGCGATGCGGTCGGCCGCCGCCAGGTGCTTCGGCGTGCCGACCGTGCGGTCGACGCCGGAGGCGCTGACGTACGGGCGGTCGAGCAGCCCCAGCTTCGCCTTCAGCCGCAGGATGCGCAGGATCGACTCGTCCAGCCGGGCCTCGGTCAGCTCGCCGTCCCGGACCGCCTTCAGCACGGCGTTCCACGCCACGTCCAGCGACGGCGGATTGAGCAGCTGGTCCACGCCCGCCTTCAGCGCGAGCACCGGCACCCGGTCGTCCCCGTACTTCGTGCGGACGCCCTCCATACCGAGGGAGTCGGTGACCACGACCCCGTCGTAGCCGAGTTCGCCGCGCAGGATCCCGGTGAGGATGGGGCGGGAGAGGGTGGCCGGGTCGCCGGAGTCGTCGAGGGCCGGGAACTGGATGTGCGCGGTCATCACCGAGTCGATGCCCGCCCGGATCGCCGCCCGGAAGGGCGCCGCGTCCAGCTTCTCCCACAGCTCGCGGCTGTGCGTGATGACCGGGAAGCCGTAGTGGCTGTCGACGGCGGTGTCCCCGTGCCCCGGGAAGTGCTTGGCGGTCGCCGCGACCCCGGCGGCCTGGTACCCCTTCACCTCGGCGGCCACCAGCCCGGCCACGGCCTGCGGGTCGGCGCCGAAGGACCGTACGTTGATGACCGGGTTGGCCGGGTTGACGTTCACGTCCGCGTCGGGGGAGTAGTCCTGGCGGATGCCGATCGCGCGCAGCTCCTCGCCGGAGATCCGGCCGAGGGTGCGGGCGTCGGTGCGGGAGCCGCCGGCGCCGATCGCCATCGCGCCGGGGAACAGGGTCGCGGGCCTGCCGACCCGGCAGACGGCGCCGTGCTCCTGGTCGGTGGTGATGAGCACCGGCAGGCCGCGAGGCTGCTGCAGGGAGGCCTTCTGGATGCCGTTGGAGAGGTCCGCGATCTGGTGCGGATCCCGGGTGTTGTGGGCCCAGGTGAAGTAGATGATGCCGCCGACCCGGTACTTGGCGATCAGCTCGGTGGCCGTCCGTACGCCGATCTCCTTGAGGTTGGCGTCGATGTCGGCCTGGTCGGGGGCGGTGGCCGAGTGCCCGTACACCCGCATCACGAACAGCTGCCCGACCTTCTCCTCCAGTGTCATACGGGAGATGAGGGCGCGGAGCTGGTGGTCGTCGGCCTTCTCGGGGCGTACGGCGTGTGCCGTGCCGCCGGCCGTCACGGCGGCGGTGACCCCCGCCGTCGCGGCGAGGACGGTACGTCTGGAGGGGCGTGCGGGGTTTCCCGTGCTTCCCGTGCCGGTGTTGTGCACGTGCGCTCCTTCCGGAAAGGATCCGCTGGAGGTCCGCTGAAGGAAACTTCCGAGGAGTCACCCATATCCGGGAAGTTTCTGCCAGTCAAGGGAATGCACCGGGCGTGCCCGGCGGATCAGGCCGGAGGAGAGCCACAGCACCCGTTCGGCGGACGTGAGCGGGGGCTGGTGCGTGCAGCTGCAAGGCGGAGGAGGGCGTCGATGCGGAGCATCGACAACCGACGACAACGCCGCAGATGTGCGTGCCAGACCCCGCGTCTCCGGCCTGATCCGCCGGGCACGCCCTCGCCAGGCAGGGGGCCGCCATCGGCGCAATGGAGGGTGGCGCGCCGATGGCGGTGTGCTGCCGGGTGCGCGGTGCGGCGGAGAGGGTGGTCGGCGATCGCGGCAAGTGGCGAGGGCCGACACCGCACCGTGCGGACTCGTCCGGCAGTTCGCGGATTGGACGGGGCGGGGCGGGGACGGGTTCCCGCCCCGCGGTGACCTCCCGTCAGGCCGGCTGTCCGTCGAGGTCGTAGTCGAAGGAGTACGGGAAGGGCGTCTCGCCGGGCCGGTAGACGAAGGTGCCGGTGCCGCGCAGTCCGGCCAGCTCCCCGGTGCCCGTCCCCGGCACCACCTCGAAGGAGCAGCGGACCGAGCCGTCCGCCTCGAACGACCCGCGCTGCTCCAGGACGAAGCTCCCCTCCCGCCCGTCCAGCCGCCCGGCCAGCAGCTCCAGGCCCGTGAACGTGCCGGTCTTCTCCGTGCCGTAGACGATCGTGTACTCGCAGGTCGTACGGGCCGCCTCGATGCCGCCGGTGAAGGAGTTGACGACGGAGGCGCGGGCCAGCCTCGGCAGCGGCTCCTGCGGGCCGGCCGGGTTCTCCTGCCAGTCGGCGTAGGAGATGTGGCCGGTGGTGTGCGTGGGCATGCGGGTCCCTTCGGTCGTGCGCCGTGTGGTGCAGCCCAGCCTGGCCGCCATACCTGACACCTTCTGTCAGGTACGGCGACGGAGTCGGCAGAATGACGCCATGCGTGCCGACCGGCTCCTCTCCCTGCTCCTGCTGCTCCAGAACCGCGGCCGGATGACCGCCCCCGAACTCGCCGCGGAGCTGGAGGTGTCGGTCCGTACGGTCTACCGGGACATCGAGGCGCTGGGCGCCTCCGGCGTACCGGTTTGCGCCGACCGCGGCCCCGCGGGCGGCTACCGCCTCATGGACGGCTACCGCACCCGTCTGACCGGCCTCACCGACGCCGAGGCCGGCGCCCTCTTCCTCGCCGGAGCGCCCGGCCCGGCGCGGGACCTGGGCCTCGGCGCGGTCCTGGCGACCGCCCAGCTGAAACTGCGCGCCGCCCTCCCGGCCGAGCTCGCCGAGCGCACCCGGCGCGTCCAGGAACGCTTCCACCTCGACACCCCGGCCTGGTTCCGGGACGCCGACCCGGTGCCGTGTCTGGAGCCGGTCGCGCGGGCGGTGTGGGAACAGCGGACGCTGCGCGCGCACTACCGGCGCTGGCGCGGGGAGGTACGGCGGGAACTGCGGCCTCTCGGACTCGTGCTCAAGGGCGGCAACTGGTACCTGGTGGCGCTGGCGGACGGGGGAGAGCGGCCGGCGGCGACGGTGCGGACGTACCGCCTGTCGAGGTTCGTGACCGTGGACCTCACCGACGACACCTTCGAACGGCCGGCCGGATTCGACCTGGCCGCCCACTGGGGGGAGTCCTCCCGGCGCCTGGAGGAGGCGCTCCACCAGGACACCGCGCGGCTGCGGATCTCCCCCAGGGCCCAGCGCCTGCTGCCGATGCAGTTCGGGGCGCTCGGCAGACGGGCCCTGGACGCCGCCGGACCGCCGGACGACGAGGGCTGGGTGGAGGTGGAGATGCCGGTGGAGACACGGTCCGTGGCGGTCACCGACCTGCTCCGCCTCGGCCCGGAGGCGGAGGTGCTCGACCCGCCCGGGCTGCGGGAGGCGATGACGGAGGCCGTGGCCGCACTGGCCCACCGCTACGGCCTGGCGGCGCTGCAGCAGTGATGTCCGCGGGGTATTTCGTTCGACGATCCCGGGTGCGTCCGCGAGACTTTCCCGGACTTCCACGAGGCGTTCGCGCGGCCGCGGACGGGGTGGTGACGAGGCAGGGGGCCTGCGACGTGAGCTTCAGGCTGGAGGGACCGGTTCTGGAAGGTGCGCTGGTGCGCCTCGAAACGCTGGACCACCGCCATACGGCCGACCTGGCGAGGGCGGCCGAGGAGAACCGGGACACCTACGCGTTCACTTGGGTGCCCCGGGCCGACGAGGTCGGCGCCTACGTCGACGCCCAGCTGGCCCGGGCCGCGACGGGGCGCCTGGCACCGTACGCCCAGATATCGACGGCCACGGGCCGGGCGGTCGGCGCCACGGGGTACTGGGATCCGCGCTGCCGGCTGACCGACGATCAGCTGGACGCCGTGGAGGTCGGCTTCACCTGGCTCGGCGCGTCGGCGCAGGGCACGGGCGTGAACGCCGAGGCCAAGCTCCTCCTCTTCCGGTACGCGTTCGAGCACTGGGGCGTCTCGCGGGTGGACCTGAAGACGGACGCCCGCAACAGCCGCTCCCGCGCGGCCATCGCGAGTACGGGGGCGCGCTTCGAGGGCGTGCTGAGGAACTGGTCCCGCTCCTGGGCGGCGGGCGAGGACGGGCGGCTCCGGGACTCCGCGATCTTCTCGATCACGGCGGCGGAGTGGCCGCAGTGCCGGGCGCGGCTGGAGAAGCGGGTGGCGGGGTTCCTGCCTGCGCTCACTGAACCGTGGCCGGGCCGGCCCCGTCGCGGAGTTCCGGTGTCGTCGTGGCCACCGCCGCCACCGCCAGGAGGCACATCAGGCCGCCCGTGATCAGGGCGGTGGTGCCGGAGGTCCAGCCGGCCAGGAGGCCGCCGCGGACGTTGCCGAGGCTCGGGCCCGCCTGGCCCACGATCGCCTCGGCCGCGGTGACACGGCCGAGGAGGGCGTCCGGGGTGCGGGTCTGGACGATGGTGGTCCGGGAGACGACGGAGGTGGCGTCGGCGGCACCGGCCACGACCAGGAGGCCGAGGCCGGCCCACGGGTCGGCGGACAGGCCGAAGAGGACGAGTGCCCCGCCCCAGGTGGCCGCGCCGCACAGCATCACCAGGCCGGGCCGTCCCCACCGGGTGACCGGGCCGGACAGGGCCGCCGCGGCGACCCCGCCGACCGCCAGGGCCGACAGGAACAGGCCCAGCGTGCGCGGGTCGTCGCCGAAGCGCTCGGCGTTGACCAGCGGGAAGAGGCTGACGGGGAAGGAGAGCACAGTCGCGGCGAGGTCGGTGATCAGCGCGCCGCGGACCGCCCGGTGCCCGGCCAGGAAACGCAGGCCGTCCAGCACGCCCTGCAGTCCGGCCCGCGACGGCTCGCCCTCGGGCGGGAGCGCCGGGAGGCCGAAGGCGCCGTAGAAGCCGACGCCGAAGGACAGGGCGTCCAGCAGGTAGCAGACGCCGATGCCCAGCCCGCCCAGCAGCACGCCGGCCAGGGCGGGGCCGAGGAGCAGCATCGCCTGGCCGGTGACCTGGTTCAGGGCCAGTCCGGCGGCCACCTGCTCCTTGGGCAGCAGGCGCGGTACGAAGACGCCCTGCGCGGGTGAGCCGAGCGCGCCGAAGGTGGACTGGACGGCCACCAGGGCGAGAACGGCGGCCACCGGGACATGTCCGGTGAAGCCCTGCACGGCGAGCAGGGCCGAGCAGAGCGCCTGGCCGACGACGGCGATCAGATAGACCCGCCGCCGGTCGGCCCGGTCCACCCAGGCCCCGGCGAACAGGCCGAAGGTGACCAGCGGCAGCGCCTGCGCCAGCCCCACCGCGCCGGTCCAGGCCGTGCTGTGGGTCAGGCCCCACACCTGGTACATGACCGTGACCATGGTCATGGACCCGCCCAGCAGCGACACGGTCCGGCCGATCAGCAGTCGCCGGAAGACGGGGGAGACGCGAAGAGGGGTGGTGTCGAGGAGGGTCCGCGTCAGGCTCATGAGAGCGGTGCGGGACTGCGCGGCGGGGCGGGCTGCTGAATCACCGGCGGAGGTTAACCGGGCGCCCGCCGGCCGGGCCACTCAATTAGCGGGCGCCCCTGCCCCGCCTCCTACGCCGAGTCGCTCAGCAGCCGTACGAGGTGTTCCCGGCCCGCGCCCAGCAGTTCGGGGAGCGGGGTGGCCGCCTCGTACCACCGCTTCTCGTACTCCCAGCACAGCCAGCCGTCCCAGCCGTGCCGGGAGAGCACCTCCACGCACTCGGTGAGCGGCAGCACACCGGTGCCGAGCGGCAGCGGGGTGGTGTCCTCGGCCGAGGTGATGTCCTTGACCTGGACGTATCCGAGGTGCGGGGAGAGCGCCGCGTACGTCTCCGCGGGCTGCTCGCCGCCCAGCCAGGTGTGCATCACGTCCCACAGCGCGCCGACCTGCCGGTGGCCCACGGGGCCGAGGATGCGGATCACGTCGGCGCCGGTGCGGTGCGAGTCGTGGGTCTCCAGCAGGATGCGGACGCCGAGGGCCGCGGCGTCCTCGGCGGCGGTGCCCAGCCGCCGGGCCGCCGTCGCGTCGGCCTCCGCCGGGGACTGGTCGGGGGCGGCGCCCGGGAACACCCGTACGAAGGGTGCCCCCAAGTCATGGGCGAGTTCCAGGAGCTGACGGATCTCGTCGAGTACGGGCCCGTCATCACCCGGCGCGGCGACCCGCGCGTACCCGGCGAGCCCCAGGAGCTCGATCCCGGTCGACTTGAACGCGGCGGCCACGTCGGCCCGTTCGGCGGGGCCGAGGCCCGGGTGCACCGGTTCCTCCGGATGGGCGCGCAGCTCGATGCCGTGGTAGCCGTGTTCGGCCGCGAGCGCCAGTACCTCCGGTACGGGCAGGCCGGGGACACCGAGGGTGGAGAACGCGAGCTTCATGGGGCGGACACTACCCCGCACGGCCCGTCACTCACCCGATCCGCGCAGATCGAGCCGCCGGGCCCGTCGCTATCCGCCGACGGGCCGGTAGACGTTCACCAGCACGCCCGTCTTCCCGCTGACCGTGGAGACCAGCTCCAGGGTCCGCTTCCCCCCGTCCGCGGGGAAGATCGACTTACCGCCGCCGAGGATCACCGGCATCACGACGAGCTGCAGCTCGTCCACCAGTCCTTCCCCGAGCAGCGCCCGCACCAGCGTCGGGCTCCCCATCATCGCGAGGTCGCCGCCGTCGGCCGCCCGCAGCTCACGGATCCGGGCGAGGGCCTCACCGCCGGGAATCCGGACGGTGTTCTCCCAGGTCAGCTCGTCGTCCTCGAGGGTGTCCGAGACGACGTACTTCCGCATCGAGTTCAACCGGTCGGCGAACGGATCCCCGGCCCGCTCCGGCCACGCCGCCGCCATCGACTGCCACGTCCGCCGCCCGTACAGCAGCGCCTCAGCCTTCTCCAGCCCCGCGGCGAAGGCCCCGCCCACCACCTCCGGGTCGAAGAACGGATGCGACCACCCGCCGTGCGCGAACCCCCCGTCGGTGTCCTCCTCGGGCCCGCCGGGCGCCTGCACGACGCCGTCGAGACTGATGAACTCGGTGACCACGATGCGCATCGGAACCACTCCCTCGTCTTGGATGCCGTCGCCTGTTCGGGCGATCACGGCAGAGAAGACCACGGCGGCGAGCGAAACTCATCGCTCGCGGGCCCGTGTCCGCGGCCTTCAACGTCGGTCCACATCATGACGACGCCGGACCACACCATCCAGCCCACCCGGCGCTCGAGGACGAGGCCGTTCAGGCTGAGAGCGGGGGCTGGGGGTGCCCCCGGCCAGGCGGCCCGCATCCGCGCCGGGTGCGGGCCAGGCGGCGGCACGTGCGAACTCCCGCCGTCTGGCCGGGGGCCCATCACCGGCCCCGGCAACTCCCCGCCGCACACGGCCAACCCGCGCCGCGGTTCCGGCGATTCGGGGCGAGGCCGGTCAGGCTGGGAGCGGGGTCCGGGGGCGGCAGCCCCTCAGCAGGCGCCCGCACCGGCCCCGGCAACCCCCCCGCCGCACACGGCCGCCCCGCCGTCGCGGTTCCGGCGATTCGGGGCGAGGCCGGTCAGGCCCAGAGCGGGGGCTGGGGACACCCCCCGGCCAGGCGCCCCGCATCCGCGCAGGGTGCGGGCTCATGCGGCGGCACGTGCGAACTGCCGACGTATCAACCGCGTGGCACCCCGGACGACCCCCGGACCATCAGCTCCCCCCGAACCGTCGCGATGCCCCCGGGCGGCGGCTCCTCGCGCCCCATGGCGATGCGTCCGGCCCGCGCCCCCGCCTCGGCCAGCGGCAGCCGGACCGTCGTGAGGGAGGGCACCGCGTCGATGCTGAACGGCAGATCGTCGAACCCGGCGACCGACACGTCGGCCGGAATCCGCAGTCCGGAGTCGCGCAGGGCGGCGCAGGCGCCGAGGGCGACGGAGTCGTTCGCGGCGACGACGGCGGTCAGCGAAGGGTCCCGGCGCAGCAGTTCCAGCGTCGCCTCGTAACCGGAGCGCCGGTCGTAGCGGCCGTGCACCGTCCAGCGCGGGTCCTCCTCGATACCGGCCGCGGCCAGCGCCTCGCGGTGGCCCTCCAGCCGGTGCCGGGTGGTGGTCCGTTCCTCGGGGCCCGCGATGTAGCCGAGGCGCCGGTGACCGAGGCCGATCAGGTGTTCGGTCAGCTGCCGTGCGCCCCCGCGGTTGTCGAAGGTGAGCGCGATGGCCTGGGTGTCGGGGGCCGGCGGCCGCCCGCACAGCACCACCCGGGTGCCGGCCTCCGCGAGCTTGCGCAGCTTCGCCGCCACCGCCGACGCGTGCGGCTCCACCTCCACGGCGCCGCCGGTGAGCACCACGGCCGCGGCCCGCTGCCGCTGGAGCAGGGTGAGGTAGGTCAGTTCGCGCTCCGGTGAGCCGCCGGTGTTGCAGACGACGGCCAGCCGTTCGCCGCCGGCCCGTCCGCCGGGGCCGCCGATCTCGCCCTGGATGGCACCGGCCATGATGCCGAAGAAGGGGTCGGCGATGTCGTTGACGAGGATGCCCACGAGGTCGGAGGTGGCCGCCGCCAGGGCGCTCGCGGGGCCGTTGAGGACGTAGTCGAGCTCGTCCACCGCCCGCAGCACCCGCTCCCGGGTGGAGGCGGCCACGGGGTAGTTGCCGTTCAGTACGCGCGACACCGTCGCGGGCGAGACCTGGGCGCGGGCCGCCACGTCCGCAAGGGTCACCGTCATGTCGTCGTCCTCCGGTCGCGCATCTTGTCGTACGTCCTCGTACGTCCTCGTAGACAGGCAAGCCCCGGCCACGGTTCCGTGCGGTGTCGTGCAGACCTTAAGGCCAATCACCCCAGTTGTTCGACCCCTCGAACAATTCGAAGTGGACTAGGCCTTGTCCGGACCCCCGGTCAGAGGCTAGCTTCTCATCAGATAGAAAGCGCTTGCTGCACTGGGGCGCGCGACGCCCACGAAGGGGACTGACGTGACACGCAAGACGGTGCGTATCGCCATGAACGGCGTCACCGGACGCATGGGCTACCGCCAGCACCTCGTCCGGTCGATCCTCGCCCTGCGCGACCAGGGCGGACTCGACCTCGGCGACGGCACCGTGCTGTGGCCGGAGCCGGTCCTGATCGGCCGCCGTGAACACGCCCTGAGGGAGATCGCCGAACGGCACGGCCTGGAGCACGTCTCCACGGACGTGGACGCGGTCCTCGCCGACCCGGAGACCGACATCTACTTCGACTCCCAGGTCACCTCCGCCCGCGAGGAGTCGATCAGGAAGGCGATCGCCGCGGGCAAGCACGTCTACACCGAGAAGCCCACCGCCACCGGCCTCGACGGCGCCCTCGGACTCGCCCGGCTCGCACACGCCGCCGGCATCAAGCACGGCGTCGTCCAGGACAAGATCTTCCTCCCCGGCCTGCTCAAGCTGAAGCGGCTCATCGACGGCGGCTTCTTCGGCCGGATCCTCTCCATCCGCGGCGAGTTCGGCTACTGGGTCTTCGAGGGCGACTGGCAGCCCGCCCAGCGCCCCTCCTGGAACTACCGCGCCGAGGACGGCGGCGGCATCGTCGTCGACATGTTCCCGCACTGGGAGTACGTCCTGCACGAGCTGTTCGGCCGTGTGAAGTCCGTCCAGGCCCTCGCCACCACCCACATCCCGCAGCGCTGGGACGAGAACGGCAAGCCCTACGACGCCACCGCCGACGACGCCGCGTACGGCGTCTTCGAGCTCGACGGCGGTGCGATCGCCCAGATCAACTCCTCCTGGGCGGTCCGCGTGGGCCGCGACGAGCTGGTGGAGTTCCAGGTGGACGGGACGGAAGGATCGGCCGTCGCGGGCCTGCGCAACTGCCGCGTCCAGCACCGCTCCGCCACCCCCAAGCCCGTCTGGAACCCCGACATCCCCGCCACCGAGGCCTTCCGCGACCAGTGGCAGGAGGTCCCCGACAACGATGAGTTCGAGAACGGCTTCAAGGCCCAGTGGGAGCTGTTCCTCAAGCACGTCTACGCCGATGCTCCCTACCACTGGGACCTGCTGGCCGGCGCCCGTGGCGTCCAGCTCGCCGAGCTGGGCCTGAAGTCGTCGGCCGAGGGCCGCCGCATCGACGTACCGGAGATCGCGCTGTGACCATCCGACTGCCCGACGGCAACGGGGGCCTGAGGACCTACGAGCCGCGCACCGAGCCGCTCGCCCCCAGCCCCGGCACGCCCCTCACCTCCCGTACGGTCTTCTCGGCGGCGCACGTCGTCGCCGACCCGTACGCCGACGTGTCCCCCGACTCGCCCGCCGCCGTCGACTGGGACGCCACCCTCGCCTTCCGCCGCCACCTGTGGTCCCACGGGCTCGGGGTCGCCGAGGCGATGGACACCGCCCAGCGCGGGATGGGCCTGGACTGGGCGGGCGCCGCCGAGCTGATCCGCCGGTCGGCGGCCGAGGCCCGCGGCGTGGGCGGGCGGATCGCCTGCGGGGTCGGCACCGACCAGCTCACGGGCGGCGGCTCGCTCACCGAGATCCGCGCGGCGTACGAGGAGCAGCTCGCCCTGGTCGAGGCCTCCGGCGCGCAGGCGATCCTGATGGCGTCGCGGGCCCTGGCGGCCACGGCGAAGTCCCCCGAGGACTACCTGGAGGTCTACGGCCACCTCCTGCGCCAGGCCACCGAACCGGTGATCCTGCACTGGCTCGGCCCGATGTTCGACCCGGCGCTGGAGGGCTACTGGGGCTCCTCCGACCTCGACACGGCCACCGGCACCTTCCTGGAGGTCATCGCCGCCCACCCCGACAAGGTCGAGGGCGTGAAGATCTCCCTGCTGGACGCCCAGCGCGAGATCGACCTGCGCCGCCGCCTCCCGCAGGGCGTGCGCTGCTACACCGGCGACGACTTCAACTACCCCGAGCTGATCGCGGGCGACGAGCGGGGCTTCAGCCACGCCCTGCTCGGCATCTTCGACCCGCTGGGCCCGCTGGCGGCCGAGGCGGTACGGGTCCTCGACACGGGCGACACGGCCGGCTTCCGCGCCCTGCTCGACCCCACCGTCGAACTGTCCCGCCACCTCTTCCAGCCCCCCACCCGCTTCTACAAGACGGGCGTGGTGTTCCTGGCCTGGCTCGCGGGCCATCAGGCACACTTCACGATGGTCGGCGGCCTGCAGTCGGCCCGCTCCCTCCCGCACTTCGCCCGCGCCTACGAACTCGCCGACGGACTGGGCCTGTTCCCGGACCCCAAGCTCGCTCAGGAGCGGATGAAGAACCTGCTGTCGCTGTACGGGGTGAACCAGTGAGCAAGCCCGGCCTCGAACGCTTCTCGATCAACCAGATGACCGTGAAGCAGCTGTCCCTGCCCGAACTCGCCGCCGCCTGCGCGGAGTCGGGTGTCTCCCAGGTGGGCCTGTGGCGCGAGCCCGTCCAGGCGTACGGCGTCGAGACGGCGGCCAAGCTGGTCCGCGACGCCGGCCTGACGGTGACGACCCTGTGCCGCGGCGGCTTCCTCACCGCCATCGACCCGGCGGCCCGCGCGGCGGCCCTGTCCGACAACCGCCGCGCGGTCGACGAGGCCGCCGTCCTCGGCACCGACACCCTGGTCCTGGTCTGCGGCGGTCTCCCTGCCGCCTCCAGGGACCTGCACGGCGCCAGGGAGCGGATCGCCGACGCCCTCGCTGAGCTCGGCCCCTACGCCGAGTCCCAGGGCGTCCGTCTCGCCATCGAGGCCCTGCACCCCATGTACGCCTCCGACCGCTGCGTGGTCTCCACCCTCGCCCAGGCCCTGGACCTCGCGGAACGCTTCCCCGCCCACCAGGTCGGCGTCACCGTGGACACGTACCACATCTGGTGGGACGACACCGCCCCCGAGCAGATCGCCCGGGCGGGCGCGGGCGGCCGTATCCACTCCTTCCAGCTCGCCGACTGGACCACCCCCTTGCCCGAGGGCGTCCTCAACGGGCGCGGCCAGATCGGGGACGGCGCGATCGACATGCGCGAGTGGAAGGGGTACGTGGAGGCGGCCGGCTACACCGGTCCCATCGAAGTGGAGCTGTTCAACGAGGAGTTGTGGGCTCGGGACGGGCGCGAGGTCCTCGCCGAGACCGCCGCACGGTTCGTCGAACACGTGATCCGATGAGGGTGTGGGTGACATAAGCGGTCACCGGGTCCGCTCCGGTGACTACCCCGCCTCACCCGCCAGTTCCCTGCCCAGCCGCTCGATGTGCTCGTCCGCCTCGGCCAGTTGTGACTGGTTCAGGGACACGCCCAGCAAGTAGTGGCGCTCGTAGAGCTGCTGGAAGTACACGGCTCCCTGCTCCACGTTCAGGACGATCTGCTGGATCTCCCCTTCGAGCAGCGCGTGCAGGGAGGTGTTCATACGGCCTGCGACGCCGGGGAGCAGCTGTCCCAGCAGGCCGTACTTGTCCCGCCGCTGCTGCGGTGTGGAGGCGCCGAAGTGGCTCCGCAGAGCGGGGTGGCGGAAGATGTCGGCCGTGCAGGTGGGGACACCGGCGGCGTAGTACGCCACGTAGTGCAGGCCACGAACGCCCAGGGCCGCGCGCAGCAGGTCGGTGATCCCGGTGGCCTCGTCGGCGGCGGTGTCCACCGTGTAGGGGCTGCCTTCGGTGACGTCGTCGGCCTCGGTGACACGCTCGGCGGTGGGCGGCTTCACCGAAGCGGCAGCCGCGGCCGCGTACCTGCTCGGATACGAGCGGCGGGAGCGCAGGCTGTAGCGGACGGCCGGCCTGAGGCCGTCGATTCCCTCGGTCATGCGGGCGATCAGCTCGGTGACCCGGTCCCGGGGCGTGGCGCAGCAGAGGTGGAATCCGGCCTCGACCGAATGGAACAGAAGCGCTCCGCTCGGAACGCGCACCACCGTGCGTATGAGCGCGCCGGTGCGCAGTTCCGCGAAATCTGGCGCCAATTCCTCGAGGATGTAGAAAAGTTGTCGCCCGGCGCGTTCAAGACGGCCTGATGCCGGTTCCCCCGGGAATTCCTCCGGTGGCCTCACAGTTTCGGCGGCGAACATTTTCGCCCGGTCCCGATCGTAGAACGCGAGATGTGGGAGATCGCATGACTGCAGCAACTGACGGAGATGTAAATCGAGTTCGCTCATCTTCTGGTTCACTCCGTCCAGTCTGTGCGCCGGGGCGTACGCCGGTGTCGCGGAAGGGTCAGACACCCTGCACCTCCAGATCGGCGCCGATCCTCTGATACGGCTCGGCCAGCAGCGCCCTGGCGAGCTCGTGGTCCTTCTGGAAATGTTCGGCGACCTTGCGCTCCAGGCTTGCCGCGAGTTCTCCGTCGGCCGGGGGACGGGAGGCGAGCAGGTTCGCCAGGGCGGTCAGCGTGACCGGGTGGCTCTCGCCCCATGCGGACCGCTCCCTGCAGCTGTCGTAGATGTCCTGGTCCTCGCGGGCCAGCTCCCCGGCGGGCAGACTGTCGAGCGCGGCCATGCAGTTGTTCAGGTTCATCCGGGCGACCAGCGTGTAGCGGTGCCTGCGGCCGAACGCGTCCTTCAGCTGGAGCATCGCCTTGCCGGCGTGCTCGTTCGCCTCATTCGCCTGCCCGCAGCCCAGCAGGTACAGCGCGAGGTTGCTGCGGCAGATGCCGGTGAAGGGGTGGTCGTCGCCGAACACGTCGACGTAGTGGCCCAGCACGTCCCGGGTGTAGGCCACGGCGTCGAGGGTCCTGCCCTGGGCGTGCAGGCCGATGGCGAGGGACAGCCGGCAGGACATCGTGCGGGGGTGCTCCTCGCCCCAGGTGTCGCGGTAGGCGACGTACGCGTCCTTGACCAGCGGCAGGCCGTACTGCACATCGCCCAGGCGCACCATGGTCATGCCCAGGCTGGCGACCGCGCCCAGCGTCTGGTGGGAGCCGGAGCCCAGCAGGCTGTGCAGCTTGGTGCGGGCCTCGGTCAGATACCGCTCCGAGGTGACCAGGTCGCCCATCTCCCGGTGGTACGTGCCGAGGTGCGCGTACGACACCCACGGCTTGGGGTCCTTCTCGGTCGCGATCTGCTCGCGCCACCCGTGCGCCTGCTGCTCCTGGAGGATGGCGGCCGGGACCGACTCGAAGTAGAACTTCGACAGGGCGAGGTTGTGGGAGGCGGCCAGTGTTCCGTTGGCGTCCTCGCCGATGGCCCTCTTCAGCCCCGAGAAGGTCCCCTGGTCCTCGGCGAACGCCTCCCGGAACCTGCCCACGGCGCGCAGGTCGGCCGCGTAGCCGCGACGGGCCAGCAGGATGTCGGCCTCGTTGCTGCGCTTCGCGCGCAGGGTGGCCGCCGCGTGGGTGGTGAGTTCGAGCGCCGTACGGTAGTCGCCGAGGAGCCGGCAGGCCGCGCCGAGCTGGGACTCCATGCGCAGCACCATGAGGTGTTCCGCGCCCAGCGCCTGCCGCCAGCGTTCCAGGACGAGTTCGCCCAGCTCACGGGCGCGCTTCCAGTCGCCCGACATCCAGCGGTGGTACACCTGGCTCACCAGCCAGCGGTGCACGGCCGTCTCGGTGCTGTCCACGGCCCCGGAGACCATGACGTGCCGGTCGAGCTCGGCGAAGGTCTTCTCGTGCTCCGGCTCGTGCCGTTCCAGGTCGTTCGGCACCATGGCGGCGAGGACGCCCAGCACCTCGGCGCGGGTGCTGTCGCGTTCCTCCTCGGACATCCAGCCGCGGACCAGGTCCTGCACCACGCGGGGCACCTTGAGGGTGCGCAGGCGGGGGTCCTGGACGGCGAGCGCCTGGTCGCCCAGGAGCTTGAGGTGGCGGTGCAGAATGAAGTCGGCGTCGTTCAGCTCGGGGTCGGACCGCTTCAGCAGCTCCAGCATCCGGTCCGACGTGACGACGTTCATGCCCACGCCGTCCGGCGACAGGAAGGCGCACAGGTCCAGCAGCCGGGCCGCGGCCGGGGACTGCGACCGCAGGTCCTCGTAGGCCAGCTTGCAGACCTCGGTGAAGTCCCGGTACTCCGGCGAGACCTCCTCCTGGGAGGCCGTGCCGCGGCTGTCGAGTTCCTCGATGAAGAGGTCGATGTCCTGGGGGCAGGCCCGCAGCACACCGGCCGAGGCCTCCTCCCAGATCGGCAGGTGCCCGAGCCGCTCGGCGAGCCGCAGCAGTTCCTCGTCGGACGCCCCGGGCAGCCTGCGACTGAGCAGGGCCACGCTCTCCTCGGGGGTGAAGGGGCCGACGGCGTGTTTCGTGTACTCGGACGCCCACTCCATGCTGCCCGACGTGATCAGGACGTGGCCCGAGCCGCCGGTCGGTATGAGGTCCTCGACCGCCTCCTTGTCCTCCACTCCGTCGAAGACCAGCAACCACCGGCGCCGCTCCCGCCGCAGGTGCTCCAGCAGTGCCTGCCGGTCCTCGCCGGCGCGCGGGCCGCCGGAGGCGTTGACCGCGCGGGCCAGCCTGGTGAGGGAGTCCTGGACGCTCTCCGCGGCCGGCACCCACCACACCACGTCGTACTGCGAGGCGAACCGGTGGGCGTACTCCAGGGCGATCTGCCGCTTGCCGACGCCGTCCAGGCCGCACAGCACCTGGGGCGGCGAGTAGCCCCCGCCGAAGCAGTCGAACCCCTCGCGCAGCGCGTTGAGTTGCTCCACCCGCCCGATGAACTCGGCGTTGCGCATGGGCAGGTTCCACACCTCGGGCTGCCGTCCGGGGAAGCGGGGACCGCCCCAGGCGGGCGCCGGTTCCCCGGCGCCCGCCGACAGCCCGAAGTGGCCGAGCAGCTCCTGGCGGGCCACGTCCTCGCTCTGGCCGTCCAGGGTGATGGTGTTGTGCCAGTCGAACTCGAAGTGCGGCGCGAGCCGTGCGGTGCTCACCCGCACGCCGATGACCTGCTGGTCGCCGGGCCCGCTGCCGACGGGCGCGCCCGTGGTGAGCCGCGCGACGGTCTCACCGGCCTGGGTGCCCGCGAGGTGCGGGGAGAGCAGGGCGAGGACGTAGGTGCTGTCGGGCAGGGAGTCGGCGGGCTTCTCGCCGGGCTGGACGATCTGGATCCGGGTCGGGGCCAGCAGCTCGCCGATCCAGTCGGCCCACAGCTGGTCGTTGGGCGCGTGCAGGATGGTGACCGTGCAGGGCTCGGCCTCCTGCTCGGCCTGGAGCCGCTCCCGCTGGGCGAGTTGCTGCCGGTAGGCGCGGGACTTGGCGCTCGGCACCGGCTGGAACTCCCGTACGGCACCGTCGGTGATCCGGTCGACGAGCCTGACGTACGCCGCGAGGAGGCTGTCGGTGTCGCGGGGGTCGTCCCGCATCACCGCGAGCTCCTCGCCGTACGTGTAGTAGGGCACGTACGGCACCTTCACCTGGCCCCAGTAGGTGGCGAGCGTGTCCTCGTCGGTGATGCCGAGATACGGGTCGAGGGACCGGCGTGCTTCGTCGCGGCGCCGGTACATACGCTCCTGCTCGTCCCGGTCGACCCGCGTGGGCACGACGTGCAGCCCGATGGGCCGGGGAGACAGGCTGATGCGTTCGGCGATCTTGCGGGCGCCCTGGATGGCCTGCCGGTTCATGGTGAGCGCGAGGACGACCGTGTCGGGCAGGGTGAGGGTGCAGATGCCGGCGCCGTCGGAGAAGCCGGTACGGCTGTCGATGAGGACGTAGTCGTAGTCGCTGTCGAGCAGCCGCGCGCGCAGCGCCGCCAGGAACTCCTTGCCGTCGTCGCTGGTGTGGAACCCCGTCCAGTCGAACTCGGCCAGGCGGTTGGCGTAGTCGTCGCCCATGCGTCCGGGGCCCATGTAGTGGAGCCGGCCGCCGTTCGGGAACTCGTGTTCGAGGCGGACCTGGTAGCGCTCGACGTCGGTGTGCTGGGGGTGCAGGGCGCGCAGGTCCTCCGCCCCGCCCATGCCGGCTGCGGCCCCCGCGAAGGCGGAGAACATGTCCAGCACGCCGTCGGCGAAGGTGAGGTCCGAGAGCGGGAGGAAGGTGCCGTAGTAGAGGTGGAGGTCGGGCGCCTCCAGGTCCCAGTCGATGACCAGCACCGACTTCCCCTGACTGGCGATGATCCAGGCGGCGTTCGCCAGGGCCATGGTGCGGCCGGCTCCGCCCTTGAACGAGTAGAAGGAAATGATCTTCGCCGAACCTGCCGAACCTGTGGTACTCATCCCCCGCCCCATGCGCTCAGCCCGGGCCCAGCGACTCGCCGGGCGTTCTGCTCAGTATCGAAGGCCACGGGTTCGCCCCGTGCCTGAGCCAACCGACGCGCTCCCGATGTTTGCGGACGCGTCGTTCCGCCGGACTCTCGATGGACAGGTCCCCCGTTCTGGCGCGTGCGCCGCCCGTGTCGTCCTCGGGGCGCGTGACCGCGTCGGCCATCACGGCCGCCACGATGTGCGCCAGCGCGTCCCGGCTGCCCGCCTCGTGGTGTGCCGCGCCGAGCATCCGCGCCGGTGTCCGGGAGACCGCCTCGCGCAGCCGGGTCGCATGGGCCGTGCTCTCCTCGTCCGTGCGGGCGAGTACGACGACGACGGCGGCTACGCGCGCCCGTGACCGCGCGATCCGCTCCCACAGCGCGGGGAACGCCGGATCCCCCGTCAGCCAGGGATCGACCACGATCAGGACCGTCGCCGACTCGTCGACGTCCTCCGGGAAGGAGTCGTCCGGGCCGGGCGCGGCGACGGCCAGCCGGTCGATCCCGCAGGCCCGTGCCGCCCAGCCGACGGTGGACGTCACGGTCTCCTCGCTGTACGGGTGAAAGGGCCGCCACTCCTCGGCGGACCGCCCGTAGCAGTCGACCTGTTCGCGCAGGTGCCGCATCCGCTCGCCGGTGCCCGCCACCAGCAAGAGCATCGCGTGCCGGCCGGCCCGGTCGGAAGCCGGCCCCGACGCGGCTGCCCTCGCGGGCTCCGGCTCCGGAACGGCCCCCTGTCTGCGGGCCGCCGCCCGGCTCGGGCCGAACCGCGGGACCACGCCGCGGCTCTCCGCCTCGGACATGACCGGCGGCGGTGACTCGGCGGCCCGCATCAGCAGCGCGGCGACGCGACGCACGATCCCGTGGTAGCGGTTCCGGCTGCGCCGATCCTGCTGGAGGCCCAGGACGCCGGGCCCCTGGTACTCCTCGTCGACGATGTGCCGTAGGGCGGTGACGGGACGGGGCAGCGCCAGTGCCTCGGTGCGCCACACGACACCGACGAGCGAGTCGGGTCGTTCGCCGGTGCGTCGCATACGGCGGTCCATGCGCTCCGTGAAGACGGACCACTCGTTGGCGCACTGAACGTCGTCGACGTACTCCGCCGAGTACAGGACCAGGAGGGCGCGGCAGTTCAGAACGGCGGGATCGGGGCCCGGAGCGGGCTCAGGGTGCTTCAGCCGGCCCTCGGCGGAGGGCGTGCGACCGAGCACGCTGTAGATCTCGTTCTGGACATCGATGTGGAACCGTTGGACCGGCCCTCTGTCGCCGGTCGAGCTGGCGTAGCTGGTAAAGAACAACGGCCCCATCGCATCCCCCCAAGGGCCTGCCTCCTGTTGCAACCACGGCTTGGTCTTTGCCCATGGACCCACATCGACGTGGAGTGCACAGGCAGGTTTCCGTTGTGCGTCGCCCCCACGCCAATTGGCCTCTATGCTATGGGGTTTTGCCCTCCAGGCGCCCCCGAAAACCCGACATTGGCTAATCTCTCGCTCGAAAGGGCGTGTGGCGTCGTACATTTGCGCTGGTAGCCGCCGTCTTTCGGCGGGGTGTTCCGGAAAACCACGTCATTGATCCAGCCGGGGCCCGATGTGCCGGATGAGGGCGGAGATGTCCTTGCAGTAGACGGAGGGGTTGGCGAAGCCCCGGCCATGCCCGAAGCGGTGGGCCCGCAGTCCACCGCCGCAGACGCGCACCAGAGGGCACTCCCGGCATGCCCGGCACAGGGACCCCACGCCGTACTCCGGCGCACAGGCGAGACCCAGCAGGGCGTCGAACGAGTGGCTGAATATCGTGCCGCCCGTGCTGGCCGCCCCCTCCGCGACGGCGTTCAGCGACTCCGTCCACGCCACCGTGCCGTCCGTCTCGATCGCCACGGCCGCCGCCGGCACGGTGCCCAGCATCTCGCTGCTGCTTCCGCCGTCGTGCCGGGACAGTGAGTCGACCGACTCGAAGAGCCGTATCCGCATCGGCCGCCCGGTCTCCCGCCACCGGTCGTGGACGGCACACAGCCACGCCCCGTACGGCGTTCCGCCGCCGCCCGCTCCGGCCGGCGGATGGTCCCAAGTCCCGTGCGGAAGAAGGAAGTCGGCGGCGGGCGGACGGTGGGCGGCGAGGGCGTCGAAGACGCGCACCGGATCGCTCGCCGGGTCGATCGTGCACAGCAGACCGCCGAACAGCGGCCGGTAGCGCGCAGTGCCCAGCAGACCGAGCGCGGCGGTCACCCGGGCGTGACTGCCCGGGCCCGGCCGCGACCGCGACCCCGGTCCGCGCCGATGCCGGTCGTGCGCCTCCGCGTAGCCGTCCAGGCTGATCCCCACCTGGATGTCCAGATCCAGCAGCAGGTCCAGGAACGCCTCGGTGAGCAGGACGCCGTTGGTCTGCAGGGCGAAGTCCACCCCGGCTCCGGCCGCGAGCACGGCCCGGCGGACCGCCGTGGTGAAGTCGGCGATCACCCGGGGCCCCGCGAGCAGCGGCTCCCCGCCGTGCAGGAGCACTCGGACGCGGTCCAGGCGGTGCCGTCGCACGTGCTCCGTGATGCGTGAGACGAGCCGTTCGCGTACCGGCGCGGGCATGATCCGGGGGCGTTCCCGCCATCCCGAGTCGCGCAATTCATATACGTAGCAGTAGTCGCAGGAAAGATTGCACCGGCTGCACAACTTGACGATGAATTGGTCGAATGCCCGCAGTGTTGTCCGGCCGTCTTTGGTGACGGATATCCGAGGTTCTGGCCAATGATTCGGGGGCGGGGTGCTGTCGTCCCACGTGGGGCCCTGACGTCTGTTCGCAACGACCGCCAATGACGTAGTGTCAAGGCTCGGCGAAGTTCCCTGCATCCGGCCCCCCGTTCGTCGCCCGGGGGTCGGCTCGGTGCCACGCCGAAGCTGGCAGGCGGCGTGGCGATGTGTGTCCCCCCGCTCAGCGTACGAGGAACGACCGGTGCCCGATGAGAAGCCAACTGGCCAACGTCAGCCCCCTTTTCGGCGTGACCACGGCTACGGCAGGGCAAAGGGAGTGAAGGGGTTGCGCATGTCCTACGACTTCATCACGAGTTTCGCCGCCGTCGAGCACAGCGCCTATACGGCGCGATTCCACCAGGACCTGGCCGTGGCGGTGGCACGGCGCAGGGGACACGCGGTCCAGGCGGCCATGTGCCCCGGTGGACAGGGCAAGACCAACCGCCCGCTGGTGGCCAAGGCCCATGTCCTGGTCGCGCTGTGCTCGGAGGCCTACTACAAGGACCAGGACTGCGGCGCCGACTGGGCGGTCTTCGAACACCGCCTCAACCTCGTGGCCCGCCAGCTCCGCCCCCCTGACCCGCCGGCCCGCGTCCTGGTGCGCTGGCAGCCCGCCGCTCCGCCCTCCGGCCTGCCCTTCGTGCCCATCCTGAGCGGCGAGGCCACGGACAGCTACGCCTGCATAGGCCTCTACGGCATCATCATCTCCGCCGAAGGCTTCGGCGAGGCCTACGACCAGGCGGTCGACCGGATAGCCGCCGCCGTCTGCGACGGGTACGAGAGCAGCCCGCCCGAGGTGGCCCTCGCCGAACTCCCCGAGCTCGCACTTCCGTTCCCGCGCACGCCGGACATCAAGGTGCCGCCGCCGCGGGAACCGGAGGAGGACGCCCCGAAGAGACCGCGCGTGTTCATCTCGTACGCCCATGAGGAGGACGGCGACTTCCACAAGGGCAGGGTCGAGGCCCTGTACGACCGGCTGCACGCCGAGGGGATCGACGCGCACATGGACACGGCCGCCCACCGCCAGGGCCCTCAGTACTGGGCCCGGTGGATGAGCGAGCAGTACGAGAAGGCCGACTCCGTGCTCGTGGTCGTCTCACCGACCTACAAGCTCCGGGCCGAGCACAAGGAAATCGAGGGCAAGGGCGACGGGGTGGCGTTCGAGGCGGACCTCATCCTCAACCGCCGGCTGAAGCACCGCGACTGGTACAAACGCGACCTGGTGGTGATCTTCCCCGAGCACAGCATGGCGGACGTGCCCGGCTTCCTGGAGGGGCCGACCGGCTACAAGCTCGACCCCGAGAAGGGGGACGGCGATCTGCCGGAGCTCGTCAAGCACATCAAGAGGGTGGCTTCCCGGAAAAAGTCCTGAACCCCCGTGCAACCCTTCCCCCACCTCGCGGGTCGTACCTGGCATCAGAACTTCTGGAGGGGGATCCGGGGGGATCGCGGGGGTTCTGACACGGAGGGGAAAAGCCGAGGGGGCCCGGTCGACGGACCGGGCCCCCTCGAAACGTTCCAGGGGCGTTTCAGGGGTCCGTCAGAAGAACACCCCGCACCGCAGCAGCACATTCGCGTACGGCCGCGCCTCCCCCGTACGCACGACCAGCCGCGCCCCCGCCGACAGCTCCTTCAGCTCCTCGTGCGGCACCAGGGTCAGGTCGGGGAAGCGGCCGTCCAGCAGGGACGCCGCCGCCGGATTGGCGCCCCGGATCTCCGTGGCCGCCGTCGCGCCCTCGACGACCAGTTCGGCCAGGAGGCCGTCCAGGACCTCGGCGAAGGACGGCACGCCCGCGCGGAAGGCGAGGTCCACGAGCCGGGGGCCGTCGGGTATCGGCATGCCCGCGTCGCAGACCAGGACGCCGTGCCCGTGGCCCAGCTCGGCCAGCGCGCCGGAGAGATGACGGTTGAGGATGCCCGCCTTCTTCACAGGGCGTCGACCTCCGCGGCGGTCGGGAAGGACTCCTGCGCACCCCGCTCGGTCACGGCCGCCGCGCCGACCCGGGCCGCGTAGGCCGCCGCCTCGACGAGGGAGGAGCCGGACCCCAGCCGCCAGGCAAGCGCCGCCGTGAAGGCGTCACCGGCGCCCGTGGTGTCCACGGCGTCCACCTTCACCGACGGCACCCGCGTCACACCGCCGGCGTCGCACACCAGCGCACCCTCCGCGCCCAGCGTGACCACCACCGACCGGGGGCCCTTCGCCAGCAGCAGCCGCGCCCAGTCGGCCGGCTCCTCGCTCACACAGGCCTCGCCCAGGATCACCTTCGCCTCGTGCTCGTTGACGATCAGCGGGTCGCAGGCCGCCAGCACCTCCGAGGGGAGCGGGCGCGGGGGCGAGGGGTTCAGGACGAACCGGCTGTCCGGGGGCAGGTTCCGTACGACCTCAACGACCGTCTCCAGCGGGATCTCCAGCTGCGCCGAGACCACCCGGGAGGCGTGGAAGAGGCTGCACGCGGCGCGGACGTCCTGAGGCGCCAGACGGCCGTTGGCGCCCGGTGACACCACGATGCTGTTGTCGCCGGCGGGGTCCACCGTGATCAGCGCGACCCCGGTCGGCGCGCCGCCCACCAGCACGCCCACCGTGTCGACCCCGGCCGCCCGCTGCGAGTCGAGCAGCAGCCGGCCGTGCGCGTCGTCGCCGACCCGGGCCAGCAGTGCCGTACGGGCCCCGAGCCGGGCGGCCGCGACCGCCTGGTTGGCGCCCTTGCCGCCCGGGTGGACGGCCAGGTCGGAGCCGAGCACCGTCTCGCCGGCGGCCGGACGCCGCTCGACGCCGATCACCAGGTCGGCGTTGGCCGATCCCACGACCAGAAGGTCGTAGTCGTACATGAGAAGAACTCCCTGTGGGGTGAGTTGAAGCGGCCGGGCGGCTCCCGTCGGGGTGGAGCCGCCCGGCCGCCGAGGACCGTCAGCCGCTGAATCCGGCCACGTTTGCCTTCGTGACCACCTTCACCGGCACCTTCACCGTCGTCTCCACCTTCTTGCCCTGGATCGCCTTGAGCGCGTTGTCCACCGCGATCCTCCCCAACTGGGTGGGCTGCTGTGCCACGGACGCGTACAGCGTGCCGTTCTTCACAGCCGTCAGGCCGTCCGGGGTGCCGTCGAAGCCGACGACCTGGACCGACTTGCCGGCCTTGGAGCCCAGCGCCTTGATCGCGCCGAGGGCCATCTCGTCGTTGGCGGCGATGACGCCCTGGACGTCGGGGTGCGCCTGGAGCAGGTTCGACATCACGTCGAGGCCCTTGGTGCGGTCGAAGTCGGCGGGCTGCTGGGCCAGCACCTGGATGCCCGGGTAGGCCTTGAGGCCCTTGGCGAAGCCCTCGGCGCGCTCACGGGCGGCGGAGGTGCCCGCCTGGCCCTGCAGGATCACGATCTTGCCCTTGCCGCCGAGCTTCTCGGCGACCGTCTTGGCGGCCAGCTCACCGCCGGCGACGTTGTCGGAGGCCACCAGGGCGTCCACCGAGGCCTTGTTGACGCCCCGGTCGACCGCGATCACGGGGATCTTCGCCTTGTCCGCGGCCTTCACCGAGTTGCCCGCCGCGTCCGAGTCCACCGGGTTGACGATGATCGCGCCGAGGCCCGAACTGGTGAAGTTCTGCAGCTGGTTGGCCTGCTGGGAGGCGTCGTTCTGGGCGTCCGTGACGGTCAGGTCCACGCCCAGCTTCTTCGCCTCGGCCTGGGCACCCGCCCGGATCTGCACGAAGAAGGGGTTGTTGAGGGTGGAGAGGGACAGGCCCATCTTCGGGGTGCCGGTGGCCGAGGAGCCGTTGTGCAGGAAGGAGGTGGCGCCCACGATCGCCACCGTGACCACGGCCGCGAGCGCGTACGTCGCCGCCTGCTTGCCCTTGTCGCCACCCGTCCCGGCGGCCGGCGGGGTCGCGCCCGCCTTGCGCCGGACCGTGTCGAGCAGCACCGCCAGCGCGATGACGACACCGATCACGACCTGCTGCCAGAACGCGGAGACGGACAGCAGGTTCAGGCCGTTGCGCAGCACCGCCAGGATCAGCGCGCCGATCAGCGTCCCGGACGCCTTGCCGGTGCCGCCCGCCAGCGAGGCGCCGCCGATGACGACCGCGGCGATCGCGTCCAGCTCGTAGCCGTCGGCGGCCTGCGGCTGGGCGGAGGACAGCCGGGCGGCGAGCACCACGCCCGCGGCGGCGGCGAACACCCCGGACAGGGCGTAGATCGCGAGCTTCTGCTGCTTCACGCGCAGGCCGGACAGGCGCGCGGCCTCCTCGTTGCCGCCGATGGCGTACATGGACCGGCCGATGTAGGTCCGGCCGAGCACCAAGGCGGCTACCAGCCCCATCACGACCATCACCAGCACCGGCACCGGCAGCCAGCCGCCCAGCGTGTCGCCGAGGTGCGAGACGGAACCGGGGAAGGCGATCGGGGAGCCCTGCGAGATGACCAGGGCGAGGCCGCGGCCCACCGACAGCATGGCCAGCGTGGCGATGAACGGCGGCAGCTTGCCGTAGGCGATCAGGAAGCCGTTGACCAGGCCCGCCGCGATGCCGGTGGCTATGGCGAGGACCACCGCGAGGGCGACCGGCACGCCGTGCTGGGTCGCGCTCCAGGCCAGCACGGTGGCCGACAGCGCGGCGACCGAGCCGACCGACAGGTCGATGCCCGCCGAGACGATCACGAAGGTGACACCGAAGGCGAGGATCGCCGTCACGGCCGCCTGGACGCCGATGTTGAGCAGGTTGTCCGTCGTCAGGAAGTCGCCGGACAGCACCGACAGCGCGACGACGAGGACGATCAGCGCGGTGAGCGCGCCGTTGTCGAGGAGGAGACGGCGCAGGCCGCCCGGGGCGCCACTCGCGCCCGTCGTTCTCTTGAGCGTGTCAGTGGCCACGGGGGGCCTCCGTTCCGGTCTCGCTGGTGGAAGTGCTGGGGGTGCCGACGGCCAGCGCCATCACGGCGTCCTGGGTGGCCTCGTCGGCGTCGAGCTCGCCCGCGATGCGGCCCTGGGCCATCACCAGCACGCGGTCGCTCATGCCGAGGACCTCGGGAAGATCGCTGGAGATCATCAGGACCGCGGCACCCTGGGCGGTCAGTTCGTTGATGAGCTGGTAGATCTCGACCTTGGCGCCGACGTCGATGCCGCGCGTCGGCTCGTCGAGGATCAGCACGCGGGTGTCGGCGAGCAGCCACTTGCCGATGACGACCTTCTGCTGGTTGCCGCCGGACAGGGTGCGCACATGCTGCCCGAGGCCCGCCATGCGCACGCCCAGCTGCCCGGCGATCCGCTCGGCCGCCGTGTGCTGCGCCTTGCGGTCCACCAGGCCGGCCCGGGTCGCCGCGCGCATCGTCACCAGGCCGAGGTTCTCCTCGACGGAGGCGTCGAGGACCAGCCCCTGGCCCTTGCGGTCCTCGGGCACGAGGCCGATCCCGGCGGCCATGGCGGCGTTCACGTCATGGCGTCTGAGGCCCACGTCGCCGACCTTCACGGTCCCCTTGTCGTACGGATCGGCGCCGAACACCGCCCGCACGACCTCCGTACGACCCGCGCCGACCAGTCCCGCGATGCCGACGACCTCACCGGCGCGCACCTCGAAGCTCACGTCGTGGAAGACGCCGTCCCGGGTCAGCCCCTCGACGGTGAGCAGCGCGGCACCGGTGTCGGCGCGTTCGCGCGGGTACTGCTGCTCGATCGAGCGGCCCACCATGAGCCGTACGAGCTCGTCCTCGGGCGTGCTCGCGGCCACCTGGCCGACGGATGTGCCGTCCCGGATGACCGTGACCCGGTCGCCCAGGGCGGCGATCTCCTCCAGGTGGTGGGTGATGAACACGATCCCGACGCCGTCCTCGCGCAGCCTGCGCACGATGGCGAAGAGCCTCTCCACCTCCTCGGAGGTGAGCACGGCGGTCGGCTCGTCCATGATGAGCACGCGCGCGTTCAGGCTCAGCGCCTTGGCGATCTCCACCATCTGCAGGCGCGCGATGCCGAGTTCACGCACACGCGCGCGGGGGGACACGCGCACGCCGACGCGCTCCAGGAGGACTTCGGCGTCCGCCTCCATCCTCTTGCGGTCGATCATCCCGAAGCGGCGCGGCTGCCGCCCCAGGAAGATGTTCTCGGCGACCGTCAGATCGGGAACGAGGTTGAACTCCTGGTAGATGGTGGCGATCCCGAGGCGCTCGGAGTCCTGCGCACCGTGGATGCGCACCTCCTCGCCGCCGACCAGGATCCGGCCGGCGTCGGGCGTGTAGGCGCCGGAGAGCATCTTGATGAGGGTGCTCTTGCCCGCGCCGTTCTCACCGAGCAGCACGTGCACCTCGCCCCGGCGCAGGTCGAAGTCGACGCCGTCCAGCGCGACCACGCCCGGGAAGGCCTTGCGTATGCCCTCGATGCGCAGCAACTCGTCCGCGTTGCTCACGACATGCTCCTTCGTACTGGGGAGGGGGACTCGCCGCACGAGCGGCGTACGACGAGACGGGCGGAGAAGGTGGCGGACGCGGGGGGCCGTCCCTCGATGCGGTCGACCAGGGCCCTTACGGCGGCCCGGCCCAGCTCGCCCGTCGGCTGGGCGATCGCCGTGATGGGCGGATCGGTGTGCACGAACCACGGGATGTCGTCGAACGCGGCCAGCGCGATGTCGTCCGGCACCCGCAGCCCGCGCGCGCGGATCGCGTCCAGCGCGCCCAGGGCCATCAGGTTGTCCGCGGCGAAGACCACCTCGGGCGGCTCGGGCAGGTCGAGGAAGCCCTCGGTGACCCGCCGGCCGCTCTCGGCCTGGAAGTCGCCCTGGCCCGTGTAGGCGTCCGGGAGGGGGATCCCGTACTCCGCCATGGCCGCCCGGAAGGCCTCGACGCGCTCGCTGCCGGTGGTGGTGGCCGCGGGGCCCGCGATGATCGCCAGGCGCCGGTGGCCCAGCCCGTGCAGATGCGCCACGAGATCCCGGATGGCGTCCTGTCCGTCGGCCCGTACGACGGGCACGTCCACACCCGGGATCCACCGGTCCACGAAGACCATCGGCGTCCCCGCGCGCGCGGCGTCCAGCATCAGCGGCGAGCCGCCGTCGGTGGGGGAGACGAGGAGGCCGTCGATACGGCGGTCCAGCAGGGTCCGTACATGGTGGTCCTGCAGATCGGGCCGCTCGTCGGCGTTGCCGATGATGACGCTGTAACCGAGCGCGCGGGCCTCCTCCTCGACCGCGCGGGCCAGCTCGGTGAAGTACGGGTTCATCACGTCACTGATGACCAGGCCGAGGGTGTGGGTCTGGTCGGTGCGCAGCGACCGGGCGACGGCGTTCGGGCGGTAGCCCAGCGTCTCGACGGCGGCCAGCACGCGGGTGCGTGCGTCGGCGCTGACCGAAGGGTGGTCGTTCAGCACCCGCGAGACCGTGGCGACGGAAACCCCCGCCTCCGCGGCGACGTCCTTGATGCTCGCCATCGCCGGCCCACCTCCTTGTGGAAACGATTACATCGACGTTCACGGAGGATTGGAATCGATTACACGGCTTGAGGGCAAGAGGGAAGCGAGTGGCCGAAACCCAATCGTGACCGCCGGGGGGCCGGCCTCGGGCGGGCGCGGATGGAAGGCAATGGAAGGCATGGGCCCACGCCCGAGGCTCGTGACCTGCGGTTCGACCGGTCGCCGTGGCCCATTCCCAGGCCCGTTCCTGCCAGTCACCGATCGGCTGTGACCGGCTCGGGCGTTGCCCGCCGCTGGGTTTCCGCCGCTGTCAGAGCGGGCCGGTACCGTCGGATCATGGCTCAAGACGCGGGGACTGCCACGGGGGAACGGCGACTGGCCGTGCTCGAAGGCGTGCTGGAGCGGATCACGTACGCCAACGAGGAGAACGGCTACACGGTCGCCCGGGTCGACACCGGCCGCGGCGGTGGCGATCTCCTCACGGTCGTGGGTGCGCTGCTGGGCGCCCAGGTCGGCGAGTCGCTGCGCATGGAGGGGCGCTGGGGCTCCCACCCCCAGTACGGCAAGCAGTTCACGGTGGAGAACTACACGACCGTGCTGCCCGCCACCGTCCAGGGCATCCGCCGCTATCTCGGATCCGGCCTGGTCAAGGGCATCGGCCCGGTCTTCGCCGACCGGATCACCCAGCACTTCGGGCTGGACACCCTGCGGATCATCGAGGAGGAGCCGAAGCGGCTGATCGAGGTCCCCGGGCTCGGACCGAAGCGGACGAAGAAGATCGCCGACGCCTGGGAGGAGCAGAAGGCGATCAAGGAGGTCATGCTCTTCCTGCAGACCGTCGAGGTGTCCACGTCCATCGCCGTGCGGATCTACAAGAAGTACGGGGACGCCTCGATCTCGGTCGTCAAGAACCAGCCCTACCGGCTGGCCGCCGACGTCTGGGGCATCGGCTTCCTCACCGCCGACAAGATCGCCCAGTCCGTGGGCATCCCGCACGACAGCCCGGAGCGGGTGAAGGCCGGCCTGCAGTACGCGCTGTCGCAGTCCACCGACCAGGGCCACTGCTACCTGCCCGAGGAGCGGCTGATCGCGGACGCGGTGAAGCTGCTCCAGGTGGACACCGGGCTGGTCATCGAGTGCCTGGCCGAGCTGGCGGAGCCCGAGGAGGAGGGCGAGGACCCCGGGGTCGTACGGGAGAAGGTGCCGGGGCCGGACGGCGGCGAGCCCGTCACCGCCGTCTACCTCGTCCCGTTCCACCGGGCCGAACTCTCCCTCTCCGCCCAGCTGTTGCGCCTGCTGCGCACGGACGAGGACCGGATGCCCGGCTTCCGGGACGTCGCCTGGGACAAGGCGCTGAGCTGGCTCAAGGGACGCACGGGGGCGGAGCTCGCGCCCGAGCAGGAGGCCGCCGTGAAGCTGGCGCTCACCGAGAAGGTGGCCGTGCTGACCGGTGGCCCCGGCTGCGGCAAGTCCTTCACCGTCCGCTCGGTCGTGGAGCTGGCCCGGGCGAAGCGGGCGAAGGTCGTGCTGGCCGCCCCCACCGGCCGCGCCGCCAAGCGCCTGGCCGAGCTGACCGGCGCCGAGGCCTCCACCGTCCACCGCCTGCTGGAGCTGAAGCCGGGCGGTGACGCGGCCTACGACAGGGACCGCCCGCTCGACGCCGACCTGGTGGTGGTGGACGAGGCCTCGATGCTGGACCTGCTGCTCGCCAACAAGCTGGTCAAGGCGGTGCCCCCGGGCGCCCATCTGCTCTTCGTCGGTGACGTCGACCAGCTGCCCAGCGTCGGTGCGGGGGAGGTGCTGCGCGACCTGCTGGCCGACGGCGGCCCGGTCCCCGCGGTCCGCCTCACCCGGGTCTTCCGCCAGGCCCAGCAGTCGGGGGTGGTGACGAACGCGCACCGCATCAACTCCGGGCAGCACCCGGTCACGGACGGCATGAAGGACTTCTTCCTCTTCGTCGAGGACGACACGGAGGCGGCCGGCCGGCTCACCGTGGATGTCGCCGCCCGCCGCATTCCGGCGAAGTTCGGCCTCGACCCGCGCCGGGACGTGCAGGTCCTCGCGCCCATGCACCGCGGTCCGGCGGGCGCCGGCACCCTCAACGGCCTGCTCCAGCAGGCCATCACCCCGGGCCGCCCCGACCTGGCCGAGAAGCGGTTCGGCGGCCGGGTCTTCCGGGTCGGCGACAAGGTCACCCAGATCCGCAACAATTACGAGAAGGGAAAGAACGGTGTCTTCAACGGCACCGTGGGCGTGGTCACCTCGCTCGACCCGGTCGACCAGCGCCTCACGGTGCTGACGGACGAGGACGAGGAGGTTCCGTACGAATTCGACGAGCTGGACGAGCTGGCGCACGCGTACGCGGTGACCATCCACCGCTCGCAGGGCAGTGAGTATCCGGCCGTGGTCATCCCGGTCACCACCGGCGCCTGGATGATGCTGCAGCGCAACCTGCTCTACACGGCGGTCACCCGCGCCAAGAAGCTGGTCGTCCTCGTCGGTTCACGCAAGGCCATCGGTCAGGCGGTGCGCACGGTGTCGGCCGGACGGCGGTGTACAGCACTCGACTTCAGGCTCGACCGGAGCTGACGCACCTGACATCGCGAAAAATGATCGATCAAATGAGTCGCGAAGGTCACAGAGCACTTCCAGATGCCGGGGTGGAGGGGGCAGGATGAGCAGGTTGGCGGCACTGAGTGCCGCCGATAAGCCCAATGGTCGACCCCGAGTGCACTCTCCTGCGCCAAATGGGGGATGGTAGAGACAGTCAGGGCAACCTCGAAGAAGAGGCACAACGTCGGTGAGGGATGACGTGAGCGACAACTCTGTAGTACTGCGGTACGGCGACGGCGAGTACACCTACCCGGTGATCGACAGCACCGTCGGTGACAAGGGCTTCGACATCGGGAAGCTCCGCGCCCAGACCGGTCTGGTGACCCTGGACAGCGGCTACGGCAACACGGCCGCCTACAAATCCGCCATTACGTACCTCGACGGCGAGGCGGGCATCCTCCGGTACCGCGGCTACCCGATCGAGCAGCTGGCCGAGCGCTCCACCTTCCTCGAGGTGGCGTACCTGCTCATCAACGGTGAGCTGCCGACCGTCGACGAGCTCTCCGCGTTCAAGAACGAGATCACGCGGCACACCCTGCTGCACGAGGACGTCAAGAACTTCTACCGCGGCTTCCCGCGCGACGCCCACCCGATGGCCATGCTGTCCTCGGTCGTCTCGGCGCTGTCCACGTTCTACCAGGACAGCCACAACCCGTTCGACGAGAAGCAGCGCAACCTCTCCACGATCCGTCTGCTCGCCAAGCTCCCGACGATCGCGGCGTACGCGTACAAGAAGTCGATCGGCCACCCGTTCGTCTACCCGCGCAACGACCTCGGCTACGTCGAGAACTTCCTCCGTATGACCTTCTCGGTCCCGGCGGACGAGTACGAGCTCGACCCGGTCGTGGTCTCCGCCCTGGACAAGCTGCTGATCCTGCACGCGGACCACGAGCAGAACTGTTCGACCTCGACGGTCCGTCTGGTGGGCTCGTCCCAGGCGAACATGTTCGCCTCCATCTCCGCCGGCATCAACGCCCTGTGGGGCCCGCTGCACGGCGGTGCCAACCAGTCCGTCCTGGAGATGCTCGAGGGCATCCGGGACTCCGGCGGCGACGTCGACTCCTTCATCCGCAAGGTGAAGAACAAGGAGGACGGCGTCCGTCTGATGGGCTTCGGCCACCGGGTCTACAAGAACTTCGACCCGCGCGCCAAGATCATCAAGGCCGCCGCGCACGACGTGCTGTCCGCTCTCGGCAAGTCCGACGAGCTGCTGGACATCGCGCTGAAGCTGGAGGAGCACGCGCTCTCCGACGACTACTTCGTCTCGCGCAGCCTCTACCCGAACGTCGACTTCTACACCGGTCTGATCTACCGGGCCATGGGCTTCCCGACCGAGATGTTCACGGTCCTGTTCGCCCTCGGCCGCCTGCCGGGCTGGATCGCCCAGTGGCACGAGATGATCAAGGAGCCGGGCTCCCGTATCGGCCGCCCGCGCCAGATCTACACGGGCGTGGTCGAGCGCGACTTCGTTCCGGTCGAGGAGCGCTGAGTCTCTTTCGGGGTGTCCGGGACGGCGCGAGCCTCTCGGGCACCTGACGGCCGACACCTGACGGCTCGTACGCACAGACGTATACGCATAGCAGAAGGCGCCCTGGAGCGCCGGTCCCCCCACGGGCCGACGACCAGGGCGCCTTCCCATGTCCCGGTGCGGATTCCCCCCACGGGATCCGGCCGGGCGCTTGGTGAGGACAGCGCCTGAATCGCTGTTTCGAGCACAACGAGCAAAACCCGCCGTGCTCCAGTGATGCGGTGCGATCTGCCGGGACAACGCACGCTGGGAGGGCCGCTCAAAGCTCCCCGGTGTACGTGCCCCGGCAACGCATCTCTGAGGAAGTCCCCCAAGACATCCCCAGATGCCAGTCAGCGCCCCCCAAGACGCTGGTCTGACATCGCCAACTTAGACCTTCGAAGCCCTTCGATGGTTACGTTCACATCACTGTGATCTGTGTCTCTTGCATATGTCCGTTAGATGCGCAAGAGCCCCGATACGACGATCGGAGTCCAAGCGTAAGGATGATGCGAGAGCCTCGTGAAGAGCTTATGTGAGGTGTGCGCCGGACTCCAGGGGGACTCTTGGATCCACTCGACTTCGTCGAACCCCGGGGTAACTTCTGCCGTCCTCAGCGGAACGTGCGCAGCCGCAGGCTGTTGGTCACCACGAACACCGACGAGAAGGCCATGGCGGCTCCCGCGATCATCGGGTTGAGCAGCCCCGCGGCGGCCAGCGGCAGGGCGGCCACGTTGTAGCCGAAGGCCCACACCAGGTTTCCCTTGATGGTGGTCAGCGTCCGCCGTGCCAGCCGGATGGCGTCCGCCGCCACCCGCAGGTCCCCGCGCACCAGCGTCAGGTCGCCCGCCTCGATCGCCGCGTCCGTGCCCGTGCCCATCGCGAGGCCCAGGTCGGCGGCGGCGAGCGCGGCGGCGTCGTTGACCCCGTCGCCGACCATGGCGACGGTCCGCCCTTCGCCCTGGAGGCGTCGTACGACGTCCACCTTGTCCTCGGGCAGCACCTCGGCGACGACCTCCTCGATGCCCACGGCCCGCGCCACCGCCTCGGCCACCGTCCGGTTGTCCCCGGTCAGCAGCACCGGCTCCAGACCCAGCGCGCGCAGCTCGCGCACCGCCTCGGCGCTGGTCTCCTTGACCGCGTCGGCGACGGCGAGGACACCGCGTGCCACCCCGTCCCAGCCGACCACGACGGCCGTACGGCCCTCCCGCTCGGCCCGGGAGCGGGCGTCGGCCAACTCCCGCGGCAGGTGGTCGCCGTGCTCGGCGAGTCGCCCCACGGCCACCTCGCGGCCCGCCACGCGCCCGCGTACGCCCCGCCCGGGGACGTTCTCGAAGTGCTCGGCCGGCGGCAGCGGACCGACCCGCTCCTCGGCGCCGGCCGCGATCGCCCGGGCCACGGGGTGCTCGGAGGCGTGTTCCAGGGCGCCCGCGAGCCGCAGCACCTCCTTCTCGTCGGTGCCCTCGGCCGCGAACACCTCCTGGAGGGTCATGCGGCCGGTGGTGACCGTGCCGGTCTTGTCCAGGACGACCGTGTCGACGCGGCGGGTGGACTCCAGTACCTCGGGGCCCTTGATGAGGATGCCGAGCTGGGCACCGCGCCCGGTGCCGACCATCAGCGCGGTCGGGGTGGCGAGCCCTAGCGCGCACGGGCAGGCGATGATCAGTACGGCGACGGCGGCCGTGAAGGCGGCCACGGCGTCGCCGGTGACGGCCAGCCACCCCGCGAAGGTGCCGAGCGCGAGGAGGATGACCACGGGCACGAACACGGCGGAGATCCGGTCGGCCAGCCGCTGCACCTCGGCCTTGCCGTTCTGCGCGTCCTCCACCAGCTTCGCCATGCGGGCGAGCTGGGTGTCGGCGCCGACCCGGGTGGCGGCCACGACCAGCCGGCCCCCGGCGTTCACCGTCGCACCGGTGACGGCGGACCCGGGACCCACGTCCACCGGCACCGACTCGCCGGTGAGCATGGCGGCGTCGACCGCGGAGACTCCCTCGACCACCGTGCCGTCGGTGGCGATCTTCTCGCCGGGGCGGACCACGAACCGGTCGCCGACGGCCAGGGAGGCCACCGGCACCCGTGTCTCACGCCCGTCCCGCAGGACGGCGACGTCCTTCGCGCCCAGCTCCATCAGCGCCCGCAGGGCGGCGCCCGCGCGCCGCTTGGAGCGGGCCTCCAGATGACGCCCGAGGAGTATCAGGGCGACGACTCCGGCGGCCACCTCCAGGTAGATGGTGGACGAGCCGTCCATACGCGAGACGGTCAGCCGGAACTCGTCGTGCATGCCCGGCATGCCCGCGTCGCCGAAGAACAGCGCCCACAGCGACCAGCCGAACGCGGCCAGCGTGCCGACCGAGACGAGGGTGTCCATGGTGGCGGCGCCGTGCCGGGCGTTGGTCCAGGCCGCCCGGTGGAAGGGCAAGCCGCCCCAGAGCACCACGGGCGCGGCGAGGGTGAGCGACAGCCACTGCCAGTTGTCGAACTGGAGCGCGGGGACCATGGCGAGCAGGACGACGGGCAGGGCCAGCGCGGCTGACATGACGAACCGTTGGCGCAGGGCGGTGAGTTCGGGATCCCGTCCTGCTTCGGCGGGCGCTTCCTCCAGGGGCGGCGCCGGGGGCGGGGGCTCCTCGGCGGTGTATCCCGTCCTCACCACGGTGGCGATCAGATCGGCGACCCGGACCCCCTCGGGGTAGGTGACCTTCGCCTTCTCCGTGGCGAGGTTCACCGTGGCGGTGACGCCGTCCATGCGGTTGAGCTTCCTCTCGACGCGGGCGGCGCAGGAGGCGCAGGTCATCCCGCCGATGAGCAGCTCGACCTCGAAAGTCGTGTCCGACCTCGTCTCCGAGGCCGTGCCTATCGCTGTGTCTGCGGTGGTGCTGGTCATGTCCGGGCTCCAGACGACGGACCGGACCGTACGGATCCAGTATCAGCTGGTCGGCACGGCCCGGTCGGAGAGTGAACGGAGATCAGGCCTTGCCCACGAGCTCGAAGCCGGCCTCGTCGACGGCGGCGCGGACGGCCTCCTCGTCGAGCGGGGCGGCGGATACGACGGTGACCTCGCCGGTCGACGCGACGGCCTTCACCGAGGTGACGCCGGGGATTTCGGAGAGCTCACCGGAGACGGAGCCCTCGCAGTGTCCGCAGCTCATCCCGCTCACCTTGTAGACGGTGGTGACGGAGCCCGGGGTGTCGGTCGGGGCGGTCATGTCGTTACTCCTCGTCGAGGCGGGTGGGGCCGGCGAGGCCCACGGTGGGGCCCGCTCTGCTGACACTATACCCCTAGGGGGTATTTCTCCAAGGGGGGTCCCGGCGCGCCAGCGAGCGGACCCAGGCGATGCCCAGCAGGGAGACGAGTACCAGCCCGCCGACCGAGAACACCGTGAACATGCGGTCCTGTTCGGCCGTCGGCAGGGGCAGGTACCCGCCGGCGAAGAGCCGCCGGTCCAGGCCCGGGCCGGCCAGCAGGGCCGCCAGCCAGAAGGCGAGGCGGGGAGTGGTGTCCCACAGCGTGTGCAGCAGACAGGCGCCCAGGCAGGCCCAGAGGACCGGGCCGCCGAGGCGGAAGCGGCCGTTCGGGTGGCGGTGGGCGAGCAGGGCCCCGCCCACGACCGCCGTCCACAGGCCGTGCCCGAAGGGCGCCGCCATGGCGTGCGGAAGCCCGGTCGCCAGCAGCGCCCACGGGTCGGCGCCGCTCGTGGACACGGCCGTGCCGAAGGTGTGGCCGAGGGTCTCCACGGCCGCGAAGCCGACGCCGACGGTCGCGCCCAGCACCAGCCCGGCGCGCATGCCGCGTATCCCGGTCAGCCCGCGCAGTACGAACATCAGCGCGACGAGCTTCACCGCCTCCTCCGCCAGCGCCATGCCGACGAACATCCGCGGCGACGGGTGCAGCAGGCGGTACTCCATCGCCGGCGCGCCCAGCACCCCGAGCGCGCCGCCGGCCAGGAAGCAGCCGAGGATCGCGCTGACCCCCAGGTCGCGGCTGTGCCGCTCGTACGCCCACAGCACGAAGCCGACCGGGACCAGGAAGCCGCCGAGCAGGAACAGGGCGGGCAGCAGCGCGGTGTCCCGCGTCACGTACGCGGCCAGTGCGGTCAGCGCCCACAGGGCGAGGCCGCCGACCAGGAAGCGCCGCCACAGACCCGCGCGGATCCGCGGGAACGGCGGCGGGGGCTGCTGCGGGCCCGGAATGCGGGCCCGGGGCGCACCGGGCGGCGGGGAGTGGGTCACGGCTGGTCCCCCTCGTGCTCCTGCTGGGGCGATTTACCCGCACCCTATGCAGATGTGCCCTTTGTCGCAGTCCGGGGGAGGCCAGTGCGGTCGGTGCCCGGGGAGCGTCGGGCGGGCAGGCGACGAGGGCAGGGGGCGGACAAGGCGGGCGTGCAGGCCCTAGCGTTCGCGGTGATCTGCGGACGGCCGTACGAAAGGCGAGGGCGAAGGCACATGCGCGCTGTGGTGTTCGAGCGGTACGGGGAGCCGGCCGAGGTACGGGAGGTGCCGGACCCGGTGCCCGCGGAGCACGGCGTCGTGGTGCGCGTGGAGGCCACCGGCCTGTGCCGCAGCGACTGGCACGGCTGGATGGGTCACGACCCGGACATCACCCTGCCGCACGTGCCCGGCCACGAACTCGCCGGGACCGTCGAGGCCGTCGGCGACCGGGTCACCGGCTGGCGCCCCGGCGACCGGGTCACCGTGCCCTTCGTCTGCGCCTGCGGCAGCTGCCCCGCCTGCGCGGCGGGCGACCAGCAGGTGTGCGAGCGGCAGACCCAGCCGGGGTTCCACCACTGGGGCTCGTTCGCCGAGTTCGTGGCGCTCGACCATGCCGACGTGAACCTGGTCGCGGTTCCGGACGGCCTGTCCTTCGCCACCGCCGCCGCCCTGGGCTGCCGCTTCGCCACGGCGTTCCGCGCGGTGGTGGGGCAGGGCCGGGTGGCGGCGGGGGAGTGGGTCGCGGTGCACGGCTGCGGGGGAGTGGGCCTGTCGGCGGTGATGATCGCGGCGGCCTGCGGGGCCCGGGTGGTCGCCGTCGACGTATCACCCCGGGCGCTCGACCTGGCGCGGCGGTTCGGCGCGGCCGAGTGCGTGGACGCGACCCGTACGCCCGGCACGGCGGCGGAGATCCTCGCCCTGACCGGCGGCGGCGCCCACCTCTCCCTCGACGCCCTCGGCTCCCCCGCCACCTGCGCGGCCTCCGTCGGCTGCCTGCGCCGCCGCGGCCGTCACGTCCAGGTCGGCCTGCTGCCCTCGCCGGACGGTACGACCCCCGTCCCCATGGCCCGCGCCATCGCCCTGGAGCTCGAACTCCTAGGCAGCCACGGCATGGCCGCGCACGCCTACCCGGGCATGCTGGAACTCGTCCGCGCGGGTGTGCTGCGCCCCGACCTGCTCGTGACGTCGACGATCCCGCTGGACGCGGCCCCGGCCGCGCTCGCCGCGATGGGCTCGGCACCCGGCGCGGGAGTCACCGTCGTCGAACCGTGGAGCTGACGGCTCAGGTCTCTCTTCGGCCCCGGTTTCCGGGCCTGGCGGCGACCCAGGCGCGCACGGTGTCCGCGTACCAGTAGGGCTTGCCGCCCTCGACATGGTCGGGCGGAGGCAGCAGGCCGTGCTTGCGATAGGACCGTACGGTGTCCGGCTGCACCCGGATGTGTGCCGCGATCTCCTTGTAGGACCAGAGCCTTCGGTCGGTCATGGGTTGCACCTCCCCGCGCGCGCCGAGGCGGCCGGGGGCGGCCGCAGGGGGAGCCGGGCGCTGCGCTGGCGTCACCAAGCCTGTGCCCGGTGAACGACATGACGTGACAGCGGGCAAGCCCCTGTTGACCGAGTGTGACTACGGAGTCGCGTACACGGGACATGTGTGACGGGACCGAGGACTTCGTGACAGAAGTGACGCAAAGGCGTACGTCGGTGCACTGGCGAGGCGCCTTGACAGCAGGAGTCGGACAGTGAAAGCGGGCCGGACCCGCTACGCCGGATCCGGCCCCGGCCGGTTCTGGGCGCAGACGAACTCCGCCCCTGCGGCAGCGCGATGCTCGTCGCCTCCCCGGTCATCCGGTCGGCCACGGGGGACCCCGCCGACGATCGCCGGGCCGCCGCAAACCACCTACGCCCACCGCCGACCGGTGGACCGCCGTCGCCCGTCCACTGCGCCGACGCCTCGCTCGGACGCCGGTCGTCCGCGCCGCCGTAGGCCACCGGACGCCCGAGCCTCTCCTGAACGCCGGACGCCGCCCTGTCCGTACACACCCCCTGAACGAGACACCCGCCAACCGCCGGAGGCCTACGCCCCGCAGGATCGCAGGAACGCCCGTGTGCGGCGGGCGATCGGCAGGGGCTTGTCCGGGGGGCAGGGGTACATGTCCTGCTCGACGATGGCGAACAGGTCGACGCCCAGTTTCCCGGCGGCTTCCAGGACGGGGCCGAGCGCGGGCACCCCGGACGGGGGCTCGCACATCACGCCCTTGGCGACCGCCGGGCCGAAGGGGACGCCGTTCGCCCGGACCTCCGCGAGGATCCCGGGGTCCACCTGCTTGAGGTGGAGGTAGCCGATCCGCTCGCCGTAGGTCTCGATCAGCTTGACGCTGTCGCCGCCGCAGTAGGCGTAGTGCCCGGTGTCCAGGCACAGCGAGACCAGCGAGGAGTCGGTGCCGTCGAGGAAGCGGGTGACGTTCTCCTCGCTGTCGATGTGGGTGTCGGCGTGCGGGTGGACGACGATCGACAGGCCGTAACGCTCCCGCACCTCCCGGCCCAGCCGTTCGGTCAGCGAGGTGAGGTTGCGCCACTGCTCGGGCGTGAGCGTGTCCGGCTCCAGGACCTCGCCGGTCTTGTCGTCCCGCCAGAAGGAGGGGATGACGACGAGGTGGCGGGCGCCCATCGCCTGGGCGAGGGCCGCGTTGTCCGCGACATGCGCCCAGGTCCTGTCCCACACCGCCGCGCCGTGGTGCAGGCCCGTGAAGACCGTGCCGGCCGACACCTTCAGGCCGCGCCGTGCCGTCTCCTCGGCCAGCACGGCCGGGTTGGTCGGCAGATAGCCGTAGGGGCCCAGCTCGATCCACTCGTAGCCACAGGCGGCGACCTCGTCGAGAAAGCGCTTCCAGGGCACCTGCGCGGGATCGTCCGGGAACCAGACACCCCAGGAGTCGGGCGCCGATCCGATCCTGATGCGGGACAGTGAGGCTTGAGGTGACAACGACGTCATGGCCGTCAGCGTGCGGCGCATGGAAAGCGGGTGTCAAGCTCTCGTCCGAATGTCTGGACAAAACATTGACAGGCTCCGGGGTGCGGGGCTACAAACCGGGGGAGAGCCGTGACGAAGGGAAGCCGGATGGCGTACGACCTGATCACCATGGGGCGGATCGGAGTGGACCTCTACCCGCTCCAAACGGGCGTCCCGCTCGCCCAGGTGTCGTCCTTCGGCAAGTTCCTCGGCGGGTCGGCGACGAACGTCGCGGTCGCCGCGGCGCGCCTGGGCCGGAGCACCGCCGTGATCACCCGCACCGGCGACGACGCCTTCGGCGCCTACCTGCACGAGGCCCTGCGCGGCTTCGGCGTCGACGACCGCTGGGTCACCCCGGTCCCCGGGCTGCCCACGCCGGTCACCTTCTGCGAGGTCTTCCCGCCGGACGACTTCCCGCTGTACTTCTACCGGCAGCCCAAGGCCCCCGACCTGGAGATCGACGCCCACGAGCTCGACCTCGACGCGATCCACGATTCGCGCGTCTTCTGGGTCACCGGCACGGGCCTGAGCGAGGAGCCCAGCCGCACGGCGACCCTCGCGGCCCTCGCCCACCGGGCCAAGTCCGGTACGACGGTCTTCGACCTCGACTGGCGCCCCATGTTCTGGACGGACCCGGACGCGGCCCGCCCCTTCTACACCGAGGCACTGCGCCACACCACCGTCGCCGTCGGCAACCTCGACGAGGTGGAGGTCGCCACCGGAGTCCGCGAGCCGCACGCCGCCGCCCGCGCACTCCTCGACGCCGGTGTGGAGCTCGCGGTCGTGAAGCAGGGGCCCAAGGGCGTCCTCGCGGTCAGCCGCGCGGGCGAGACCGCCGAGGTACCGCCACTCCCGGTCACCGTCCTCAACGGGCTCGGCGCCGGAGACGCCTTCGGCGGCTCGCTCTGCCACGGCCTGCTCGAAGGCTGGGACCTGGAGACGGTCATGCGGCACGCCAACGCGGCCGGCGCCATCGTCGCCTCCCGCCTGGAGTGCTCCTCCGCGATGCCCACCCCCGACGAGGTGGCCGCCGCTCTAGAGGCGGGAGCGGTGCTGTGAGGACCCCCCGGGTGGACGTCTCCGCACTGGTCCACACCCGCACCCGCCACCCCGAGGCCATCGCCGAGGCCGCCACCCGCCGCGCTCGCAGGCCGCTGCTGAACGAGAACGGCCGCCTGATGATCGTCGCCGCCGACCATCCGGCCCGCGGCGCCCTCGGGGTCGGCGACCGCAGGATGGCCATGGCCAACCGCGCCGATCTGCTGGAACGCCTCTGCCTGGCGCTGTCCCGGCCCGGCGTCGACGGCGTCCTCGCCACCGCCGACGTCCTCGACGACCTGCTGCTGCTCGGCGCCCTCGACCACAAGGTCGTCATGGGCTCGATGAACCGCGGCGGCCTCCAGGGCGCCTCCTTCGAACTCGACGACCGCTTCACCGGCCACCGCCCCGAGGACATACAGCGCCTCGGCTTCGACGCGGGCAAGCTGCTGCTGCGCATCGACTACGACGACCCGGGCTCCCTGACCACCCTGGAGTCCACGGCCCGCGCCATCGACGACATGGCCGCCCGGCGGCTCCCCGTCTTCGTCGAGCCGTTCATCAGCGGCCGCACCCCCGAGGGCAAGGTCAGGAACGACCTGTCCGCCGACGCGGTCACCAAGTCCATCGCCATCGCCTCGGGCCTGGGCGGCAGTTCGGCCTACACCTGGCTGAAGGTGCCGGTCACCGACAACCCCGACGACATGGCCCAGGTCATGGAGACCTCGACCCTGCCCGCCGTGCTGCTGGGCGGTGACATCGGCGACTCTCCCGAGGACCAGGACGCCGCGTACGAGAAGTGGCGCGGCGCGCTGCAACTCCCCACCGTGCGCGGCCTGGTGGTCGGCCGCTCGCTGCTGTACCCGGCGGACGGCGATGTGGCCGCCGCCGTGGACACCGCCGTAGGACTGCTGTGAGGGCCGCATGACCAGCAACGACCTGCACCTCGCGAAGGGCGCGACCGCGAGCGCCCCGTACGCGCTCGACATCGGCCCCGAGCGGGCCGGCTGGACGTACAGCGGTCTGCGCGTGGTCGAGCTGGAGCCGGGCGGGACACACACGTTCACCACTGGCGACAGCGAGTGGATCGTCCTTCCGCTCAACGGCGGTTGTACGGTGCACATAGAGGACGAACAGTTCCAAATCCTGGGCAGGGAGAGCGTGTTCAGCGGGGTCTCCGACTTCGTGTACGCGCCCCGCGACGCCCGGGTCCAGATCGCCTCCGGCGCGGGAGGCCGCTTCGCCCTGGCAGGAGCGAAGTGCGAGCGACGACTCCCCGCCCGCTACGGCCCCGCGCCGGAGGTCCCCGTCGAAGACCGCGGCAGCGGCACCTGCGCCCGCCAGGTGCGCAACTTCGCCTCCGCGGACTCGTTCGACTGCGACCGGCTGATCGCCGTCGAGGTGATCACCCCCGGCGGGCACTGGTCCTCGTACCCGCCGCACAAGCACGACGAGCACCGGCCCGGTGAGGAAGCCGAGCTGGAGGAGATCTACTACTTCGAGATCGAGGGCCCGAACGGTTTCGGCTATCAGCGCGTATTCCCCTCCCGTGAGGGCGGATCGGACGTCCTCGCGGAGGTCCGCTCCGGCGACGCCGTCCTCGTCCCCGACGGATGGCACGGCCCGTCCATCGCCCAGCCCGGCCACGCCATGTACTACCTGAACGTCATGGCCGGTCCGGGCGAGACGCGGGAGTGGCGGATCTGCTTCCACCCGGCCCACGTTGAAAGCACAGGGGGTTACCGATGACGGTGCAGACCTCAACGACGAGGCTCACGGTCGCGCAGGCGCTCGTCCGCTTCCTGTCCGCCCAGTACACGGAGCGGGACGGCACACGGCAGCGGCTGATCGGCGCGACCTGGGGCATCTTCGGCCACGGGAACGTCGCCGGGCTCGGGCAGGCGCTGGTCGAGTACGCCGACGACATGCCGTACCACCAGGGCCGCAACGAGCAGTCCATGGTGCACGCGGCGGTCGGCTACGCGCGTCAGTCCAACCGCCTGTCCGCGCACGCGGTGACGACCTCCATCGGCCCCGGTGCCACCAACCTGGTCACCGGCGCCGCCCTCGCGACCGTCAACCACCTCCCGGTCCTGCTGCTGCCCGGCGACGTCTTCGCGACCCGCCCGGCGGACCCGGTGCTCCAGCAGCTGGAGGTGCCGTACGCGGGGGACGTGTCGGTCAACGACTGCCTGCGCCCGGTGTCGCGCTACTTCGACCGGATCAACCGGCCGGAAGCCCTGATCCCGTCGGCCCTGAACGCCATGCGAGTGCTCACCGACCCGGTCGAGACGGGCGCGGTCACCCTCGCGCTGCCGCAGGACGTGCAGGCCGAGGCGTACGACTGGCCGGAGGAGTTCTTCGCCGAGCGTGTCTGGGTGGTACGCCGTCCGGGCGCCGACCCGACCGAACAGGCCGAGGCCGTACAGGCGATCCTCGGTGCCCGCCGCCCCCTGGTGATCGCGGGCGGCGGGGTCCACCACAGCCGGGCGGAGGAGGCCCTCGCCGAGTTCGCGCAGGCGACCCGCATACCGGTCGCGTCCACCCAGGCCGGCAAGGGCTCCCTGCGCTTCGACCACCCCCAGGACGTCGGCGGCATCGGCCACACCGGCACCGCGACCGCCGACGAACTCGCCCGCACCGCCGACCTGGTGATCGGCGTGGGCACCCGGTACACCGACTTCACCACCGCCTCCGGCACCCTCTTCGAGAACCCGGACGTCCGCTTCCTCAACCTCAACATCGCGCCCTTCGACGGCCACAAGCTCGCCGGCATGCCCCTGGTCGCGGACGCCCGCAGCGGCCTGCAGGAGCTGACCCAGGCACTCCAGATGCACGGCCACCGGGTCGCCGACTCCTACGCCACCGAGTACATGGAGGACAAGGAGCGCTGGGAGCAGCGCGTCGACGCCTGCTACGAGGCCGACGAGCCGGACGTACGGCCGACGCAGCCCCAGGTGCTGGGCGCGCTGGACGCGATCGTCGACGAGACGGACGTGATCATCAACGCGGCCGGCTCCCTCCCCGGCGACCTGCACAAGCTGTGGCGCACCCGGTCCCGCGACCAGTACCACCTGGAGTACGGCTACTCCTGCATGGGCTACGAGATCCCGGCCGCGATCGGGGTGAGGATGGCGGCCCCCGACCGGCCGGTCTGGGCGCTGGTCGGTGACGGGACGTACCTGATGATGCCGACGGAGATCGTCACGGCGGTGCAGGAGGGGATCGCGATCAAGATCCTCCTGGTGCAGAACCACGGGTACGCCTCGATCGGCGGCCTGTCCGAGTCGGTCGGCGGCGAGCGGTTCGGCACCGCGTACCGTTTCACCTCGGACGACGGCACGTTCACCGGCGCCCCGCTGCCCGTGGACCTCGCCGCCAACGCGGCCAGCCTCGGTATGCGGGTGCTGCGCGCGAAGACCGTACGGGACCTGCGCGCGGCGCTCGCCGAGGCGCGGGCCGCCGACACTCCCACATGTGTCTATGTGGAGACGGAAACCGCAGACACAGTGTCGGGCGCGCCTCCGGCGCAGGCCTGGTGGGATGTTCCTGTGGCCGAGACCGCGACCCGATCGTCCGCGGTCAAGGCACGTGAGCTGTACGAACGGCACGTCTCGACCCGACGCCGCCATCTGTGAAGGAGCACTCGGTCATGACGAAGATCGTCAACCACTGGATCGGCGGCAAGACCGTCGAAGGCGCCTCGGGTACGTACGGGCCGGTCACGGACCCGGCGACCGGCGCCGTCACCACGAAGGTCGCGTTCGCGTCGGTCGAGGAGGTGGACGCTGCCGTAGCGGCGGCCAAGGACGCCTATCTGACCTGGGGCCAGTCCTCGCTGGCCCAGCGGACCTCGATCCTGTTCAAGTTCCGCGCGCTGCTGGACGCGCACCGCGACGAGATCGCCGAGCTGATCACCGCCGAGCACGGCAAGGTGCACTCCGACGCCCTGGGCGAGGTGGCGCGCGGCCTGGAGATCGTGGACCTGGCCTGCGGCATCAGCGTGCAGCTGAAGGGCGAGCTGTCCACGCAGGTCGCGAGCCGCGTGGACGTGTCGTCGATCCGGCAGCCGCTGGGTGTCGTCGCGGGCATCACGCCGTTCAACTTCCCGGCGATGGTGCCGATGTGGATGTTCCCCATCGCCATCGCGTGCGGCAACACCTTCGTGCTGAAGCCGTCCGAGAAGGACCCGTCGGCCTCCATCAAGATCGCCGAGCTGCTCGCCGAGGCGGGCCTGCCGGACGGCGTCTTCAACGTCGTCCACGGTGACAAGGTGGCCGTCGACCGGCTGCTGGAGCACCCGGACGTCAAGGCCGTCTCCTTCGTCGGCTCGACCCCGATCGCCCGCTACATCCACACCACCGCCTCCGCCAACCACAAGCGCGTGCAGGCCCTGGGCGGCGCCAAGAACCACATGCTGGTCCTGCCGGACGCCGACCTGGACGCGGCGGCCGACGCCGCGGTCTCGGCGGCCTACGGCTCCGCGGGCGAGCGCTGCATGGCGATCTCCGCGGTCGTCGCGGTCGGAGCGATCGGCGACGAGCTGGTGGAGAAGATCCGCGAGCGCGCCGAGAAGATCAAGATCGGTCCCGGCAACGACCCGGCCTCCGAGATGGGCCCGCTGATCACCAAGGTCCACCGCGACAAGGTGGCCTCCTACGTCGAGGGCGCGGCGGCCGAGGGCGCCGAGGTGGTGCTGGACGGCACCGGCTACACGGTCGACGGCTTCGAGGGCGGCCACTGGATCGGCATCTCGCTGCTGGACAAGGTGCCCACGTCGGCGAAGGCGTACCAGGACGAGATCTTCGGCCCGGTGCTGTGCGTGCTGCGTGTCGACACGTACGAGGACGGCGTCGCCCTCATCAACAGCTCGCCGTTCGGCAACGGCACCGCGATCTTCACCCGGGACGGCGGCGCGGCCCGCCGCTTCCAGCTGGAGATCGAGGCGGGCATGGTCGGCGTGAACGTGCCGATCCCGGTCCCCGTGGGCTACCACTCCTTCGGCGGCTGGAAGGACTCGCTCTTCGGCGACCACCACATCTACGGCAACGACGGCACGCACTTCTACACCCGCGGCAAGGTCGTCACCACGCGCTGGCCCGACCCGGCCGACGCCCCGGCCGGCGTCGACCTGGGCTTCCCGCGCAACCACTGACGCCGTACGGTGCCCCGTCCTCTCCGCGGGAGAGGGCGGGGCACCGGTGCGTTCAGCTCGTCTTCGAGGCGTTCTTCAGCGTGTCGGTGAGGTCGCCGGTCTGCGCGGCGGGCGGTGCCTTCACGGTGGCCGTCCGGCCGAACTTCTCGAAGTCCATGGTGATGTTCACGGCTCCCACCTCCTGCCGCATCCGGACCGGGAGATCCTTGGCGCCGACCCAGATGTCCATGGTGATGGAGGTCGCGCGGCCGGTCATCGAGCCGAGGACGCTGTCCTTGTCGCCGTAGGCGTACTTGTACTTGCCCATGTGCGCCTGGTCGATCACGGCCCGGTAGTGGGTGGTGCGCTGCCCGTTCACCGTCTGGGTGCCGAGGTCGTGGACGTCGTTGGCGTACTTGAGGCCCTTCATGGACGCCGTCGGGCTGCCGGCGGCGCCGCTGAGGGACTGGGCACCCTTCTCGCCGAGCACGGCGGACGCGTCTATCTTCATCCACTCCTTGCCCTTGAGCGGGCCGGAGGGCTGCGGGTCGACGTTGTAGTAGTAGGCGCCGTCGACCAGCAGGCAGTGGATCTTCGAGGAGTCCTGCAAGGTCTCCATGTGCGCGGCCTTGGTGTCCATCTGGACGTCGTACGCGTACCCGCGGCCCCAGGAGAACGTGCCCTCCATGGTGATCGGGGTGCCGTTGCCCAGGTCGGTCGTCGTCTTGACCTCGGCCGATCCCAGGGCCTCCGTCCGGTCCGTGGCCCGGGCCAGCGCCGCCATCGCCTTGTCGGCGCTGTCGACCGCCTTGGCCGCCGTCTTCGCCCCCTCGGTCCCGCACGCGGAGGTCGCCAGCAGCGCCGCCGCCGTGCACCCCACCCAGGCCGCGGTGTGCCGCAGCTTCATGTGTCCCCACCCCTGTTTGGCTGTGTGTCGTCTGTGACCGGTGAGGACTCTAGCTGGCCGTACCGACATCGGCGCCGCACTTTTTTTCGCCACCGCCGCTGCGGTTCCCGTACGGGCGAAAGACGGGGAAACGCCTATGGAAACTGCTGTTTACGCGCGCGCAAGCTGTCTTGATCTACGAATTCCGTAGATAAGAGTCTATTGACGTGATGCTTTTCGTCGGGGTTCGATGCAGCACACTTCAGCCGCCGGAGGCATCCGCACCAGTCGATCGGAACCGCCGCATGACCGACACGCTCCGCCCTGTCGAGAACGCCGCCCCAGAGGCGACGGACAGCCCCCACCAGCTCAAGCGCTCCATCGGGGTGGTCGGCGGCACCCTCCTCACGCTGTCCTGCGTGACGCCCGCCTCCACGCTCTTCGTGGTGGTGCCCGACCTCTTCGGCTCGCTCGGCACCGCCACCGCCCTGACGATCGCCATCGGCTCCCTCCTCTGTGTCGCCGTGGCGTTCTGCTACTCGGAGCTGGGCACCCTCATCCCCAGCGCGGGCGGCGAGTACGCCATGGTGTCGACGATGGCCGGGCGGCTGGCAGGCTGGCTGGTCTTCGTGCTCTCCCTGCTGGTCGTCATGATCGTGCCGCCGGTGATCGCCATGGGCACGGCCGACTACCTCGCGCCGGTCGTCCACCTCGACCCGTCCCTGACCGGCGCCGGCGTCATGCTGCTGGCCACCCTCGCCGGCCTGCTGGACCTGCGCGCCAACGCCTGGATCACCGGTGTCTTCCTGGTCCTGGAGGTCATCGCCGCCGGGGTCGTCGCCCTGCTGGGCTTCACCCACGGGCACCGCGGCCTCGGCAGCCTCACCTCGATGCGGGTCGCGGGCACGGACGGCCACGCCGACACCGTCACGGCCGTGCTGGTCGTCTCGGGCCTCGCCATCGCCCTCTTCGTCACCCAGGGCTTCTCCACCGCCGTCTACCTCTCCGAGGAGATGGAGCACCCGCGCCGCAACGTCGCCCGCACGGTGCTGGCCACCCTGGCGATCTCGACCGTGATCATCCTGGTCCCGGTCGTCGCCATCACCCTGGGCGCCTCCGACCTGGCGGAGCTGACCGGCGGCGACATCAGCTCCATGGTCACCGCCTGGTCCAACTCCGCCGTCGGCACCTTCGTCAGCCTCTGCGTGGCCCTCGCGATCATCAACGCGGGCATCGTCATGGTCATCCAGAACTCCCGAGTGCTGTTCGCCTCCGCCCGCGACAAGGCCTGGCCCGAGCCGGTCAACGCCGTCCTCGCCAGGCTCGGCCGCTTCGGCTCCCCCTGGGTCGCCACCCTCGCGGTCGGCGTCCCCGGCGCGACTCTCTGCTTCGTCGACCTGGACACCCTCTACGGCGTCACCGGCGTCTCCGTGACCGGCATGTACCTGCTCGTCGCGGTCGCCGCCCTGCTCGCCCGCCGCGGCGCCCACCGGCACACGCCGGCCTGGCGCATGCCGCTGTGGCCCGCCATGCCCGTGCTGCTGATCGCCGTCCTCGCCTACGTCCTCAGCCAGCAGGAGACCGGCTACCTCCTGTGGACCGGCGGTATCACCGCCGTCGCCACCCTTTACTGGGCCCTCTACCTCCGCCCGCGCCGCGGCACCCGCTGGCTGGTGTCGATCCCGGGGGACGCGCGGGTCTAGCCCCGGCCTCGTACCACGGCCGGCGTACGCGGCGGCCACGTCGTACTCCTGGAGGAGGGCCGGGGGTTCAGTCCCCGGGTTGCATCGGTTGCCGGTGGCGGCCCGTACCGTGGACGCATGGATCTTCGAGTGCCCGGATGGCGGGGACCGCTTCGGCGGCCGCGACGGCTGTTCGCCGCCGCGGCCGCCGTCGCGGTGCTGGCCGGTGCCGGTACATGGACGGCGGTCGCCTCCGACGACGCGCCCCCGGTGCACCGCGCCGACCGGGTGATGAGCATGGGCGAGGGGGTGCGCGTCGACACCTCGTACTTCACCGCGGGTTCCGCCGGCCGCCGTCCGGCCGTCCTGCTGGCGCACGGCTTCGGCGGCAGCAAGGACGACATGCGGCAGCAGGCCGAGGACCTCGCCAGAGACGGGTACGCGGTGCTGACCTGGTCGGCGCGCGGTTTCGGGAAGTCGACCGGGAAGATCGGGCTGAACGACCCCAAGGGCGAGGTCGCCGACGTCTCCCGGCTCATCGACTGGCTGGCCGGGCAGCCCCAGGTCCGGCTCGACAAGATGGGCGACCCGCGCGTGGGCGTGGCCGGCGGTTCGTACGGCGGCGCGATCTCCCTGCTCGCCGCCGGGTACGACCGGCGGGTGGACGCCATCGCCCCGTCGATCACGTACTGGAACCTCGCCGACGCCCTGTTTCCGAACGGGGTGCTCAAGAAACTGTGGACCGGCTACTTCTTCAGCACCGGCGGCGGCTGCGCGAGGTTCGAGACCGCCCTGTGCCGGATGTACGACCGGGTCGGCGAGTCGGGAACACCGGACGCGGCGGCCCGCGAACTGCTTCAGGAGCGCTCGCCGTCCGCCGTGGCCGGCCGCATCAAGGTGCCCACGCTCCTGACCCAGGGCCAGACCGACTCCCTCTTCACGCTCGCCCAGTCCGACGCGGCCCAGAAGGCGATCCACGCGAACGGCGCCCCGGTCGACGTCGACTGGATCGCGGGCGGGCACGACGGCGGAGACATGGAGACCGGCCGTGTCCAGGCGCGGGTGACGGCCTGGTTCGACCGCTACCTCAAGGGCGACAGGGCCGTGGACACCGGCCCCGCCTTCCGGATCACCCGCACCGGAGGGGTCGACTCCACCGACGGCGCCGCCCGGTTGCGGGGCGCGAGCGCGGACACCTACCCCGGACTGGAGAACGGCCGGCGGAGGATCGCGCTTACCGGCGGCGAGCAGCGCTTCGCCAACCCGGCCGGAGCCAGCCCGCCCGGCATCTCCGCCGTACCGGGCCTCGGCGGCACCGGCGGCCTCGCCCAGCTCTCCGCCCTCGGCGTCGGCGTCTCCCTCGACTTCCCCGGCCAGTACGCGAAATTCGACTCGGCGCCGGTCCGCGGTGACCTGCAGATCACCGGATCCCCGACGGTGACCGTCCACGTCACCTCGACGAGCGAGGACGCCGTCCTGTTCGGGAAGGTGTACGACGTCTCGCCCGGCGGAAAGCAGCAGGTGCTGCCCTCCCAGCTGGTCGCCCCCCTGCGGGTCGAGGGCGCCCAGCACGGCAAGGACGTCACCATCACGCTCCCGGCCGTCGACCACGAGGTACGCAAGGGCCACCGGCTCCGCCTGGTCCTCGCCTCCACCGACCTCGGCTACGCCTCCCCGGCGGCCCCGGCCACGTACACCGTCTCCCTCAAGGGCGACCTGAGCGTGCCCACGGCCCCCGGCGTGAACACCGCGGCGGCACCGCTGCCCTCGTGGGTGTGGTGGCTGCCCGCGGCGGGCGCCGCGCTCGCGCTGGCCCTGCCGGCCACCGGCCGCCGCCGCACGGCGACCCCCGCGCCCGACCCCGAACTGGCCGAAGTCCCGCTGCGGATAACGGATCTGAGCAAGCGGTACGCGAAGTCGGCGGACCGGTACGCGGTCCGGGACCTGTCGTTCCGCGTGGAGAAGGGCCAGGTACTGGGCCTGCTCGGGCCGAACGGCGCGGGCAAGACGACGACCCTGCGCATGCTGATGGGCCTGATCCGGCCCGACGGCGGCGAGATCCGCGTCTTCGGCCACGCCATCCGGCCGGGCGCGCCGGTACTGTCCCGGGTCGGCGCCTTCGTGGAGGGCGCGGGCTTCCTGCCGCACCTGTCCGGCCGGGAGAACCTGGAGCTGTACTGGCGGGCCACCGGCCGCCCGGCCGAGGACGCGCACCTCGCCGAGGCCCTGGAGATCGCGGGCCTGGGCGACGCGCTGGAACGCGCGGTACGCACCTACTCCCAGGGCATGCGCCAGCGCCTCGCCATCGCCCAGGCCATGCTCGGCCTGCCCGACCTGCTCATCCTGGACGAACCCACCAACGGGCTGGACCCGCCCCAGATCCGCGAGATGCGCGAGGTGATGATCCGCTACGCGGCCGCCGGCCGCACGGTGATCGTCTCCAGCCACCTGCTGGCGGAGGTCGAGCAGTCCTGCACCCACCTCGTGGTGATGGACCGGGGACGGCTGGTCCAGGCCGGGCCGGTGGCGGAGATCGTCGGCTCCGGCGACACCCTGCTGGTGGGCACCGCCGAGCCGGTGGAGGAACCGGTCGTCGAGAAGGTGGCCGCGCTGCCGGGCGTCGCCTCGGCCGTCCGCACCGCGGACGGGATCCTCGTCCGCCTCGATCCGGGCGGCAGCGCGTCGCGTCTGATCGCCGAACTCGTCCGGCTCGACATCCCCGTCGAGTCCGTCGGCCCGCACCGCCGTCTGGAGGACGCCTTCCTCACCCTGATCGGAGGCACGGCATGAGCACCCTCGCCGAGCGCACGGACCCCGTCGAGACCGCCTCCGGCTACCGGGCCGGCCGCACACTGCCCCTGAGGGTCGAGCTGGTCCGCCAGCTGAAGCGGCGCCGCACGCTGGTCATGGGCGGGATCCTCGCCGCCCTGCCGTTCGTGCTGCTCATCGCCTTCGCGATCGGCGGCGAGCCGGGCGGCCGCAACAACCAGGTCACCCTGATGGACACGGCCACCGCGTCCGGCGCCAACTTCGCCGCGGTGAACCTGTTCGTCTCCGCGGGCTTCCTGCTCGTGATCCCGGTCGCCCTGTTCTGCGGGGACACGGTGGCCTCGGAGGCGAGCTGGTCCTCCCTGCGCTATCTGCTCGCCGCCCCCGTCCCGAGGGCCCGCCTGCTGTGGTCCAAGCTCGTCGTCGGGCTCGGGCTCAGCCTGGCCGCGATGGTGCTGCTGCCCCTCGTGGCGGTCGCCGTCGGCACGGCCGCCTACGGCTGGGGCCCGCTGGAGATCCCCACCGGAGGTGCGCTGGACGCGGGGACCGCCGCCCAGCGCCTCGTGGTGGTCGTGGCGTACATCTTCGTCTCCCAACTGGTCACCGCCGGGCTGGCGTTCTGGCTGTCGACGAAGACAGACGCCCCGCTGGGCGCGGTCGGCGGCGCGGTAGGGCTGACCATCGTGGGCAACGTCCTGGACGCGGTCACCGCCCTCGGCCACTGGCGCGACTTCCTCCCGGCGCACTGGCAGTTCGCCTGGGCCGACGCCGTACAGCCGCGTCCCGAGTGGTCCGGAATGATCCAGGGCACGGCGATCTCCGTCACCTACGCGCTCGTGCTGTTCGCGCTGGCCTTCCGGGGGTTCTCGGGGAAGGACGTCGTGTCGTAGGACCCGGTCACCTCCGGCCGCGAGAACGTGTCCCCCGGCCGTCTTCCGGGTGGACTACGCCGACCAGCCGTCCCTGAAGGTCGAGTGCCCCCGCAGCGGTGGCGGCGTACGCGAAGGAGATCGAGGCGCTGTACCGCGACTGAGCGGCGCGTCCCCTTTGCGCAGTTTGTAATCACATGATCGCATCTTCCCGAAAAGGCACCCCATGGGTATGCGGGTGCCGTGACCGGGAGGATCAATGCCACACCGCATGCTCCGTTCGGCGGCCACCGTGCTGCTGGCATCCGCACCGCTCCTCGCCGCCGCGCCGGCGCAGGCCGCCGTGGGTCAGGACTTCCCCTGTTCCGTCGGCCTCCAGAAGATCGACAGGGGCGTGACAAGTACGGTCAGCGTCAACATCCGGTGCCATCAGGCGCAGGTCGTCGGCGTACGGATCACCGCCGGTCGCACCGAACTCCTCAACCAGGAGCAGGCCGTTCAGGCTGACGTCCAGCAATCGGTCACCGTCGCCGTGCCCAGGGTCCAGCAGGTCTGCGCCGTCCTGCAGGCCGGCGGTGAGAGCACCGCACTCTGCGCCCCCGGACCACCGAATCCGGCTTTCGTGGAAGGCGCATAACCCGATTAGATCCGACTCGTTCGGGTGTGTCGGGAATGTGGTGCTAAGGGAGGCGCGTGTTATCTTCTGTGACGAGTCGGGCACGGTCCGTAAGGAGGGTCGTGTGCGTGAAGAATCGGAGATGCCATGCAGAAGCTCAAGAAGGCCGCGGCCGTAGCGGCGATGGTCGGCGGCCTCGGCCTCGTCGGCGGCGGGGTTGCCAGCGCCAACGGCGGCCACGACTACGACGACCCGTTCTCGTTCTCCGTCGGCAACCTGCAGAAGGTGAACTGCGAGCAGGACTACGAGGGTGGTACCGGTGCCATCGACCCCGGCTCGGTCCTGGGCGACGACCAGTCGAAGCTCGGCAACTTCTGCACGGTGATCGGGCACATCCGCTGATTCCGGGGCGCCGGTGCCCCATGGACCGTGTGACGGTCCGAGGATGACTGTGTCCTGACCAAAGGGCGCCAACTTCAGCTGTGAACAAAAGTGCCTTCGGCTGGTGCGGACAGGGATATCCACGTCCTTGTTTCCGTGCCTGTCGGAGGCGCTTTGGTTTTTCCGAGGTCGATCGGATGCGCCGGAGCTTCGCGAACGACGGCCGACGGCGCCCATCGCGGTGCCGGCGCCCAGCCCGTCCCTCGGGTGGGGTTTTCGCGGCCTCCCTTGGGCTTGGGGTGCCCGATTGGCGCTACTCAGACTCGTCGTAAAAGGTGCATAACTTCATTAGCGGCATCCAATCGGGTGTGTCGGGAATGTAGCGCTAAGGGGGCGTGTGTTATCGTCTGTGACGAGTCGGACACGGTCCGTAAGGAGGGCCGTGTGCGTGAAGAATCGGAGATGCGATGCACAAGCTCAAGAAGGTCGCGGCCGTGGCGGCGATGGTCGGCGGCCTCGGCCTCGTCGGAGGCGGGGTTGCCAGCGCCAACGGCGGCCACGACTACGACGACCCGTTCCAGATCGACAACGTGCAGGTCGTGGACTGCGACCAGTCCTTCGACGGGGGCACCGGCGCCCTCCTCCCCGGCAGTGTCGGTGGCGACAGCGAGACGCACGTCGGCAACTTCTGCACGGTCATCGGTTCCATCGGCGACTGATTCCAGTACGCCGGGAACACTCGGGTCTCGTGCGATCCAGTGCGGGACCCGTTCCTCAACCCTTGCCGTGTGGGATGCCCTGATCAATCTGTCGGCTCGGGGCCGCAGGAAGAGGGTCAGCAATGCGCGGTACAGGGGATGTCGAGTCAGCCGGCTCGGCATCCCCTTTGCTGTGTCGACTGAGGCCGCAATGTTCATAGCGGCCGCGAGCAATACATGGAGATACGCGTGCGCAGGTTCAAGAGGGTCATGATGATGACCACCGTCATCGGTGGCATCGGTCTGACGGGTGCCGGAATCGCCCAGGCCGCCGAGTGTGACGGTGAGCCGCCCCGCGCCACCGTCAACAACGCGCAGTCCCTGGACTGCGACCAGGACTTCGACGGCGGCCTGGTCACGCTCAACGTGCCGATCACGCTCCTGGGTGACAGTGTCACGAACGTCGGAAACTTCTGCACGTTGGTCGGCCCCGGCCACTGATCAGGTAGTAACAATAGAATTCCGGCAGCGGCCATCTTCGCGATGGCCGCTGATTCTTTTTTTACCCCGCATATCATCCGACCGGCGAAATTCACATCAGTAAGCATTTTTTTGGGCCGTGTGGATGAAACTCCCTGACTGGTCCTCCGTGCGAGTGCCCCCCGCTTGATAGGGGATCTCCTTCTGGTGCAACATCGGTGCCACCCTTCTGCTGAAGATGAATGAGCGGAACCGCGACTCGAGGGAAATATGAGTGATGCGATCATCTTTCCGCGTTGTCCGGAAACGGGAAAAGCGTCGTTCCGTACTGAATCCGAGGCGAGGATCTGGCTGATCAAGCAGCCGCTATTGGAGAGAATTCCGGACCGCATCTACCGATGCTCGGATTGTCGGTACTGGCACTTCACCGGATCTCATCACTGGACCAGCCAGAAAATCAAGTGGCAACGAAACTATGGCAGGCGTGAAGCCGCTTCCCGGCGTAACGGCAGGAAGCGGGGCAGGAGCTGACGGTTCCGAGGGCCGGCTTTTCCAACTGCTTCTATCAGGAAGACGACGAGATTGCGACAGAACCTGAGCAAGGGCATGGTCATGGCCGCTGCGGCGACCGGCATCCTGTCCCTCTGCGCTATTCCGGCGTTCGCGGACGCACAGTCCGAAGGGGCCCTGGGAGGAACGCTCGGTGCCCTGTTGGGCACGACCGACGCCCTCTCCGGCGCCAGCGCCCCGCAGAAGCCCGCCGGCCACGGCCCCGCAAAGGGCCAGCCCGCAGCCAAGGCCACCGCCAAATCCGGCGCCAAGGCCAACACCAGGGCGGCCAAGGCGAAGCCCAAGGCCAACGCCAAGGCCGACACCGACGGCTACGGCTACGGCGACGGATACGGTGACGGCGGCGGCGGCGTGCTCGGCGGCGGCGTCGACGACATCCTCGACGACGCCAATGGCGGCGACATCGGCGACATCCTCGAAGACGCCGACCTCGGTGGCGGCGCCCACGTGATCGGTGACGGCGATGACAGCGGCTACGGCGTCGACGAGGAGAAGCCGCCCGCGAAGCCGACCGAGGTGACGCCGGCGACTCCGCCCGCCACCGTTCCACTGGCGAAGAAGCCCCCGGCCACCCCGGCCCTGGCCCAGCCGTCCCTCCCCAACACCGGCGGCGGAGAGCAGCTGACGGCCGCCGGTGCCGCCGCGCTGCTGATGTCGGGCGGCGTCATCCTGTACCGACGAGGCCGCGCCGCGTCCCGCCGGTAGTGCTCCGCTCCGGGTGCCGGACGCACCGCGTCCGGCACCCGGCACCACTCCCGTCCGTCAGCGGTGTGCCTGCGCAGGTGCCGCCGCGTGCCCCCGGTCCACCGCCGCGGGGATCGTTCCGGCGGGCGGGGTGGTGCGCAGTCTGCGGCGCACCCCCGCCACGAGCGTCGGCGCCGTGAAGGTCGCGCCGTGCACGAAACGCATGGCCGGGCCGAAGCTGGAGGTGGTGAGCAGACCCGCCAGGAACAGCCCGGGGTGCGAGGACTCGAAGTCCCGCCCGACCACCGGGGACCCGTCGGCCGCGGTCGCCAGGTGCCCGCGCAGCTCGGCGGAGAGCAGGCCGAGCCGGTCCCGGGCCGCCCGGAACCCCGTGGCCGCGATCACGTGCTCGGTCTCCAGGGAGCGCGGCTCACCGGTCCCGTTCACCGTCTCCAGCCGTACGCCGCCCGGCACCGCACGGGCCGCGGCGACCTCATGGCCGAGCACCACTTCCACCGCCCGCTCCACCCGGTCCCGTACCCACCAGGCGCCCGCCGGGCCCAGTGCGGTGGACACGATGCGGGCCCGCCTCGGCTCGGGAAGGTGCCGGAAGAGATTCGGGCGCTCGGCGTAGAACCAGTTGCGCCAGCCGCAGCCGAGTCCGCTGTGCGGGGAGCGCGCCGACCGCCACCAGGGGCGCCGCAGGGGGGGCGGCACATCGTTCCAGCACAGCCGGTCCGCCCGTGCCAGCACTCGTACACGTGTGCCTTGTTCGGCGAGGAGCGCCGCCGTCTCCAGGGCCGCCTGACCGCCGCCGATCACCGTGACGTCCCTGTCGCGGAAGCGGCCGAGGTCGCTGTGGTGGCTGCTGTGCGTGACGAGCGCGGGGTGCAGACCGCGCAGGGGCGCCGGTACCTCGACGAAGGGAATGACGCCCACCGCCAGCGCCACCGTCCGGGCGTGCAGCACCTCACCGTCCTCGGTGACGGCCTCGAAGCCGACCGGAAGGGCCGTGAGCCGGCTCACCATGCGCTCGTCCACATGGGGGACCGCGTGCTGCGCGAACCACTGGCCGTACGCGGCGAACATCTCCACCGGGATGGGCTCCGCGTGACGCGCGGTCATGCCCTGGGTGGCGCAGTAGGCGTCCAGGCGCCAGTGGCCCTCCGGGTCGGCGAGGTTGGAGGCCCACGGCTCCGACTTCAGGAACATGCCGGGCGGCATGTGATCCCGCCAGGAGGCCATGGGCCGCCCGAAGACGCGCAGGCTCAGCCCGGCGGCCGCGGCGTGGGATGCGATGGACAGGCCGTACGGGCCGGCGCCCACCACCAGCAAGTCGTACATCAGCAACTGCTCGCTTTCTCGTCGTCGGTCGGGGACGGCGCGGTCGTTTGGCGGACCACGCGCGTCGGTTCGGGTGCCGTCGCGGCCGGGTGCAGCCGCTCCCGCAGTCGGCGGGACACATGGCGGCACCACAGGGCCCACATCGCCCGGCCGGGAGCCGGGTCGTCCGGGGCGTGCCAGGCCAGCTCGCGCCCGCGGGGCGCGGGCCGCAGCACGGCGAGCGGCGCGTAGTTCTCCACCACGAACGCCCGCCCGAGCAGCGGCGCACCGGCCGGCAGCGGGCGGTGCGTCAGGTCGAGGTGGAGGGCGCGTACGACGTCCAGTCCGGCGGAGTCGGTGAAGAGCCGGAACTGGGCGCCGGGGCGCGGGTTGAAGTCGAGCAGGTGATAGCGGCCGGTCGTGCCGCAGCGGCGGAAGTCGAGGTCGAAGATGCCGCGGTAGCCCAGCTCGTCGGTGAGCCGTTCGGTGAGCGCCCGCAGCCGGGGATTGTCCGTCCAGCGGCCGACCGCGGTCAGGCCCGCGCCGCGCGGCCAGGCGACCAGCTTGCGGCCCGGCCCGCCCGCGCGCACGGTGCAGGAGCGGTCGGCGTAGCCGTGGAAGAACCAGTCGCGGTCCGGGCCCGGTGGCAGATAGGCCTGGAGCAGCAGCGGGCTGCCGGCCTCCGGGCTGCGCCGGTACAGCTCCCGGGCCTGCCGCGCCGTGTCCACCAGCACCGTGCTGCGCAGCCCGCTGCCGGCCGGCACCAGCCAGGGGCGGCTCCACTTCGCCACCACCGGAAGGCCCAGCCGCCAGACGGCGTCGGCGGCCTGCGCCGGGCTGTCCGGCACCAGTGTCTCGGGGTGCGGAATGCCCACGGAGGCGCACACGGCGGCCAGTTCGGCCTTGTCGGCGACGCGCTCGGACAGTTCGCCGGGGCCTGCGGGCAGCAGATAGGAGGGCGCGAGTTCCTCGCGCAGGCGGCCCACGGCGATCGCGCTCGCGTCGTCCATCGGGACCAGGACGGCGGGGCGCGCGATCAGGGCGGCCACCCGGTGCAGGGCGGCGGCGATCTCGACGGGGGTGGCCCCGGGCGGCGGCGGTGGATGCATCTGCCGTACGAAACGCGACACCGGTACGGGACTTCCCGTGGCGTCGGCGACCACATGCACCTCCACCCCCGCTCGGCCCAGAGAGCGCACCGCCCCGAGCGTTCCGTGGTGAAAGGGATTCCGGTCGATCCGCAGCAGAACGGCGGGGACGCGGGTATCGAGCAGCGACACGTATTGATTTCCTTTGAGTCGGCTCACCCGCTTGGGCGAGCGTGGCACTCGAAAGCCGTATGGGCACTGGCGTCATTTCATTTCATGTGACTGACTTCATGTGATTGTGCGTCAGTAATTCGCGAGAGAGGAGCAGGCATGGCCCATCAGCAGTGCCGCGCCCGGACCGGACGGCTGGCGGTCGTCGCGGCGACGGTCGCCGTCTCGGCCGCGCTGGCCACCGGCCCCGGTTTCGCGGCGGTGCCGGTGCCCCCCGCCGGCCCTCCCGCTCCGACGCCGGTGACCACGGTGCCGACGGCGCCCGCCGTGACCAGGCAGCCCGTACGGCAGACACCCGCGGTCCCCGCGGCCCCGCCCGTCCTCCAGTCGCCGAAGCCGGCCCCGCCGACTCCGCCCGTCCCCGCGCCGACGGCCCCGGCGCCCCCGAAGGAGAGCCCCGCCTTCGGCGCCTTCCTCGACTCCGGAGCCGGCGGCGTGGCCCGTATGGCGCAGCTCAGCAGCTGGCTGGGCGGCGCCGACCTGCGCGTCGGCCACACCTACCTGCCCGGCGACCGCTGGGGCAACATCGAGGGCGCCCCCGCCTTCCTCGACGCGTGGGCGAGCTGGCGCAGGGAGAAGGCCGACCGGATGCTCGTCCTCAACGTGCCGCTCCAGGAGCACAACGAGGAGGGTGTATCCGACGCCCAGGTCCGGCAGCTGCTGCGGGAGGGCGCGGCCGGGCGCTTCGACCAGCACTTCCGCGCCCTCGCCGAGCGACTGGTGGCGCTGCAGGTGCCGGACACGGTCCTGGTGCTCGGCTGGGAGATGAACGGCACGACGTACGCCCATCGCTGCGGGCCGGATCCGCAGGCCTGGAAGACGTACTGGAACAGGATCGTCACCATCATGCGTGCGGTACCGGGCCAGAAATTCCGGTTCGACTTCGCGCCGAGCCGCGGCCGGGACGCCGTGCCCTGGACGCAGTGCTACCCGGGGGACGCCACGGTCGACATCATCGGAATGGACGCGTACGACCAGCCGCAGGGTCTTACGTTCGCCGAGCAGGTGAGAGAGCCCTACGGACTTCAGGCGCACGTGGATTTCGCGAAATCCCACAACAAGCCCATCTCCTATCCCGAATGGGGGCTCTTCCGTAACGGTGACAACGCCGATTACATGCGAGGAATGCTCGCCTGGATGGATATGCACAAGCCGCTGTACAACACGCTGACCGACTACTGTCCGCACGGTGTCTGGCAGTGCCCGGCCAACCCCAGCTCGTCCCGGATCTACCGGGCCGTCCTCTTCGGCCGGGCCGACGAACCGGTCACGCCCGCGCAGCCCATGCTGACCCCGCTCACCACACTGGCCGCGCCGCTCCCCGCGGCCTGCATGCCGCTGGACCTCGGGGACTGGATCGAGTACTGGATCGGCGGGAAGGTGTGCGTGCGCGCCGACGGGTGGCCGCGGACCCGGTGAAGGCCGTCGGCGGCGGCTCATGAGGGGGGCCCGCCGCCACTGCCGCGCTTGCGGAAGCGGCGCAGTAACTCCTTGCCGCGCCGGCGCGTGAGCGCGCCCCAGACCACCGCCGACAGCAGCGGGGCCGTGTGCGGGCGGGCCAGCAGCAGCCGCTGGTTGACGACCGGCAGGGGGCGCCAGTGGTACTTGTAGGGCTCGTCGCCGCGCAGCAGGCTCAGCGCGTTCAGGCCGCCGGTACCCGTGTGCTGGGCGCACGCGTCGAGCAGCATCACCGCCACGTCCGCCTTGCGTTCCCGCAGACGGGGGTGGGCGCCGTACAGATAGCCGCCCGCGAGCCGCGGTGACAGCAGCGTCAGATCGACCGCCACCACGTCGTCGTCGAGCCGGAACTCGGTGACCACCGCGTCGCCGGAGCGCACCATCGGTCCCACGGAACGCACCAGGTGCTCGCAGAAGCGGTTGCGCAGATGCTCCGACGTCACCTTCCGTCCCTGCCACTGCAGCCGGTGCAGCTCCAGCAGCCGGCGCAGCGCCGCGTTCACCTCGTCCGGCCGTACGACATGCCGCTGCACCCCGAGCGACCTCAGCTTGCGCAGCTTGGCGCGCACCCGCTGGGCCTTGCCGGACGGCAGCCGGGAGACCAGCTCGTCCATGGGCACGGCGGGCAGCTCCAGGCACAGCGAGTCCCGCACCCGGCGGCGCGGGCCCGTCCAGCGTTCGTAGACGCGCTCGGCCGCACCGCCCGGCCGCACCTCGCGGAAGTCGATCAGCGCGGTGCGGGCGGCGGCCGACAGTGCCTCGGCGAGCGCCCCGGCCGCCCGGTCCGCCCGCTCGTCGTCGATGAGCACGTCCCCGTAGTCGGAGATCACCCCGCCGAGCGGTACGAGCGTGGGCACCGGGCCGCGCCGGAGCATCAGCGGCGCGGCGGCGACGAGTTCGGCGCCCTCCCGCACCAGCACCAGCCGCAGCCGGCCGGGCCTGCCGTACGACAGCCACCACGAGTGCAGCCAGGCGTGGTTCTGGAACGGGGTCGCCGCCCCGCACCGCCCGTACAGCCGCCGCCACTGCGGCGCCAGTTCGGCGAAGGTCCGCTCGTCGGTGACGATCTCCGTCGTGTACGTCGTTGTCACAGCTGCCCGTGGACCTCGGCGGCGACGGCCGGGCCGGGCACCGAGGCGGGGTGGGCGGTGTCGTCGTCCGCGGTCCGCCTCGGCCGGACGAGCAGCGCCAGGCCGCCGAGCAGACCGCCCCCGCTCGCGCCGACCAGACCGGCCACCGTCGGCGAGGTGGACGACGGCTCGGTCGGCCGTACCGCCCGGGAGAACTGGACGAGCTGGATGTGGGTGCTGCGCTGGGTGTCGCTCGCGTGCCGGGTCAGTGCCCGGGAGACGGCGTTGGCCATGCGGGTGGCGGTGGCGGGGCGCCGGGAGGTGGCCGAGACGGCGACCATCGGCGCGTCCGGAGAGGTCGACGTCCGTACGCTGCGCTGCAGCGTCCGGACCGGCACGCCCGCCGACACCTGCGCGTCCCCGAGCACCGCGAGCTGCGTGGCGGCCCGACCGTACGCCTGTGCGAACCCGAGCGCGGAGGCCGGGTCGGACTTCTCGGTGGGTACGGCGACGACGTAGCTGGTGGCCGTGAACGACGGGGTTCTGAGCACGCCGTAGGCGCCGCCGGCCAGGCCGCCGAGAAGCGCGCCGGCCGCCACCAGCGACCAGGGCAGCAGGGTCCTGGCGCGGCCCGGGCGGCCGGACGGCAGGTGCTGGAGGGTGGGGTTGTCGGTCATGACGAACTGGCTCCCGGGGATGAGGGGGACGAACTGGACACCGCCGCGGCGTACACGTCCATGAGCCGGGCGGCGCTTCGGGTGATGCTGTAGCGGTGGACGGCGTCCGGGACCGTACGGGGCCGGGGGCCGGCCGCGCGGACCTCGGCGACCGCGCGCGCGTACGCCTCGGGGCCGCCGCGCACCCGCCGGGCCCCGGCGGCGGCCCGCGCGGGCAGGTCCTCGATCGCCGGACAAGAGGCGTAGAGCACGGGCAGGCCGGACGCCAGGGCCTCCACGACGGCCAGCCCGAAGGACTCCTCCTGGGACGGCGAGGCGAGCAGGTCCATCGCGGAGGTGAGCGAGGGCAGGTCGGGCCCGGGGGAGCCGTCGGGGACGTAGGGGCGTTCACCGGTGAACAGGACGCGGTCGGTCAGGCCCGCCTCGTGGGCCGTGCGACGCAGCACGCTCTCCTCCGGCCCGCCCCCGACCAGCAGCAGCCAGTGGTCGGCGGGAAGCAGGGCGATCGCCCGGATGAGGACGTCGAAGCCCTTGCCCGCGGTGAGCCGGCCGATCCCGCCGACGACGTAGGCGTCCTGCGGCAGGCCGAGGCGACGGCGGGTGCTCTGGCGCCGCGATCCGTCGAAACGGAAACGGGCCAGGTCGATGCCGTTGGGGACGACCTCGATGCGCGGGGCCGGCACGCCCCAGCGCTCCAGGCGGTCGGCGACCGTGGGGGAGACGGCGACCGTGGCCGAGCCGAGGCGCTCACTGGCGAGGTAGAGCGCGCGGACGCCCGCGGTCAGCTGCCGGCCCTCCATCTGCGACTCGCCGAGGGAGTGTTCGGTGGCGACCACGGCCCTGACGCCCGCGAGCCGGGCGGCGAGCCTGCCGTAGACGCAGGCGCGGTAGAGGTGGGTGTGCACCAGGTCGTAGCCGCCCGTGCGGATCAGCCGGACCAGGCGGGGGAGCGCGGACAGGTCGCGGTTGCCGCTCATGCCGAGGTGGTGCACCCGGACGCCGTCGGCGGCCAGGCCGTCGGCGACGGCGCCCGGGTTGGTGAGGGCCGCCACCTCGCAGTCCACGGGGAGGTGACGCAGCAGCAGACGCAGCTGCTGTTCGGCGCCGCCGACGCCGAGTCCGGTGATGATGTGCAGAGCCTTCATGTCACACACCCGCCACGGGACGCCGGCGCAGCCGGTGCAGTTTGTGCTTGAGGTGGAGCCGCCAGGCCGTGTCGTTCTGGCCGACGTGCACCCGGGGGAGGGCGTGCGGGCCGGTCAGGGGGCCGGGCGCGATGGCGCAGGCGTAGGCGTATCCGGCTTCCCGCACGGCGGCGACGGTGCGCCGGTCGACCGCGCCGTAGGGATAGCAGAAGGCATCGACCGGGGCGCCGGTCAGCTCCGCCAGCAGGGCCCTGCTCTCGGTGACCTCGGCCTTCAGGGTGAGATCGTCGGTCCGGGTGAGGTCGACGTGGGTCAGCCCGTGCGAGCCGATCTCCACGCCCTCGCCGGCCGCGAGCCGGACGTCGTCCGGGGTCAGCAGCGGCTTGCGCGGGCCGAGCGGGTCCCAGGAGTTGACGCCACCGAGCCGTCCCGGCAGGACGAAGAGGGTGGCGCCGCAGCTCCAGCGGCGCAGCGCCGGAAGGGCGTGGAGGAGGAAGTCGGCGTATCCGTCGTCGAAGGTGATACCGACCAGGCACCCTCCCTGCCCCCGGGCTCGGGCGGCGAACAACTCGCGCAGGGACACACCGCGCAGCCCCCGCCGGCGCAGCCAGGCCAGCTGACGATCCAGCCGCTCGGGGGTGACCGTGATGCGGTACGGGTCGTCCGAGCGGTCGCCCACGGAGTGGTACATCGCCACCCAGGGGGCCGGGCCGGGGCGTGTCGCTAGCCGGGTGCCGGTGCCGAAGGACTCAACGGGAGCGGCCATGCGTCAGCCTCCGGGTGACGGTGCGTACGGACTGGAGTGCGGATGCGCTGCCCTGGGCGTCCAGCGCCCGGCTGAGCAGGAGGAAGACGACTGCCACGGTCACGCAGCCGACGGCGAGACCGGCGACCGGGGACTCCGGCCGGCCGGCTGCGAACACCCCCGCCACCGTCGCCACCGTCGCGGCCCGCAGGGGCTTGGTCAGCTCGGCCAGCACCTGCCGGATACGGATCGGGACCGCGCGCGGGCCGCGCCCCTTCGGGTCACCCGCGAGACCGGCGAGCAGCAGCGCGGCCGTGACGGTGATGCCGGTGGCGTTGGCGGCGGCGATCCCCGGCACGCCCCAGGGGCCCACGGTCACCGTCCCGATCCAGGAGGTCACGGCGATGCCCGCCGCCATGGCACCGACCGGGTACCAGGCGGGCCGCCCCGCCGAGAAGTACGAGCGGATCAGGACGCCCACCAGGGTCTGACCGAGCAGCCCGAGGGCGTACACACGCAGGACGCCCGCCGTCGCCACCGTGTCCCGCGCGGTGAAGGCGCCTCGCTGGAAGAGGAGTTCGGTGATCTGCGGGGCGCAGGCGATCACCGTGGCCGCGCCGAGGAGCACCAGGCAGGAGGCCAGCGCCAGGTCCCGTTCCACCCGGGCGCGGGCGCGTTCGGTGTCGCCGTCCGCGAGCGCCCGTGCCACCACCGGGAAGGTGACGGTGCACAGCATGATCGAGAGCGTCATCGGGACCTGCGCCACCTTCTGCGCGTAGTTCAGGTGCGAGATGGCCCCGGCGGGAAGGGCGGAGGCGAGGAAACGTTCGATCAGGACCTGGGACTGGCGGCACAGAGCGAAGAGGAGAACGGTGCTGAGCAGGGCGAGGTTCATCGGGCGGGCCTCGACGGCCTCGGCGCCGCCGGAAGCGGCCTTGCGGTCCTTCAACTGCCGCCACAGGGAGGGCAGCTGCACCGTCACCATCAGGCAGCCGCCGGCCGCGACCCCGACCGCCGCCGACCGCACCCCCCAGCGCCCGCTGAGCAGGACCATCGCGGCGATGATGCCGATGTTGTACGCGACGTAGATCGTCGCGGGCGCCAGGAAGCGGCGGTGCGCCCGCAGGGCCGCGCTGCAGTACCCGGCGAGCCCGAAGGTCAGTACGCAGGTCGCCGTCAGCCGGGTGCAGTCGGCCGCGAGCCGGGGGTCGGGCAGGCCGGGTGCCAGAGCCCCGACCAGGTAGGGGGCCGCGCCCGCGACCAGCGCGGACACGGCGACGAAACCGAGGCACAGGCGGGGCAGGGTGCCGGCGACCAGGGAGCGGACCGGGTCGCCGGGGGCACCCTGGGCGCGTCGGGCCAGGGCCATGCTGAACGCCGGGATCAGCAGGAAGGCCAGCCCGTCCTCGATGAGCAGTGTGGAGGCGAACTCCGGCACGGTCCACGCGACCAGAAAGGCGTCCGTCTCGCTGCCCGCCCCGAACAGCCGGGCCAGCGCCTGGTCGCGCACCAGGCCGAGCAGCGCCCCGGCGACCGACAGCGAAGCCGTGATCAGGGTGGCCTTGGCCAGGAACTTCCCGGTGACCGCGGTGAGGTCGGTGGCGTCCGCGGCCCGGGCCGCGGGCAGCGCCGCCCCGTCGGTCCCGGAAGCGGGAGCCCGCGCGGGCCGTGGACTCTGGGGCGGCGTCACCGTCATCGCGCCACGGTCCCCTCGACGCTCGCGCGCACCGCGACCGGCGGCACGGCAGCCGCCGCGCCGCGGTCGGCCAGCGCCCACCAGGCCGCCAGCCCGAAGCACACTCCGGTCAGCACGGTGGAGGGGCCGCCGATGTCCGCGTACACGAAGTCGGTCAGCTGCCAGACCAGCAGCCCGCAGGCGACGAGCGCGCAGTCCAGGTCGTGCGCCCGTGCCCGCCGCGCCCTGAACAGGCCCCGCACCGCGCACACCAGCAGCGCCAGCCAGCTCCCGGCGAGCGCCAGCAGCCCGGTCAGGCCCTGCTCGCTCAGCACCAGCAGGTACATGTTGTGCGGTGACAGCAGCGGCTGCCTGCGGTACGCGACCCCCGCGCCCTCGGTGTCGCTGCCCGAGGACAGCGCCGCCGAGGCGTACCCGTCGCGGTACTCCGGGAAGCCCTTCAACCCGACGCCGCTCACCGGGTGTTCGCGCCACATGCCGGTCGCGGCGGCCCACAGCGCGTACCGGTCGACGACCGACTGGTCGGGAGCGTCGGTGACCTGGGTGATGCTGCTGAGCCGTTCCTGCAGCATCACCGTGCCGACACCGAGGCCGCCCACCAGGACGACGCTCGCGGCGGCGACGGCCGCGCCCACCTTGAGCGCGCGCCGCAGCCCGGCCAGTACCAGCTGCACCGCGCAGGCCACGGCCGTGGCGATCCACGCGCCCCGGCTGAAGGACAGCGCGAGCGGCGGCAGCAGCGCCAGGGCGCACCCGACGGCGGCCGCCCGCTGCCGGGCGGACGTCCGCCCGAACGCGAGACCGAGCGCGCACACCAGGCCGATGGCGACCACCGTCGCCATGCCCATCACGTCCTGCGGCCCGAAGGTGCCGACGGCCCGGATGTCCTCGCCCTGGTAGGAGGCGCCGGTCCGGGTGACGTACTGGTGCACCCCGACCGCTCCCTGCCACAGGCCGAGGCCCACGAACGACCAGGCCAGCAGCCGGAAGTCGCCCCGGTGGCGGATCAGCAGCAGGACCGCCGCCGGGACGAGCACGAAGAGCTGCAGATAGCGGCACATGCCGGTGAGCCCGGCCTCGGGCGAGGGCGCCCCGACGGTGGCCAGGGCGAGCCCGACCACCGGCAGGCCCAGCACCACGGCGGCCGTACGGGACAGGGGGCGCCGCCGGTCCCGTACCAGGCGGACCGCGCAGTACAGCACCACCAGCCCGGACACCGCGTCGGCGGGACCCGGGCCGCCCTCGCCGCTCGGGGTGAGCGGCAGCGCCAGCAGGGCGAGCACGGCCACCACGGGCAGGACCGCGGGCACGGCGGTGCGCCGGCGCGGGAGCAGGGTCAGTGCGACGCTCACGGCGCTCAGCTCCCGGTCGGCCGTACGACGAGGGCCGCCGTGCGCAGCAGGATGCAGACGTCCTGCCACAGCGACCAGTCGTCGATGTAGGCGTTGTCGAACCGGCAGCGGTCCTCGATCGAGGTGTCACCGCGCAGCCCGTGGACCTGGGCGAGCCCGGTGATGCCGGTGCGCATCCGGTGGCGGGCCGCGTAACCCGGGTAGGTCTGGCTGAACTGACCCACGAAGTACGGGCGTTCAGGACGCGGCCCGACCAGGCTCATGTCGCCCCGGAGCACGTTCCACAGCTGGAGCAGCTCGTCGAGCGAGGTGCGCCGCAGCATGCGGCAGAACCCGCGCATCTCGTTCTCGTTCGCCACGCTCCACCGGGTCGCCGACTCGTGCTCGTCGGCCGGGCGGTGCGTGCGGAACTTCAGCAGCGTGAACGGTTTTCCGTCCTTGCCGATGCGCTGCTGCCGGAACACCACGCCCGGCCCGTCACTGAGCCGCAGCGTCGCGGCGCAGGCCAGCAGCAGGGGAGCGGCCAGCAGCAGCAGCGTTCCCGAGACGAGGATGTCGAGGGTCCGCTTGCCCGCGCTGCCGGGGCGCTCCCCGCACATCTCCAGGCGCCGGCAGGAGAACCCGGCCAGCCGTTCCTTCGTCGCGTAGGACGGGGAGTCCGCGTCGACCTCCCACACCTCGCAGCCCGACTCGGCCAGCGTGCGCAGCAGCGGTCCCCGCCGGGTCCGTACGGAGGGGTGGACGGCCAGCACCATCCGCACCCCGTTCTGGATGGCCGCCCGCTCGACCTCCTCGTCGGTCGTCAGCACGGGCAGGCCCTCGGTGCCGTCCTGGTGCTCCGCCACGACCCCCACGGGCCGCACCCCGCACCCCGGATGCCGCAGCACGGCGGCGGCCACGCGCTGCGCGGTCGCCGCCTCACCGACGACGAGGGCGGTGTGCGGGCGGCGCAGCAACGCGGTGCGCCACCTCCCGTACAGGGCGCCGCGCAGGGCGCAGTTCGCCGCCGCATGCAGGGCGAAGCCGGCCAGCAGGGTGCCCGCGGAGAGCGCGTGGTCGGGGCGGTGGGCCGCCATGAGTGCCGCGAGCGCCAGCCAGGCCACCGCGGTCCGGCCGCACAGCGCGGGCAGTTCGTGCAGGATCCCCGGCACCGGGGGGCGCGCGCGGTTCGGGCGCAGCAGCAATGACGCGGCCAGCAGCACGGCCGCGGGAAACGGGCGGAACTGGGTTCCGGTCAGGGTCAGGGCGCCCAGCAGCGCGGCCGCACCGTCCGCGACGAGCAGCGGCACGGGTGAGGCCGGCCGCACGGGCGGCCGGTGGGCGGGGAATCGGAAACTGGGGGCGGTGCCCGGCGGGGGGAGGACCGAGACGGACGAGAATCCGTGGTCCGGGGGCTCTGGGCCGGGGGAGGGGACAGTACTTTCCGCGGTCACGACTGAATGGACTCCCTGTGCTCGGTGGGCACGACACGCCCTGCGGGCCATGCGCCGAGCAGGTCGCGGTAGACGTCCGCGACCGCCTCGGCGGTGTGCCGTACGTCGTGTCCGGACAGCACGTGCCGTCGCCCCCGGTGGCCGAGCGACTCGCGCAGCGGCGGGTCGAGCAGCAGTTCGGTGACGGTTGCGGCCAGCACTGCCGGGTTCTCGGGGGGTACCAGGCACCGGGCGGCGAGGGAGGACGGCAGGCTCTCGCGGGCGCCGTCGACGTCCGTGACGACCACCGGCCGTTCGCAGGCCATCGCCTCCAGCGGAGCCAGCGCCATGCCCTCCCAGCGGGACGGCAGTACGACGAGATCCGCGGCCTGGTACCAGGGGAGGGCGTCGGGGACGGCGCCCGTGAACAGCACCGACTCCGGCGCGCACGCCCGCAGCCGGTCGTGGTCCGGGCCGTCGCCGACCAGGACGAGACGTGCGGCGGGCACCCTGCGGACGACGTCACTCCACGCCGTCAGCAGGACGTCCTGTCCCTTCTGCCGGCACAGCCGCCCCACACAGACGACGACCGGCGCGGCGGGACCGACCTCGCGCAACGGCTCCAGGCCGGCCCGTACGGGGCCGGCCTGGGCGGGCTGGAAGCGCTGCGGGTCGATGCCGTTGGGGATGACGCTCCACCGCCCGCCGATCCCGGCGCGCTCGCCGGTCACGCGTTCCGCCTCGCTGACGCACACCACGCGCGAGGCCCAACGCGCTCCCCACCGCTCCCATCTCAGCGCGAGCGCGGAGGTGACCCCGCCGACGGCCTCGAACGACCAGGCGTGCGGCTGGAACACGGTGGGGATCCGTCCGCGCACGGCGAGCCGTCCGGCGAGCCCGGCCTTCGCGCTGTGCGCGTGCACCAGGTCGGGGCGGACCTCGTCGATCACCCGGGCGAGACGGCGCACCTCCCGGGCGAGCGAGGGCCCCGGCGACCGGGTCGCGTGCCAGTGCCGTACGTCCGCGCCCAGTTCCCGCAGTGCCGTGGTGAGCGTGCCGTCGGGGCAGGCCGCGGTGACGGCCAGACCGCCCGCGACCTGCGCCCGTACCAGGTCCGTCACCACGCGGGCGACCCCGCCGTCGACGGGCTGGGTGAGGTGAAGGATGCGCGGCCGAGGGTCGGTTACTGACTGATGCATGCGCGAGGTCCTCGCTCGGGGTGGCGCTCGGGAGGGGAGGGAACGCGCGTCACTTCTTGGCGTCGACGGCTACGAAGAGCGCGCCGGCCCATGCCACGTCCCGCCGCGCGACGAGCCGGAAGGCCAGCTGGTCGCCGCCGCCTCGCAGACCCTTCTTGAGATCGAACACGTCGGAGTCGTAGCCGAGGGTGTTGACGTACGCCGGCACGCGTTTCGGCGCGCTCTTCCCGGGCTGGCCGATCGAGGAGTTCAGGATGTCGGCGCGGGGGTTGCCGGGACCGCTGAGCGCGGTGACCAGGCGGCGGGGTTGGCGGGTGTTCGCCCGGCTGGTCGTGAGGGTGAGGGTGTCACCGGTGATGCCGCGGTCGCCGTCGTACGCCACCAGGCCCGCGCGGCCGCCCGCGCCGGCGGCGAAGCGCACGCCGCGCAGCCGGATCTGCTGTCCGGCGCCGGACTTCAGCGCGTCGAAGCCGTCCCAGAGGGACAGGTGCCGCAGCGGTTCCTTCGGGTTCGCGTACGCCACCACCAGCGTCCAGCCGCCCCAGGCGCCGGCCGCCGACTTCCCTCCTGCCACGTTGACCTGGGCCACGGTGTACAGGCCCTGCTTGCTGTCGCGTACCAGGCGGGTGATGTCCGCCGAGGCCTGGAAGGCGTCCGCGCCGTTCGCCACGCGGTGGCCGACGACCGTGTCCGCGAAGATCTCCTTGTACTGCCCGCCGGGTTCGGCGATCAGCACGTGGCCGTTGTCCTCCGGCGGCTTCTGCTCGCCGACGCGCAGGTTGCCGCCCCAGTACAGCCGTGCGTAGCTGACCCGGGAGCCCTTGGGCAGACGGACCTCGGCGCGGGAGGAGTTGTAGGTGTTGGGGTCCTTGTCGACATCGATGTAGGCCGTGTCGAAGTGGCCGTTCACCCCGGCCTTGCCGCCTCGCGCGGCGGTGCAGGAGCGCGCCGTCGGACGGCAGCTGATGGAGGAGTTGGCGGCGCGGACGATGCCGCCGTGCTGGAGCGCGTGGTACCGCTCGGCGAACGGGACGCGGTTCGCCTCCGGGGACGGCTCCGCGGCGGGCGTGGCCGCCAGGGCACAGACGGGGACCCAGCTCCCGGCGAGGGCGAGGGCGCCCACCGTCGCGCGGCGCAGCAGAGGGACCTTGGGATTGCGCATGACCGGCGTTGCCCTTTCGGAAAAGGTTGCGATGTCAGGGGGGACGGCACGCAGGCGATGTGCGTGCCGAAGGCATGCGTCGGGAGGTGTGCAACTCTAGTCGATTTCGGAACAAATCTGACGAAACCGGACAAGTGTGTCGGAACCGTGAAGCCGATCGCACCGCCGCGCCCCCGCCGCACCGGCCGCCGTGCCGCCCGCGCCGGTCACCGTCCGTCGCCGCTCGGAAATCTCATATGAGGACTCGGCAATCTTCCGTGCGCGGGGTTACCGGACCGGTCGGGGATCGTTGGACATGGCGTCAGAAATTCCTCCGGCCGCGCCACGTGGCCGAAGAAAGGAACACGATGAAGTCTCTGAAGGCTGCCGTTGTCGTCGCCGGGGCCGTGGCCCTCGCCGGTTCCGCCGCGCCCGCGTTCGCCCACAGCGCCACCGACGCGACGCACACCAGCCTCAACGGCGCGGTGAGCACGCTCACCAAGGGTCCCGTCCAGTCGAAGCCGCTGCAGCAGCAGCTGGGCGCGCTCGACACCAAGAAGAAGGACTCGGTGGTGAACACGGTGCAGGGCTCGGCCAACGCCCTGGCCGGCGGCAAGCAGCTGCTCGGCGGTGTTCCGCTGCGCTGAGCAATTCCGCTCCGAAGAGGCCGATTCCGCGCCTTGCGGAGTCGGCCTTCCGATTGCCCGAGGGCTTGATGAAGCAATTCCGGTGACTTGTTGGATTCCGCCGAAAGGAACACACGATGAAGTCTCTGAAGGCCGCCGCCGTCGCCGCCGGGTGCCTGGTCGTGGCCGGTGCCGCCACGCCCGCCGCCGCCGAGGGCGACGGGGAGGGCAAGACCGCCAACCACATCCAGGTGGCGGAACGGCTCCCCGGGGGCTCGTTCTCCCTGCCGTCGCTGCGGCACGCCGCCGACTCGGACGCCGAGGACACGACGTTCTCCTTCCACCAGCGGTGGAACGGCCGATGACGGCGGGCCGCAGGCGGGTACTGCGGGGGCTCTTCGGGGCGGGGGCCGGGGTGGCCCTCACCCCGGTCCTCGCGTCCTCGGGGTCGGCAGGGCCCGAACAGACGGGGTTCGACGAGACGTATCGCCGGCGCCGCATCGTCGGCGCCCGGCACGACGCCGGGCGGTCCGGCGGCGACGGCGCCTGGCGGGTCACCGTGGACGGCCGGCCGCTGCATCTGATGCGCCGGGCGGACGGCACCTGGATGAGCATGATCGACCACTACCAGTCGTACCCGACCCCGCTCGATGCCGCGCGCGCGGCCGTCGACGAACTCGGTCCCGGCGAGCGGCCGGGCGCGCCGGACGGCGGCGTCTGCGGGGAGACCGAGGGGGAGCAGCGCAGTGGTGTACACGCGTAAGGACGTCAGCACGCTCACCCGGTCCGAACGGCGCCGGCTCGTCAGCGCGCTGCTGGAGGTCAAACGCAGCGGTGAGTACGACGAGTTCGTGCGCACGCACATCGAGTACTACAAGCCCGACGGCGAGAAGGGCCTGCGCGCCGCCCACATGGCGCCCTCCTTCCTGCCCTGGCACCGCAAGTTCCTGCTGGACCTGGAGCGGGCGCTGCGCCGAGTGGACGACTCGGTGACCGTCCCGTACTGGGACTGGACGCGCGAGCGCAGCGCGACGGCCGTGCCGTGGACCGAGGACCTGCTCGGCGGCACCGGGCGGAGGTCCGACCGGCAGGTCATGACGGGCCCCTTCGCCCACCGACGCGGCAGATGGACCATCAGGGTGGGGGTCACCGACACCGAGTACCTCCAGCGCGACCTGGGCCGCGCCGCCGACCGGATCGCACTGCCGACGGCCAGGGACCTGGAGCGGGCCCTCGCCGACCGCGTCTACGACACGGCTCCCTGGGACTCCACCTCGGCCAAGGGGTTCCGCAACAGGCTGGAGGGGTGGGGGCCGGGCAAGGGTGCCGCCTCCTGGCTCAACCACAACCGGGTGCACCGCTGGGTCGGCGGCCACATGGTGGGCGGCGCCTCCGTCAACGACCCCGTCTTCTGGCTGCACCACGCCTTCGTCGACCTCCTCTGGTCCCGCTGGCAGCGGCGCCACCCGGGCGCCCACTACCTCCCGGCGAAGCCGCTCACCCGACGGGACGCCCAGCACGGACGGGTCGTCGCGCGGGGCGAGCGGATGCCGCCGTGGGACGTGACCCCGGAGGAGCTGGAGGACCACAGCCGGTTGTACCGGTACGCGTAGGGGGCGACGGGCGAGCGGTCCCTCGTGCTCAGGGCAGCCGTCGTACCGGGGAACCCGAGAGGTACGCCCGGATGTCCTCCACCGCCTGGCCGTAGTACGTCGTGTAGTTGTCCCGGGAGACGTATCCGAGGTGCGGGGTGGCCAGGAGGCGGGGGGCGGTGCGCAGCGGGTGGCCGGCCGGGAGCGGCTCGGTGTCGAAGACGTCCACGGCGGCGCCCGCGATGCGGCCCTCGTGCAGGGCGGACAGCAGGGCGTCCTGGTCGACGATGGCCGCGCGGGAGGTGTTGACCAGGTACGCGGTCGGTTTCATCAGGGCTAGTTCGGCCGGGCCGAGCAGGCCGCGGGTGCGGTCGCCGAGAGCCAGGTGGACGGAGACGAAGTCGGCGGTCCCGAGGAGTTCCTCCTTGGAGGGGGCGAGGTCGACGCCCACCTCGTCGGCGCGCTCCTTGGTGAGGTTCTGGCTCCAGGCGCTGACCCGCATGCCGAAGGCGAGCCCGACCCGCGCCACCCGGCTGCCGATCTTCCCGAGCCCCAGCAGGCCCAGCCGGCGGCCGTGCAGGTCGGCACCGACCGTGGACTGCCAGGGGCCGCCGGAACGCAGGGAGTTGGCCTCCTCGACGATGCCGCGGGCGAGGCCGAGCAGCAGGGCCCAGGTCAGTTCGACCGGCGGGGTGGACGAACTCGCCGTACCGCACACGGTGACGCCGTTCGCCTCGGCGGCGGCGTAGTCGATGACGCTGTTGCGCATGCCCGTGGCGACCAGCAGCCGTAGCCGGGGCAGCCGGGCGAGAAGCGAACCGGGGAACGGCACGCGCTCGCGCAGGGTGACCACGATGTCGAAGCCCGCCAGCGCCGCGGCCAGGGCGTCCTCGTCGGCGAAATGCTCGCGCAGCGCGACGACCTCCACCTCGTCCTCGATCACCGACCAGTCGGCGAATCCGGCCGCCACCCCCTGGAAGTCGTCCAGTACCGCACAGCGAAGCCGCACGTCTTCTCCCCCTCCTCGGCCGGTGATCCGCCGGTGACTGTACCGGCCGGACCCGGACGGTCCTGGGCCGGTGCTTTCCGATGGGAGGAGTCCGCCGGGGCATGCCCGAGGGCAGCGGTCCGTCCCGGTGGAACAGCCCGACCGGAACGACGTCGCCGCCACGACGTGGTCGCGGGCGGCGGCGTCGGACGCGCGGGATCAGCCCAGCAGGTCCCGCACGTACGCCGTCGCCTCGGTGCGCGACAGCCCGCGTCCCTCGGCGAACCGCAGGTCGAACTCGTCCGCGCGGAGCGCCGCCCGTACGGTCTCGACGTTGCGGGGTCCGTCCAGCGGGTCCATCCGCTCGGGGAAGAACCCGATCCGGCCGCCGATCGCCGCCACCGTGCCCAGCAGCACGGCGCCGTCCGCCGGGCGCCCCACCGTCGCCAGACAGCCGGCGAGCGTGTGCAGCCCGACCAGCCAGGAGGTGACGTCCCACTCCTCGAACATCTCCCGCACCAGCTCCCGGCCACGCCGCACGATCACTCGGCAGACGTCGTCCACTCATCGAGTCTGATCTTCACCTGGTAGTTGTGCTCGGCATGCCAGAGGACCTCGCCCTCGACGCGGACCCCGAGGGCGGGCAGCTCCATGCTGTGCGGCATCGCACTGACCTCGGCCAGCGCCACGGTGTTCGGGACACCGTCGAGGAGGACGAAGACCCCGAAGCGCTGGCGCCCGATGACCTCTCCGGTGACTCGGGCCCCGACAGGCAGAGCCGCGACGGTCGCCGCCCAGCTCCGCAGAACCACATCCGGCGCCGGCACTCTGGGGCCCGCAGGCCACGCGTATTCGTCCATGAACAGATCATGGCCACCCTGGAGACCCGTGACCACTGCCGGCACAGGAAACCGGCGCCTCCGCGCCCTGCTTCTCTTCCGTGCCGAGCGCGTCATCGACTGGCCTTCGACACGCATTCGACACGGCTCGGCCTACTCGTACAGGGTCGCCGCTTGCAGAGCTCGGGCGAAGAACGTCCAGTCACCGCCGGGCGGCAACTCCCGGCCGGTGTTGCCGTACCAACCGTCCGCATCGTCGATCCAGGCGGCCAAGGCCTCCAAGAAGCTCGGAAGGTCCACGCTCTCCCATCAGCTTCCTTCGGGACGCCCCTGGTCGCTGTAGTACGTCCGCCGGATGTGCGTGACGAGCGCGGCCTTCTGGATGCCCAGGACTGCCAACACACCCTGCGAATTCAGCAGCTCTCGAGCCCGGCCCGACTCGCCAGTCCGGTGACCAACGGTTCCGCTGATCCGGTGACATCCTCGCCGGCTCCGTCATCCGCCGGGCGTTGGCTGATCTTCCCCGGGTCGAGAACTCCGACGGGCATTCGGCACAGCCCCGCGAAACCCCGGTGACAGCAGGACGAGCTCGGAGTCCACCCTTGATCATCAGGAGGGCGTCCGGGGCGAACCCGCGTTGCGCATCACCCGCTCTGACCAGCAAAAACGCCCTCCCGAAGGAGGGCGGAACGTGGGCGCCCCCGGCAGGACTCGAACCTGCGGCCAAGCGCTTAGAAGGCGCCTGCTCTATCCACTGAGCTACGGGGGCCGGGGACAAGGATAGGGCTCCCGGGTCCTCGTCCCTGTTGCTTCGCCTCCGTGGCTCGATGTGGAGGTTCGGTGAAGCGGTCCTGATAATCGCAGGCAGGTACGAATCGTGCACCGCTTTTGGCGTCCGATACCAGCGGGTGTTGTGCACTCGTTATGCCTGGACTGTGCCCGTGTCCCAGTCGTCCCTTCCGTCCGTTGTGTCCCGTCGGCGCGCAGACATGTCTATATGCTTCAGAATTCCCCTAAAATTGGGCATTCTTCGCATGTGGTGACCTTGGACGTACGGCCTCAGCTGCTCGACGCACTCTCCACCCTGCGCGACCGCGTCGCCGCCGCACGCTTCCCGCTGCCCCTGGCGGGTGCCCCGCGCGCGCGTGCCAACCGCGACGAGCTACTCGCGCAGCTCGACGACTACTTGGTGCCCCGGTTGCGGGAGCCCGAAGCGCCGTTGCTGGCGGTCGTCGGGGGCTCGACCGGGGCAGGCAAGTCGACGCTGGTCAACTCCCTCGTGGGGCGACGGGTCAGCGAGGCCGGCGTGCTGCGGCCGACGACCCGGACGCCGGTACTGGTGTGCAACCCGGAGGACCATCACTGGTTCAGCGGAATGCGGGTGCTGCCCGACCTCACCCGCGTGTGGGTGCCCCAGCAGGACACGGGGGACGACCTCGCGGTCCCGGGGGAGGATCCCGCGCGCGTGCTGCGGATCGAGACCGCCGACAGCCTCCCGCGCGGCCTCGCCCTGCTCGACGCCCCCGACATCGACTCCCTGGTCGCGGACAACCGCGTCCTCGCCGCCGAACTGATCTGCGCGGCCGACATCTGGATCATGGTCACGACGGCCGCCCGGTACGCCGACGCGGTGCCCTGGCATCTGCTGCGGACCGCCAAGGAGTACGACGCCGCACTGGTGACCGTCCTCGACCGGGTGCCCCACCAGGTGGTCTCCGAGGTCTCGCGGCAGTACGGGGCGCTGCTCGCCAAGGCCGGGCTCGGCGAGGTACCCCGCTTCACCGTGCCCGAACTGCCCGAGTCGGCCTGGGGCGGGGGTCTGCTGCCCGGCACCGCCGTCGCGCCGCTGCGGGCCTGGCTCCTGCAGCAGGCGCAGGACTCCGGGTACCGCCAGCGCGTGATGACCCGTACGGCACACGGCGTCCTCGAATCCCTCAAGGCGCGCCTGCCCGAGCTGGCGAGCGCCGCCGCCGCCCAGTACGCGGCCGCCCTGCGGCTCACGGCCGCCGTCGACACCGCGTACGACACCGAGCACGCGCGCGTAAGGGCACGGCTGCAGGGCGGGGCCGTACTCGCCGGGGACGCGCTGAAGCGCTGGCGCGCCTTCCCGCTCGACTGCGCCGCCGGGGAACTCCTCGACGCCCTGGCGGAGAGCCTGGCCGCGCTGCTGCTGTGCTCCGTCACCGCCGCCGACGAACGCGTCGACGACGCCTGGCGGCGCGAGCCCGCCGCGGGCGCCCCGGAACTCACCGACCGGGATCCCTACCTGGAGAGCGCCGAGCACCGTATCGGTATCGCCGTACGGAGGTGGCGGCGCGAACTCGAGGAGTACGCCGAGGACGAGGTGCGCGAGCTCGACCGCAGCGTCGCCCCCGACCCCGAGCTGATCGCCGCCCTGGTCGCCACCGCCCTGCTGGGCGGGCGCCGGGCGCGTTCCGCGGGCGAGGGCCTCGGCGAGCGGATCGGCGCCCACGGCGCGCTGCGGCTGCGCGACCGTGCCGGGCGGCTGCTCACCGACTACGTGGACCGGGTCATGCACGGCGAACGCGAACGCCGCCTCGCCCCGCTCGACGCGCTGGAGATCCATCCCGATCCCCAGGCCGAACTCATCGCCGCGCTGTCCGTACTGCAGAAGGAGAGGTGACCGGTGACCGCCGTCACTGACCACGACCACACGGACCACATGGACCACATGGGCCGTACGGATCACATGGATCACAGGGACCAGGTGCACCACATGAGCCACGTGGACCGAATGGACCTCATGGACCCCATGGGCCCCACGGACCCCATGGATCGCAGCGGGGATGGCGGACCGGAACGCGGAGTGGATCAGGGTACGGATCGCGCAGATCGCATGGATCGCACGGATCGCAACGATCACCTCGACCGCGTGGACGACCCCATGGCTCCCGCTGACGAACCGGCCCTCAGGGACGCGGCGCCCACCCCCGAGGACCACGGCAAAGGTCTCCCCGGAGACGGCGCAGAGCCTGCCGGGAAGGACCAGCCCCAGGCCCCGGCCCATGCCCCGGCCCCGGACGAGGACGGGGACGACGGCGAGGGCAAGGTCGGGCGGGCGGCGGGGCGGACGAAGAGCGGGCAGCGGGACGACGACGGCCCCGAACCGGCGGCGGACGGCGGGGACGTCTGGGACGACGGCCTCATCGCCCGGCGGGTGACCGAGGGCTCCACCGCCGCCGACCAGGTCCCCGGCTTCGAGACCAGGATGCCCGGCGCCCAGCGGGTGACGCCCCTCGCGTACGACGGCCCGCTGCGCTCGCGGCTCGACGCCCTGCGCGAACTGGTCGGGCTCTCCCGTACCCGGCTCGACAGCAAGACGCTCGCCGAGGCGGGCCGGGTCCTCGACGAGGCGGTGGCGCGCCGCAAGCTCTCCGGTCAGCACACCGTCGTCGCCATCGCCGGCGCCACCGGCAGCGGCAAGTCGACGCTGTTCAACGCCCTCGCCGGGGTGACCATCTCGGAGACCGGCGTACGGCGGCCGACCACCGCCGCGCCCATCGCGTGCAGCTGGAGCGACGGCGCGGCGACCCTCATCGACCGGCTCGGGATTCCCGGACGGCTGCGCCGGCGTCCGATGCACAGCCCGGAGACGGAGGCGCAGCTGCGCGGGCTGGTCCTGATCGACCTGCCCGACCACGACTCCGCGGCCGTGGAGCACCGCGAGCAGGTGGACCGCATCCTGCGGCTCGTCGACGCGGTCATCTGGGTCGTCGACCCCGAGAAGTACGCCGACGCGGTGCTCCACGAGCGCTATCTGCGGCCCATGGCGGGCCACGCGGAGGTCATGTTCGTCGTCCTCAACCAGGTCGACCGGCTCCCCGGGGAGGCCGCCGACCAGGTCCTCGACGACCTGCGGCGGCTGCTCGACGACGACGGTGTCGCCCTGGGGGAGTACGGCGAACCGGGCGCGAACGTGCTCGCCCTGTCCGCGCTCACCGGGGACGGCGTGGCCGACCTGCGCGAGGCGCTCGGGGAGTTCGTCACCGAGCGCGGGGCGGCTGCCCGCCGTATCGCGGCCGACGTGGACGCCGCCGCGGACCGGCTGCGGCCCGTGTACGCCACCGGGCGGCGCGCCGGGCTGAGCGAGGAGGCGCGCGAGGAGTTCGCCGCCCGGCTCGCGGACGCCGTGGGCGCCACCGCCGCCGGAGAGGCCGCCGAACGTGTCTGGCTGCGCAACGCCAACCGGGCCTGCGGCACCCCCTGGCTGCGGCTGTGGCGGTGGTCCCAGGGCCGCCGCGAACCCTCCACGGGACGGCTCGCGGTGCGCCCGCCGACGGACGAGGAGGCCACGGCGCGCCAGCGGGTCGAGCAGGCGGTGCGCACGGTGGCCGACCGGGCCTCGGCGGGGTTGCCCGGGCCGTGGGCGCAGGCGGTGCGGGAGGCGGCCGTACGAGGGTCGCAGGGACTGTCCGAGGCGCTGGACGGGCTGGCGTCGCAGGCGGGGCTGCCGTCCGGGCGTCCGCCGCGGCCGGGCTGGTGGCCGGTGGCCGTGATGGTCCAGGCGGCCATGACCCTGCTGCAGATCGTGGGCGGTCTGTGGCTGGTGTGCCAGATCGTCGGCGTCATGGCGCCCAACCTGGGCGTGCCGGTGCTGCTGATGGTGTCCGGCATCGTCGGCGGCCCGCTCGTCGAGTGGAGCTGCCGGATCGCGGCGCGCGGCCCGGCACGGCGGTACGGCCAGGACGCGGAGCGCCGGCTGAGGGAGGCCGCCGCGGGCTGCGGCCGGGCCCAGGTGCTCGATCCGGTGGCCGCGGAGCTGCTGCGCTACCGGGAGGTGCGCGAGCAGTACGTGCGGGTCACCAGGGAGGGCGCCACGGTGGGGTGAGCCCTGTCCCCAAGGGTGTGGATCGCTCGTCCGGGTGACGGACTTTTCCACAGCCGGCCGGTGGTCCACAGCGCTCTGCGGGCCCGGCCCGACGGCTGCAGTCTGTTTCGCAGACGCGGCCGTACGGGACGGGCCCGTACGCGTATCTGCCCGGCGGAAGCGACCGGGCGAGGGAGGGATTCGCGATGAACGAGACGATGGTATGCGCGGTGGGCAACGTGGCGACGCAGCTGGTGTACCGGGAGCTGGCCTCGGGCCCGTCGGTGCGGTTCCGGCTGGCGGTGACCTCGCGCTACTGGGACCGGGAGAAGAACGCCTGGACGGACGGCCACACCAACTTCTTCACGGTGTGGGCCAACCGGCAGCTCGCGGTCAACGCGGCGGCCTCGCTGAACCTGGGAGACCCCGTCGTGGTCCAGGGCAGGCTGAAGGTCCGCGAGGAGACCCGCGACGGGCAGAAGTGGTCCTCCGCGGACCTCGACGCCGTGGCGATCGGCCACGACATGGCCCGCGGCACCTCGGCCTTCCGGCGCGCGGCCAAGCCGGAGGCGGCTATCCCGCGACGACCGGAACCCACCTGGGAGACACCGCCCGCGGACGGCTCCGACGCACCCGCCCAACAGCAGCCGGAGCCCGCTGCGGTGACGTGACGTCAGCCACAGCCGCGATAACGATTCCGAGTCGGATCGGTCATCGGACGATATGACAGCCGAGCGCGGTGCGCTTGATCCATAGGATACCGGGCGTAGCTCTCGGGGCTGCTGATTCTGCTGGTGGGACCGTTCCCCCCACGTCAACGGGTCCTGCTCGAAGGGAATTCTGTGCTTTCTGCGTTCTCTGGGTCCTCGGGGTTCGCCACTGCGTCTACGCGGTCAGCGCGTGGACGCGGGCCGGCCCGACTGGCCGCCGCCGCCCTGGTCTCCGGGCTGGCGGCCACCGGTGTGCTCGCCGGGGCCGGTGCGGCCGCCGCCGACGGGGCGCCGCAGCACCAGGGCGGGGCGACCGCCACCATCGGCGGCCTGAAGACGTACGGCGAGGCCGTGATCCACGAGGACGGCGGCGACCAGCGGGTGTCCGCGGGCCTGTTCGAGATGTCCGTCGAGGGCGGCGGCACCCTGCAGACGTACTGCGTCGACCTGCACAACCCCACGCAGAAGGACGCCAAGTACCAGGAGACGCCCTGGAGCGGCACCTCGCTCGGCACCAACAAGCGGTCCGGCGACATCCGTTGGATCCTGCAGAACTCCTATCCCCAGGTGAACGACCTCGCGGCGCTCGCCGACCGGGCGGGCGCCCGCGGCCTCACCGAGCAGGACGCCGCGGCCGGCACGCAGGTCGCCATCTGGCGCTACTCCGACGGCGCGGACGTCGACGCCGTCGACCCGCAGGCCGAGAAGCTCGCGGACTACCTGGAGAAGAGCGCCCGTTACGTGGCGGAGCCCAAGGCCTCCCTCACCCTCGACCCGCCCGCGGTCTCCGGCCGCCCCGGTGGGCTGCTCGGCCCGGTGACGGTGCACACCAACGCGCGCGGTGTGACGGTGACACCGCCGGCGGACGCGGCGATCACCGGCGTGCGCATCGTCGACAAGACCGGCAAGCCGGTCACCTCGGCCTCGGACGGCAGCCAGCTCTTCTTCGACGTCCCCGAGGACGCCGCGGACGGCTCCGCCGAGCTGACCGTCCAGGCGTCGACCACCGTCCCGGTCGGCCGCGCCTTCACCTCCGACAGCCGCAGCCAGACCCAGATCCTGGCCGGCTCCAGCGAGTCGACGGTCTCCGCCACCGCGAGCGCCGGCTGGGCGGCGAAGGGCGCGATACCGGCCCTGTCGGCCGCCGAGAACTGCGCCAAGGGCACCCTGGACATCACCGCGGCCAACACCGGCGACAAGCCGTTCACCTTCGAACTGATGGAGACCGAGTACACCATCGCCGCGGGCGCCTCCCGCACGGTGGCCATCCCCCTCCAGGAAGACCAGGCCTACGACTTCACCATCACCGGCCCGGGCGGCTTCCAGCAGCGCTTCACCGGCGTCCTGGACTGCAAGACCCAGTCCGCCGAGACCGGTGACGCGGTCCAGACCCTCAGCGAGCCGAGCCCGGCGTCGGTGGGAGGCACAGCCGCCGACACCAACCTCGCCGCGACCGGCGGCTCCTCCATGACCCCCCTGATCGCGGGCGTGGCCATAGGCCTGGTGGTCATCGGCGGCGGCGTACTGCTGATCCTCCGCCACCGGGAAACACCGACGAACCGCTGACGGGCGCGCCCGCCACACGTGGGTGCCCTGGTCAGCGAGGCATGCGTGCTCCGAGTTCTCGTGCCTTCCCGCGCAGTCCCGCCGCCCAGGCTCGGTCCTCGGGCGGAGCGGACATCCCCGTGGTCGCGGAAATCTGCACATCGCCGAGTGCGCCATCCGGGGCAGCTCCGAGCTGTGCCCAGTCCACCCTGATCCCGGCGCGCTCCGCGAGGACCAGCACGGTGGTGGTGAACCCTTCGGAGAGCGCGAGCACTATGGCATGGCTCGCTCTTCGATGCCGCGCCAGCAGGGCGTGGACGAAGATCTCGAAGGTCGCCGGGTCGATCTGGCACTCGTCGTTCTCCATCGGCCCGATACCCGACGAGACTTCCAGCTCCGCCTCGAAGACCGTCACCTGGCGCAGGAACAGACGGGAAGCTCCATTGGAGGGGTTCCACAGGGTCTCGTCGCCCATGTCGAAGTACTGGCTCATCACGGCACCCTTCAGCTGATCATGACAAGGAGCGTATCCAGCCGGATCATCGCCAGCGCCGACGCCGTCCCTGGGCTGTCCGGCGGCGGCGGCGGTCGGCGGGGACGGTCGGGCAGTAGTCGTCGGCAGGGAAAGCGCAGGTCAGGGGGATCGAGCCTTACGCGTTTCCGCGCAGGGGTGGCGGTACGGCAAGATGGGGTGTATCTGCCCACTGCCAGATTTCAAGCTGCCGGACGGTTTCTCTTGGCTGAGTTCATTTACACCATGCGCAAGGCGCGCAAAGCGCACGGCGACAAGGTGATCCTCGACGACGTCACCCTGAACTTCCTGCCGGGGGCGAAGATCGGCGTCGTCGGTCCGAACGGTGCCGGTAAGTCGACCGTGCTGAAGATCATGGCCGGGCTGGAGCAGCCGTCGAACGGCGATGCCTTCATCTCGCCCGGTTACAGCGTCGGCATCCTGATGCAGGAGCCCAAGCTCGACGAGGCGAAGACCGTACTGGAGAACGTCCAGGACGGTGTCGCCGGGATCAAGGGCAAGCTCGACCGGTTCAACGAGATCGCCGAGCTGATGGCCACGGACTACTCCGACGCCCTGCTCGACGAGATGGGCAAGCTGCAGGAGGACCTCGACCATGCGAACGCATGGGACCTCGACGCGCAGCTCGAGCAGGCCATGGACGCGCTGGGCTGCCCGCCCGGGGACTGGCCCGTCACCACCCTCTCCGGTGGTGAGAAGCGCCGCGTCGCGCTGTGCAAGCTGCTCCTCGAGGCGCCCGACCTGCTGCTCCTCGACGAGCCCACCAACCATCTCGACGCCGAGTCCGTGAACTGGCTGGAGCAGCACCTCGCCAAGTACGCGGGAACGGTCGTGGCCATCACCCACGACCGGTACTTCCTCGACAACGTCGCCGAGTGGATCCTCGAACTCGACCGGGGCCGTGCCTACCCGTACGAGGGCAACTACTCCACGTACCTGGAGACCAAGCAGACCCGCCTCAAGGTCGAGGGCCAGAAGGACGCCAAGCGCGCCAAGCGGCTCAAGGAAGAGCTGGAGTGGGTGCGGTCCAACGCCAAGGGACGGCAGGCCAAGTCCAAGGCGCGTCTGGCCCGGTACGAGGAGATGGCCGCCGAGGCCGACAAGATGCGGAAGCTGGACTTCGAGGAGATCCAGATCCCGCCGGGGCCGCGGCTCGGCAACGTCGTCGTCGAGGTGGACAAGCTCAACAAGGCCTTCGGGGAGAAGGTGCTGATCGAGGACCTGTCCTTCACGCTGCCGCGCAACGGCATCGTCGGGGTCATCGGTCCGAACGGCGCCGGCAAGACCACGCTCTTCAAGATGATCCAGGGGCTGGAGACGCCCGACGCCGGCAGCATCAAGGTCGGCGAGACCGTCAAGATCTCGTACGTCGACCAGAGCCGCGAGAACATCGACCCGAAGAAGACGCTCTGGGCCGTTGTCTCCGACGAGCTCGACTACATCAATGTCGGGCAGGTCGAGATGCCCTCGCGGGCGTACGTCTCCGCCTTCGGCTTCAAGGGCCCGGACCAGCAGAAGCCGGCCGGGGTCCTCTCCGGCGGTGAGCGCAACCGGCTCAACCTCGCGCTCACCCTCAAGCAGGGCGGCAACCTGCTGCTCCTCGACGAGCCGACCAACGACCTGGACGTCGAGACCCTGTCCAGCCTCGAGAACGCGCTGCTGGAGTTCCCGGGCTGCGCCGTGGTCGTCTCCCACGACCGGTGGTTCCTGGACCGCGTCGCCACGCACATCCTCGCCTACGAGGGTGACTCCAAGTGGTTCTGGTTCGAGGGCAACTTCGAGTCGTACGAGAAGAACAAGATCGAGCGGCTCGGACCGGACGCCGCGCGTCCGCACCGTGCCACCTACAAGAAGCTGACCCGGGGCTGATCGATCTTGCGTCACATCTACCGCTGCCCGCTGCGCTGGTCGGACATGGACGCGTACGGCCACGTCAACAACGCGGTCTTCATCCGCTACCTGGAGGAAGCCCGCATCGACTTCTTGTTCCGCCCGGAAAAGGAGTTCAAGCAGGGGTCCGTCGTGGCGCGCCACGAGATCGACTACAAGCGGCAGCTCGTCCACCGGCACCACCCGGTGGACGTCGAGCTGTGGGTCACCGAGATCAGGGCCGCGTCCTTCACCATCACCTACGAGGTGAAGGACGACGACCTGGTCTATGTGCGTGCCTCCACGGTGGTCGTGCCGTTCGACTTCGAGGCCGAGCGGCCGCGCCGGATCACCGCGGAGGAGCGCGAGTTCCTCCAGGAGTACATGGACGACGAGGAGAAGGCCGTCGCCGCATGACGGTGCTCCATCTCGCCGACGACGGGGAGGCGGCGGACCTCGCCGCCTTCCTCTCCCGGCTGCTCCACTACGACCGTTCCGCCGCGGTGCGCCTCCAGGCGGCGGGCACCGCGCTCGCCGTGTTCGGGCGACCGCCGTCCTTCGAGGTGCTGGCGATCCGCGCGGTGCGGCTCGCCAAGCCGTACGAGAACGGTCTGGACGTCACCCTCGACGTGACCGTGTCCGCCGGTGAGCTGCTGGAGTCCGTGCACGAGCAGGCGGCCACGGCCGCCGTGCCGGCCGCGGTGACCGGCCCGCCGTGGGCCGGTGTGCTGCCGCCGCGCGGCGGCTGGCGGCCGGAGCCGGGGCTGCCCGCGGTGGACTCCCTGCGCGCGATGGTCGCCGCGGCCGTCGCCGAGTTCCGGGCCCGTACCCAGGACCTGGCGGCGGAGCGCCGGACGCGGACGGAGCTCGACACGATCGGGCGGGACATCTGGTCCCGGACGGTCGGGGAGACCCCGTTGCCGGTGCGGGCCGTGCACGCGGCCCAGTCGCTGGGATTCCTGCGGGCCGCCGGGGCCGGTGAGGTCGGGCTGTTCTCTTCGGGGGCCTGGCTGCGGCTGCGTACGCCGTACGGATCGATCGCGGTACGGCGGAGCGGGCTCGGGGGCCTCGGCATCAGCGTGCGCTGAGCCCGGCCGGCCGTCAGTCCCGTTCGCTGTCGTCCGGCCAGATGCCGATGTGGTCCGGTTCCAGCTCCAGGGCGACGCGGTCGCGCATCCCGAGGGCCTCGGTGTAGTCGGCGGGGAGCTGGAGGCGCCCGGCGCGGTCCAGCATGGCGTACTCGCGGGCGACCACCGTCTCGTGGCCGGTGGCGGCGTCGACCTCGCTGCGGCGCAGGACCTCCGTGGAGGTGCGGCCGTCGCGGATGGCGACCGTGCGGCGGACCTCGCCGGCCACCGCCTGGTCGTGGGTGACGATGACGATGGTGGTGCCGAGGTGTTCGTTCGCCGTGCGGAAGGCGTCGAAGATCTGCGCCGCCGTGCGGGAGTCGAGTTCACCGGTGGGTTCGTCGGCGAGCAGGACCTCCGGGGCGCCCGCGAGGGCGACCGCGATGGCGGCGCGCTGCTGCTGGCCGCCGGACATCTCCTGGGGGCGGCGGTCACGGCAGTCGGCGACCTCCAGCAACTCCAGCAGTTCCAGGGCGCGTTCGGCGTGGGCGCGGCGGCTTCCGCGACGGCGGGCGCCGGCCAGCCGCATCGGCAGGGCCACGTTCTGGGCGGCGGTCAGGTACGGCAGGAGGTTGCGCGAGGTCTGCTGCCAGACGAAGCCGACGACCTCGCGGCGGTAGGCGAGGCGGTCCTTGGCGGTCATGGTGAGCAGGTCGCGGCCGGCCACCCGGGCGGCTCCCGCGGTGGGGGTGTCGAGCCCGGCCAGGATGTTCATCAGCGTGGACTTGCCGCTGCCGGAGGCGCCGACCAGGGCCATGAGCTCGCCCTTGCGGACCAGCAGGTCGAGGCCCTGGAGGGCCTGCACCTCGACGCCGTCCGTGGTGAAGATACGGACGAGACGGTCGCAGGTGATCAGGGCGTCGTGGCCATAGGCGGGGCGGTCGCGGTGTGCGGTGGCCCGGGTGGTCAGGTCGGTGAGGGTGGGGTTCGTCGTCATCGGGTCTCCTGAACGGTGGGCGGTCATCGCGCATCCCCCGCCCTCAGCTCACCCACCGCCCCCCGCCGCCCCGTCCACCAGGCCTGCGCCCCCGCGACCCCCACCGTCACCAGCACGACCGCCACCGCCGGAAGCGTCAGCGACAGCGGGTCGGTCCGCAGTTCGGCCGTGCCGACCGGGGTCTGGGACGAGGCGAGGGCGATGGTGGTGAGGTCGATGCCGGGGGAGAGGAGGCGGGTGGCGGCCCAGCCCGTGAGGGCGCCGCCGGTCGCGGCGAGCAGGGCCTGCGGGAGGGACTCCAGGACGAGGAGGCGGCGGCCCTGGGAACGGGTCAGGCCCATGGTGCGCAGCCGGGCGAGAAGCGCGGCGCGTTCGGGGGCGGCGCGCAGCAGCGCGAGGAGCAGGGCGAGGACGGCGTACCCGGCGCCCGCCGCCACCGCCGCCGTGTACACCCGCTCGGCGCCGGACTGGAGCGGCGAGTCGGCGTACCGGGCCCGTTCCTCGGACCGCAGATGCACGGTGGTCGAGCCGCCCGCGGCACGCCGCAGCGCGCGGGCGTCCACGTGGTCGCCCGTCAGCAGCAGCGCGGTCGGCGGGGCGGCGCCGGAGCCGAGCCCGGCGCGGTCCACGACCAGGAAGTCGGCGCCGGGCAGGGCCGGGGTTCGGTCCCGGACGACGGTGATCCGGACGGTGACCGCGCTGCCGTCCTCCAGCCGGACCGGGAAAGGACGGGTGCCGTATGTCTTCGCGACCGAGGGGGACGCCAGGGCGGGAAGCGGGGCCGTCTTCGCCGCCGGGCGCTGCAGCCGCCCTTCGCCGAAGGCCCCGATCCCCGTCCCGGTCACCAGCTTCCCGTACGTCCCCGGATCCACGCCCACCAGCGGCACCGAGTCCTGCCCGTCCTCCGGCTTCGCCTGGTAGGCGATGCTCACCGCCGCCACCCCGCGCACGCCGGACACGTCGCGGGCCCGGGCGGCGAGGCCGGCCGGCAGCGGGGCGTCGGAGTCGACGCGGGCGTCCGCGCCGACGGTGAGCAGCGCCGCCCGGTCGCGGGCCTCGTCCACGCCCGCCAGGACCGAGCCGCCGAACGCGGCGGTGGTGAGCGCGGTCAGCAGCGCCAGCAGGGGCAGCACGGCGGAGACCGAGGAGCGGGCCGCGCGGGCCAGGGACAGGTGGCCGACCGCCCCGCGCAGCCGTCCGGCCGGGCGGGCCAGCCGGCGCAGCACCAGCGGGTACAGGCGGACCAGCACCAGCGCCGCGATCATCCCCACCAGCACGGGCGCCAGCGCCACCAGTTGGTCCCCGGCGGACCCCGAAGCACCCCGCCTGCGCAGCGCCTCCACGGCCGCCGCCGCCAGCACGAGCAGCGTGAGCTCGGCGACCGTACGGCGCCGGGACGGTCGTACGGACGCCACGTCCTCGCGGGGGCCGGTGACGCGTACGGACCGGTGGGTGAGGGCGGCTCGCAGCGGAAGCGCGGCGCAGGCGGTCACGGTCACGGCGAGGGCGGCGGCGACGGCGTACCCGGGGCGGCCCTCGGGCACGGCGAGCAGCGCGGCCGTGAGGCCGAGCGCGCCCGCGGGCACGGCGACCACGGCCGTCTCGGCGCACAGCCGGCCGGTGAGGCCGGGCAGGGACGCGCCGCGGGCGCGGAGCAGGGCGAGTTCGGCGCGGCGGCGGTCGGCGGTGAGGCCGCCCGCCATGAGCAGGACGACGGCGGCGACCGTGCCGGTGCCGAACGCGGCCACGGCGACCAGCGGGCCGATGCCCGAGCGGAGCCGGGAGAAGGAGGTGAGGACGTCGTCCAGGCCGGTGCCGACTTCGCCGCCGTAGCCGGTGACGGCGCGGGCGCGCTGCAGGCCGGGGCCGGACTCCAGGGCGGCGACGGCGGACCTGAGGCCGCCCAGGTCGCGGGCGTGCAGCCGGTCCAGGCGAGGGGCGAGGTGCCAGTAGCGCTCCGGGTCGCCCGCCGCGCCCAGCATCACGGGGGCCGCCTCCGGGTGCAGCAGCAGGGCGCCGAGCCAGTACTGCTGCGGGTCCGGGCCGGGTGTGGGCACGCTGACCAGGGTCGGGTCGCGCAGCAGGGGCTGGGCCGACCAGTAGGCGCCGGCCGGGTCGCGCGGGGTGAGGATGCCGGTGACGCGGACGGTGAGCGGGCCGCGGGCCACGCCGGGGACGTGGATGACGGCACCGTTCTTGATGTGCAGGCTTTTGGCGGTGGCGGCGGTGACGGCGGCCTCCACCTCGGTGGCCTTCTCGTCCGCCGTGCCGGGCGCGCGCGGCAGCCGGCCCTCGCGCACGGCCGCGTGGTCGGCGAGCCCGCTCTGCGCGAAGAGCGCGACATGGCCGGGCAGACCGGTCGGGCGGGGTATCCATGGCTCGGGCACGGCGGGATGCTCGGTGGTGGCCACGCCGTACGCCGACTGGCCGCGGTCCACCACCAGGGGCCGCTCGACGGCGGTGAGCAGCTTCGCGTGCTGCGCGCGCAACGCCGCCGGGCGCATGGCCGCCGCGCGTTCCTGCGGCGGCATGCCGATGTCCGGCTGCGGGGCGGAGACCCGCACGGTCGTCCGGTCGGGCCGCGCCTGCCGTGCGGCGCGCAGCAGCCCCGCGTCCTCGTACCGGTCGAGGGCACGCGGGAACGCCCCGGCCAGACACGCGGTCACCGCCACCAGCAGCGCGAGCGCGACCGCGGCGAGCGGCGCGGCCCGCAGCCGGGTACGGATCCACGGGGCGATCACGGGCAGGCTCACCTCACTCACCTCCTTGGTTGCGCAGACCGGTCGCCGGATCCGCCCGGCGCAGCGCCAGTACCGCCGTCACCGCCAGCGGCGTGGCCGCGACGGCCGCGAGCAGCACCGCCACCTGGCCGGGCGGCAGCTGGACCAGCAGCTTCGGTACGGGGTGGGTGGCCTCGGCGGTCAGGACGATCAGCGGGAGCACGGCCCGGGTCAGTACGGTGCCCAGGGCGACGCCCACCAGCAGGGCTAGGCCCACCAGGACGCCCTGCTCGGCGGCGACGGTCCGGGCGAGCCGGCGGCGTGGGGCGCCCAGGGCGCGCAGGACGGCGAACTCGGCGGTGCGCTCCCGCAGCGACCCGGTCGCGCTCACCGCGAAGCCGACCGCGGCCAGCGCCGCCGCCACCACGGCCGCCGCGGCGAACGCGGCCTCGGGGCCCGCGCCGAAGGGGTCGTCGCGCAGTTCGGCCGCGATCTCGTCCCGCACCATCACCTGCCCGGGATCGACGTCCGCCAGCGCGCGCACGGCGGCGGCCACCCCGGCCGCGTCGCCCGGCGCGGTGCCGAGCCACCACTCGGTGGGCGTGACGCTCGTGCCGTAGCGCGCCTGCAGCGCCCGGTTCACGGACCGCAGGTCGATCAGGACGGCCCCGCCGTCGCGTTCGCCGGAGTTCGCCGGGTCGGCGGTGGTGGGCAGGGCGCGGACGGACCGGACGATCCGCACCGGCAGGTTCTGGCCGCCGAGGGTGAGCTCGACGCGCTGCCCGGCGCGGGCGCCCGCGGAGCTCAGGAAGCGGTCGGTGGCGAGGGCCGTGACCTCGGGCGCGGCAGGCTGTTCCACCCCCAGCAGCACGGACACCGTGGCGATCGTCCAGATGTTCTTGCCCGGGAGGTACCCGGTGCCGTACTCGACGGTCAGCGGCCGGGCGGAGACCACGCGCGGCCGGGTCGGGCCGGTCTTCGGGTTCTTGATCGCCGCTCCGCCGGTCTGCGCGGACCCGGTCCAGGCGGCCGGGAGGTCCAGCCGCCGCACCGTGCCGTCGGTGCCGGTGGCGGTCAGCTCCGAGACGGTGAGGCGGTGGTGTTCGGCGCGTTCCGCGGGCTGGGTCATGTCGAGACGCAGCCCGGTGAGCGTGGCCGGGCCGGGGGAGGAGGTCAGGTCGAGGGTCAGGGTGTGCGGGCGGCCGTCGGCGGTCAGCTGCCCGAACGGCAGCTCGTACGGCACCCCGTGGCCGTCCTCCAGGGTGGCCGTGACGTCCACCGTTGTCCCCGGGCCCGTCGAACTGCGCACCCCCGCCGTCAGCCGCAGCCGCGCGGTGCCGGCCGGGACCCGGGCTCCGGCCGGGGAGCCCTTCGTCGTCAGCCCGGCCAGCAGCGGCCGTACCGGATCGTCCGCCAGGTCCCGGCGCATCAGCACCTCGTCCGCCGCGTGCGCCGTGTCCAGCGCCAGCACGGTGGCCGTGCGGTCGCCGGACAGCGGCTGCGCGGAGCGGACGGCGGGGGCTGCGTCGCGTACGTGAGGCAGGGCGGCGTAGACCTCGGTGCGGCCGAGTCCGCCGTCCCCGGCGCCGAGCACACGCACCGGCGCGCCCGCCCGGAAGTCGGCCTGGTCGTCCTGCGAACGGTTCCAGGAGGCGCCCTGCCCGATCGCCAGCATGCCGAGCGCCACGGCCAGCACCAGCAGCAGTACCGGCCCCGCGCCCTGCCTCGGACGGCGGCTGAACTGCCAGCCCGCCAGCGCCGCCGACAGCCCCCGCCCGGCCGCCGCCCGCCGCTCGGCGAGCCGCGCCACCGGCGGCAGCAGCCGCAGCGTCAGCACCGTCCCCGCGAGCAGCGCCAGCGCGGGCGCCGCGACCAGCAGCGGATCGATGCCCAGGGCGCCGGTCCGGTCGGCGCCGACGGCACCGGTCGTCTGCCGTTCCAGCTGCCAGTACGCCACCCCGGCCACCAGCAGGAGCCCGATGTCGGCACCGGCGCGCAGGGGAGCGGGCAGCGCCCGGGACCGGCCCGGTCGCAGACCCCCTTCGCCGTACGACAGCGCCGGCGCCGCCACCGCCACCGCGCACCCCAGGGCCACGCCCGCCGCCACCAGCCACACCCCGGTGCGCCCGGTGGCCGCCGTGTCCAGGTGGAGGCCGATGCGGGCCAGTGCGCCCCGCCCGGCCAGCAGCCCGGTCAGCGGGCCGGCGAGCAGCGGGGCGCAGAGCGCGGCGGGCAGCGCGAGCAGCAGCGCCTCCCCGGCGGCCAGGCCCGCGATCCGCGCCCGGGAAGCTCCGCGCGCCCGCAGCAGCCGTGTCTCGCCCGCCCGTTCCGTGCTCAGCAGCCGGGCCACGAGCAGCAGGGCGTATCCGGCGAGCAGGGCCAGCTGGAGCGCGACGACGAGGAGGGTGGAGCGGGAGACGAGCAGCGCGCGGTCGACGCGGTCCAGGACGTCGGGCAGCGAGGTGGTCGCGGCGGTGACCCCGCTCAGCGCGGCGGGCTGCCGCAGCGCGGCGCTCCCCGTGCGGGCCGTGGTGCGCAGCGCGCCGATCCGTCCGGTCGTCACCGCGGCGAAGTCGGCCGACGCCAGCCACGCCGACTGCCCCGCGCTCACCTTCCCGCCGGTGAGGACGGAAGGGTCGGCGAGCAGGGGGCCGTACGTGGTGAAACCGGACTTCTTGATCCCGCGGCCCAGCAGGTCGTCCAGCTGCCAGTACGGCGCGGTCGCCGAGACCGGCCGGTACAGCCCCGTCACCCGGACCCGCACCGGCGGGCCGTCCAGCCGGTCGGCCAGGGTGAGCCGGGCGCCGGGCGCCAGCCCGAGCCGCTGGGCGGCGCTCCGGGGCAGAGCCACCTCTCCCGGCCCGTGCGGTAACCGTCCGGCGACCAGCCGCAGCTGTGTGCGGTCGAGCGCGGCGAAGTAGGTGAGGTCGGGGTCCCCGGAGCGTTCGGCGGGGGGCTGGAGCGAGCGGGGCAGCGCGTACGGGCCGGAGCGCACCAGCGTCCGTACGGTCACCGGCAGCCCGTCGAAGGTCCGCCGGGCGCCTCGGCGTACGGCGGTGTCCGCGGCCGTGCGCCGGTCCGCGGGCACGTCCGCCTTGACGATCAGGGCGGTGTCGGCGGCGTTGCCCGGGTCGGCCAGGGAGTGGCGCAGCGCCGCGTCGCCGATCGCGCCCGAGTACGCCGTGAGTGTCGCCAGCACCGCCGTGGTCAGCAGGACGGTGAGCAGCGCGGCGGCGAGCAGCAGACGGTGCGCCCGCGCGCGCAGGACGACCAACCCCCTCATCCGGTCCCCCCGTTGTCCAGACCTCCGGGCGATGTTGTCAGAGGGGACGGACCGGGGGTAAGCGGTTGTGGGGCGGACTTGACCGGATTGTGACCGCCGGGGGCACCCGGGTGGGCCCCGGCCGGCCGGGTCAGTCAGACGTGTTGATCATCGAGGCGGCGGCGTACGTCAGGTAGTTCCACAGCTGGTGCTCGTGCTCCTCGGACAGGCCCAGCTCGTCGACCGCCTCGCGCATGTGCCGCAGCCAGGCGTCGTGCGCCGCCCGGTCGACGGTGAAGGGGGCGTGGCGCATCCGCAGGCGGGGGTGGCCGCGGTTGTCGCTGTACGTCGTCGGGCCGCCCCAGTACTGGATGAGGAAGAGGGTGAGCCGCTCCTCGGCCGGGCCCAGGTCCTCCTCCGGGTACATCGGCTTGAGCAGCGGATCCCCGGCGACTCCCTGGTAGAAACGGTGGACCAGCCGGCGGAAGGTCTCCTCCCCGCCGACCTGCTCGTAGAAGGTCTTCTCCTGAAGCGTGCCGCGCCGAATCTCTTTCACGTCCCCCATGGTCTCAGACACCCCGGCCGAGGACTCAAGGCTTAGGACCACTCGCCTCCGGCCGCCCGGCGCAGCACAGTGGACGCATGAGCTCGTACGCTCTCGATGACGAGGGGAACCTCGCCGAACTCGCCGCCGCCGCGCGGGCCGCGCTGGTGCGGGAGATCGACGCGAGCCGGGTCTGGGACGACGACCCGGTGTGGCGGGAGGCGTTCGCGGCGGTGCCGCGGCACCTCTTCGTGCCGTACTACTACGTCGGTGTCGTCGGCGGCTACGAGCGCAGATGGGGTGAGAGCCCGGACCCCGAGGCGCGGGAGCGGTGGCTGCGCGGGGCCTACGCCGACACCCCGCTGGCCACCCGGCTGCGCGACGGCGAGCTGGTCTCCTCCAGCAGCCAGCCCTCGCTGATGGCGCAGATGCTCGTCGAACTGCGGGTGGCGGAGGGCGACCGCGTGCTGGAGATCGGCGCGGGCACCGGCTACAACGCGGCCCTGCTCGCCCACCGGCTCGGCGACGGCGAACCGGTCACCACCGTCGACCTGGAGCCGGAGATCACCGAGTCGGCCCGCAGGCACCTGGACGCCGCCGGCTACCACCCGGTCGTGGTGACCGGTGACGGGGCGCGCGGAGTCCCCGAACGCGCTCCGTTCGACCGGATCATCGCCACCTGCGCCCTGCCGTCGGTGCCGCGCGCCTGGCTCGCCCAGTGCCGCCCCGGCGCGCGGATCCTGACGCCGGTCGCCACCGGACTGGTCGCGCTGACCGTACGGGACGCCGGGCATGCCGAGGGCAACTTCCTGGCCACGCCCGCCTTCTTCGTCCCGCTGCGCGGCGGGCACCGGCCCGAGCCGGGGCCGGAGTCCCTGGAGGGGCTGCCGGGCCGGGCCCGTCGGCAGGAGCTCTTCCGCTTCCTGCTGGCGCTGAGCCGGGGCGACCTCGATCCCCAGGAGGCGTACGCGCTGTGGGAACGCGAGGGCATGCCGCGGCGCGAGCGGTACGGGATCACGGTCGTCGGCGACCGCGAGTGGGCCTGGCTGGACGACCCGGAGGGGCCGTACACCTGGCCCCTCCCCTGAGCGTCCGCGCTTATCCGCGCCGGATGGTGATCGTCGTCCAGGCGCCCACGTGCACCCGGTCGCCGTCCTGCAGCGGCACCGGCACGTAGGGCTGGATCGGTTCCTCGGAGCCGTTGACCGTGGTGCCGTTGGTCGAGTTCTGGTCGACGACCGCCCAGCTGCCGTCCGGCTGCTGCACCAGCACCGCGTGCTGGTGCGAGACGCCCGGGTCCTCCGGCGGCACCGACAGGTCGATGTCGGGGGTGTCGCCGGTGGAGTGCCGGCGGCGGCCGATGGTGACCTGGTTGCCGCTGAGCGTGCGCTGCTGCTCGGGCGAGTACGCGGGCAGGTTCAGGCCCGTGGCCTCGGGGCCGGAGCGCTGCATCATCGCCATGAAGTACTCGCGGTCCGGGCCGATGGTCGCCGTCCAGGTGGCCGGTCCCTGCGGGGCCTGCGGCGCCTGCGGGTAGCCGGACGGGGCCTGGGTGGCGCCGGGCTGCGGATAGCCGTAGCCGCCGCCCGGGCTGGAGCCCGACGGCGGGGAGATGACCCAGTCGTCGTCACCGCCGCCGAAGGACGGATTGCCCGCCGGGGGCCGGCGGGTCTCCTGCGGGAAGGCGGGCGGGGCGGGCGGAGCGGCCTGCTGGAACCCGGGCGGGGGACCACCGGCCGTGCCACCGGGCCCGGCGGGCGGGCCGGGCGGCGGCGCGGCGGGCCGTGACGGATCGCCGCCGAAGCCGCCGGGGCCGCCAGGGCCGCCGAAGCCGCCAGGACCACCGGGGCCGCCAGGACCACTGGGGCCACCGGGGCGGGGACCACCGGGGTGGCCGGGGCCGGGGCCGCCGGGGCCGGACGGGTCACGGCCGAAGGGCGGGGGGCCGCCGGGATTCTGGCCGCCGAAACCGGACGGGCCGGGACCGCCCGGACCACCCTGGCCGGGGCCGCCGGGACCGCGGTCGCCACCGAAACCCGAGGGACCGGGGCCCTGCCCGGGCCCCTGCCGGGGGCCACCCGGGCCGCGCTCACCGCCGAACGGCGTCGGTCCCGACGGCTCGCTGCCGAAGGGGTTCGGCGGGATCGGCTCGGCGGGACGGTTCATCTGGGACGGGCGCGAGCCCTGGTACTCGTACGAGTCGCCGCCGCCGTAGGACGGGCCGGGCTGCTGGTAGCGGGGGGCGGACGGGCCGGGCGCGGTCGGGCGCGGGGCGGCCGGGGTGTACGAGGTCGCCGTGTTGGTCAGGAAGTTCCAGCGGCACTCCTCGCAGAACGGCGCACCGCCCTCGCGGGGCGTGCGGCACTGCGGGCAGAGCTCCGGCTCGTGGTTCGGCACGGAGGACAGCGGGCGCCCGCCGGGCCGGCCGCCCTGACCGGGAGGCGGCGGCGGGAACCCGTAGCCGCCGCCGGTCGGGGGCGGCGGCGGAGGGGGCGGAGGTACGGCACCGGCCATGCGGTGACCGCAGACCTCGCACCAGTCGTCGGAACCCGACTGGTGTCCGTTCGGGCAGGTCGGCATGTCGGCGCTTCCCCCTCTCTCGCAGGGTCCTGCTGAGTCGGTTCTGAGTCGTTTCCGACTCGTTCTATGTCACTTCTTTACACGAACAGTCTTTGTGGACCGTGTCTCGAGAGTCATCTCGTCGGCCTCCGCGACCTTCGCCTTCAGTCGCACAGTACCTGTCGCGGCGTCGACCACGTCCACCACCTTCGCAAGCAGTTTCGCAGTATCCGCGTTCCCGGAGGCACTGGCGAGCTGAACGGCCCGCCCCAGTTTGGCCGTTGCTCCATCGGAATCGCCCGCTTTGCGCAGATCGAGCCCCTGCTGGATGACCTGTGCCAGTTCGGCCTGCCCGGTGTAGTGCGCGACCTGCGGGTTGATCGAGGTGGAGGCGGTCATGTCGTCGGTCCACACGGCCCGTACGAGGCCCGGTGCGCCGAGGTTCTGCACCGATCCGTCGGGCTGCGGAACGACCAGCGAGACCCGGGCGGCCAGCATCTCCTGGCCGATGCTCGCGGCCGGGACCTCGACGCACACGTGGTAGTCACGTGACTCGTCTCCCCAGGAGCCGGTGGGGTAGTCCCCGGCGCGCGGGCCCGCCTCGGTGCGGCGGTCGGTCAACTCCTCGACCGTGGGCGCGACTTGCTTGACGAACTTGATGGTGGTGCCGACCGGCGTCCACAGTCTGAGGGCGACGTCCGCGACCTCCTTGCCCATCGCCGTCTCCATCATCCGCGTGAAGTCGGCGGCGAGAGCGGCCGGGTCGGCGACGATGTCGGCGGTGCCGAGCAGCGCGGAGGCGATCGCTGTGACTTCTTTCACTTCCCAGTCGGTGCCCACGCCGCGCGCGTCACAGGTGTACCGGCCCGCGCACTCGTCGAGGGCGGCCTTGAGGTCCTCCGGCGACTCGTGCTCGTTGCGGCCGTCGGTGAGCAGGATGCCGTGCCGGATCGCGACGTCCGCCGAGGACAGCAGGCGGTCGGCGAGCCGCAGCCAGGTGCCGATGGCCGTACCGCCGCCCGCGCTCAGCCTGCGCAGCGCCTGCTTGGCCTGCTCCCGGGTGGTGGCGTCGGCCACCGCGAGCCGGCCGCCACCCGGGTAGACCTCCTTGGCCACGTGCGTGCCGCCGACCACCGCGAAGTGCGTGCCGTCGCGCAGGGTGTCGATCGCGGCGGCCGTGGCGTCGCGGGCGTTGCGCATCTTGGTCGGCGGGTAGTCCATCGACCCCGAACAGTCGACCATGATCGCCACGCCGGCGGACGGGCCCTGGCCGGGGCCGTACAGGTGGGGTGCCGCCACCGCGGCGCCGATGGTCCCGCCGCCGGTCGCGGTCACCGTGACGATCGCGTTGACCTCGCGGCCGCCCTCCGGCAGGTACTCGTTCTGGTACACGTCCACCGAGAACTGGGGCACGTTCGGCTTCGAGAAATTGGCCATGACTGCTCTGATCCCCCTCTGAACCCACGATCCGTGGGCGAAGACTGTATGCGGACCGGTCCCCTCCGGCCCGCTGAGGCTGCCTGCTCGCGCGGCCTCCCGGCCCGCCGCCTCAGGCGGATCCTGCCCCCTGCGACGGGGCCGGGAACGGCAGGACCGCCACTGTTACGTTGTCGTGGCCCCCGCCGTCCAGGGCGTGGCCGACCAGCACCCGGGCGCTGTGCAGCGGGCGCGCGGCGGCGTCGAGGGGGACGACCTCGGACATCTCCTCGGCCGTCTCCGCGTAGTTCCACAGGCCGTCCGTGCACACCACCACCACACCGGGCCGGTCCGGCTTGAAGGAAGCGGTGTGCGGCTCCAGTTCGTAGGCGTCCGCGCCGAGCCAGCCGGTGATGGCGTGGGCGCGCTCGTCGGCGTACGCCTCCGCCTCGCTCATCAGGCCCGCGGCGACCATCTGCGCGGCCCAGGAGTCGTCCTCGGTGAGCCGGGCCGAGGGTGCGGCGCGGTCCAGCGGCACCCAGTAGGCGCGGCTGTCGCCGACCCAGCCGACGACCAGCAGGCCGGAGGTGACCACCGCGCCGACGATCGTGCAGGCGGGGGCGTTCTGGTGCACGGCGTGCTCGCGGGCCGCGACGGGCTCCTCGGCGAGGGCGTTGACCGCCTGCGAGGCGGCGACGATCGCGTCGTGCATGGCCTGCTGCGGGTGCGTGCCGTGCGGCAGGGCGGCCAGCAGCGTCTCGCCCGCCGCCCGGGACGCGGCCAGCGAGGCGTCGTCGGGGCGGGTCGCCGAGGAGACGCCGTCGCATACGATCGCCAGCATCGCGGGCGAGCCGTCGGGCAGCGCCGTGTGGCCGACGGTGAAGGCGTCCTCGTTGCGATGGTGGCGCAGTCCGCGGTCGCTGACGGCGGCGACCGGGCCGGACTCCTGCTCCATGTGGTCGCGTTCGCGGGGCTGGGCATGCCCGCAGTTCTCGCAGTAGCCGTCGCTGTCCACGCGGCCCGCCCGGCAGGCGACACACACCTTGGCCTCCTCGGCCGGGCCCGCGGCGTCGGCCGCCACCCGGGGGTCCGGCGCCTGCAACGGGTAGTCCTCGGGCTGCGGCGGCCGGTCGAACCGCACACCGGAGGCCGGGGCAGGGGGAGCGGGCGGGGCGGCCGGGGGCGGGGGGACCGCCGGTGGCGCGGGCGTGCCCGGCGGCAGCGCGGAGCCGCCCGAGTCGGTGCCCGGGAGGTCCGTCGGCAGGTGCGCCGCCGGCGGAGTGGCGGAGCCGTCCGGGGGCTGTGCGACGGGCCAGGCCGCGTTCGGGCCGGGCGCGCCCGAGCCGTTCATGGTGAGCGTCGGGTGGTCCTGCGGCGGCGCGGGCACCACCGACAGGTCGTACCCGCACACACCGCAGAAACGGTCGTCCGACTCGAGCGGCTCCGCGCAGTTGGGGCACTGCGACAGTGCGGCCTGCTGGGGCATCTGCGACATCAACTACACCCACGTCCGGGGGCGGTAACGGTTGGCCCGTTCCACCAGGTCGATCCTCTCCTCGCCGCCGGGCGCGAGCCGGGCCAGCGTGCGGTACGCGCGTTCCAGGCCGAAACGGAGTCCCCGCTCGTCCAGACCGCTGCCGAGCAGCACCCGGCCGCCCGTGGCGGGCTGGGCGCCCTGACCTTGGGAGAGTATCCAGTCGAGCGCGCTGCCGAGCACTTCCGCCGACAACTGCTCGCGCCGTGCCGGGTCCAGACCGTACGCCTGAAGCGCCTCCACCTGGGCCGCGGCGGCCGTCAGGTCCTCCAGGAACGGTACGTCGGACGCGGTCGCCGCGCGCTGCCGGAGCCGGGCCCGAACGGCGGCCACCCGCGCGGCCGTGTAGTGGATGGAGGACTCCGGCACCGACTCCAGCGTGCGGACCGCCCCCCGCCGGTCCCCGGCCGCCAGCTGGACGCGGGCCAGGCCGAACGCGGCGCTGACATGGCTCGGGTCGGTCGACCACACCAGGCGGTAGTACTCGGCGGCGTTGTCGAGCTGGCCGAGCACCTCCGCGCACAGGCCGAGCGCCAGCTTGGGCGCGCTCTCGCCGGGGAAGGCGTCGTAGATCGCGTCGAAGGAGAGCGCGGCGCCCTCGAAGTCCCCGGTGGCCAGCGCGGCCACGCCCCGGTACCAGACCACCCGCCAGTCGTCGGGCCGCTCCTCCTCCAGCTTCGCCAGGGACATCAGCGCGGTGTCGTAGTCGCCGTGCTCCAGCCGCGCGCGGATCTGCATCAGCCGCGTCTCCACGGTCTGCTGCGGCGCCGCAGCCAGCGCGCCGATCAGCTCGCCCGGCGCGGAGGCCATCAGGCCCGCCAGGAAACCGGCGTTGGGGTCGGTCGGGTCGACGTGCGGCACCGGCAGCGCGAGGGCGGCGGCGGGTGTGTGGACGGTCTTGACGATGCCGGGGACGGCGCCCGTGGAGCCGTTGACCGCGGGGGAGCCGGCGGCGCCGCCCTTCACCCGCGGCGCTCTCGCCCCGAGCAGCGACACGTCCCCGGCCGGCTTCGGGAACAACTCCGTGTCGGTGACCTTCACCTCGGGCCCGAACAGCGTCGACAGCGCGGGCCGGGGCCGTCCCGTCTGCAGGGACACGACCTCCCGCAGCACGCCCGTGAGCTGCTCGGCCATCTCCTGCGCGGAGGCGAACCGGCGGGCCGGGTCGGGGTCGGTGGCGCGGACCAGCAGGCGGTAGAAGGACTCGTACTGCCGGAAGACCTCGATGTTGTCCGGGTCGGGCAGGGAGTCCACGAAGACGTTGGTGTACCCCTGGAAGTCGAAGGTGAGGACCGCGAGCGTACGGCCCACCGTGTACAGGTCGGACGCCACCGACGGACCGGCCTCGGCGACCTCCGGGGCCTGGTAGCCCACCGTGCCGTAGATCGCCGACTCCTCGTCGTCCATGCGGCGCACCGCGCCCATGTCGATCAGCTTGAGCTGGTCCTCGGTCTGGATGGCGTTGTCGACCTTGAAGTCGCAGTACAGCAGGTTGCGGCTGTGCAGATGGCCGAGCGCCTCCAGGGCCTCGATGCCGTACGCGCAGGCCTGTTCCACCGGCAGCGGGTCACGCCTGCCGTCCGCCGTGCGGCGGGCGTTGGCGATCTCCTTCAGCGACTTGCCGCCCACGTACTCCATGACGATGTAGCCGTCGAGGGAGCCGGTGCGCTGGTCGAGGTGCTCCACGAAGTTGTAGATCCGCACGATGTTGGCGTGCTCGATCTCCGCGAGGAAGCGCCGCTCGGAGATCGCGGCGGCCATCGCGTCCTGGTCGCCGGTGTCCAGCAGGCCCTTGAGCACCACCCACCGGTCGGAGACCGCGCGGTCCACCGCGAGGTAGATCCAGCCCAGGCCGCCGTGCGCCAGACAGCCCACGACCTCGTACTGGCCGTGCACCACGTCCCCGGACTTCAGCTTCGGCACGAAGGAGTACGGGTTGCCGCACTTGGTGCAGAAGCCCTCCGTGCGCCCGGGGCGCTCCCCGCGCGCCCGCCCGACCGGCGCCCCGCAGTCCGAGCGCGAGCAGAACCGCTTGCGCTCGGGCACCTCCGGGTTCTCCAGCACCATCGCGCGCGGGTCGGGCCGCGGCACCTGCGGCACCGTGACCAGCCCCGCGCCCAGCCTGCTGCGCCCCGACGACCCGGTGCTGGAGCCGGAGCTGCGCACCGACACCGAGCGGCCCGTCGACTTGCCCGACAGGGAGCGGGACAGCCGCCCCGACACCGACCGGCGGGACTTCGACGAATGCGACGACGTCCGCGAACTGCGGCTGCTGGAGCGCGCGCTGGAACTGCCCGAGGAGCCCCGGCCACCGCCGGTGACGCCGGTTGGCGGCGAGCCCACCATGCCGTTCGCGCTGACCACCGGGGCGAGACCGCACGTGTCGCAGTACAGCTCGCCGCCGCCCATGTCCTCGTAACTGCCCTCGCAGCCCGGCCGCTGACACGTCCGCTGTGCCTGACTCACGCCTGTTCCCCCCTACGGTCCTCTGGTCCGCCCTGCTGCGGCACGCGCGGCGCGCCGAGCAGTTCGGCCGCCGCCTGCTGGTAGCGCAGTACGGCCTGTTCGGCGACGCGCAGATCGCAGGGCGCGCTCCACAGCATGCGGCGCGCCGCGTCGTAGCGCTCGATGAGGAACGGGTCCTCGGCGAGCCCGTGCCGGGCGACCTTCGCCTTGTACGCGTCGAGCCGGCCGCGCAGTTCGGCACGCACCGCCAGCGGCGCGGTGACCGCGGTCAACGACTCGCGGGCCCGCAGCAGTTCGTCCTCCGCCTTCTGCTCCAGCGACTCCAGGAGCGGCGAGAGACGGTGCCACTGCGCCTGTCGGCGGTACTCGGCGGCCGTCGCCAGCTGCTCCTGCAGCACGGTCGGCGGGCCGCTGACCACCGGCACCTCCGTCGCGGCGATCTTCGCCAGCACCTCGCCGCGCGCGGTGCGTGCCTCGGCGAGGGTGCGGTCCGCGCGGGAGAGCACGTCCCGCAGCCGGACCAGCCGCTGTTCGGCGTCCTGGCGGACCGTCAGTACCGCGTCGATCTCCCGCCGTACGTCCTCCAGGGCGCGCGCCTCACGGTCGTACACCGTGGTGTCCGGCCGGCCGCCGCCCGGTGCCGAACTGCCCTCGGTGGGTACCCAGAAGGCGAGCGGGTCGGTGACCACCTGCTCGCGCAGCTTCGTCAGGGTGCGCGTGATGCGCTCCAGGTCGTCGCCCGCCGGATGCTCGCCCGGGCGCACGCCCACCGAGTGCGCCAGCCTGCGGGTGCGCTGGAGTTCGGCGGCCAGTAAATCGATCCTGGCGGGCAGCGCGGACCAGACGGCGTCGGCGGTGACGACCATGTCCAGCGAGCGGGCGTACAGCTCGTTCATCCGGTCCACCAGCGAGGCCAGTGAGAACCGCTCGCTGAGCCGGCCCGCGGTGGACGGCAGCGCGCCGCCCGCGACCGTGACGGACTCGCCGCGCAGCAGCTCGGTCAGCTCCACCAGGTCCTCGCGGCTGGACCAGCGGCGCCGGGCGCGGACCTCCCGCGCGGTGCGCAGCGCGGCCGAGTACGCGTCGAAGTACGCCCACAGCAGCGTGATCGACGCCTCGGTGGCCGCCCAGCGCTCGTGCGTGATGCCGGTGAGCTCGGCGCCTTCGAGGAGTCTGCGGCCCGCGTGGTCCTGCAGGGCGAGGAGCGAGGTCTCGATCGCCTCGTGCTCCGCGCCGAGCCGCGCCAGCGCACGGTCCACCTCGTCCCGGTCCATCACCGGCCCGGCGGGGTCCGTGACGCCCATCGATCACCTCTCGCTCTCGTCGCCTCAAGTCTGCTGGAGTTCATGCCCGAAGATCGCCTGCTCGACGCCCCGGTCAGCTCCCCCGCAGATACTCCGGGGCGGGTGGCTTCGACGGGCTCGCGTTCTTCCCCAGTGTCGCCGACAGCCATGTGTCGTACGACGCCTGCCAGCCGCTCGCGCGGTACTCCACCAGGATCTGATTGACCCGGCGTACCAGATCGGTGGCGTCCTTCCTCATCGCCACGCCGTAGTAGTCGGTGGTGAAGGCGGCGCCCTTCAGTTCGACCGTCGGGTCCTGGGCGGCCTGGCTGGCGGCGAGCGCGGCGTCGGTGACGACCGCGTCGGCCTCGCCGAGCTGCAGTCGTACCAGGCAGTCGAGCTGGTTGGGGACGGTGCGGGAGATGTCGGCGGAGGCGGCCAGCTTGCCGGTCCTCTTGTCCTCGTCCAGCCGGGCGTAGGCGGTCGAACCGGCGGCCGTGCAGATCCTCTTGTGCGCCAGCGTGGAGCCGTACCCCTTGATCGGGGACGACTTGGGCGCGAGCACCTGCTGGCCGGTCTTGAAGTACGGTGCCGAGAAGGCGACTTCGTCCAGGCGTTCGCAGGTGATGGTCATCGTGCGGACCACCATGTCGACCCGGCCGCTCTTGACCGCCTCGGTGCGCTGGCTGGTGGGGATGGCCTTGAACTGGACGGCCTTCGGGTCGCCGAGGATGTCCTGGGCGATCCGGTGGACGAGGTCGATGTCGAAGCCCTCCAGCTCCGCGTCCTTGTTGTTCGGGTTGCGGTAGCCCCAGCGGTAGCTGTTCTGGTCCACGCCCACGACGATCTTGCGCTTGTCGCCCTTGCGGGCCTTGATCGCGTCGATCGTCGGACCGTCCGCGCCCGACGGGGACAGCGTCTGCTTCTCGGGATCCGTGCAGGCCTTGGCCCGCACCTGGCGGACACTGGCGACGCCCTGCCCCCCGACTCCCGCGCCGTGGCCGCCGTCCGGCTGGCTCAGCGGCAGCAGCAGCACGAAGGCGAGCGCCAGCGCGCACACCGCCGCCATCGCGCCCACGCCGCCCCAGCCCCGCAGAGCGGCCCGCACCCGTCGTGCGTTCATGTTCGCGCCCCCTGTCACCGGTACTCCGAAAGCCTGCGGCCGATACCGAGGAGGGCGCCCGCCGCGCCGAGGACGGCGAGGACGGCGGCGCCGGCGGAAAGGCCCGTCATGGCGTCGCGGCCGTTGCCCGCCGACCGCTGGAACTCGGCCTGTTCGTGGGCGAGGGCGTGCTGCAGGTTGAGGTCGACGGCGTCGAAGCACTCGCCGGTCGCGCCCTTGGCGCCTATCACCAGGTCGAGGGCCTGCTGGTAGTTGCCGTTCTCGTCCTCGGAACGGGCCGCCGTGTGGCGCTTCTTCCACTCCGTCATGTTGCCCTCGGCCGCCTGGACCGGCTTGCCGCCCGCCTGGTCGTCGGCGAGCTTCGCCGCCTCGGCCAGGCCCTTGCCGAGGGCGTTCATGTCCTTGTCGAAGTCGTAGTAGTAGGTGTCGTACGTCTCGTCGCCGACCTTGGTGGTCTGGGCGCCGCGCGCCACCAGGCTGAGGTTCTCGTTGCCGCGTGCCTTGAGGGAGGCGCTGCGGGCGTCGTGCAGCACGTTCAGCGAGCGGACGCCGTGGTCGTAGGAGCTGTTGAGGCCGGCCCGGGCGACGCTGTGGCCGATCACCAGCCAGAGCAGCACCACCGTGGCGGTGGCCGTGGCGGCGACCAGTCCGTGGTTCAGGACGCGGTTGGTGCGCCGGTACTCCCGCTGCTGGGCCCAGGCGAGCGCGGCCAGGGCGAGGACGCCGAGCGCGATCGCCGCCCAGGGATAGGGCGTGGCGTCCGCGTAGTCCGCGCCGAGCCGCTGGTTCTCCTTCTCGTAGAGCTCCTCGGCGGCCGGGAGCATCTCGTTCTGCATCTTGTCGTTGGCGTAGCGCAGGTACGCGCCGCCCACCGGGTAGCCCTGCCGGTTGTAGGTGCGGGCGCGCTCGATCAGGCCCTTGTACACCGGGAGCAGTTTGTTGATCTTGGTGACGGTCGCCTCCGAGGAGGAGCCCGGCTCGGAGGCGGCGGCGGCCGTGACGAGCCCCGCGGCGGCGGTACGGATGTCCTTCTCGTACCGGTCGCGGGAGGCGGCGCTCTCCTGGCCGCCGGCCAGGAACCCGCTGGACGCGGCCGTGTTGGCGTCCGCGAGGGAGCGGTAGATGTCTGCCGCGCCGGAGCTGAGCGGCTGGCTGCTGTGCAGCACGTCGTCGGCGGCGGTCGCGCGCTCGGTCGTCTGCCAGGCGGTGACCGCGCCGAACGCGACGACCAGCAGGGCCAGTACGGCGCCGATGATGCGCAGCCGCCCCGGTTCCGTGGTCGCGGCGGCCCGCAGCCGGTCGACGCCCTCCGCGAACGCGGTGCGGCGGGGCACGGGTGCGGGCGGTGGTGCCGGGGCCGGCGGCGGTGCCGGCACGGGTGGCGCCGCGCTGCTCGTCGGCGGGTGTGTCACTTTGACCTCCCCCATGGTCATCTGCTCGCCGACCAGTATCACCGCCAGGGGTGACATTGGGCAGCGGGGGGCAGCTTTGTCACCTCCCCGTGCCCTTGAACACGCGCCGGGATTCTGTTCGGTTCCCCCTGGCCACCGCCCGGATCAGGCACCGTCCTCCCAGTGGCTCCGCGCCCGTTCGCCCGCCCGGGACCCCGCTCCCAGCCGGTCCAGCCCGAGCAGCGCGGCGCCCAGCACCGGGCTCGCCGTCACCACCCGGGGCACCGCCTTCGGCGCCCGCGCGGCCAGCAGCTCCCGGATGCCGTCGTCGAGCCGGGCGTGCCCGGCGGTGAGGACACCGCCGCCCAGCAGGACCGGCGTCTCCTCGTCCAGGAGGTCCAGCCGCGACAACGCCACCGTCGCCATGGTCACCACCTCCTCCGCCAGCCGGTCCACGACCGCGCGGGCCACGGCGTCGCCGCCGGCCGCCGTGGCGAACAGCACCGGCGTCAGCTCGTGGCGCCGGACGGGCTCGACCCGTTCCAGGTGCAGGGCCTCGATGAGGGCGTACATGGAGTCCAGCCCGAAGTGGGCCGGGAGCGTGCGCGCCAGCTCGGTCGGCTCCCCCCGGCCGTCCTCCGCCCGCGCCGCGAACCACAGCGCCTCCTCCGCCAGGCCCCAGCCGCCGCCCCAGTCACCGGAGATGCGGCCCAGCGCCGGGAAGCGGGCGGAGCGCCCGTCGGGGCGCATGCCGACGCAGTTGATGCCCGCGCCGCAGACCACCGCGACGCCCCGGGGCTCGGCCACGCCCGCGCGCAGGATGGCGAAGGTGTCGTTGCGGACCTCCACCGTCGTGCCCCACGCACGCGCGTGCAGCGCCGCCGCCAACTGTTCCTCCTCCACCGGCAGATCGGCGTTGGCCAGGCACGCCGAGACATGCGCGACGGAGTCCACCCCGGCCGCGGCACAGGCCCGGGCGACCGTCCGCGCCAGCTCGTCCACCGCCGCCGGCACGCCCACCGTCGGCGGGCGGAACCCGCCGCCGCGAGCGGTGGCCAGGACGCTGCCGTCCGCCGCCAGGATCGCGACGTCGGTCTTGCTGTTGCCCGCGTCGATGGCGAGGACACTTGCGGTCAGGCCCACGCGAGGTGCTCCCGGTTGTGCGCGATCAACTGGTCGGTGAGGGTCTCGGCGTACTCGTACTGGCCGATCAGGGGGTGGGCCAGCAGGGCCCGGAACACCCGCTCCCGGCCCCCGCGCAGCGCCGCCTCCAGCGCCAGTTCCTCGTACGCCGTCACGTTCGCCACCAGCCCCGCGTACAGCGGGTCGACTTCCGGCACGGGCAGCGGGACGGCGCCCGTCGGCCCGACCGCCGCCTGCACCTCGATCACCGCGTCGTCGGGCAGGAAGGGCAGGGTGCCCCGGTTGACGGTGTTCACCACCTGGTACGGGCTGCCCGCGCCGCCCAGCAGGGCCGCCGCCAGGTCCACCGCCGCCTCCGAGTAGTAGGCGCCGCCGCGCCTGGCCAGCAGCTCCGGCTTCTCGTCCAGCGCCGGGTCGGCGTACATCGTCAGCAACTCCCCTTCCATGGCGGCCACTTCCGCCGCGCGGGAGGGCTTGGTGCGCAGCTCCCGCACCACCGCGTCGTGCGCGTAGTAGTAGCGCAGGTAGTACGACGGGACCACGCCCAGACGGTCCAGGAGCGGGCGGGGCAGCCGCAGGTCGTCGGCGATCGTCTCGCCGTGTTCGGCCAGCAGCTTGGGCAGGACGTTCTCGCCCTCGGGGCCGCCGAGGCGGACACCCGTCTCCCAGGTGAGGTGGTTGAGGCCGACATGGTCGAGGTGGACGTCCGCGGGCGTCACCCCGAGCAGGTTGGCGAACTTCCGCTGGAAGCCGATCGCCACGTTGCACAGTCCGACCGCCCGGTGCCCCTCCTGGAGCAGGGCGCGGGTGACGATGCCGACCGGGTTGGTGAAGTCGATGATCCACGCGCGCGGGTTGGCACGGCGGACCCGCTCGGCGATGTCCAGGACCACCGGGACCGTGCGCAGCGCCTTGGCCAGGCCGCCCGCGCCGGTCGTCTCCTGGCCGATGCAGCCGCACTCCAGCGGCCAGGTCTCGTCCTGCTCGCGGGCCGCCTGTCCGCCGACGCGCAGCTGGAGCAGCACCGCGTCCGCGCCCTCGACGGCCGCGTCCAGGTCGGCGGTGGTGACGACCCGGCCGCCGTGGCCCTGCCTGGCGAAGATGCGGCGGGCGAGGCCGCCGACCAGCTCCAGCCGGTCCGCCGCCGGGTCGACCAGCACCAGTTCCTCGACGGGCAGGGTGTCCCTGAGGCGTGCGAAGCCATCGACGAGTTCGGGTGTGTAGGTCGAGCCTCCGCCGACCACGGTGAGTTTCACTGGAGGGTGCCTCGCTTCCGGGTGCGGGAGAGGACGATCATCGGCCGGGGGTCCGGGGGTTGTCCCCCGGGGAGATGCAGCATGCGTGGATCAACCCTTCACTCCGGTGAGCGTGACGCCCTCGACGAACGCCTTCTGGGCGAAGAAGAACACGAGGATCACGGGGGCCATGACCAGGACGGTGGCGGCCATGGTGAGGTTCCAGTCGGTGTGGTGCGCGCCCTTGAAGGACTCCAGGCCGTACGAGAGGGTCCAGGCGCCCGGATTTTCGGAGGCGTAGATCTGGGGGCCGAAGTAGTCGTTCCAGGCGTAGAAGAACTGGAAGAGCGCGACGGCCGCGATGCCGGGCCTCGCCATCGGCAGGACGACCTTCAGCAGGGTCCGCAGGTCGCCGCAGCCGTCCACCTTGGCCGCGTCCAGGTACTCGTTCGGGATCGTCATCAGGAACTGCCGCAGCAGGAAGATGGAGAACGCGTCCCCGAACGCCATCGGGATGATCAGCGGCCACAGCGTGCCCGACAGGTCCAGTTGCTTCGCCCAGAACAGGTACATCGGGATGATGACCACCTGCGGTGGCAGCATCATCATCGAGATGACCAGCATGAGGGACAGATTGCGGCCCCGGAAGCGGAACTTGGCCAGCGCGTACGCCACGGGGATCGAGGACACCACGGTCAGGACGGTGCCCAGGCCGGCGTAGATCAGGGTGTTCTTCCACCAGGTCAGGAAGCCCGGAGTGTCGAACACCTTGCGGTAGTTGCCCCACTCCCAGGTGTGCGGGATCAAATCGCGGCTGAGCGCCTGGGTGTCGCTCATGAGCGAGGTGAGGAAGACGAAGACGAAGGGCAGCGTGAAGAAGAGGGCGACCGCGAGGCCGAGGGAGTGGATCGCGACCCACTCCAGGACCGCCCGGCGACGGGCGGTGCGCTCGGCGGGTGAGGCGGGGGCCGTCAGCTCGACCGGCTTTTCCAGCACTTGGGTCATCGTCATTCACCTGCCTGGATGAGACCGCCCCGGCGCCGCATCAGGAACGCGGTGAACACCATCGACAGGGCGAAGAGGACCAGGGCGACGACGCACGCGGAGCCGTAGTCGAAGCGCTGGAAGCCGAGGTTGTAGACCAGCTGGGGGAGGGTGAGCGTGGACTTCTCCGGATACCCGGGCTCGAACTGGGTGCCCGCGCCCTGGATCACGCCCGAGGCGACCTTCCCGGCGATGAGTGGCTGCGTGTAGTACTGCATGGTCTGGATCACGCCGGTGACGACGGCGAACATCACGATCGGGGAGATGTTCGGCAGCGTCACGTACCGGAACCGCTGCCAGGCCGACGCCCCGTCCAGCTCCGCCGCCTCGTACTGCTCCGTCGGTACGTCGAGCAGCGCGGCCATGAAGATGACCATCAGGTCGCCGACACCCCACAGGGCCAGCAGGGTCAGGGCCGGCTTGGACCAGGCCGGGTCGTTGAACCAGCCCGGGGCCGGGACGCCGATCTTCTCCAGGAGCGAGTTGACCGGGCCGGTACCGGGGTTGAGGAGGAAGGCGAAAGCCATGGTCGCCGCGACCGGCGGGGCGAGGTAGGGCAGGTAGAAGAGGGTGCGGAAGACGCCCGTACCCGTCTTGATCTTGGTGATCAGCATGCCGACACCGAGCCCGAAGACGACCCGGAGCGTCACCATCACCAGCACCAGCCACAGGGTGTTGCGCAGCGCGGGCCAGAAGAGCGGGTAGTGCTCGAAGACGTACGTCCAGTTCTTCGTTCCGCTCCAGGTCGGCGGCCGGAAGCCGTCGTAGTGCATGAACGAGAAGTACACCGTCGAGAGGAGCGGATACGCGAAGAACACCGCGAAACCGATCAGCCAGGGCGACATGAAGGCGGCCGTCCGAAGCGCCGCCCGGCGGCGCTTCGACGCGAGGGTGATGGTGCTCATCGCTACTTGGCCTGCGCGATGTCCGTGTCGATCTGCGCGGCGGTCTTCTTCAGCCCCGCCTCCAGGTCCTTGACCTTGCCGCTCTCGTAGTCGTACCCGAACTGCTGGATCGTCACCAGGTACACGCCGCCGTTGATCGAGGCGGGGCTCGTGGTCGAGTTCGGGTTCGCCGCGATGTCCAGGAACGTCTTGAACCGCGGGTCGTACTTCAGCTTCGGCGACTTCAGCGCGGCGAGCGTGGAGGGCACGTTGTGGATGGCGTTGGAGAAGTCCACCACCGCGTCCGTGTTCGTGGTCATGTACTTCACCAGCTCCCAGGCCGCGTTCTGCTTGTGGCTGGTGGCGGCGATACCGGCGATGGTGCCGGTGATGTAGCCCTTGCCGTACTGGTCGGCCTGGTCGTCGGGGACGGGCAGCGGGGCCACGCCGATCTCGAACTTGGGCTTGGCGGCGAGTGCCATGCCGAGCCGCCATTCGCCGTCGAGCTGCATGGCGACCTGGCCGGTGTGGAAGGGGTGCTTGGCGCCCCATTCGTCGCCGAGCGTGGAGCGGAACTTCTCCAGCTTCTGGAATCCGCCGAGTTCGTCGACGAGCTTTTTCTGGAGGGTGAAACCGGCCCGGAAAGCGGGGTCCTTGGCGATGTTCGACTTGCCGCTGGAGTCGAAGTACGTCGGTGAGAACTGCCCGAAGTAGTGCTCGGTCGTGGATTCCCAGCCGTGGTAGTCCGGCATGAATCCGAGCTGCTTGTAGCTGTCGCCCTGAGTGATGGTCAGCTTCTTCGCGTCGGCCTCGAATGCGGACCAGGTCTTCGGCGGACTCTTGATGCCCGCCTTCTTGAACGCCGTCTTGTTGTAGTACAGCCCGTACGCGTCGCCCAGCAGCGGCACCGCGCAGCGGTTCCCGTCGAACTGGGTGTACTCGTTCATCGCCTTCGGGAACGTCGTCTGCGGGTCGATGTCCGACTTCTTGAAGAAGGGGTTCAGGTCGACCAGGGCGCCCGAGGAGCAGAACTTGCCCACGTTGTTGGTGGTGAAGGAGGAGATGACGTCCGGGGCCTTCTCGCCACCCGTCCGCAGCGCCTGGTTGATCTTGTCGTCGGTCATGTTGCCGACGACGTTCACATGGATGTTGGGGTGCGCCTTCTCGAACCCGGCGACCAGGGACTCGACCGCCTTCACCTCGTTCGGCGCGCTCCAGGCGTGCCAGAAGTTGATGGTGGTGTCCTTCGAGGCGTCGTCGGAGGCGGCGGACGGGGACTGGCCGGTACAGGCGGTGGTGAGCAGCGCCAGCGAGGCGGTAAGGGCAAAAGCCGTCTTTCGGACCACTTCGGGTATGGCTTCGGGCATGACGGGGTCTCCCTGGGGCGGGGCGATGAGGGAAGGGTCGTGCGGGAAGAGAGCCGTGCGGGAAAGAACCGTGCGGGACGTGCGGGAGGACTCAGCGCGAGGTGTCGAAGACCTCGTCGCGGGTGGTGGCGAGCGCGCTCTCCAGCGCGCCGCGCAGGACGGGATGTTCACGGACGTCGCCCACGACCAGGCGCGGGCGCGGTGCCGCCAGTTCCTCCAGCTCGGCCTGGACGAGCGCGCGCAGCACCTCGCCGCCGGCGGTGAGGGAGGCGCCGCTGAGGACGACGAGTTCGGGGTCGAGGACGGAGACGAGGGAGGCGAGACCGGTGGCGAGCCGGGTGGCGTAGGTCTGCAGCAGTTGCCGGTGCGGTCCGCCCGCGTGGTCGGCGGCACGGGCCACCAGTTCGGCGGCGGCCTCGGCGTACGGGCCCGTGGGTACGTCCTCGACGCCCAGCTCCCGGGCCAGCCGGGGGATGGCCTGTGAACCGGCCAGCTCCTGGTAACCGCCGCTGTTGGCCTTGGTCACCTGGCGGACCAGCGGGGTGCCCGGCACCGGCAGGAAGCCGACCTCGCCGGCGCCGCCGGTCCAGCCGCGGTGCAGTCGCCCGCCGAGGACCAGGGCGGCGCCGAGGCCCTCCTGGTTCCACAGCAGGACGAAGTCCCCGTGGCCCCGGGCAGCGCCGAGCCGCTGCTCCGCTATCGCGACGAGGTTGACGTCGTTCTCGTACTCGACCGGCATCGGCAGCGCGGCGGCGAGTTCGTCGAGCAGCGCGGGGGAGTGCCAGCCGGGCAGGTGGGAGGCGTAACGCAGGCGGCCGGTGCCCGGATCGAAGGCGCCCGGGGTGCCGATGACCAGCCGGTGGACGTCGTCCCGGGCCAGTCCAGCGGCCTTCACCGCGCCGTCGAGGGCGTCGGTGACCTGCCGGACCACGGGCTGTTCCGGGTGCCTGCCGGGGGTGGGCAGTTCGTACTCGCCCACCGTGCGGCCGGTGATGTCGGCGACGGCGGCGCGGATGCGGCCGGGAGTGACGTCGAGCCCGGCGGCGTGGGCGGCGGCGGGGTTGACCGCGTACAGCTGCGCGTTGGGGCCCGGTCGGCCCTCGCTGGTGCCGGTGGCCAGGACCAGGCCCGCCGCCTCCAGGCGGGCCAGCAGCTGGGAGGCGGTCGGCTTGGACAGGCCGGTGAGCTTGCCGATCCGCGTGCGGGACAGCGGCCCGTGCTCCAGGAGGAGATCGAGGGCGGCGCGGTCGTTCATGGCGCGCAGGACGCGTGGGGTGCCCGGCGTACCGGCGGATCCTGCCATGTGGGTCGACACCTGCCTTTCCAGCTGCCCAGCTTCCCAGCGACCGGGGGATCACGTCCACTCGTCGACCACTGTTAGGAAAGTTTCCTATCGGGTGGGAGGAAAGTAAGCCCAGGACGAAGAGGACGTCAATAGACACCGGCCCGAGGTGACGCAGTCTTTGAATCACGACTGCGTCACGATCTTCGTCTTCGCAGGTCGAAGGGTTTTCCTGCACAGCTTCCTGCTCTTTGATCCACTTCGTGCCCCATGAAGTACCGCTGCGGAAGCCCTGGCTGACCGCGCTGGAGTCGATCGCGCCCCTCATGGCGGTGCAGTGCCTGATTCGTTGCTTCGCGACGGGCGCCGAGCGTGCCGGGGAGATCTCATGAGGCGGTATCACCTGGCGGTGGCCCTGCTGTTGTGCACGGTGGTCAGCGCGTGCACGCCGCAGACCCGGGCGACCCGTACCGCAACCTCGCCGTCGCCCTCAGCGTCGCCCTCCGTCTCGGCCTGTGCGTCCGGTTCGTTGCGGTGGGCCGCCTCGGAGGCGGAGACGCGGCTGACCGAGGTCTCGCCGGTGCTGCGGATCGGCAAGGGTGCCGGAAAGACCCGCTTCCCCAAAGTCCGGGTACGCGGTGTGACGGCCCGCTTCGAGACGAGCGCGCCGGGTGTTTCGGGCCGTCAGGTCATCCGGTCCCTCGCCGGCCACCTGAGCCTCGACTCCACGATGCTGGCGGGCCCTGGGGAGTCGACCGCCGGGCGGACGAAGAGCAAGATCCTGATCGGTCCCTTCACGGACTCCGGCCGCTTCGTCCAGGCCGACGGCGTCAAGGTCGTCGAGGCGAGCTTCACCGTCGACTGCCCCGGCCGCGACACGCCCGTGTACGGCAGTGCCACGACCTGGTACGGCAACAGCAGCGCCCTGCTGGAGTGCGGCGTCAGCCCCGGTAAGGAGCCCTGGGTCCGCGAGGCGTACCGGCTGACCTGCGGCCGACGGACTACTTAGGGGCCGCCCGCTGCGGGCTGATCGGGGTCGCGGCCGCCGTCTGCGGGGAGTCCGCGTTGGAGTAGACCGAGGGCGCGGCCACCGTGGCCGTGGGGTCGGGGGCCTCGTCCTCCGGGACGGCCGTCGCGCCGCCCACGATGCGGATGCTCGCCGCGTCGAAGGCCCGCTTGATGCGCCAGCGCAGCTCGCGCTCCACCGTCACCGACTTGCCCGGCATGGTCTTGGCGGAGACGCGGACGACCATCGAGTCGATGAGCACGCTGTCCAGGCCGAGGACCTCGATGGGGCCCCACAGGAGCTCGTTCCAGGGCTCCTCCTTGCTCATCTTCTCGGCGACCTCGTCGAGGGTGGCCTTCACCCGGTCCAGGTCCTCGTTCGCCTTCACGGTGACGTCGACACCCGCCGTGGCCCAGCCCTGCGAGAGGTTGCCGATGCGCTTGACCTCGCCGTTGCGGACGTACCAGATCTCGCCGTTGTCGCCGCGCAGCTTGGTCACGCGCAGGCCGACCTCGACCACCTCGCCCGAGGCCACCCCCGCGTCGATCGTGTCGCCGACGCCGTACTGGTCCTCGAGGATCATGAAGACGCCGGAGAGGAAGTCCGTGACCAGGTTGCGGGCACCGAAACCGATGGCGACACCGGCGACACCGGCAGACGCCAGCAGCGGGGCCAGGTTGATCTTGAAGGTGGACAGCACCATCAGCGCGGCCGTGCCGAGGATCAGGAAGCTGGCCACCGAGCGCAGCACCGAGCCGATCGCCGCGGCGCGCTGCCGGCGCCGCTCGGCGTTGACCAGCAGCCCGCCCAGCGCGGAGCCGTCCACCGCCTGCACGCTCCGGGTCATCCGGTCTATCAGCTGGGTGATCGCCCGCCGCACCGCCGCTCTGAGCGCGACCGCCACCACCACGACCAGCAGGATCTGCAGACCCATCGCGAGCCAGGTCGACCAGTTCTGCTCCACCCAGCTCGCCGCGTTCGTCGCGCTCTCCTGGGCGTCCTGGAGCGACGGCACGGCCGGCGCCGTCGACCCCGAGGGGGACGGCGACGGCGTCGCGCCGGCGGCCATTAGGACGACGGGCAAGGACACGGCAGGTACCTCCACGGTGCGGCGCGGTCCGCTCCGGTGGGGCGGTCAAGGTCACGAAAAGGTCACCGGTCGGACAGGACAAACACACTAACGGGGCATTGTGTGTGCTCCGCGCCGATCCGCACAGGAGAGACCGGACTCACCCGGGCTTGAACAGGCCATGCTCGGGGGGATGAATCAGGTGTGGTCGAAAACACTCCCAGCCCGTTACCGGGAGATGGTGGCGCTTCCACCAGCCCGGAGGGGAGACTGACTGCAGTTCGTCCCGGCGCGAGCCACGCGCCGCCGACGCCCAAGGAGGCACCCGTGCCGCACGTCCTGGTCCTCAACGCGTCGTACGAGCCGCTCGGCGTCGTACCGCTCCGCCGCGCGCTCGTCCTCGTCCTGGAGAACAAGGCCGTCTCCCTCGAGGAATCCGGCGCCTACATGCACAGCGCGACCGTCACAGTCCCCGCACCCAGCGTGGTCCGGCTCAAGCGATTCGTACGGGTTCCCTACCGGGGGCCCGTTCCTCTTACCCGCCGAGCGCTCTTCGCGCGCGACGGGGGCCGGTGCATGTACTGCGGTGGCGTCGCAACCAGCGTCGACCACGTCATCCCGCGCAGCCGCGGGGGCAAGCACGTCTGGGACAACGTGGTGGCGTCCTGCCGCCGCTGCAACCACGTGAAGGCCGACCGCCATCTCGTCGAGATCGGCTGGCGGCTGCGCCACAAACCCGCCCCGCCCACCGGTCTGGCCTGGCGCATCATCGGGACCGGCCACAGGGACCCGCGCTGGATGCCGTACTTGCAGCCGTTCGGCGCGGACGACGCCCTGGCCCGGATCGACGGCATTTCCGCCTGACGATCCGGGTCTTCGTATTGCGTCGCGGCTGCCTGAGCCGGCGGTGACCGGCTCCGAGGGTCCCCCGTGCCCCCGGAGCCGGAGCATCACGAGTAGCGCAGCTCCGCCGGGTGCACCGAGCGGCGCAGCAGGGGCAGCGAGGTGGCCGCCGCCAGCAGGCAGCACGCGTACACGCCCAGCGGGACCAGCAGCGCGGCGTACGGCACGCTCTGGGTGGCGTACTCCTGCTGCAGCGAGGCGTACCAGATGCCGATCGCCATGCCGCCGCCGCCCGCCAGCGCGACCGCGGGGGCCAGCGGCAGCGCGGTCTCCAGGAGCAGCGCCCGGCCGAGCACCGCCCGCGGCACTCCCGCGGCGACCTGCGCGGCCAGGCCGCGACGGCGGTTCGCCAGCGACTCGGCGGTGCCGACGGCGAGCCCGGAGAGGGTGATCGCGAGGCCGACGAGGATCGCGGCGGCGGTCAGGTCGATGCCCGTCGTGTAGAAGGACATGCGCATGCCCAGGTGGCCCTCGCGCGCCGCGCCGTGCAGGTCGGCCAGGAGCACCTGCCGGACCCCGACGAAGCCCGTGCCGACGATCGTGACCAGCAGCACCGCGGCGTGCGTACGGGCCGCGGCCCAGGGGTCGTCGCGCAGCCGTTCCGCCGCGATCAGCGTCGCCGCGGAACGGGCCCGGCCCGCCAGCAGCCGCCCGACCGCCTTGGCCGTGCCCCCGGCCAGCCACACCGTGCCCGCGCCGACCACGAGGACCAGTGCGAACACCGTCAGCGGCAGCCGGCCGCGGTCGCTGCCGGAGGTGTTCCCGGCCGCCCAGAGAGCCAGGAGCAGTACGACCACCACACCGCCCGCGAACAGCACCCCCGGCCCCCGCCCGCTGCTCGGCCGCACCCGGCGCACCCACCCGAGCGGCGAGGCCACCACCCGGCGCAGCGCCAGCGCGCTCGCGGCCGCACCCAGCACCGGCACACCCACCAGGACCATCGCGATCCCGGCCCAGGTCCAGACGGTCGGGCTGTCCCACAGGCCCAGCAGGACCGGGACCGCGACGGCCGTGGCGAGGACCGCGCCCAGCAGACAGGACAGCCCCGTCTCCAGGGCGGCGATCCGGCGCACCTGGGCCGGGGTGGCGCCCGCCAGCCGCAGCCCGGCCAGCCGCCGGTCGCGGTGCACGGCGCCGATCCGGGCGCACTGCCCGAGGAACCCCAGCACCGGCACCAGCAGGAGCAGCAGGCTGACGATCACCCCCGAGCGCTCGCCCGGGTCGTCCAGCAGGCCGCTGGCGAAGGGCACCTCGTGATGCCCGCGGAGCGAGCCCAGCGCCACGGCCGTGAGGGCGAACCCCGTGGCCAGCGCGGCCCCGGCCGCCGTCAGCCCGGCCCGCCACCACTCCTGCCGGTCCGAGCCCCGGGTGAGCTGCCAGGCGAGCCGGACGTCGGCCGACACGGCACCCCGGGCGTCGCTGCGTACGTCCGTCGTCACGCCGCCACCTCCGCCGGCACCGCGACGCCGTCGCTCAGCCGCACCTCGCGGTCCGCGTACGCCGCCACCTGGGCGTCGTGCGTGATCAGCAGTACCGCGGTGCCCGACTCGCGGGCGGTGTGCACCAGGGCCGTCATCACCTGCTCGGTCGCCAGCGAGTCCAGCGCCCCGGTCGGCTCGTCGGCGAAGACCACCTTCGGGCCGGTCACAAGCGCCCGGGCCAGGGCGACCCGCTGGGCCTGGCCGCCGCTCATCTCGCCCGGCCGCAGTGCCTCCTGCCCGCGCACCCCGAACCGCTCCAGCCACTCGCCGGCCCGCCCCCGGGCCTCGGCGCGGTCGGTTCCGGCCAGCATCAGCGGCAGCGCCACGTTGTCCGCGGCCGTCAGCTCGGGGATCAGCTGCCCGAACTGGAAGACCACGCCGAAGTCGGTGCGGCGCAGCTCGCTCAGCCGCTTCTCCGGCAGCTGGTCGAGCCGCTGCCCGGCGTAGGCCACCGAGCCCTCGTCCGGGCGGACGATCCCGGCCAGGCAGTGCAGCAGCGTCGACTTGCCGCTGCCGCTGGCCCCCGTCACGGCGAGGATCTCGCCGGCGCGCAGCTCCACCGAGGCGCCGCGCAGCGCCCGCGTCCTGCCGTGTGCCTTGACGAGGTCCCGGCCCGCCAGAAGCGGCACCGAGGCGTCCCCCTTGTTGCTCATGCTGCGTCGACCTCCGCGGTCAGAGTGGTCAGCCGGGCCGCCGTGGTGTGCATCCAGCGGAGGTCGGCGTCGAGGTGGTTGAGGGCGAAGTCCGCCGAGAGCACGGTCGCGAGGTCCGCGTCCCGGGCGGTCTTGACCGCTGTGAGTTCCCGCATCCGCTCCATGTGCGCGGCGCGCTGGGCCCGGAGATAGGCGGCCGGGTCGCCGCCCGCGAGGATCGACACGACGACCTTGGCGAAGATCTCGTTCGTCACGAAGGGCGCGGGCGGGGCGATCTCACCCGCCCAGTGGGCCAGCTCGTGCGCGCCGGTGTCCGTGGAGCGGTACAGGGTCCGCTCCGGGCCCCCGTCCGCGTCGGTGCCGTCGACCTCCGCGAGACCGTCGCGGACCAGGCGTTGCAGGGTCGTGTAGACCTGCCCGTAGGCCAGCGGACGGGCCTGCGGAAAGCGTTCGTCGTGGCGTCGCTTGAGGTCGTAGCCATGGCTCGACCCCGCCGCGAGCAGCCCCAGAAGGATGTGCCGGGTGCTCATGTCGATCACTATATACGCGCTACATGTACTGAGTGAATAGTCCCTCGCAGTGCGAGAAGCGCCGGCCCGCATGACAGCCGGGATGACGTATGCGTCACGTTGTTCTTTCCCGTACGTCTGTCATCGCGTCCACTGGGTAGGGCTGCGGTATCCCGCCACATGGCCGTACCGACCGACGTACCGACTAAGGAGGCCCCCGTGGCCGCACCGGCACACACCCTGCTCCCGGCCCTCTCCAAACCCTCGGCGGAGCCGTCCGCCGACACCCAGGAGCTGTACGCCTGCGTCTTCAGCGCGGAGGGCAGCTGCGCCGAGGCGCCGCTGACGAGTGAACCCCCCCTGCCCGACGCCGAACCGCTGACAAGTGAACCGCCGATCGCCGACGCCGCCCCGCTGACCAGCGAGTCCGACCCGACCCCGGACTCCTACGGCCCGGGGCTGTAGATGGCCGGACCCCTCGACGAGGAGCTGTCCCGGCTCGCGGAGCTGCACGGAGTCGCCACCTCCTACAGCCCGTCCCCCGACCGCACGGTCGCGGCCTCCGCCGGCGCCGTCGCCGCCGCCCTGGCCGCCCTGGGCGTCGACGCCGCCACCCCCGCGGCCACCCGCGCCGCCCTCGCCGACCGGGAACGGGAGCTGCGCGAGCGGCTGCTGCCGCCGACCCTGGTCCACTGGACGGACACGGCCGCCGCCCCCGCCGCCCTCGCGGCCCTGCCCGCCGGCACCCGGCTGCGGATCGAGACCGAGCAGGGCGAGACCCGGGCCGCCGCCGGACACCTCCCGCCCGGCGTCCACCGCGTCACCGCCACCGCCCCCGACGGGCGCACGGCCGACACCCACCTGATCGTGGCCCCGCCCCGGCTGCCCACCCCCACCGGACGCTCCTACGGGCTCCTCGTCCAGCTCTACTCCCTGCTCTCCGCCCGCTCCTGGGGCATGGGCGACCTCGGGGACCTCGCCGAGCTCGCCGCCTGGGCCGGACGCACGGCCGGCGCCGGGTTCGTGCAGGTCAACCCGCTGCACGCGGCCGTACCAGGCGCCCCCACCGACCCCTCCCCGTACCGTCCCTCCTCCCGCCGCTTCCCCGACCCGGTGCACCTGCGGGTGGAGAACGTCCCCGAGTACGCGTACGCCGAGGACCGTGAGCCCCTGCGCGCGCTCCTCGACCGGGCCGCGCGGCTGCGCTCCTCGGTGCTCGACAAGGGCGCGCTGATCGACCGGGACGCGGTGTGGGAACTGAAGCGGGAGGCACTGGAGCGCGTGCGCGAGGTCCCGCCGGGGCCGGGCAGACAGGCCGCGTACGACCGCTTCCGCGCCGAGCAGGGCCAGGCCCTGGAGGACCACGCCACCTGGTACGCCCTCGCCGAGGCGCACGGCTCCGACTGGCAGCGCTGGCCCGCCGGGCTGCGCGACCCCCGCTCGCCCGAGACCGCCCGGGCCCGCGCCGAACTGGCCGACCGCGTCGGCTTCCACTCCTGGCTCGCCTGGCTCACCGACGAGCAGCTCACCGCCGCCCAGCGGGCCGCCCGCGAGGCGGGCATGCCGGTCGGGGTCGTCCACGACCTCGCGGTCGGCGTACACCCCGGCGGCGCCGACGCCTGGGCGCAGCAGGAGTACTTCGCCGCCGGGATGTCGGTCGGCGCCCCGCCGGACGCCTTCAACGCGCGCGGCCAGGACTGGGGCCTGCCGCCCTGGCGCCCCGACCGCCTGGCCGCCTCCGGCCACGCCCCCTACCGCCGCCTGCTGCGCGCCCTCTTCCGCTACGCCGGCGCGCTGCGCATCGACCACGTCATGGGCCTGTTCCGGCTGTGGTGGGTGCCGCAGGGACAGCCGCCGACCGAGGGCACGTACGTCCGCTACGACGCCGAGGCCATGCTCGCCCTGCTCGCGCTGGAGGCCTCCCGGGCCGGGGCGGTGGTGATCGGCGAGGACCTGGGCACCGTGGAGCCGGGCGTGCGCGAGACGCTCCAGCGGCGCGGGGTGCTCGGGACGTCCGTGCTGTGGTTCGAACGCGACTGGGAGGGCGACGGCCGTCCGCTGGCGCCCGAGAGCTGGCGCGCCGACTGCCTGGCCACCGCCACCACCCACGACCTGCCACCCACCGCCGCCCGCCTCACCGGCGAGCACGTCGACCTGCGCGACCGCCTCGGCCTGCTGACCCGCCCGGTGGCGGAAGAACGGGCGGAGGCGGGCGCCGACGCACGGGAGTGGCTGACGCAGCTCACCCGGCTCGGCCTGCTCGACGGCGCGGCGGCGGGCGACGGCGGCGGCGCGGACGAGGAGGCGCGGATCCAGGCCGTCCACCGCTTCCTGCTGCGCACCCCCGCCCGCATGATCGGCGTCTGGCTCCCCGACGGCATCGGCGACCGCCGCCCGCAGAACCTCCCCGGCACCTGGGACCAGTACCCGAACTGGCGGCTGCCCGTCGCCGACGCGGAGGGCCGCCCGGTGACCCTGGAGGAGCTGACGGCCTCGCCGAGGATGCGGGCGCTGCTGCGGGTGCTGAGGGAGGGCTGAGCCGCGCGATACGGCACCCCGGACGCGCGGCCCGTTGCGGCGTTCGCTAGTTTTGCGGTGTGGACAAGAAGAACGCCCTGCGCGCCGGCGCCCTGGCCGCCGGTACGACGCTGATGATGCTGCTCATGTCGTCCCCCGCGCTCGCGCTGACCCGCGACGACGGCGACGACCCCGGCAAGGGACTCAACGTCGCGGAGACGCTGGGCCTCTATGTCGTCGCGCCCCTCGTCATCTTCGCGGTCATCACGGGCCTGGTCATGGTGCTGGACAAGTCCCACGCCAAGAAGGACGACACCAGCTCCAACATCGACGTCAAGGCCCAGGCCAAGGCCTGACCCATGCCTCCCGCCGAGGGCGCCGGTGCGACCGGCGCCCTCGGCGTGTGCGCGGGCGCTCCGGCTCAGGCGGGGCCGGACGCCGTCAGATACCGCTGCACGGTCGGCGCGAGCCACGCCACGATCTCCTCGGGGCGCAGGGCCACGGCCGGCTCCAGGCGCAGCACATAGCGGGTGAGCGCCAGCCCCAGCAGCTGCGAGGCGCACAGCGCGGCCCGCAGCGGGGCCTGCTCGGGGTCGGGACAGGCCTGCCGGGCCACGGGCAGCAGCTGGTCCCGGAAGATGCCCTGCATGCGCTCGGCCCCGGCCCGGTTGGTGGCGCCGACCCGGAGCACGGCCGTGAGCTCCTCGTTCTCCTCCCACAGGGCCAGGAAGTGGGTCACCAGCGCCCTCCCGACCTCCTCGCGCGGCAGCGCGCCCAGCTCCGGCAGCCGCAGGTCGAGCGCCACGGCCGCCGCGAACAGGCCCTCCTTGTTGCCGAAGTACCGCATCACCATCGACGGGTCGATGTGCGCGTCCCTGGCGATGGCGCGGATGGTGGCCCGCTCGTATCCGTCGGTGGCGAAGTGCTCGCGGGCGGCGGTGAGGATCGCGTTGCGGGTGGCGTCGGAGCGGCGGGGAGTACTGGCGTTCATGCGACGAGCGTAGGCCAACAAGCGTTGACCAGTCGGCGTCGGCTCGGCCTCCTGGGCTACGAGCGGCTCTCCGTCGCCCCCGCGAGCAGCTCCCGCAGCAGGTCGGCCAGTTGGCCGGCCTGTTCCCCGGCCAGCACGGACAGGGCGGCCGTCTGCTCCGCCAGGCCCGCCCCGACCGCCTCGTCGATCAGCCGCAGCCCCTCGTCGGTCAGGGTCACCCGCAGCCCGCGCCGGTCGTGCGGGTCGGGGGAGCGGCGCAGCAGTCCCGCCCGCTCCAGCTTGTCGAGGCGGCCGGTCATGCCGCCGGTGGTGAGCATGAGCGTGGCCGACAGCTGGCGGGGGGAGAGGGCGTAGGGCTCGCCGGAGCGGCGCAGGGTGGCCAGCACGTCGAACTCGCCGCGCGAGATGCCGTAGGGCTCGTACGTCTTCTCCATCCGGTCGCCCATCGCGCGCGAGAGCCGGAAGATCCGGCCGAAGACCTCCATCGCGGCGGTGTCGAGGTCGGGCCGCACGGCCGCCCACTGGTCGATGATCGCGTCGACGGCGTCCCTCTGCTCAGCGCTCATGCGGGGAGTATCCGCCGGGTTCCGGTCGCTCGCAAGAAACTGGCTTGACGCTAAGTCACTTAGCGCTAAGCTACTTATCACTGAGTCATTACCTTCCCATCCGCCGCCGCGTTCCCTAAGGGGCCCTTCCATGGCCGCAAGCCGCCCGGCGCTCATCGCCCTCACCGCGCTCGCCCCCGTCTCCTGGGGCACCACCTACGCCGTCACCACCGAGCTCCTCCCGGCCGACCGCCCCCTGTTCACCGGCCTGATGCGCGCCCTGCCCGCCGGACTGCTCCTGCTGGCGCTCTCCCGCGCCCTGCCGCGCGGCGCCTGGTGGTGGAAGGCCGCCGTCCTCGGCGCGCTGAACATCGGTGCCTTCTTCCCGCTGCTGTTCCTGTCCGCGTACCGGCTGCCCGGCGGCATGGCCGCCGTCGTCGGCTCGGTCGGCCCGCTGTTCGTCGTCGGCCTCTCGGCGCCCCTGCTCGGGCAGCGGCCCACCGCGCGCACGCTGCTCACCGGGGTCGCGGCGGCCTTCGGAGTGAGCCTGGTCGTGCTCAGGGCGGCGGGCGCCCTCGACCCCGTGGGCGTGCTCGCCGCCCTCGCCTCCACCGCCTCGATGTCCACCGGCACCGTGCTGACCAAGCGCTGGGGCCGCCCCGAGGGCGTCGGCCCGCTCGCGCTGACCGGCTGGCAGCTCACCGCGGGCGGTCTGCTCATCGCCCCCGTCGCCCTCCTCGCCGAGGGCGCGCCGCCCGCCCTCGACGGCCGGGCGATCGGCGGCTACCTGTACCTGGCCCTGGCGAACACCGCGGTCGCCTACTGGCTGTGGTTCCGCGGCATCGGCCGCCTCTCCGCCACCCAGGTCACCTTCCTCGGCCCGCTCTCCCCCCTCACGGCGGCCGTCCTCGGCTGGGCGGCCCTCGGCCAGACACTGACCCCGGTCCAGTTGGCGGGCATGGCGCTGGCCTTCGGGGCGACGGTGGCCGGGCAGCTGGGGGCGCGCCCCGTCCCGCCGCCCGCCCCCCGAACGACGGAAAGGGGCGCCCGGCGTGCTGCCGGGCGCCCCACAGGCGTACGCGCGAAGGACTAGACGGCCGCCGCCGCGTCCGCCGCCTGGGCCTTCAGGGCGCGCTCGACGCCCGCCCGGGACTCCGAGACCAGCCGGCGCAGGGCCGGGGCGGGCTCGGCGGAGGCCAGCCAGGCGTCCGTCTTGTCCAGGGTGTCCTGCGAGACCTGGAGCGAGGGGTAGAGGCCGATCACGATCTGCTGGGCGATCTCGTGCGAACGCGAGTCCCAGATGTCCTTCAGGACCTCGAAGTACCGGTCCGTGTAGGACGCCAGCAGCTCCCGCTGGTCGGTCTGGACGAAGCCGCCGATGACGGCCTCCTGCACGGCGTTCGGCAGCTTGTCCGACTCGATGACCGACGCCCAGGCCTCCGCCTTGGCCTCCTCCGTCGGCCGCGCCGCCCGCGCGGTCGCCGCGTGCCGCTCACCGGCCGCCGTCCGGTCCCGCTCGTACTCGCCCGCGACATCGGCCTCGTCGTAGTGCCCGACGGCCGTCAGCCGCTCCACGAACGCCCAGCGCAGCTCGGTGTCGACGACCAGGCCCTCGATCGTCGTCGTACCGTCCAGCAGGGCGCCGAGCAGGTCCACCTGCTCCGGCGTACGGGCGGTCGCCGCGAAGGCCCGCGCCCACGCCAGCTGGTGGTCGCTGCCCGGCTCGGCCGCCCGCAGATGGGCCAGCGTGGCGTCCGTCCAGCGGGTGAGCAGGGCGTCGCGGGCGGCCGGGTCCGCGTACAGCTCGATCGCCAGCTTCACCTGCCGGTGCAGCGACTGCACGACACCGATGTCCGACTCCTTGGCGATACCCGACAGCACCAGCGACAGGTAGTCGCGGGTCGCCAGCTCCCCGTCCCTCGTCATGTCCCACGCCGACGCCCAGCACAGGGCACGCGGCAGCGAGGCCTCGAAGTCGCCGAGGTGCTCGGTGACGAAGGCCAGGGACTGCTCGTCCAGACGCACCTTGGCGTACGACAGGTCGTCGTCGTTGAGCAGCACCACCGCCGGACGGCGCTTGCCGACCAGCTGCGGTACGGCCGTCAGCTCGCCGTCCACGTCCAGCTCCACGCGCTCACCGCGCACCAGCTTGCCGCTCGCCCCGTCCAGGTCGTACAGGCCGACCGCGATCCGGTGCGGGCGCAGCGTCGGCTCGCCCTTCGCGCCGGCGGGCAGCGCCGGGGCCTCCTGCCGGATCGCGAAGGAGGTGATGACACCCTCGGCGTCCGTCTCGACCTCCGGCCGCAGGACGTTGATCCCCGCGGTCTCCAGCCACTTCTTCGACCAGGTCTTCAGATCCCGCCCGGAGGTCTCCTCCAGGGCGCCGAGCAGGTCGGACAGGCGCGTGTTGCCGAACGCGTGCCGCTTGAAGTAGGCCTGCACGCCCCGGAAGAACTCGTCCTCACCGACGTACGCGACCAACTGCTTCAGCACCGAGGCGCCCTTGGCGTACGTGATGCCGTCGAAGTTGACGAGGACGTCGTCCAGGTCGTTGATCTCCGCCATGATCGGGTGCGTGGAGGGCAGCTGGTCCTGCCGGTAGGCCCACGTCTTCATGGAGTTGGCGAAGGTGGTCCACGCGTGCGGCCAGCGCGAGCCCGGCGCGGAGGCCTGGCAGGCGATGGAGGTGTACGTGGCGAACGACTCGTTCAGCCACAGGTCGTTCCACCACTCCATGGTGACCAGGTCGCCGAACCACATGTGGGCCAGCTCGTGCAGCACGGTCTCCGCGCGCACCTCGTACGCCGCGTCCGTCACCTTGGACCGGAAGACGTACTGGTCGCGGATGGTGACGGCACCCGCGTTCTCCATCGCGCCCGCGTTGAACTCCGGTACGAAGAGCTGGTCGTACTTCTCGAACGGGTACGCGTAGTCGAACTTCTCCTGGAACCAGTCGAAGCCCTGCCGGGTCACCTCGAACAGCGCGTCCGAGTCGAGGAACTCCGCGAGGGAGGGCCGGCAGTAGATGCCCAGCGGCACGGACTGCCCGTCCTTCTCGTACACGCTGTGCACGGAATGGTACGGCCCGACGATCAGCGCGGTGATGTACGTCGAGATCCGCGGCGTCGGCTCGAAGACCCAGACGTCGTCCTTGGGCTCGGGCGTCGGCGAGTTGGAAATGACGGTCCAGCCCGTCGGCGCCTTCACGGTGAACTGGAAGGTGGCCTTCAGGTCCGGCTGCTCGAAGGAGGCGAAGACCCGGCGGGCGTCCGGCACCTCGAACTGGGTGTAGAGATAGGCCTGGTCGTCCACCGGGTCCACGAAGCGGTGCAGGCCCTCGCCGGTGTTGGTGTACGCGCAGTCCGCGGCCACCCGCAGGATGTTGCGCCCTTCCAGCAGCCCCGGCAGGGCGATCCGCGAGTCCTTGAAGACCTCGGCCGGCTCCAGCGGGTCGCCGTTCAGGGTCACCTCGTGGACGGTCGGCGCCACCAGGTCGATGAAGGAGTCGGCGCCGTTCTCCGCCACGTCGAAGCGCACCGTGGTCACGGACCGGTAGGTACCGCCCTCCTGCGCGCCGGAGAGGTCGAGATCGATCTCGTACGAGTCAACGGTGAGCAGCTTCGCCCGCTGCTGCGCCTCTTCGCGAGTCAGGTTTGTGCCAGGCACGCGGTCATCTCCTCGTTATGTGTCGGTTGCGCCATCCTTCCATGGGACCACCACACGGGGCGACGACTACCAGGGGCTCCGCCCCCTGGCGGGTCCGAAGCCCGCTTTCGGGCATGCGAAAGGGCGGCCACCAAGTAAGTGACCGCCCTTCGGACGCTACGGGCGTCAGCGCTTGAGTTCCGCCGCCACCAGCTCCGCGATCTGGACGGCGTTCAGCGCCGCGCCCTTGCGGAGGTTGTCGTTGGAGATGAACAGGGCGAGACCGTGGTCCACCGTCTCGTCGCGGCGGATACGGCCCACGTAGGAGGCGTCCTTGCCGGCCGCCTCGAGGGGGGTCGGGATGTCGGAGAGGGCGACCCCCGGCGCACCGCCCAGCAGCTCGGTCGCGCGCTCCACACTGATCGGACGGGCGAAGCGGGCGTTGACCTGCAAGGAGTGCCCGGAGAAGACCGGGACGCGGACACAGGTGCCGGAGACCTTCAGCCCGGGGATCTCCAGGATCTTGCGGGACTCGTTGCGGAGCTTCTGCTCCTCGTCGGTCTCGTTCAGACCGTCGTCGACGATCGAACCCGCCAGCGGCAGCACGTTGAAGGCGATGGGGCGCTTGTAGACCTGCGGCTCGGGAAAGTCGAGCGCCTCCCCGCTGTGGGTCAGCTTGTCCGCGTCGGCGACCACCTTCTGCGCCTGCCCGTGCAGCTCCGCCACGCCCGCCACACCGGAGCCGGACACCGCCTGGTAGGTGGCGACGACCAGCGCTTCCAGGCCCGCCTCCTCGTGCAGCGGCTTCAGGACCGGCATGGCGGCCATCGTCGTGCAGTTCGGGTTGGCGATGATCCCCTTGGGCCGGTTCACCGCCGCGTGCGGGTTCACCTCGGACACCACCAGCGGCACCTCGGGGTCCTTGCGCCACGCCGAGGAGTTGTCGATCACCACGGCACCCTGGGAGGCGACCTTCTCGGCCAGCGCCTTGGAGGTCGCGCCGCCCGCGGAGAACAGGACGATGTCGAGACCGGTGTAGTCGGCGGTCGCCGCGTCCTCCACCGTCACCCCGTCCAGCACCGACCCGGCCGAACGGGCCGAAGCGAACAGCCGCAGCTCGGTGACGGGGAAGTCACGCTCCGCGAGGATCCTGCGCATGACCGTGCCGACCTGACCGGTGGCTCCGACGATTCCGACCCTCACTGCGACTCCTTCGTGTGACTTTCGGGTGCCCCCTGCGTGACGGGGGCCTTTCCATCATGCGGTCGCCCCTGGCCCGCGTGTCCAATTCTTTGCCGCGCGTGCCCGAGGGATGGGACGCGATCATCGTGCGGCCGGTTGCGGTCCTGCCGTCCGCACCGCGCTGAGCTGGAGGAACTTCCCCGCCGGGCGCTCCCCGCCGCAAGCTGTGCTGCCCCGCCCCTGCCCATCGCCGCGTCGCCCACACAGCGGTGTGACGTACGCCTCTGCCCGCCCCCGGAAAAAGAGGACCGCACCCGCCGAACGTTTCACCTCCCCCCGGCGTCCTAGGAGAAACGCGGCGAGGGGAGGAGCGGCTGTGCTGCGCAGAAAGGCCCGCCGCGGCCAGGGGGCGGACCACGCTGGGGACGACCCGCTGGACGCGGCACAGGAACGCCGGGTGCGGGCGGTGCTCGCGCTGGGCGGGGTACCGCAGGCGGACCTGCCGGACGGGGTGCAGCAGGTCCGCCTGCGGCTGCTGGAGCGGGCCGCGAACGGCCAGGAGGCACCGCGCGACGTGTCCGCGTGGGCGGCGGTCGTCGCCTCCAACCTCGCCATGGACTGGCACCGCGCCAAGCGCCGCCAGGAACGGCTCGGGGAGCGCCTGGCCTCGTTCCGGCAGGCGGAACACCCCTCGGGCGAGGACACCAGCCTGCTCTCCCTCGCCGTCGCCCGGGGCTTGGACGACCTGCCCGACGGCCAGCGCCAGATCCTCGTCCTGCGCTTCTACGCCGACCTGCCGGTGCGCGCGATCGCCGAGGAACTCGGCATCCCCGAGGGCACCGTCAAGAGCCGGCTGCACACGGCGGTACGGGCGCTGCGCGTCCGCCTGCACGAGGACGAGGTGGTGTGACGTGACCGCCGAACACGACGGCTACGACGAGGCCCGCGACGCCGACGGCGACCTGGACGCGCTGATGGCCGTCCTCACCGGCGAGCCGCCCACCGACGAGGCCCGCGCCGACGCCGGTTTCATGGCGGAACACCGGGCGGCCTCGGCGGATGTGGCGCTGCTGCGCGAGCACCTGGGGATCATCGGCGACGCGCTGGCCGCGGACCCTGCCCCCCGGCCCCGTCCCGCGCCGCGACCCGTCCGCCCCCGGGAGCGCTGGCTCCGCCACCCCGGTGTACGGGCCGTGTCCCTCGGCACGCTGATCACGGCCGCCGTGGCCTCCGCCGTGCTGGGCATGGGCTGGCTCGTCGCGTCGAACAACGGCCTGGACGACAGCGGCAGCGGCGCCAGTGACAAGTCGGCGAACACCGACAGCCGCGCCGCGGAGGACGGCCGCCTCGCCTGCGCCCGCCTCCTGGTCGAGGGCGACATCACGAAGGTGCGGCGGGTCTCCGGCACCGGAGAGGACCGCGTCACCCTGCGCGTGACCCGCTCGTACATCCCCGAGAAGGGCAAGGACGAGGTGACCTTCCTGGTGGCACGGGAGATCGTGCCCGACGCCCGGCCCGGCCAGCATGTCCTCGCCGGCATCCGGAAGGGCGCCACGAACCCCGACATCTGGCTCACCGACAGCACCGAGATCACCAGCGAACGCGCCGCCCTCACCGAGGAGCTCTCCGAGCTTCAGCCCGGGACCTGCGAATGAGGAATGCGAATGAGAAAGGGGCGGGCGCCCGCCAGGACGCCCGCCCCCACAGCCGTACGAACCGCTACGGCGTGACCTTCTCGATCTTCACGCTGCCCACGCCCGCGACCGTGCCGCGTGCGTTGACCAGCTGGACCTGCCCGAAGAACTCACGTCCCGCGGGGGCCTCGGCGGCGGCCGTGACCTGCCCGGTCACCGTGGCCGAGTCACCCGTGCCGAGCTTCACCGGGGCCGAGCCGTCGACCGTGACGGTGCCGAGCGCGGAGGAGAAGAACACGTCCCGGTAGTCGTAGTCGGTGGAGCCCGACGGGACCGAGTAGCCCACGACCTGGATGGTGTAGGTGCCGGCGGCGGGCGAGGCGACGGAGACCGCCTCCTCCGAGTCGCCGTCCGCGGACTGCGCGACCTGCGTGCCGTTCGCGTCGTACACCGTCAGGTCGAGGTCGGCGGCGGCGTCGGAGACGTCGCCGATGGCCACGTCCAGCGACTTGGCGCCCTCGGGGACGGTGACCGTGGTGGTCTGGGTCTCGCCCTCCTTGACGGCGGGCCGGGCCGTCTTGGAGGAGCCGAGCGGACCGCCGACCGGCTTGCCTTCCAGGGCGGCGTACTTGTTGGTCACCTTCCAGGAGGCGGCGGCCGGGGTGCCGACCTTGGCCTCGGGGACGGTCACGGTCGCCGGGTCGAAGGCCGCGCCCAGGACGGTGAGGTCCAGCTTGTACGGGTTGTCGAGCAGCGGCGAGGTGCGGCGCGACTCGACCTCGATCTCCCAGACACCGGCCTGCGGGTCGGCGTACGACCGTACGTCGGGCTTGCAGCCGTTGCCGTCGAGGTAGTTGTTGTAGCAGTACGGCGTCGAGGTGGTGTCCACCGGCGTGCCGTAGGGGTGGATCGCGATGAACCGCGTCTGGCTCTTGCCCTTCAGCCCGCCGATCGCGACCTCCAGCGACCTGGCGCCCTCGGGCACGGTCACGAAGTACGACCGCGAGCTGTTGCGCTGCACGGAAGCCGACGCGGAGAAGGTGTACTTCGCCGGGGTCGACACCACGACCGTGGTGAGGATCTGCCGGTCGACGCCCTCCGTCTTCGGGTCGTCGAGCTCCAGGATCGCGCTCTTGATGCCCGCCGACCTCGGCGCCGCCCGCACCTTGACGGTCACCGGCTCGTTCAGCGGCAGCCGCACCACGTCGTCGCCGACGATCCGGAAGGTGCCACCGGCGTTGTTCTCGAAGTGCAGCTCGTGCCGGACCGCCCGGTCGGGGCCGGAGGTACGGGTGATCGTGACGTCGTACGTCTTCTTCGCACCGGCCTTCAGCCCGCCCTCGCGGTCGTACAGGCCCGTGCCGTAGCCCGGTGTCTTCAGCGCGTCGTCGATCGCGGTGTCGACCGGGGCCTTCACGGCGTACTCGTGCGCGCCGGCCTCGTCCTTGACGGCCTCCCACGCGTCCACGATGTCGATCCGGCCCGCGCCCTCCTCGTACGCCTGCACACCCTTGATGTGGTCGGCGGTCGAGGTCAGCGCCGTGCGCAGCGCGGCGGGCGTCAGCTCGATGTGCTTCTGCTTGGCCGCGCTCAGCAGCAGCGCGCTCGCGCCCGCCGCCTGCGGGGACGCCATCGAGGTGCCCTGGAGCATCGAGTAGCCGGCCGGGAGCGAGTAGCCCGCCTCGGCGACCGGGGCACCCGGCAGCCAGGTCTGGGTGGTGTTGATCGCCGCGCCGGGTGCGACGAGGGTCGGCGTGAAGCCGCCGTCCTCACGCGGTCCGCGCGAGGAGAAGGGCAGCAGCGCGTACTTCTTCTCCACCTGCGAGCCGTAGTTGGCGGCCCAGGTGGCCTTGGAGATGCCCGCGCCGACCGAGATGACCTTGTCGGCGAGGCCCGGGTCGCCGATCGTGTTGGCGCCCGGACCGGAGTTGCCGGCCGAGATCACCAGTTGCACGCCGTAGGTGTCGATCAGCCGTGTGTACAGCTCGGCGCGCGCGTTGTTGCCGTCGTTCAGCGCCGGGAGACCGCCGATCGACATGTTCACGATGTCGACGCCCCGGCCCGCGACCAGGTCGATCATGCCCTCGGTGAGCGCGACGTTGGTGCAGCCGCCGCTCCAGGTGCAGGCCCGGGAGGAGACGATCTTCGCGCCGGGAGCCGCGCCGTTCATCTTCCCGCCGAACAGGCCGTTGGCGGCGGTGATGCCGGCGACGTGGGTGCCGTGCTCGGACTCGATCACGCCGATGTTGACGAAGTCGGCCTTCTTGCCGACCCAGGACCCGCCGTAGGGGTCCATCGGCACGTCCTTGCGGATCTGCACGACGAACGGCTGCCGCTCGACGACGTCGGTGGCCGGGTCGTCCGTCCCGAAGTAGCCGACCTGGTAGCCGTCCTTGTACGGCTTCATCGGCGTGTCGTCGCCGAAGTCGTAGTCGTTGTCCAGGTCGACGCGGACGGTGCCGTTCGCCGCGTCGTACAGCACGCCCCAGGAGTCGGTCGTGTCGCCGTCCCGGTTCGCGTCACCCGCCGCGTCGCCGCCGGTGGTGTACGACTCCTTGAACGTGCTCACCTGGTACGAGCCGGAGGGCGCCGTCCAGGTCTTCCCGCCGTAGCCGAAGCTGGGGCCGGACACGGCCGTCACCATCGGGCGCCAGGTCTGGTCGCTGTCGACGATCGGGTCGGTCGCGGTCACCCAGTCGACGATCTTCCGCTCGCCGGTGGTGGTCTTCCGCAGCGCCGGGTGCCCGAGGTCCACACCGGAGTCGAGGATGCCGATGGTGACGCCCCGGCCGTCCGCCTTCGGGTGGTCCTGGACGAAGTCGACCGCGCCCGTCTCGAAGGAGGGGTTGTACGGGTTCTCCGCCGGGGTGTTCTTGTTCGGCGCGGAGTAGGCCGTCTTCCCCGCGGCCGAGCCGGCGCCCTTCGCGGTGTCCGCGCTCGGCGTCGGGTCGTCGAGCTGGATCTCCTGCCGCAGGTCGATGGCGTGCACCGAGGACAGCTTCGCGGCGGCGGCGATGGCCGAGTCCGCCCTGCCGGTCGGGACGGTCGCCCGGACATAGCCGAGCCTGTCGTACGTACGGCCCACCGAGCCGCCCTTGACCGCGTCCAGCTCCTCGGCCACCTGCTCGGTCCGGCCAGGAGCGGTCGCGATCATCATCGTGACGTTCTTGGCGCCGGCCGCCTTGGCGCCGGCCGCCTTGGCGTCGGCCAGCAGGCCGGCGTCGTCCGCCCCGAGCTTGTCGTGGGCCGGCTTGGCGCCGGGGTCCGCCGTGGCGGGGGAGTGGTGCGCGGCGAGGGCCAGGGGTATCGGCCCGGCCGCGGAGAGCGCGGCCACCACGCCGACGGCCACGGCCAGGCGGGCCAGGCGTCTGACGCCGGGTATGGGTTCGCGCTGGGGGGTGAGGGTCATCTGCATCCCTTGTAGGTAAAGGAACGGTGCTCACGGATCGTTGGTCGCGGCAGCGGATTCGGTGCCGGACGAGCGCACAGCTTTGCCCAAGGGGAAGATGTTTGGGGAGTGTTGACTCCGCGGGGATGGACCCATGGCGTACTTCCGCCACACGCCATGGGGGATTTAGGGTGCTAAATGCCCGTCTTTCGTTGCGTGTTCACCAAGTATTCCGGGTGAGTGAACGCGGATAGTGGCGGGACGCCTTCGCACGGTCGCCGCCGGAATACTCACCGGCCGATCCGGACCGGGCAGGCTAACGTCCCGGCATGCGACAGAAGTTGAGGGTGGCGGCCTACGCCGTGTGTGTCCGCGACGGACAGATCCTGCTCGCCCGCTCACCGGCCCCCGACGGCACGCCGGAGTGGGTGCTCCCCGGCGGTGGCATGGAGCACGGCGAGGACCCGTACGACACCGTCCGCCGGGAGCTGACCGAGGAGACCGGCTACCAAATCGAGGTCACCGGTCTCCTCGGCGTGGACTCCTCCCGCCACGTCTTCGGCCGCCGGGGCCTCGGCCGGCCCCCGACCGACCACCACGGCGTGCGGATCATCTACGAGGGCCGCGTCACGGGCGGCGAACTCCGCAACGAGGTGAACGGCTCCACCGACCTGGCCGCATGGCAGGACCTGTCCGCGGTACCCGGCCTCACCCGGGTCCGTCTGGTGGACATCGCCCTGCGCCTGTGGCGCGAACGCCCGGCGGCCGGACGGGTGCTGGGCGAGGCCGAGTAGCGGGGCCGGGACCCCTCCCCTACCCCGTCAGATGAACGAGGAGTAACCACGTCCCGGCCACCCGCGGACCGCTCCATGGCCACCCCCGGTACGCCGAGATCCACGTACGGTGATCGGCGCTGCCCGTTGCCGTCTCGTTCACGCGCAGGTCATCCCCGGTGCCAACGATCCAGAGCGAGCGGGATGTTCGCGACAGCGACCGCCCGCGACCACTGCCGACGCAGTTCGCACTCGGGGAGATCGCGCCATGTCGCGCATACGCTCTGTCGCCGCCTCCGCCCTGGGGGTCAACCGCCGTACCGTCCTGGCCACCGCCGGGGCGCTCTCGCTCTCCGGAGGCGTGGGGTACGCCCTGCGCCCGACCGAAAGCCAGGCCGCCACCCACACCACGACGACCCACCAGGCGCCGGTCGCCAACTCCCTCCCCCAGTCTCGACTTCGCTCGACCGGGGGGACCCCCATGGCCCCGGCCCCGCCCCTCGCCCCCTACACCAAGGGCACGACCGTCGCGAGCGTCGCCGCACCCCGCAACAGCTCCGGCTACCGCCGGCTCGGCGACGGCCCCGGCTGGAAGCGCGTCGTCAGAAGCGACCTGGCCGCCCCCAAGTCCGGCCGCGCGGACCGCCGTACCGCCCTCGCCGCCTTCGTGCAGTTCACCGACCTGCACCTGATGGACGTCCAGCACCCCCTGCGCCTGGAGTTCCTGCGCTCCACCGACCCGCACGCCTGGCGCCCGCACGAGGCGCTGACCGTGCAGGGCGCCATCTCGCTCGTCGAGCGGGTCAACGCGCTGCGTGGCGCCCCCGTCACCGGTGCCCCGCTCCACTTCGTCATGACCACCGGCGACAACACCGACAACAACGCCCACTCCGAGCTGGAGTGGTTCATGAAGGTGATGAGCGGCGGCCGGATCACCGCCAACTCCGGTGACCCCAAGCACTACGAGGGCGTGCAGAACAGCGGCCTGAAGCTGTACTGGCAGCCCGACTCCACCCTCCGCGACGGTGACAAGACGCTCGGCTTCCCGCACCTCAAGGGCTACCTGGCCGCCGCGATCCGGGAGGCCCGCAGCCCCGGCCTCAACCTGCCCTGGTACTCCACGGTCGGCAACCACGACTCGCTGCCGCTGGGCTGCTACGGCTCGCACGGCGACACCTACCTCGCCCAGGCGGCCATCGGCGGCAAGAAGCTGCTGAGCGTCTCCGCCGCCGAGGCCAAGAAGCTCCAGGACGCCATCAAGAACGCCAAGGACCCGAAGGGTGTCCAGTACCGCGACTTCCTCAAGGCCCACACCCGCTCCATGCGCTCGGTCACCCCGGACGAGAAGCGCGCCCCCTACACCCCGGCCGACTACCTCAAGGCCCACCTGGACCCGGCGAACCAGGGCCTCGGCCCGGTCGGCCACGGTTACTCCTCCGCCAACGTGGACGCGGGCACGCAGTACTACGCCTTCCGCATCTCCGACGACGTGATCGGCATCAGCCTGGACACCACCGACCCCGGCGGCCACTACGAGGGCTCCCTCGGCACCGCCCAGCTGAACTGGCTGGACAGGACCCTCACCCAGAACAAGGACTCCTACGCCGTCGTCTTCAGCCACCACACCAGCAAGACGATGACCAACACCCGCCCCGACCCGGCCCGCCCGTCCGAGCGCCGCCACAACGGCGCCGAGGTGGTCTCCCTCCTCGCCCGCCACGCCAACGTCCTGGCCTGGGTGAACGGCCACATCCACAAGAACGTCATCACCCCGCACGCCGCCTCCGGCAACCGCTCCTTCTGGGAGATCTCCACCGCCTCCCACGTCGACTTCCCCCAGCTCGCCCGCGTCATCGAGCTGGTCGACAACAAGGACGGCACCCTCTCCGTCTTCACCACCCTCGTCGAGTCCGCCGCCCCGCACCGCACGGACTACACCGACCTCTCCCAGACGGGCCTCGCCGCCCTCTACCGCGAGCTCTCCTACAACGCCCCCGGCGCCAACAAGGCCCTCGCGGGCAACGCGGCCGACCGGAACACGGAACTGGTGCTCAAGAAGGGCTGAAAGCAACCCAACCGGCCCACAGCGAGGCAACCTTCGCGTGCGGGATAGGGTCCCTCCCGGCGACCGAGCTCAACAGCCCAGCTGGGGGAAGACATGCACGTACGCACGCCGCTGGTGGGAGTCACGGCCGCCCTGGCCCTGTCGGTGACCCTGGCGGGACCGGCCCTGGCAGCCGCTCCCGCCGCCCACCACTCTGCCGCCGAACACTCCGCCACCCGCCGGGCCGTCGAGGCGGCCGTCAGATCCGGCGTCCCCGGAGCGACCGCCACCGCCAAGGACGCGCGGGGCTCCTGGTCCACCACGGCCGGCGTCGGCAACACCCGCACCGGCGCCCCGCGTTCGGCGGACGACCGCTACCGCGTCGGCAGCATCACCAAGACCTTCGTGGCGACCGTCCTGCTCCAGCTGGAGGCGGAGGGCCGCCTGTCCCTGGACGACACGGTGGAGAAGTGGCTGCCGGGCGTGGTGCACGGCCACGGCCACGACGGCCGCGACATCACCGTCCGCCAGCTCCTGAACCACACCAGCGGCATCTTCAACTACACCGCGGACGACGACTTCGCCCGCACCTACTTCCTGAAGGACGGGTTCTTCGAGCACCGCTACGACACCCGCACCCCGAAGCAGCTGGTGGCCGTCGCCATGCGCCACAAGCCGGACTTCGCGCCGGGCACCTCCTGGAACTACTCCAACACCAACTACGTCCTGGCCGGCATGGTGATCAAGAGTGTGACGGGCCACTCCTACGCCCAGGAGATCACCCACCGCATCATCGGCCCGCTGAAGCTGACGGCCACCTCGGCCCCCGGTACGCGGGTCACGGTCCCGAGCCCGAGCAGTCGCGCCTACAGCAAGCTGGCCGAGACGGCGACCGGTCCCACGTACGACGTGACCCGGCTCAACCCCTCCCTCGCCTCCTCGGCGGGGGAGATGATCTCCGACTCCGCCGACCTCACCCGCTTCTACAGCGCCCTCCTGCGCGGCAGGCTCCTCCCGCCGCGGCAGCTGAAGGAAATGAAGACCACGGTGAAGGTCGACGCCATTCCCGGCGCCCGCTACGGCCTCGGCCTCATCGACCGCGAGCTCGGCTGCGGCGTGCACGTCTGGGGCCACGACGGCGGCATCCACGGCTCCTCGTCCTCGGCGACCACGACGGCGGACGGCCGCCACGCCCTGGCGTTCAACTTCAACGGGGACTGGACGGGGGACAGCGACGCGGTGGTCGAGGGGGAGTACTGCGGCAAGTGAGCCGCTAGCCATCTCCTTTGACCTGGAGGGAGTCCAGCCAGTCGATCAGCCGGGCTCCCTCCTTCGTCATGATCTCCGGATCGCGCAGGGCGTTGGTCAGCAGCGACATGCCCTGGTACGCGCCCACCAGCGTCAGCGCGAGCCCGTCCGGGCCGGGCAGCCCCAGCTCGCGGAACTGCCCCTCCACCCAGTCGAGCAGCCGCCGCACCACCTGGCCGGCCTCGGCGTCCAGCCCGCCCTCCTCCCGCTTGTCCAGTTCCGCGGCCAGCGTCCCGGTGGGGCAGCCGAAGCGGGCGGCGAGGTCGCGCTGCTCCACCCAGCCCCGCACCAGCGCCTTGAGGCGCTCGCGAGGGTCGGGGAGCCGTGCCAACTCGGCGGTGACGGCATCGAGTTGCCGGGAGTGCTCGGCGAGGGCCGCCGCTACGAGGTCGTCCTTGGTCTTGAAGTAGTAGTAGACGTTGCCCGTCGGCACGTCGGCGGCGCGCGCGATGTCGGCGATGGTGGTCCGCTCCACGCCCTGCCGGTGCACCACCTCGGCCGCGGCGGCCATCAGCCGGCGTCGCTTGGCCCCGGCGGCCTTCAACCTCGCGTTCTGTGAGTCAGTCACCCGACTGACTATAGGCGGCTCCTTGTGCTACGGTCGTCCCGACGGCTACTTAGTCAGTCAACTAACTCACTAGCAGGGGGATTGCCATGATCGTCGTGACGGGCGCCACGGGCAACGTCGGCCGGACACTGGTACGGCTGCTGACGGAGGCGGGGGAGCGGGTGACCGGCGTGGCCCGGCGCATCACCGGGGCCGACGTCCCACCGGGCGCGCGAGCGGTCGCCGCCGACCTGGGCGAGGCGGGCGCTCTGCCCCTGGAGGGCGCCCGAGCCGTGTTCCTGCTGGTGGCCGGGGAGGACCCGCAGGGCATCGTGGGCGCCGCCAAGGCGGCGGGGGTGCAAAGACTGGTCCTCCTCTCCAGCCTGGGCGCCGGCACCCGCCCGCAGACGTACGCGCACGCCGCCCGCTTCGAGGCGGCCGTACGGGAATCGGGCCTGGAGTGGACGATCCTGCGCTCCGGCGGCCTGGCATCCAACGCCTTCGCCTGGGCCGAGCCCGTACGCCTCCACCGCACCGCCGCCGCCCCCTTCGGCGACGTGGGCCTGCCCTTCGTCGACCCCGACGACGTGGCGGCGGTCGGCGCGGTGGTCCTGCGGGCCGAGGGCGCCGCCCACGCCGGGGCGACCTACACCCTGACCGGCCCCGCGCCCACGACCCCGCGCGAACGGGCGGCGGCGCTCGCGGCGGCGCTGGGGGAGCCGGTCCGCTTCGTGGAGCAGACGCGGGGGGAGGCCCAGGCGCAGATGTCCGCCTTCATGCCGCCGCCGGTGGTCGAGGGCACGCTGGCGGTCCTGGGCGAGCCCACCCCCGAGGAGCGGCGCGTCAGCCCGGACGTGGAGCGGGTTCTGGGGCGGGCGCCGGGCTCCTTCGCGGCGTGGGCGCAGCGCAATGCGGCGGCCTTCCGGTGAGCGGCGGGAAAGCCTTGGCGGAGTGATCGGCCACGCTGTGACGGGCCCGGCCTCGCGTCACGCATCGGACTCCGATACGAGACGCCGTGTTCATCCGTACGAAACGTCCGTACCGCCTCATATCGGCTAGCCCGCTGTTCACGGGTTTGGCGCGATTTCTATGCAAGGCGGGTGGTCGTGTGCGCGCGAGGCACGGACTGCGTGTGCTCTCGGTCTACGAGGGCTTCTTCTCCGGCGGAGCCCGGATCGTCCACAGTGACGCGGTGCTGGGGCTGGTCGAAGGCGGCCGGCAACGGCACCGGGTGCTGAGCATCCATGGTGAGGTGCACCGGGAGGCCACCCGGCAGCGCATGGAGGACGACACCTGCTACCGGGCGCTCACGGCCGGCGGCGTCGAGGTCACCTCGCTGGACCGCACCGCCGGGCTGGTCGACGGGTCCCTCGCGGCGGCGGTTTTCAGCGGCCCGGAACTGGCCGAAACGGCCCGGGCCATGGCAGAGGCGGACGTGATCCTCTCCCTGAAGGAACAGCCGCTCGCCCTCCTCAACCAGGCCGGCCTGCCCCGCCGCCCCGTAGTGGTCTGCCTCCACCGCTCCGACCCCGAGAACCAGGGCCCGGCACTGGCCGAACTGAAGGCCGCCATCGCCGACGGCACGGTGGCCGCCTGCGTCTGCTGCGCCGAGTCGACCCGGGACGCGTACGAGGCCGCCGGGATCCCCGGTGAGCTGCTGCACGTCATCCCCAACGGCGTGGATCTTCTGCGGTTCCGGCCCGACGCGAGGGCGCGGGTCGCGTTCCGGGCCTCGCTCGGCATCCCGGCCACCGCACCGGTCGTCGTCTTCGCCGCCCGATACGCCGCCATGAAGAACGTCACCCTCTTCCTGCGCGCCGCTCGCACCTGGCTGGCGCGCGAGGGCGGCGGGCACGTGGTGATGTGCGGTGCCGGGATGACCGACGGCAATCCGGCCCTGTGGGCGGACATCGCCGTCGCGTTCGGCGACGAGGAGCGGGCGCTGCGCGAGCGCGTGCACCTGCTCGGGGTGCGGCGGGACATGGAGGCCGTCTACGCCGGTTCCGACGTCGTCGCCCTCACCTCGTCCTCCGGCGAGGCGGCCCCGCTCTGCCTGATCGAGGGCATGATGTGCGGTGCCGTCCCCGTCACGACCGACGTCGGCGACAGCGCCGCCATCGTGGCCGGGCTCGGTTTCGTCACCCCGCCGGACCCGGGGGCCATCGCTCTCGCCTGGGCCGGTGCGATCACCGGCCGCGCGGACCTCGCCCCTGCCCTGACCCGCAGCCGCGAGCGATTCAGCCGCACCCGCATGATCGCGGCCTACGCCGCCCTGCTCGACGCGGTACACGCCTCGCATACGGGCGAGGTACGCGAGGGACTCCGTCCGGGCTCGGGAGGCTGACCGGCGACCGTGCCCACGCGCGCACGAGGAGGGGCCACCGGGATGATCCTCATCCCGGTGGCCCCTCTTCTCCCCTCCTGGTTGCGCCCCGGTCCGGCACTAGCGGGGCAGGACCATGACGTACGCGGCGGGATCGCGGTCCGTCGAGGCCATCAGGGCGGTGCGGATGATGGTCGCCTGCTGTTCCATCGAGTCCCGGAGCTTTTTCGGGGTGATGTGGACGACCGTGATGCCGAGGCGTTCGAGGTGCTCGCGCTTGCGGGCGTACTCGGACCACATGGCGTCCTCCTCCTGCCGGGGTGCCCGCGTGTCGAGTTCGAGGGCCACCGCCTGGTCTGGCCAGTACGCGTCGAGGCCGCCGAGGAGCGGGCCGCCGGGGAGGCGGAGGTCCACGTTCCAGATCGGGTCCGGGAGGCCGTACTCGCGCACCATCCGGTACAGGCGGTTCTCCGCCACCGCGCGGCCCTCCGCCAGCAGCGAGTCCACCGCGTCCACCACGTGTGAGCGGGAGAGCAGCTTCGCCTGGGTCAACTCCCGCACCACGGAGGCGGGTTCGCAGTGTCCCGCGCGTACCGCCTCCGTGAGCAGGCCGCGCACCACGCCCGCGTCCGACAGTCCGGCCACCGCGTCCGCCAGGGCGCGCGGCACCGGCGCCACCGGCAGGCCCGTCACCTGGCGGGGGGCCGGAAGGCCGGGCGTGCGGATGATGTGGACGTAGCCGGTGGAGCGCAGGCGGCGCAGGCGGGGGACCAGGACGTCGATGTGCTCCAGGGACAGCAGGGGCGGGGTGGAGGTGAAGCCGTACAGGGCGAGGGCGGCGAGGCCCGTGATCATCACCTCCGGGTAGGCCTGGGGGTGGGGGGTGTCCGCGTCGGGCTGGGTGGGGACGCCGGCCGGGCCGGACTCCCGCGCCGCGTAGATCAGCGCCGCGTGCAGGCGCTCCTCGCTGGTCGGCGGGCCGGGGTGGAGCAGGGTGACTCCGGGGAGGAGCTGCTGCCAGGGGCCGCCGGTGCGGCACTGCTCGTTCAGTTCGGCGGTCGTCACGCCGTGGGAGCGGAGCTGGGCCGTGGTCATCACGCGGCGGTGCACCTGGGAGAGGTGGCGGAGGGGGCGGGGGGAGAGCGGGGTGTTGTGCGTCATGACCTTCCGATTCCCTCGCCTGATCCCACCCTTAACCGCTGTTACATGCTCGTCGACAAATACGGACAAGGCAGCACTAAAGGACGGATGTTCGGGTGCCGAGTAGGCAGGGAAAACCCCTGGTCCGTTCAGGTGCGGACCAGGGGTTACGGTTCTTATTGCCTGAATTCCGTAACGGTCACCGACCGACCAATCTCAGGCCAAAGGTCGAGGTCGGGCCGGGGGCGGACCTCAGGCAGGAGCCGCCTCCGCGTCGCAGGCCTGCCCCCGCAGCCCCCGCGCCAGGTCGTCCCGGGCCTCCAGTACCAGCCGGCGCAGGGCCGGGGCCGCGTCCTGATGGGCCGTCAGCCAGGCGTCCGTCGCCGCCAGCGTCTGAGGCGAGTCCTGGTAGGAAGGGAACAGGCCCCGGACCACGTCCATACCGATCTGGATCGACCGCTCGGTCCAGACCCGCTCGATCGCCGCGAAGTACTTCTGGGCGTACGGTGCCGTCAGCTCTCGCTGCGAGGGCTGGGTGAAGCCCGCGATGGTGGCCTCCACCAGGGCGTTCGAGAGCGCGTCCGACTCCACCACCTGCGCCCACGCCTGCGCCTTCACCGCCGCCGAGGGGCGGGCCGCGAGGCAGCGGACCTGGTGGCGCTTGCCGGAGGCCGTGTCGTCGCGGGCCAGTTCGGCCGCCAGCACGGCCTCGTCCGCGACACCGTGGGAGGCCAGCGGCTCCAGGAACGCCCAGCGCAGCTCCTGGTCCACGTCGAGTCCGTCGATCTCGGCGGTGCCGTCCAGCAGGCCCTTCAGCAGGAGCAGGTCGTCCTCGCCCTCGGCCACCGCCGCGAAGAAGCGCGCCCAGGCCAGCTGGTGTTCGCTGCCCGGTTCGGCCGCGCGGAGCTCGCGCAGCGCGCCCTCGGCGAGCAGCCGCTCGCCGGCCGGCCGCCAGTCCGGGGCCGCGTAGTGGACCACCGCCGAGCCGGCCCACGCGTGCAGCATCTGCAGCACGCCGATCTCCGACTCACGGCCCGCGAAGCGCAGCACCAGGTCGATGAAGTCCCGGGCCGGCAGCAGCGCGTCCCGGGTCATGTTCCACAGGGCCGACCAGCACAGGGCGCGGGCCAGCGGGTCGGTCACCGCGCCCAGGTGCTGCCGGAGCGTGGCCAGCGAGGTCTCGTCGAAGCGGATCTTGCAGTAGGTGAGGTCGTCGTCGTTGACGAGTACGAGCTCCGGGGCTTCGGCGCCCGCCAGCTCCGTCACCACCGTGCGCGGGCCCGCGACATCCGTCTCCACGCGCGCGTACCGCTCCACCGAGCCCGAGGGCGTACGGCGGTACAGGCCCACCGCCACCCGGTGCGGGCGCAGCTCCGGGTGCGACTCCGGGGCCTCCTGGAGCACGGCCAGCTCGTCGATCCGGCCCTCCTCGTCCAGCAGCACCTGCGGGGTCAGCGAGTTGACCCCGGCGGTCTGGAGCCAGGAGCGCGCCCAGACGGCCATGTCCCGGCCGCTGGTCTCCTCGAGGACCGACAGCAGGTCGCCGAGGCGCGTGTTGCCGTACGCGTTGCGCTTGAAGTAGCGGCGGGCGCCCTCCAGGAAGGCGTCCTGGCCGACGTACGCCACCAGCTGCTTGAGCACCGAGGCGCCCTTGGCGTAGGTGATGCCGTCGAAGTTGAGCTTGGCGTCCTGCAGATCGCGGATGTCGGCGGTGACGGGGTGGGTGGAGGGCAGCTGGTCGGCGCGGTAGGCCCAGGCCTTGCGGCGGTTGGCGAAGGTGATCCAGCCGGTCTTGAAGCGGGTCGCGCCGACCGTCGCGAAGGCGCCCATGAAGTCCGCGAAGGACTCCTTGAGCCACAGGTCGTCCCACCACTCCATGGTGACCAGGTCGCCGAACCACATGTGCGCCATCTCGTGCAGGATGACGTTGGCCCGGCTCTCGTACGACGCCTGCGTCACCTTCCCGCGGAAGATGTACTCCTCGCGGAAGGTCACCAGACCGGGGTTCTCCATCGCGCCGAGGTTGTACTCGGGCACGAACGCCTGGTCGTACTTCCCGAAGGGGTACGGGTAGTCGAAGTGGTCGTGGAAGAAGTCCAGGCCCTGCTTGGTGATCAGGAAGACGTCGTCGGCCTCGAAGTAGGGGGCCAGGCCCTTGCGGCACATGGCGCCGAGCGGGATCTCCAGCTTCGTCCCGTCCTCGAACACCCGCTCGTACGAGTCGGTCACGTAGTGGTACGGGCCCGCCACCACACAGGTGATGTACGTCGAGATCGGCTTCGTCTCCGCGAAACGCCAGACGCCGTCGGTGCGTTCGCCCTCGCCGTTGCTCCAGACCGTCCAGCCCTCCGGCGCCCGCACCTCGAAGCGGAAGGGGGCCTTGAGGTCCGGCTGCTCGAAGTTCGCGAAGACGCGGCGGGAGTCGGCCGGCTCGTACTGGGTGTAGAGGTAGACCTCTCCGTCCTCGGGGTCGACGAAGCGGTGCAGCCCCTCGCCGGTGCGGGAGTAGGCGCAGCGGGCGTCCACGACCAGCTCGTTCTCGGCGGCCAGGTCCTCCAGGGCGATCCGGGTGCCGTCGAAGACCTCGCCGGGGTCGAGGTCCCTGCCGTTGAGGGAGACGGCGGTCACGCTCGGCGCGATCAGGTCCGCGAAGCTGCTCGCGCCGGGCTCGTTGCAGCGGAAGCGGATCGTGGTGACCGAGCGGAAGGTGCGCGGCTCGCCGTCCCCGTCGCCGACGGCCGACCGCAGGTCCAGGGACACCTCGTATCCGTCGACGGACAGCAGGGCGGCCCGCTCCCGGGCCTCGTCGCGGGACAGATTCTCACCGGGCACGGGCGGCAACTCCCTCATCGTCGGGTGTACGGCTGAACAGCACCGATCCTGCCATGTGGCCCTGACGGCGGACAGCGGGAATGGCGTCGGCGACCGTGGTGTTGCCGCAGGAAACGACCCGCTTTTCGAGGAGAGCCATGTCCGAGTCCACGACCGCCTCCGGCAAGACCCCTGTCGACTTCTGGTTCGACCCGTCGTGCCCCTGGGCCTGGATGACCTCCCGGTGGGTGCTGGAAGTGGAGAAGGTCCGGGACATCGAGGTCCGCTGGCACATCATGAGCCTCGCGGTGCTGAACGAGAACCGGCTGGACGAGCTGCCGGAGGAGTACCGCGAGTGGCTCGCCACCAAGGCGTGGAAGCCGGTGCGCGTGGTGACCGCGGCCTGGCAGAAGCACGGCGCCGACGTCCTCGGCCCCCTTTACACCGCGCTCGGCACCCGCTTCCACAACAACGGCGAGGGCCCGACCCTGGAGGCCATCGCGGGCGCCCTCGCGGACGCCGGCCTGCCCGCCGACCTGATCGACTACGCCGAGCAGGAGGACTTCGAGTTCGACGCCGAGCTGCGCGCCTCCCACAAGGAGGGCATCGAGAAGGTCGGCCAGGACGTCGGCACCCCGGTGATCGCGGTGCCGGGCCCCGACGGCGAGCAGATCGCCTTCTTCGGTCCGGTCGTCACCCCCGCCCCGAAGGGCGAGGAGGCGGCCCGCCTCTGGGACGGCACCCTGGCGGTCGCCTCCGTCCCGGGCTTCTACGAGATCAAGCGGACCCGGACCAAGGGGCCGGACTTCAGCAACCTCTGACCGTCATGTCTCCTCGGGAGGGGGGAACCAGCCGCCGTCGGTCCAGTTCCAGCTGCGCTGGTACCGGCGGCACCCCTCCCGGGTGCAGCGGACGTAGGCCTCGGGCGCGTGGCGCGGCTTCTCCTTGCGGACGTACTCCTTCTCCTCGTCGGTGAGCCCGCGGAACGCCTGCAGCGGGCCGCCGCAGCTCGGGCATCGCTTGAACTCCATGTGCCGCCTCTCGTCACGTTCGGGCCACGACGCGGTCACCGCCGCGCGCGGTTCCTCGCTTGTGCCAGTCGCTCCAGATGCTCCTCGTAGCCCTTGGCGTAGTACGCCGCCCGGTCCGCGTCCGGCTCCACGACCGCCGTGGGCCGGGTCCAGGAGGCCGCGTCCAGCGGGATGCCGTACCGCTCGGCGGCCGCCAGCACCGCGCCGCGGGCGCCGACCTCGCCCTCGACCACGCGCAGGGGCCGGCCCAGCACGTCCGCCAGCAGCCGCATCCAGGCGGGGCTGCGGGTGCCGCCGCCGCACACCGCGAGGGTGCCGGTCAGACCGGCGGCGGCCAGACAGTGCCGGGCCGCGTAGCCGATGCCCTCGCAGGTCGCGCGGATCAGGTCGGCTGGGGTCGACTCCAGGCAGACGCCGGTGAGTTCGGCGCGCAGCCGGGGTTCGACGAACGGGGCGCGCTCGCCGGAGGGCGCGAAGTAGGGCAGGACGCGGACGCCGTGGGCGCCGGGCGGGGTGTCCGCCAGCAGGGCGTCCACCTCGTCGTGGTGCACTCCCGTCGTGGACAGCACCCAGTCCAGGGCGGCCGTGCCGACCATCGCGGGCATCGCGCGCAGCCAGTGGCCGGGGCGGTCGGTGGAGATGTACAGGCCGGCCGGTTCCCCGGTCAGGTCCAGGTCGGTGGTGGCGACCAGGCTCGCCAGGCAGGTGCCGACGATCAGCAGACCGTCGCCGGGCCGCGTCACTCCGGCGCCGAGCGCGCAGGCGGGGAGGTCGTACGGTCCGTTCGCGAGCCGGGTGCCCGGCGGCAGGCCCTCGGAGCTCGCCTCGCCGGTAGCCACCGGGTCGCTGACGGGGGCGAGCAGCCGCCTGCGATGGGTCAGGCCGAGCAGCTCGACGACCCCGTTGTCGTACGACCGGGTGCGCGGGTCGAGGAACGGCATCGACGCGTCCGACACGTCCGTGACGGCCCGCGCCGCGCCCGTCAGACGCTGGAAGACCATGTCCTTGCAGTAGACGGCCGAGGCCGCCGCGTCCAGGGACTTCGGCTCGTGGCGGTCGAGCCAGGCCAGCAGGGGGCCGGGGCAGCCCGGGAACATGGCGCTGCCGGTGCGCCGGAACACCGTCTCGAAGGTGCCGTCCGCCAGCCACCGGTCGAGCAGCTCGTGCGCCCGGCCGTCCATCCAGGAGGCCGCCGGCCGCACCGGGCGGCCCTCTGCGTCCACCAGCCACACCCCGTCGCCCTGCCCGGTCAGTCCGGCGAGCTCCACCGGCTCCGGCACCCGCTCGGTCAGCGCGGCGAGTACGGCGACGACCGCCTCGTACACCTCCGCCATGTCCTGCTCGACGTGCCCGCCGTGCAGGGCGAGGCCCACCGGGCGCGCCTCGACGGCCAGCTGGCGGCCCGTCTCGTCGTACGCGGCGGCCTTCACCATGGACGTGCCCACATCGATTCCGACGTACATGTCACCTCCCGAGGTCGATTGCCGGCCGTTCAGGTCAGACAGTGCGCGAGCGGCTCCCCGCGCACCCAGCGCCCCACCTCCGCGGCGGCGATCCGCGCCGCCTTCTCCGCCACCGCCCGGCTTGCCCCGCCGAGATGGGGCGTCAGTACGACGCGCTCGGCCAGCCCCGTCAGCCGGGAGTCCGCGGGGAGCGGCTCGCGCGCGTAGGTGTCCAGGGCCGCCGCCGACAGCCGCCCGCTCTCCAGCGCGTCGCACAGCGCGTCCTCGTCCAGGAGCGGACCGCGCGCCGCGTTCACCACCACCGCGCCCGGCGGCAGCAGCGCCAGTTCGCGGGCGCCGATCAGCCCGCGCGTCTCGTCGGTGAGCCGGGCGTGCAGGGTGACCACCCGGGAGCGGCGCAGCAGCTCGTCCAGGGAGGCCAGGCGCAGACCGTGCACCTCCCCGCGCACATACGGGTCGTACACCATCACCCGCGCCCCGAAGGCGCACAGCACCCGTGCGACCCGGCTGCCCACCGCCCCGTACCCGACCAGGCCGACCGGCAGGTCCTCCAGCTCCAGGCCGCTGTGCTCGTAGGTGTAGTAGGTCGCCCCGGCCCAACTGCCCTGCCGGGCGAGGAGTTCGTGGGCCTGGGGGATGCGGCGCAGCGCGGCCAGGAGCAGGCCGACGGTGAACTCGGCGGTGGCGGCGGCGTTGCGGCCGGGCGCGAAGCAGACCCGGACGTCGTGCCGCCCGGCCGCGTCCAGGTTGACGTTCACCGGGCCGCCCCGGCAGACCACGACCAGCCGCAGGCGGGGGCAGGCGGCGAGGACGCGTTCGGTCACCGGGCCCATCTGGGTCACCAGCACCTCCGCGTCCGCGAGCGCGTCGATCAGCTGCTCCTCGGCGTCGCTGGCCTCGTTCACCTCGGCGACCGGGCCGAAGGGCTCCAGGGGCCAGCCGAGAGTCACCTCCTCGACATCGCAGGGCGCTTCGTCGGCGAGCGCCTGCGTGATGAGCGACGGCAGGACGAAGTGGTCACCGGCGGCCACGACACGCACGCTGCTGGCGGAGGTCGTCAAAGGGAGTCTCCCGTCTCGGCGTCGAAGACATGGGTGAGCCCGGGCGTCACCCGGACCCGCTCGTCGTGCGCGAGGCGCACCTCGGGTTCGGTGAGGACGACGAGGGGGCGCTCCACCCCGTCGAGGGCGAGGGTGGCGATGCCCGACTCCAGCAGCGGCTCGTGGGCCACCACCCGGGCGGGGATGCCGTCCGCACCCGTCAGCTCGAGGTCCTCCGGGCGGATCCCGACCACCACCGCGCGGCCGGCGGCCACCGGGACCGGGAGCGGGACGCGGACGGTGCCGGAGAGGCGGGCGTGGCCGTCGTCCGTGGCGATACCGGGCAGCAGGTTGACGGCGGGCTCGCCGACGAAGTCCGCGACGAAGGTGTTGGCGGGGCTGTCGTAGATCTCGTACGGCGTGCCCAGCTGCTGGATCACGCCGTCCCTCATCACCGCGATCCGGTCGGCGAGGGAGAGGGCCTCCTCCTGGTCGTGCGTGACCAGGATGGTGGTGTGGCCCAGGTCCCGCTGGATCCGCTTGAGTTCGCGGCGGGTGGCGTCGCGCTGGGCGGCGTCCAGATGGGACAGCGGCTCGTCGAGGAGGAGCACGTCCGGCTCGCGGATCAGGGCGCGGGCCAGGGACACCCGCTGCTTCTGGCCGCTGGACAGGCCGGCCGGGCGGGCGTCGAGGATGCCGGTGAGGTCGACCCGCTCGGCGATCTCGGCGACCTTGCGGGCCACGTCCTTCCTGGCCTTACCTCTGCGCGCCTTCAGCCCGAACGCCAGGTTCTCCGCCACCGTCAGCGGCGGGTACAGCGCGTAGTTCTCGAACGCCACCCCGATGTTCCGCTCCTGCGCGGGCCGCCCCACCACCGAGGCCCCGCCGACCAGGATGTCCCCGCCGGTCACCGCCTCCAGGCCCGCGATCATCCGCAGGGTGGTGGACTTGCCGCAGCCGGACGGGCCGAGCAGCCCGAGCAGTTCCCCCGACTCCAGTCTCAGGTCCAGTCCGCGCACCGCGTCCACCGCCGGGCGGCTCCGCGACCGGTAGGTCTTGCGCAGCTCACGTAACTCCAGCGCGGTCATCGCCCTCCTTCTTCGCGGCGGCGCACACCTCGTAGGGCACCTTGTGTTCGTCCAGGTCGCGCAGCGCCTCCTCGGAGGCCCCGTCGTCCACCAGCAGCAGGTCGAAACGGGAGAGCGGGGCGACCCGGTGCAGGGCGACCCGGCCCAGCTTGGTGTGGTCGACCAGCAGGACATTGCGGGCGGCCGAGTCGAGCATCGCCCGCTTCACCGAGACGATGTGCTGCTCCTGGTGGTAGGCGTAGCCGCCGCGCACGGCCGACGTCGAGGCGAAGCACACGTCCACCCGCAGCTGCTGCACGGCCTCCACGCAGGACACCCCGAGGAAGGAGGAGTGCAGCGGGTCGTAGTCGCCGCCGAGCGCCATCAGGTGGATGCCCCGCTGGTCCGACAACAGGTTGATCGCCTCCAGGAAGTTGGTGACGACCGTGAGCGGGGTGATCTCGCCGAGCCGGAGCCTGCGCGCTATCTCCAGGGTTGAGGTGGAGTCGTCGAGGAGGATGGCCATGCCGGGCTCTATCGAGCGCAGCGCGTGATCGGCGATCGCGGCCTTCTGCGCCCGCATGGTCTTCAGCCGGTACTGCACGTTCGACTCGAACACCCCGGACGGCTGCGCGGTCACCCCGCCCCTGAACTTCCTCACGATCCCCTGCCGTTCGAGCTCGTCGAGGTCGCGGTGGATGGTCATCAGGCTCACCCCGAAGCGTTCGGCGAGTTCGGCCGCGGTGGCCGAGCCGTCGGCCAGTACGCGTTCGGCCATGGCGGCCTGGCGGGCCGCGGGGCCCTGCTGTGCTCCACTGCTGCTCATCACGTGCTCTTCCCGATCCGTCGTCCTGGGCGCTGTGGCCGGTCGGCCTCGAACACCAGCAGGTTCTCAGGCCGGACGGCCAGACGGACGGGATCGTCGGGACGCAGTCCGGCCGCGGCGGCCCGGGGCACGACGAGCGACACATGCTGCTCGCCGAGCCGCACGGTGACCTCGACCGAGCGGCCCAGCACCTCGGTGACGTAGACCGTGCCGGTGAGTTCATGGCCGTCGCCGCCCAGGGCGATGTCCCGGGGGCGTACGCCCACGAGCACCTCGCCGCCCGTGGACGCCCTTACCGGGAGCGGCAGTTCGACCTTCCCGTCCGCCGACCGGAAGCCGCCGTCGGCGGTCACCGTGCCGGGCAGCAGGTTGATCCGGGGCCGCCCGAAGGCCCGCGCGACCTCGGTGTCGTACGGCCGGTACCAGATGTCCTCCCGGGTCCCCGTCTGCACGATCGACCCGTCGCGGATGACCCCGATCCGGTCCCCGAGGGCCAGGGCCTCCACCGAGTCGTGGGTGACGTACAGGGTGGTCGTGCGCCGCACCGCGCCGATCGCCTTCAGCTCGGCCCGCATCTGCTGGCGCAGCTTGGCGTCGAGGTGGGAGAGGGGCTCGTCGAGGAGGAAGGCGCGGGCGGGGCGGACCAGGACCCGGCCGAGGGCGACGCGCTGCCGCTGCCCGTTGGACAGCTGCCCGACCTGGCGGTCCAGCAGGGCGCCGATGCCGAGGAGTTCGGCGATGGCGCCGACCCGGTCACGGGCTTCGGCGGCGGGCAGCCGGTGCCGGGGGGAGCGGAGCGGGGAGGCGAGGTTGTCGTACACCGAGCGGTGCGGGTAGAGGGCGTAACTCTCGAAGCACATGGCCACCCCCCGGTCGTACGGCTCCACCCCGCGCATGTCCCGGCCGTCGATCTCGACCGTGCCCGAGTCGGGCTGTTCGAGACCGGCGACCGTCTTCAGGGTGGTGGTCTTGCCGGCACCGGAGGGGCCGAGGAGGCAGAAGAACTCCCCCTCCCGGACGTCCAGTTCGAGGCCGTCGAGGGCGGTGGTCCGCCCGTAGGCCTTGCGGACGCCCCGCAGTGCGATCGCCGTGCTCACGACTTCACCGCCCCGAACGACAGCCCCCGCACCAGATACCGCTGGATGGTCAGCGCCAGCAGCAGCGGCGGGACCACGGACACCAGCGCGGCGGCGGCCGTGAGGTTGTACTTGGGCCGGTCGCCGCCCAGGAAGGACAGCGCGCCCACGGTCACCGTCTGGGCCTCGTTGGAGGTGAGGATGAGCGGGAAGACGAAGTTGTTCCAGGCGAAGATGAACGCCAGCAGCGACACGGCCGCGATGCCGGGCTTCACCAGCGGCAGGGCGACCTTGAAGAACGCCTGCTTGCGGGTGTACCCGTCCAGCAGGGCCGCCTGTTCCAGCTCCGGGGTCAGGTCGGCGAAGTAGGACCGCATGATCCACACGATCAGCGGCAGGGTGACCAGTTGCAGCACCCACACCATGCCGACGTACGTGTCGAACAGCCCGAGGTTCTGGTACAGCACGAACAGCGGGATGATCACGGTGAGTTCGGGCGCGAACCGGAACGACAGCAGTGCGAACATCAGGTTCTCCGAGCCCCTGAACCGCCAGCGTGCCGAGGCGTACGCCGCCGGAAGGCCGACCACCAGGGAGAGCGCGACCGCGCCCACCGACACCACCAGGCTGTTGACGAAGAACCGCACGAAGGGGATGCCCTCGCTGTCGCCGAGGACGGTCCGGTAGGCGCCGAGGGTCGGGGTGAAGGAGAAGTAGGTGCTGAAGAGCTGGTCGGCGGGTTTCAGGGAGAGGATCACCATCCAGGCGATCGGGAACAGCGCGAAGACGAAGTAGAGGATGAGGGCGGCGTCGGCGAGCCAGCCCAGCAGGCGCTTCTTGTACCTCACTTGACCTCGGCCGCCTTCCGCTGGATCCGCCCCAGATGCCGGACGAGGACCATCGCGGCCAGATACACCACGGCCCACAGCACGATCGTGTAGCTGATCCCGAAGGAGTAGCGCTGGAAGCGGATCGCCTCCAGATACGCCCGGATCTGCAGCACCACCGTGGAGTCGCCGGGCCCGCCCTCCGTCAGGGCGTAGATGATGTCGAACACCTTCAGCGAGTCCATGAACCGGAAGATCACCGCGACCAGCACATAGGGCCACAGCATCGGCAGGGTCAGCCGCCGGAAGGTGTACCACCAGCGGGCGCCGTCGACGGCAGCCGCCTCGAAGGGGGAGGCGGGCAGGGAGCGCAGCCCGGCCAGGGCGAGGATCGCCACGAACGGGGTGTAGACCCACACGTCCACGGCGATGGACGACAGCAGCGCCCCCGTCGGGGTGTCGGTCCACTGGACCCCGCCGAGGCCGAAGGGCCTCAGCACATGGTTGACCACCCCCACCGACGGCTGGAGCATCAGCTTCCAGATGATCGCCGCGATCACCGGGGCGATCATCAGGGGCAGGATCAGGATCTTCTCCAGGATCCGGCCGACCAGCGACGACCGGTGCAGCAGCAGGGCGACCGCGACCCCGAGGACCGTCTCCACGGCGGCGGCGCCGACCGCGTACAGCACCGTGACCCAGGCCGAGTTCCAGAAGGCGTCCTGTGTGAAGACGGTCTCGTAGTTGTGGAGGCGGACCATGTCCGGCTGCGGTTTGCTCGCCGAGAAGTCGAACAGCGTGTAGTAGAGGCCGAGCCCGAAGGGGTAGAGGATCCCGCAGGTCAGGAGCAGTGCCGGGACGATCAGGACGTAAGGACGCAGGGTGAGCCGCCAGCCCGTGCCCATCCGCGCTCAGCCCACCTTCGGGGCGAGGTCGCTCGCCAGCCCGTTCAGCACCGACCTCGCGCTCTTGCCGCCGTAGATCTCCTGGAGAGCCGCCGCCCAGCTGGTGGTGGCGTCGAAGAACTGGGCCTGCGGGGTGAACTGGATCTTCGTCTGGTCGACGACCGTCTCGAAGGTCTCGATGAAGCCGGGGAGGTGCTTCATCTTGTCCTTGTAGGCGGCGTCCTGGCTGACCGACTTCCGCACCGGGTCGATGTGGTTATGGGTGACGGCGGCCCTGCGCAGGTGCTCCTTGCCGGTGGCCCACTGGAGGAAGAGCCAACTGGCGCTCTTCTTCTTGCTCTTGGCGTTCATGCCGAGCGACCAGATCCACATGTTGGTGGCGAGCGACCCGTCCGGTCCCTTCGGGCCGGGGTGGAAGGCGATCTTCCCGGAGGCGGGGCTCGCGCCCTTCACCGCCTGGAAGTAGGCGGCCGTGTCCGCGTCGAAGAGCATGCCCGCCTTCTTCGCGCCGAGGTCGCTGGAGCACTGGTACCAGGTGTACGAGGTCCACGAGGGCGGCCCGCCCTGCTTGACCATGCCCGCCCAGTCCTGGGTGAAGGCGATGGCCTCCGGGGAGTTCATGGCCGGGGTGAGCTTGCCGCCCTCGACGGTGAAGTCGTGCAGCCCGTTGCGGGCGTACATGGTCATGAAGCCGGGGTGGATGGTCGCCCAGCTGCGCGAGCCGCGTACGGCGATCCCGTACATCCCGTCGTAGCCGGCGCCGGGCGCCTTCCTCTTGATCACCCCGGCGAGCTCGCGCAGCTCGTCGAAGGACTCGGCGGGCTTCAGGCCCAGCTTGCCGAACACCTCGGTGTTGTAGGCGACGACGTTCGTCTCCCACCCCCACGGCAGCGCGTACTGCCCGCCCTGCCCGAGCGGCGCCCCCGCCTTCAGCGACCACTGGTCGGCCTGGAGGAGGTTGGGGAAGAAGTCGGCCCGGTCCCATTCCTCGCCGGTGGCGGAGGAGTTGCGCATCCACGGGCCCAGGTCCTCCAGCCATCCCGGCGGCCCGTACTGCCACACCATGTACGCGCCGAGCATGAAGACGTCGTACGAGGCGCGCCCGCTGGAGAGGTCCACGGTGAGCTTGTCGAAGTAGTTGTCCTCGGGGAAGACGTCGTACTCGACCTTGATGCCGGTCTTCGCGGTGAACGACTTCAGGTCGGCGACGAGGGCGTCCGTGTACGGGTGCTTGTTCAGCAGCGCCTTGACCGTCCTGCCCTTCTCCCGCTTCCAGTCGAAGGAGCCGGTGACGTCGTCCGCGGCCGAGCCGCCGCCCTTGTCGCCGTCGTCGCCGCCGAACCCCGCGCCGCACGCCGTCAGCAGCGGGGCCGCGGCGGTGGCGGCGGTGAGGGCGAGGAAGCGTCGGCGGTCGTGCGCGTGCCTGTCCATCCGTGACCTCCGGAGGGTCGGGGCCGGTCGGGGTTAACACGTCGAGTCGAGTCGATAACAGAGGGTGTAACGGCGGAAGAAGGCCGTCAATCCCTCGTGCAGGGGGAAATCCCAGTGCAGAGTGGGAAGTTCACAGATCCGCTCGCGAAGTGTGGGAGGTCCGGATGGAATCCGGGGACGGGGCGTGGCTGGGAATCGACCTCGGGACGCAGGGCGTTCGCGCGCTGCTCGTGACGGGTGACGGCCGCGTACTCGGCAGCGGCTCGGCCCCGCTGCGGCACGGACGGCGGCAGGGGGTGCGGCACGAACAGGAGCCGGGGGAGTGGTGGGAGGCGGTGTGCGCCGCCGCCCGGCAGGCGCTGCCCGTACGGTGCCCGGTCGGCGGGCTGGCGGTGTGCGGGACCTCCGGGACCGTGCTGCTGACGGACCCGGCCGGGCTGCCGCTCGGGCCCGCGCTGATGTACGACGACGGACGGGCGGCGGCGCAGGCGGCGCGCCTGCGGGCGGCGGGGCTCGCGGTGCAGGACACCTGGGCGCTGCCGAAGGTGCTGTGGCTGCTGGGCAGCGGTGACTCCGGAAAGGTGGCCCACCAGCCCGACCTGATCAACGCCCGCCTCGTCGGTCACCCGGTCCCCACCGATTCCAGCCACGCCCTGAAGACGGCGTACGACCTTCGCCGCGACGCCTGGCCCGAGGTCCCCGGGGTTCCGGCCGGCCTCCTCCCCGGCGTCGTCCGCCCCGGCACCCGCCTCGGCGAGGTCTGCCCGGCCGCCGCCGAGGCCACCGGCATCCCCGCCGGCACGCCCGTCATCGCGGGCATGACCGACGGATGCGCGGCGCAGATCGCCTCCGGGGCGCTGCGCGCGGGGGCCTGGAACTCGGTGCTCGGGACGACGCTGGTGCTGAAGGGGGCCTCCCCGGTCCCGGTGCGCGACGAGACCGGCGTGGTCTACAACCACCGCGCGCCGGACGGGAGCTGGCTGCCGGGCGGCGCCTCCAGCGTCGGCGCCGGGGTGCTGACCGCGCGCTTTCCGGGCGCCGACCCGGCCGCGCTGGACGCCCGCGCCGCCGCCTTCGAGCCCTCGAACGCCGTCGCCTACCCGCTGGTCTCCCCGGGCGAACGCTTCCCGTTCCGCTCCCCGGCAGCCACCGCCCTCCTCCTCGGCGACCCGGTGTCGGACGCCGACCTCTGGGCCGCCCTCCTCCAGGGCGTGGGCCTCGTGGAACGCCTCTGCCTGGACTACCTCCACCACCTCGGCGCCCCCCTCGACGGCCCCCTCACCTTCACCGGCGGAGCCGCCCGCAGCGCCTACTGGAACCAGCTCCGCGCCGACATCCTGGGCCGCCCCGCCCGGGTGCCCGAACAGACCGAACCCGCCCTCGGTATGGCCGCGCTGGCCGCCTACGGCACGGGCGCCGCACCCACCCTCGCCGACGCCGCCGACCGCATGGTCCGCGTCCGCACGGTCGTCGAGCCCCGCCCGGGCCGCCCCGCCCGCTTCACCGAGCCGTACGCCCGCCTCCTCGACGGGCTGGAGGCGCGGGGCTGGCTGCCCGGACCGGTCGCCGCGCACGCACGCGCCCGCCTCGACCGGAATACTGCCGACTCATGAGCACCGCACTCCTGCTGGCCCGGCACGGGCAGACCGTCTGGCACGCCGAGAACCGCTACGCCGGGGTGAGCGACATCGCGCTCACCGACACCGGCCGGGAGCAGGCCGAGGCACTCGGGCGGTGGGTCGCCGCGCACCCGCTCGACGCGATCTGGACCTCCCCGCTCTCCCGGGCGGTCGCCACCGCCGAGCCCGCCTGCCGCGCCCTCGGGCTCACCCCGCACCGCGAACCGGGCCTGCGGGAATGCGACTTCGGGGTGGTGGAGGGCCGTACGCTCGCCGAGTTCGCCGCCGAGGACCCGGCCGCCGCGGACGCCTTCCGCGCCGACCCGGTCGCCCACCCCTTCCCCGGCGCCGAGGACCCCCGCGCCGCCGCCGCCCGGGGCACGGCCGCCCTGCGCGGCATCGCCGCCGCCCACCCCGGGCAACGCGTCCTCGTCGTCGCCCACAACACCCTGCTGCGGCTGGTGCTGTGCTCGCTGCTGTCCATCCCGCCCGCCGAGTACCGCCGGGTGTTCCCGCGGCTGCGGAACGGGGCGGTGAGCGAGGTCCGTATCGACGGGGACACCGCTTCGCTGCTGTCGCTGAACGTGCCCTGCGAGCCGTAGTTCAGGGCCGTGGCAGCAGCCCCCGTTCCATCGCCACCACCACCGCCCGCGTCCGGTCGTTCACGTCCAGCTTGGCGAACAGCCGGAGCAGATGTGTCTTGACGGTGGCCTCCGAGATGACCAGGCGGCGGCCGATCTCGGCGTTGGTCAGCCCGTCGGCGACCGCGCCGAGGACATCGGTCTCGCGGGCGGTCAGCGGCTCCTGCGCCGGGCGCCGCATACGGGCGACCAGTTTCTCCGCCACCCGGGGCGCCAGGACGGTCTCCCCGCGCGCCGCCGCCCGGATCGCGTCGGCGAGCTGCTCGCGGGTGGTGTCCTTCAGCAGGTAGCCGATGGCGCCGGCCTCGACGCACCGTTCGATGTCGGCGTCGGTGTCGTAGGTCGTCAGGATCAGTACCCGGGTGCGCGGGTGGCGGGCGACGATCTCCGTTGTCGTGGTGACACCGTCCAGCTTCGGCATCCGCAGGTCGACCAGGGCCACGTCGGGGGCGTGCCGGGCCACGAGGTCGAGGGCCGCGCGGCCGTCACCCGCCTCGCCGACGATCTCGATACCCTCCTCGCCGTCGAGCAGGGCGACCACCCCGGCCCGCATCACGGTGTGGTCGTCCACCACGACGACCCGCAGCCTGTCCCCGCTCATACCGCCCCCTCCCCGCCCGACGGCAGCACCGCCAGGATCCGTGTCCCGTCCCCGACCGAACTGGTCACCGTCAGCCGGCCGCCCAGCTCCGCCAGCCGTTTGCGCATACCGTCCAGCCCGAACCCCGTCGAGGTCTCCACCACGAACCCGGTGCCGTCGTCGGTGACCTCCAGTTCCACCCCGTACGGGCGCCGGGCCAGCACCACGCCGACCGTGGAGGCGCGGGCGTGCTTGCGCACGTTGGCCAGGGACTCCTGGGTGCAGCGCAGCACCGCGATCCGGGTCGGCTGGTCGCAGTCGAGGTCGGCCAGCTCGGCCTCCACGGTGAGCCCGGTGTCCTCCGCGAACCGGTCCAGGATCCGGCGCAGGGTGTCGGCCACGGAACCGGCCGCCGCCCCTCCCGGCTGCCGGCCGGAGCCGACCAGCTCCCGGGCCTCGGCGAGGTTCTCCCGCGCGGTGGACTCGATGGACCGCAGCTGCCGGGACGTCCGGGCGGGATCGGTGGCGAGCCCCGCCCGGGCGGCCTCGGCGAGGACCACGATGGACGCGAAGCCCTGCGCGAGGGTGTCGTGGATCTCCCGTGCCATCCGCTCCCGCTCGTCGGCCGCGCCCTGCCGCAGGTGCGCCTCGGTCAGCTCCGCCTGTGTGTGCTCCAACTCGACGATGAGCCGGGCGCGTTCGGTGCTCTGCTCGACCACCGCGCGCGCCCACAGCCCGATCAGCACCCCCACCGCCACCACGATCAGCGTGCCCACGACGGTCTCGCCGAAGAACTCCCCCGACCAGCCCTGCCGCATCCAGCTGCAGGTCAGCGTGGTCGCGGTGGCAAGCCCGAGGAATCCCAGCGAGATCCTCGGGGTCCGCCCGAACATCCAGTAGTGCGGCAACGTCACCATGAACAGCGCCGCGTAGCTGGTGCGCAGATACGCCAGGCCGCCGAGCGCCAGTGCCAGCACCATGAGGTATCCGTGCGGCCGTACGACGGAGTTGTCCGGGAAGCGGTGCAGGACGGCGAAGCTCACCGTGACGGCGCCGAGCAGCGCGAGTGCCGCGTACCTGCTCCCGCCGTCGCCCAGCGCGGTGATACCCACGGCCATCGCGGCGAACAGCACCCAGCACACGGCGTTCCATCTGCGCAGTGCGGTGGCCCAGAGGGCGTCGGAGGCGGGCCCGGCGAGAGCGGTCATGACGGTCAACGTACGTCGGCCAGCGCGTGGTCGGCGGGGAGTTCGGCGGTTCGTCCCGCCTTCACCGGCCACCAGCTCCGCTCGCCGAGCAGCAGCAGCGCCGAGGGCAGGATCAGGACACGTACCACGAAGGCGTCGAGCAGCACGGCCGCCGCGAGGACGAAGCCGATCTGCTTCATCTCGATGATGTGCAGGAAGACGAAGCTGACGAAGACGGTGGTCATGACGACCGCGGCACTGGTCACCACGCTCGCGGACCTGCGGATGCCGTCGAGCACCGCCTGCCGGGTGGGCGTACCGGCGACGACCGCCTCCCTGATCCGGCTGACCACGAACACCTGGTAGTCCATCGACAGCCCGAAGAGGATCACGAACAGGAACAGCGGCACGCGCGAGCCGACCGATCCGGTGGAGCGGAAGTCCAGCAGTCCCTCGGCCCAGGTGTGCTGGAAGACCAGGACCAGCAGTCCGAGCGCGGCCGCCGCCGACAGCAGGTTCAGGACGACGCCGATCAGGCCGAGGACGACGGAGCGGAACGCGTACAGCGTCATCAGGAACGTCACCAGGAGCAACGCCCCGAGTACGAGGGGCAGTTTGCCGTTCTGGTGGGCCGGATAGTCGGTGTAGCGGGCGACGTCGCCGGTCACGCCGTACTCGGCGCCCGGGATCTCGCCGACCGTGGCGGGCAGGTAGTCGTCCCGGAGGTGGTCCAGGGAGGTGTACGCCTGCCGGGAGTTGCCGAGGTGGGGCACCCTCAGCTCCAGGGTGGCGATCCGGTGGTCGGCGGAGACCCGGATCCGGGAGGCGTCGGTGAACAGCGGGTCGGCGGCGGCCCGCCGGGCCAGTGCGCGCAGTCGGGTGCCGACCTCGGCGGCCTGCGCGGCGTCGGCCCGTACGACGATCTGGTGGGTGACCCGATGCTCGGGGAACGCCTCGTTCAGCCGGTCGTACACCCGCATCGCGGGGATCGCGCGGGAGTGCGTGTCCCGGCTCATCTCGGTGATCTTCAGGCCGGTGAGCGGGAGGACGAGGGCGAGCAGGGCGATGAGCGAGCAGCAGAGCGTGGCGAGCGGGTGCCGGGCGGCGGGCCGCAGCAGCGCCGGCCAGAACCGGCCGCCGTCCTCGCTCCGGATCCGCCGGGCGGGCTTCCCGCGTGCCGCCCGCCGTCGCGCCGCCCGCTCGGCCCGCCTGCCCAGCAGGGTCAGCAGGGCGGGCAGGGCGGTCAGCGAGCTGGCCACCGCGACCAGGACGACCACGACCGTGCCGGTGGCGAGCGAGGAGAAGATGACGTCGGAGGCCAGGTACAGGGTGGCGGTGGAGGCGACGACCGCGAGCCCGGAGACGACCACGGCCCGCCCGGAGGTGGCCGCGGCCAGCTCCACCAGCGCCTCGGAGCCGAGCCGGCCACCAAAGCGGGCCCGCTCCTCCCGCTCCCGCTTGAGGTGGAACAGCGTGTAGTCGACGCCGACCGCGAGCCCGATCATCAGGATCACGTTCGTGCCGACCCCGGCGTCCGGAGTCAGGTGCGAGGCGACCATCGACAGTCCGACGGCCGCCGCGATCGACGACAGCGCGAGCAGCAGCGGTACCGCGGCCATGGTGACCGAGCCGAAGACGACCAGCAGCGTGACCAGGGTGACCGGCAGCGTGATCTTCTCGGAGAGGGCCAGGTCGTCGCCGCGCTGCTGGTCGACCCCCTTGCTGATGGAGGGGGACCCGGTCTCCTGGAGCAGCAGCCCGGGGTGGTCCTCCTGGACGGCGGTGGTCTGCGCGAGAAGCGCGTCCACCTTGTCCTTGGCGTCCCGTTCCTCACCCTTGACGGACACCTCGACCATGAGGACGCGGCCGTCGGAGGACCGTACCGGCGCGGCCACGCCCGCGACCTCGGGCAGCCGCTTCATACGGGCGCTCAGGTCCCGCGCGGCGGAGGCGGCGGCCCGGTCGTCCAGGGCGCCCGAGCGCGCCGAGATCAGCACCTGCTCGGTGGACAGGCGCTCCAGATGCCCCTCGGCCGCCATGGCCTCGGCGTGGCCCGCCTCGCCGACCCGGTAGTCGGCCGTCCTGGCGCTGTCGATTCCGACGGCGCTGCCGGCACCCAGGCACAACGCGACGAACAGCAGCCAGCCGACGACCGCCTTCCAGGGGTGCCGCGCACTCCAGCACGCGATGCGTACAGTCAGTGATTTCATGCCCTACAGCCTTGCTGCGCAAGGCAGTTGGGGGACACGGGCACCCGGTTGAACTCCGGGTCCACCGATCGGTGGACCCGGGCTCGCCCCCGAGGATCAGGACTTAGCGCGCGCCCGCTGCCAGGCGTACCCGACCGCCGCCAGGAACAGCGTCATCCCGCCGGTCGAGTACAGCTGCACGCGGGTGTCCGGCTCCCTCGCCATCAGGGCGAAGATCGCCACCATGCCCGCCAGCGCCACCCAGGTCAGCACCGGGAACGCCCACATCCGCACGACCAGCTTCTCGGGCGCCTCTCGCTCCACGCGGCGGCGCAGCAGCAGCTGGGAGACGGCGATGAAGATCCAGACGACCAGGATCACCGCGCCGATCATGTTCAGCAGCCAGGGGAAGACGTCGTCCGGCCGCCAGTAGCTGAGCAGCACGCAGACGAAGCCGAAGACACAGGAGGTGAGGACGGCGACGCGCGGCACCCCGCCGGAGACCCTCGCCAGCGCCTTCGGGCCCTGGCCGCGTCGGACGAGGGAGTAGGCGATGCGCGAGGAGCCGTAGATGTTGGCGTTCATGGCGGACAGCAGGGCGGCCAGGATGACCACGTTCATGACCTGGTCGGCGCCGTCGATGCCGAGGTGCTGGAGCGCGGCGACGTACGGGCCCTTCTCCACGACCGCCTCGGAGTCCCACGGGACGAGGGTGACGACCACCGCCATGGAGCCGATGTAGAACAGCGCGATGCGCCACATCGCCGTACGGACGGCGCTCGCCACGCCCCGCACCGGGTCCTCCGACTCGGCCGCCGCGATGGTGACGGTCTCCAGGCCGCCGTACGCGAAGACCGAGGCGAGCAGGCCGATGACCAGGCCCTCGCTGCCGTGCGGCAGGAAGTCGGTGAGGTTGGCGGCGCCGGGGGAGTCGGTGCCGGGCAGGACGCCGGCGATGGCCAGCACGCCCAGGACCAGGAAGAGGCTGATCGCGCCCACCTTCAGCGCGGCGAACCAGAACTCGAACTCGCCGAAGTTCTTCACGGCGGCCAGGTTCGTGCCGCAGAACACCACCATGAACAGCGCCACCCAGGCCCACTCGGGGGTGCCCGGCAGCCAGCCGGTGACGATGTGCGCGGCGCCGATGCCCTCCAGGCCGACCGCCGTGCACAGCAGCACCCAGAAGGACCAGCCCGCTGCGAAGCCCGCCCAGGGGCCGATCGCCCGCTCGGCGTGCGCGGAGAAGGAGCCCGACGACGGGTACGCGGCCGACATCTCGCCCAGCATCCGCATCACCAGCATCACCAGGAGGCCGGAGAGGGTGTAGGCGACGACGATCGACGGCCCGGCGGCGGCGATGCCCGCGCCGGAGCCGACGAACAGGCCCGCGCCGATCACGCCGCCGAGGGCGATCATCGACAGGTGGCGCTGCTTGAGGCCGTGGGACAGGGGGGCGTCGGACTCCGGTGGGGCCTTGACGGTGGTGCTGGGCATGGGCGCGGCTCGTCCAGTGCGATAGATGGGCAAAAACGCCCACAGTGTGGTCGGCCCCTCCGCTCACGCGGAGGGGCCGACCACTATCCGGACGTCCGCCGTACGGACGGTGAGCGGGCGGTTACGCGGCCACCGGCTGGCGCGCGGGCGTGTGCACGGGCGTGTAGTGCGAGGCGTCGCCCTCGATGGAGTAGCTCTCCTTGCCGTCGATGCCGACGGGGACGTCTCCGGCGACGGTCACCCGGTGGAGGCGGCGCGGCTGTCCGTCGTAGTTGTCGATGGCGTAGTGCTGGGTGATGCGGTTGTCGAAGAGGACCAGCTGGTTCTCCGACCAGCGCCAGCGCAGGACGTTCTCCGGGCGGGTGACGTACGACTGGAACAGGTCGAGGATCTTGCGGGACTCACCCGCCGACAGCCCGACGATCCGCTGCGCGAAGCCGCCGATGAACAGCCCGCGCTCGCCGGTCAGCGGGTGGACGCGGACCACCGGGTGGGCGGTGCGGTACTTGATGGACGTGAACTGGGCGCGCTGGGCGGCCCTCTCCGCGTCGATCTCCTCGTCCGGCACCGCGTAGTCGTAGTCGTTGGTGTGCTCGGCCCACAGGGTGTCGGCCAGGCGGCGCAGCGGCTCGGGCAGGTCGCGGTAGGCGGCGGCCGAGCTGGCGATCAGGGTCTCGCCGCCGTACGGCGGGATCGTGAGGGAGCGCAGGGTGCTGGCCTGCGGCGGGTTGAGGACGAAGGTGACATCGGTGTGCCAGTGGTTGGCGCGGCCCCGCTCGCTGTCCACGGGCAGCACGTTCGGGGCGCCGTCGACCGCGCCGACCGTCGGGTGGGCGGTGGTCAGGTCGCCGAAGTGGCGGGCGAAGGCCTGCTGGCCCTCGTCGTCGAGGTCGACGTCGTCGAAGACCAGGGCCTTGTGCAGGCCCAGCGCCTCGCGGATCGCGGCCACGGCCTCCTGGCCGAGCGGCTTGGAGATGTCGACGCCGGAGACCTGGGCGCCGATGTTGGCGGTGACCTTGGTGATCTTGATGTCGGTCATGGGAGTGTCCTTTCAGACGAGGGCGGGAGCGGGGGCGGGAGCGGGACCGGACGAGTCGGAGAGGTGCTGGTTGGCGGGGCGGGGAAGGCCGTAGCGCTCCCGCAGGGTCTGGCGGGGGCCGTATTCGGTGCGGAGCAGGCCTCTGGCGCGCAGGATCGGGACGACGTGCTCGACGAAGGCCTCCAGACCGGAGGGCAGCACGGCGGGCATGATGTTGAAGCCGTCGGCGGCGCCCTGGGTGAACCACCGCTCGATCTCGTCGGCGACCTGCTCGGGCGTCCCGGCGAAGGTGAGGTGCCCGCGCCCGCCGCCGAGCCGCCCGATCAGCTGCCGGACGGTGAGCCGCTCGCGCCGGGCCAGTTCGACGACGAGCGTGTAGCGGCTCTTGGCGCCCTCGACGGCGCTCTCCGGGGGAAGGTCGGCGGGCAGCCGGGCGTCCAGCTCCAGGGTTCCGGGCTCCAGCTGCAGCAGGCTCTCCAGGCGGCCCACTCCGTGCGTGTACACGATGTGGTCCTCCAGGACCTGCTCGGCCGCCCGCGCCTCGGCCCGCGTCGAGCCGAGTACGGGGACGATGCCGGGCAGCACCTTGATGTGCCCGGGGTCCCTTCCGGCCCGCGCGGTACGGGACTTGAGGTCGGCGTAGAAGGCTTGCGCGTCCTCGATCGTCTGCTGGGCGGTGAACACGGCCTCCGCGTAGCGGGCGGCGAAGGCCTTGCCGTCCTCCGAGGAGCCGGCCTGCACCAGCAGGGGGTAACCCTGCGGGGAGCGGGGCACGTTGAGGGCGCCCTCGACGCTGAAGTACCTGCCCTGGTGCCTGGGCGGGTGGATCTTGGCGTCGTCGCCCCAGACGCCGGACGCCTTGTCGGCGACGATCGCGTCGTCCTCCCAGCTGTCCCAGAGCTTGAGGGCCACGTCGAGGAACTCGGCGGCGCGGGCGTACCGCTCGGCGTGCGCGGGCTCGGCGTCGAGGCCGAAGTTGCGGGCGGCCTCGGCACCGGCGGTGGTGACGATGTTCCAGCCCGCCCGGCCGCCGCTGATGATGTCCAGGGAGGCGAACTTGCGGGCCAGGTTGTAGGGGGAGTTGTAGGAGGTGGAGGCGGTGGCGATCAGGCCGATGTGCTCGGTGGCCGTCGCCAGCGCGGTGAGCAGGGTGAGCGGTTCCAGCGCCCCGGCCGGGCGCTGCGCGATGTTGCCCCACAGCTGGGGGCCGTCGGCGAGGAACAGCGAGTCGAAGGTGCCGCGTTCGGCGATCCGGGCCAGGCCGACGTAGTGGCTCAGCTCCACGTGGGCGTACGGGTCGCTCTCCGGGAGCCGCCAGGACGCCTCGTGGTGGCCGGTGTTCATCAGGAACGCGTTGAGGTGGAGTCGGCGGGTCATTCGGTGTCCTTTGCTGACGAGTGCCGGGGGAGAATCAGCCGTCCGGCGTTTGAGGACGAGGCCCGTTCAGGGCCGAAGCGGGGGTCCGGGGGCGGCAGCCCCCCCCAGGGACGGTCACCACAGCCGACGATCACCCGGCGTCTTCGGTCACGCCCAGCGCGGCCAGCAGCCGCTCCCGGTACTCGCCCAGGACCGGCTCCCGGTAGGAGCGCGGGTGCGGGCGGTCGATGGTCAGGTCGAGGCCGATGCGGCCGGAGTCGAGGACGAGGACGCGGTCGGCGAGCACGATCGCCTCGTCCACGTCGTGGGTGACGAGCAGCACCGAGGGCCGGTGCCGCTCCCACAGCGTCCTGAGCAGGTTGTGCATCCTGATCCGGGTCAGCGCGTCCAGCGCGCCGAACGGCTCGTCGGCCAGCAGGAGTTCGGGCTCGCGGACGAGGGAGCGGGCCAGGGCCGCGCGCTGGGCCTCACCACCGGACAGCTCGCCGGGCCAGGCCCGCTCGCGGCCCTTCAGGCCCACCTCCTCCAGTGCGGCCCGGCCGCGCTCCTCGGCGTCCTTGCCCTCGGTGCCGAGGAGTACGTTGGGCAGGACACGGCGCCAGGGCAGCAGCCGCGAATCCTGGAAGACCACGGACACCCGTTCGGGCGCGGTGAGCTGCCCACTGCCCTCGACACCGTGGTCCAGGCCCGCCACCGCCCGCAGCAGCGTCGACTTGCCCGAGCCGCTGTGGCCGAGCAGGGCGGTGAACTGCCCGGCGGGCAGGTCGAGGTCGATGTTGTCGAGGACCGTACGGCCCGCGAAGGACCGGGTCAGGCCCCGGAGCCGGACGGCCGGGCGGGTCAGCTGCTCAGTGTGCGGCGCCACGACAGCACCCTCCGTTCGATGAGACGGACCACGCTGTCGGAGATCAGGCCGAAGACGCCGTAGATCAGCAGGCCGACGAGGATCACGTCGGTCTGGCCGTAGTTCTGGGCCTGGAACATCATGTAGCCGAGGCCGCTGGTGGCGTTGATCTGCTCCAGCACCACCAGACCGAGCCAGGACCCGGTGACGCCGAGCCGGAGTCCCACGAAGAATCCGGGCAGCGCCCCGGGGATGACGACCTGCCGGATGAACGCGAGCCTCGACAGTCCCTGCACCTCGGCGAGTTCGACGTACCGGCTGTCGATGCCGGACAGCGCGGCGTGGGTGTTGAGGTAGATCGGGATGTAGACGACGATCGCGATGATGGCGATCTTGAAGGTCTCGCCGATGCCCAGCCAGAGGATGAACAGCGGGATCAGACCGAGGGTCGGGATCGCCCGGTTGAGCTGCACGGTCCCGTCGATCAGCGCCTCCCCGACCCGGCTGAGCCCCGACGCGAGCGCGAGGGCGACGCCGGCGGTCAGGCCGATCGCGAAGCCGTACGCGGCCCGTCGCAGCGAGGTCAGCACGTCGGTGGGGAGGGTGCCGTCCGTCCACAGATGGCCGGTGGTCCTCAGGACCGTCCAGGGGGCCGGGATCGCGCCGGGATCGAGGGCCCCGGCGGCGGAGGCGACCGCCCACAGGGCGGCCAGCACGGCGGGGCCGATCAGCCGGGCGGCGGGCAGCTGCCGGCCGGGGGAGAGGCGGCGGCGCCGGCGGACCCGGTGGGCCTCGTCCTCGGCGGCGATGGCGGCGGTCGTGCTCACGGTGGTGGTCAGGGCGCTCACCTCCGGTACTCCGCCGGTACGGCCTTGGCGGCGATGGACTCGAAGCGGTGGTCGAAGAGGGAGGAGACGTCGAACTTCTTCACGAAGCCGCCCTCGGCGAGCAGATCGGCGGTCTCCTGCTCCCACTTGATCGCCTCGTCCCAACTGGGCGGGAACAAGGGCTTGTTGGCGAGGTCGCTGATCGACTTGGCCTGGGCGAGGGTCAGGTTCTGGGTCTTGACGTAGAACTCCTCGTTCCAGACGTCCGGGTGCTCGTACTGCCACACCTGGCCCTTGGCCCACTGCGGGATGTACGCGGCGACCGCGGCGGCCTTCGCGGAGTCGTTCAGCACGGACTGCGGCGCCCACAGCAGGTTGAGCAGGTCGACGACGTCGGTCTTGATGAGGCGTGCGCCCTTCGACTCGTACTGCTTCAGGTACGCCGGGGCCTGGCTGATGGCGAGCGGGGCGATGTCCACCTGCCCGGACTGCAGGGCGGTGAGGAACTGGTTGCTGGTGAGCGGGACCAGCTTCACGTCGTCGTACTTCAGGCCCGCCTGCTTCAGCGCCCGCAGCAGCACCACACCCTGGGCCTGCCCCTGCGAGAAGGCGAGCTTCCTGCCCTTGAAGTCCTCGACCGTGCGGATGTCGCTGCCGGGCTTGGTGGCGAACAGGTAGTTGGGCTTGCGGGTGATGTCGATCGCCACGATCTTCGCGTCGAAGCCCTGGTAGTGCGCCTGGATCGGCGGGATGCCCGCGTTGTTGGAGAGGTCCAGGGACTTCGCGCGGAAGGCGTTGATGACGTCCGGACCGGCCCCGATGTTCACCCAGCTCGACACCGTGAACGGCAGCTTGGGCAGCTTCGCCAGCCTGAACTGCAGCTGCTGCTGGTTCAGATAGGAGGCGATCTTCAGGCTGGTGCCCGCGGGGACCTTGTCGGCGAGCGGCTCGGTGGAGACGCTCTCGGTGTCCGCGGCGGCACTGCCGCCCGCGCAGCCGCTCAGGCCGGCCGCCGCCGCGGTGGCGCCCAGCAGTGAGGTGAGAAACAGGCGGCGGTCAAAGCCGGAAACAGGCGGAGAAGACATGGGAGTGCTCCCTGAGTTGTTATGTGCAGGCAGGTGGGAATGCGTGCGGAATTCCGGGCAGCAGAAGGCCGGGGAAGGGGAATTCACGCAGGGGAGATACGCGCTTCGCGGCGCGTCAACACGTCAGCAACAAAGGGTGCGACAGGTCATGACCAGGATGTTCCCGGCCATGAGCAGGCCCTGTCAACATTCAGAGTTTCTGAATTAAATAGCATCAGGTGAGGTGGCCAGCGGATCCCGGTAGAGCACGTCCAGCACCACCGAACCACCCGCCACCGCCAGCACGGAGTCCGGAAAACTCGTCGGGAGAACATCCCCGGAACGGTCCTCGCCGACCGCCTCCCGCAACGCGCTCAGGCAGTCCTCGCGATGAATGATCCCCACCTCGGTCACCACCAGCGTCTCCGGGTTGAGCACGTCCAGCAGCAGCCGCGCCGCCCGCCCGATCATCGTGGCCCGCTCCACCAGCAGCCGTACCGCCACCGCGTCCCCGGCCGCCGCCGCGCCGACCACGTGTATCGGGTTCACCCCGTCGACGATCCCGGCCTCCCGGGCCCGCCGGCACAGGGTCCGCTCGCTCAACTCGGCCTGGAGGCAGCCGGTGCGCCCGCAGTCGCAGGGCTCGGTGCCGCCCGGCACCGGCAGATGGGCGATGGCGCCCGCCTGGGAACGCGGCCCGTAGTGCACCGCGTCATGGGTGGCGAAGGCCGCGTCGACCACGTTGCCGACGAACAGGTGCAGCACGCTCCCGCTGCCCCGCACCCGCCCGAACAGCCGCTCGCCGTTGACCAACGCCCGCGCGTGCCCGTCGACATGGACGGGCAGCCCGGTGCGCACGCCGAGCACCTCGCGCACCGGCACGTCCCGCCAGCCCAGCAGCGCGTGCTCGACGATGGTCCCGGAGTCCCGGTCCACCCAGCCCCCGGCCGCCACCCCGACACCCAGCGGTCTGACGCTCCCGGCCTCGGCGAGCAGCGCCGCCAGCCCGTCGGCGGCCCGCGCCAGCACCCATCCCGGGTCGGTGCGCTCGTGCTTCAGCTCCCGCCGGGCCAGCACCCGCCCGCGCAGGTCAAGGAGCGCGACCGTCGTGTACGGCACGGCGACATGCACCCCGCCCACCACGAACCGGGAGTCGTCCAGGTCGACGGGCACATGGGGCCGCCCCACCCCGTTCGACCGCCGGGGCGCGGCGGACTCGCGGATCAGCCCGAGTTCGGTGAAGCGGGCGCAGTAGTCGGTCACCGACGCCGGGGACAGCCCGGTCAGCCGGGCGATGGTGCTGCGGGCCACCGGCCCGTGCTCCAGCACGGACCGCAGCACGACGCTGGCGCTGGTCCGGCGCCGGTCGCCGTCGGCGGCGCGGGGGACGGGAGAGGTGAGCAGGGGGGCCGCGGTACGGGGCATGGGAGACCGTCCTCGGGAACGGGGCCGACATGTCTCGGAAGGTCGAGGCGTGCCGAAACCGCTCCGCGCGCCTCAGACCGGGCGGCGACAGGTGGCCGTGCCCTGGCGTCGCAGGTCGACATAGCGACGCGACGTGAAGTTCCGGGCCTGGGCAACCATGGCTGGAAGGGTAGGGCAGGAAGGGTGAATCCGACCAGACCACTAGGGTTCATTTGGTGGGATCCCACAGTCCGTCAACGGCCCGCGAGGTGAGCCGAACATCCCTGCCTCAGTGACCGTTGTCACGCCGTACCCGGTGTAACCCCCATCCTTTGTCCGGAGCCCACCAAGCACGCGTTCCAGCCTTTGTCGAGCGCTGACGGTGATCGGCTCGAGGCCGCCGGTATAGCGTCACCGTGTTCCCACCTGCCCACATCTCTCGCGGAGTCCCCATGAGCACCGCCACCGCCACCGCTCGCCCCGGTGAAGTCCTCGCCGACCTCCTGCCCGCGTCGCGCGTCCGCGACGTCGCGCTCGTGCTGGGCGGCGCCGCGCTCACCGGTCTCGCGGCCCAGCTCTCCGTCCCGGTGCCGGGCTCCCCGGTGCCGGTGACCGGCCAGACCTTCGCCGCGCTGCTGGTCGGTACGACCCTCGGCGCGCGCCGCGGCTTCCTCTCCCTCGCCCTGTACGCGCTCGCGGGCGTCGCCGGGGTGCCGTGGTTCGCGGGTGGCACCTCCGGCTCCGGCGCCGTGTCCTTCGGTTACATCCTCGGCATGCTGCTCGCCTCCGCCGTCGTCGGCGCGCTGGCCCGCCGCGGCGCCGACCGGGGCGTCTGGCGCATGGCGGGCACGATGATCCTGGGCGAGGCGATCATCTACGCCGTCGGTGTCCCCTACCTGGCCTACGCCGCCGACATCTCCGCGTCCGCCGCGATCGCGGCCGGACTCACCCCGTTCCTGATCGGCGACGCCCTGAAGGCCGCCCTGGCGATGGGTCTGCTGCCCACCGCCTGGAAGCTCACCGAGCGCTGATCCCGTAGTTCCTGCGGAAGAGGTTCGCCGGGTCGTACCGCTCCTTCAGCCCGGCGAGCCTCTTGCGCGTCCCGTCGTCGTACAGTCCCTCGGCCCGGTCCCCGGCCCCGAAGGCGAAGTTGAGCGCCCGGCCCAGGCGCGCGTCCGCCAGCAGCGCGAACGCCGGGTCCAGCACCGCCCGCGCCTTCTCCCGTTCACCCCCGGCCAGCAGCCGCACCAGGAACCGCCCCTCGCGGTACGGCACCGAGTTCGGCGCGGGCACGGCGAGCGCCCCGCCCAGATGGTTGATCTGCACCACGCACATGGCCGCGGCGCCCGGCCCGGTGCGCTCCAGCAGCTCACCGACCGCCGCGACGTCCAGCTCGCGCAGCACCGCGCTGTCGCCGTAGTAGGCGTGCGGGAAGTCCGGATCGCTGTGGATGGTGTGGCTCTCGGCGTACGGCATCTCCCGCAGCGAGTCGCCGAGCACCGGCCCGAGCTCCCGCAGCGGGGCGACGAGTTCGTCCCCATCGGTTCCCGTGTACGCGACCCGCACCGAGACGACGTACCGCCCCCGCAGATGCGGCGGCAGCGCGGGGACGTCCGGGTACGGTACGGCGGCGAAGGACGAGGTCAGCCCGTCCGGCACGGTCCGCGTCCACTCCTCGTACGCCCGCAGCACCACCGCCGGGTCGATCTCCCGCCCGTCGAAGGCGAGCGAACCGCCGTACAGGGTGCGCACCGGTACGAGGTCGATCTCCAGCTCCGTGACGACGCCGAGGTTGTGCCCGCCGCCCAGCAGCGCCCAGTACAGGTCGGGGTCGGACTCCCGGGTCACATGGCGCGGCTCCCCGTCCGCCGTGACCACGTCCAGCGAACGCACATGGTCGGCCGCGTACCCGAACTCCCGTGCCAGGATGCCCAGTCCGCCGCTCAGTGTGTACGACACGGCGCCCACACCCGGCGCGGAGCCGTTCAACGGCGCCAGCCCGTACGGCTCGGCCGCCGCGACCACCTGCCCCCAGCGCACGCCCGCCTGAACCCGGACGGTCCGGGCCTCGGGATCGACGGTCACCCGGTCCATGCGCCGGGTCGTGACGAGCACCCCGCCCTCCGACGCGCCGGGCAGCCCGTGCCCGGTGGCCTGGACACCGATCGGCAGGCCCTCGGCGGCGGCGTACCGCACGGCGGCGATCACGTCGTCCGCCGAGGCGGCGGCGAAGACCACGGCGGGACGCTGGACGAAGCCGGTCTGGAAGCCGGCGACCTCCTCGTCGTAGCCGGAGTCGCCGGGGCGGAGGGTGCGCGGGTCTGCGGTGTTGTCCACGAAGCTCATGACACGAGGATGGCCGCATTACCTGACACCTGCCGTCAGGTAATGCGGCCGGTCGGCGCGCCCGGGTGACGCGGTCGACTCAGTCCTGCCGCAACCGCCGCCGCGACCACCACAGTCCGGCCGCGCCGGCCGTGATCAGCGCGGCCCCGGCCGCGCCCAGCGGCAGTACGTCACGGCCCGCGCCGGTCCTGGGCAGCTGGTCGCCGCCCGGCCCCACCGGCTTGTTGTCGGTGCCGAGCAGCAGCGGGGTGGCCGGGGCGTTCGGCGACGGGTTGGTCGTCCCGAACGGCACCGGTCCCTGCTGCCAGAAGGTCTTCTTCCCGTCGGTGGTCTGAACTGGCAGGCAGATCTTCCCGGCCTTGCCCAGGTCGTACGTGGCGTCGACCGCGTACGACTTGGACTTGCCCGCGGCGAGCGAGCCGACCGGGCAGTTGAAACCGCTGTTCGAACCCTCCGGCAGGTCCTTTTTCGCGAGCGCCGAGCAGCCCTTGACGTCGTTGACCTTCAGACCGTCGAAACCGACCACCAAAAGCCTGACATCCCCACTGTCCTTGCTTCCGTCGTTCTTCACCGTGGCGGTAATCGCCGTCTTTTGTGAGCTGTTGTCGACCGAGATGCTCGACGGCAGCGTGGTGCTCAGTTTCACACCCGCCGGCGCCTCGTCAACTGCCTTTCCCCCCTTACCACTTGCCGGTCCTTGGTCGTCCGCGACGGCCGTGCACGGCAAGATCATCAAGGCCGCGAAAGATGCCGTGAGCAGCGATCCCGTGATGGCCGCCATCCGACGAGAACTCATGTTCGTCCCCCTTGAACCCCCTGGACTGCGCCTGAATTCGCAGTACTTGAAGAGGTACCACAAGATTTCTCCGCACTATGCTGGTACGGCATGAAGTGTGACCATTGTGTTTCGGCTGGGGCGGTCGTTGAGGGGGGTGCGGCGGATTGTCGGGGAATTCGGGAAGTGCGGGATACACGGGAAACACGAGGAGCGGCGGTTTTCCAGGGTTACTGGTGGCCGGGCGCTACCGGCTGGCCGAGAGTATCGGCCAGGGGGGAATGGGGCGGGTGTGGCGTGCGGTCGACGACATGCTGGGCCGTCAGGTCGCGGTCAAGGAGATGCGCATAGACGGACTCGACGCGGAGGACGCGCGCACCCGGCGCGAACGCACGCTGCGCGAGGCACGGGCCACGGCCCGGATCGACCACCCCAACGTCGTACGCGTCTACGACGTCGTCGACGAGGGCGAACGCCTGTGGATCGTCATGGAGCTGGTCGCCGGACGCTCCCTGGACCAGATCATGGCGACGCAGGGGCCGCTGGCCCCGCGCGAGGCGGCGCGGATCGGGCTGGGGCTGGTGGCGGCCCTGCGCCAGGTGCACGCCGGGGGCGTGCTGCACCGGGACATCAAACCGGGCAACGTCCTGGTCGAGCCGGCCGGCGACCGGGTCGTCCTCACCGACTTCGGCATCGCCGCCATCCAGGACACCAAGGCGCTCACCATGGCAGGCATGCTGGTCGGCTCCCCCGACTACATGGCACCCGAACGCATCTCCGGCCGCCCCCAGGGCCCGCCCTCCGACCTCTGGTCCCTCGGCGCCACCCTCTGCGCGGCCCTGGCCGGACGCTCCCCCTTCTCCCGCGACACCACCCTCGCCACCCTCCACGCCGTCCTCTACGAGGAACCGCAACTTCCGCCCACCACAGGCCCGTTGCGCCACCTCCTGGCCGCTCTCCTGGAAAAGGACCCGTCGACCCGCCCGGACCTGACGGAGGTGGAGGCGGCCCTGCGCCCACTGGCATCCGTGCCGCCCGCACCGGCCCTCCGGGTGCCGGATCGCGAGACGGAGCCGGATCCCATCGCCGAGACGGCAGCTACCCCCGGCCCCGCCACGCCCCCCGAGGCCGAGGTCGAGGCAGGGATCAGGGTGGCTCCCGCTCCCGCCGCCCCCGGTCACGGCCACCGCCGCACCGCGCTGCTCGCCGCCTTCGGAGTCCTGGCCGCCGCCGTGGCCGCGATCCTGCTCGCCACGTCGGCCGGCCGGCCGGGGGACGACACACAGGGGGGACCCTCGACCACCACCTCCGCCGGGCCCACCAGCCCTTCACCCACCGTCCAGGGCACCTCCCGCCCGCAGAGCCTTCCGCCGGGCGCGCACCGGGAGGCGGGCGGGTTCGCCTGGCGGACGCCGGACGGCTGGCGGCGGGACGTGAAGACCGGCGCGGAGGTGCACTACACCTCTCCCGACGGCCGCCAGGAACTGGTCGCCAAGTCCTCCCTGGCCCGCGGCGGCCTGCTGGACACCTGGCGCGGCTCGGAGCGCAACGCCCGGCAGGGCCGGGACTACGCGAAGATCCGCCTGGAGGAGACGACCTTCCGCGGCCACCCCGCGGTGGTCTGGGAGTACACCTTCACGCTCAAGGGCGTCGCCTGGCACGCCCTGCTGCTCGGCTTCGACGCGAACGGGAAGTCGTACCAGGTCAACACCTGGTACCAGCCGGAGATCGAGCCCCAGGCGCTGAAGACGTACGACAGGGTCAAGGACAGCTTCACCGTCCTGTGAACAAGCGAAGGGGAGGGAGCCCGGCAGGCTCCCTCCCCTCATGCAACCGAACGGATCAGACGGACACCTTGTCCGCCGGGGCGTCGACGGCCCCCTGAGCCCGACGGCCCGCGAGCACCTTCTCCTTCACCACGGCGACCACGACCACGAGCGCCGCGACCAGCAGCGAGAGCAGCACGGTGGTCCGCCCGCTGTTCGGGCCCGCGGTGTCGGTCAGCATGTAGCCGAGGACGAACACGATCAGCCCGGCCGTCGCCCAGGTCAGGTACGGGTACAGCCACATCTTCACGACCAGCTTCTCCGGCGCCTCGGCCTGGATGATCCTGCGCATGCGCAGCTGCGAGAAGCAGATGACCAGCCAGACGAACAGGGCGACCGCACCACTGGAGTTGACCAGGAAGTTGAAGATCGTGTCCGGGTACTTGTAGTTGAAGAAGACGGCGACGAAGCCGAACACCACGGAGGCGACGATCGCCGCCAGCGGCACACCGCGCGAGGTGGTGCGGGCGAACGCCTTCGGCGCGTCACCGCGCTCGCCGAGCGAGAAGGCCATCCGGGAGGCGGTGTAGAGGCCGGAGTTGAGGCAGGACAGCACCGAGGTCAGCACGATGACGTTCATGATCTGACCGGCGTGCGCGATACCGAGGGAGTCCAGGGCGGCGACGTACGAGCCGTCCTTCTTGATGGACGGGTCGTTCCACGGCAGCAGGGAGACGACCACGAGGATCGAGCCGAGGTAGAAGACGCCGATCCGCCAGATGATGCTGTTGGTGGACTTGGTGACCGCCTGCTGCGGGTTCTCCGACTCACCGGCCGCCAGCGTGGCGATCTCGCTGCCCATGAAGGAGAAGACGACGAGCAGTACGCCGGTGAGGATGGCGCCCGGCCCGTGGGGCAGGAAGCCGCCGTGGGCGGTGAGGTTGCCGAGGCCGGCCTTGTCGCTGTGCGCGCCCGGCAGCACGCCGAAGACGGCCAGCCCGCCGACGACGATGAAGGCGGCGATCGCCACGACCTTGATCCCGGCGAACCAGAACTCGAACTCGCCGTAGGAGCCGACGGAGACCAGGTTGGTGGCGGTGAGCACGATCATCACGATCAGGGCCCAGCCCCACTGCGGGACGGCGGGAACCCATCCCTCCAGGATCTTGGCACCGGCGGTGGCCTCCACGGCCAGCACCACCACCCAGAAGAACCAGTACAGCCAGCCGATGGAGAACCCGGCCCAGCGGCCGAGCGCGCGGTCGGCGTGCGCGGAGAACGAGCCGGAGGTGGGGTTGGCGGCCGACATCTCGCCCAGCATCCGCATCACCAGCACCACGAGCGTGCCGACGAGGGCGTACGAGAGGAGAATGCCGGGTCCTGCGGTGGCGATACCGGTGCTGGAGCCGACGAACAGTCCCGCACCGATCACACCGCCGATGGCGATCATCGACAGATGCCGGTTCTTGAGTCCTGCCTGAAGTCCGGAACCAGGGGTCATGGACGGAATTCCTTTGCGCCTGTTGAGCGGTTTCCCGTACGCGGGGGGACGCGCCGTTGTGCGGCCTTGTACGAGTCGGTCCAGTGAATCCGAGGCGAAGGAATTGGGGAACCTCTGATTCCGGATTGTTACTTGAGGTTTCCTTGAGCTTCTATGGTTTTACTCACATCTTTCCTTCGAGCCACCCGAGGCTGCTGCCCCGAAACAGCCGTGTCACACTCGTCCCATGCGCGTCTATCTCGGCTCCGACCATGCGGGCTTCGAACTCAAGAACCACCTCGTCGAATGGCTCAAGGAGGCGGGCCACGACCCCGTCGACTGCGGCCCCCACATCTACGACGCCCAGGACGACTACCCCCCCTTCTGCCTCCGCGCCGCCGAGCGCACGGCCGCCGACCCCGACTCCCTCGGCATCGTGATCGGCGGCTCCGGCAACGGCGAGCAGATCGCCGCCAACAAGGTCAAGGGCGTCCGCGCGGCCCTCGCCTGGAGCGAGGAGACGGCCTCCCTCGGCCGCCAGCACAACAACGCCAACGTCGTCGCCGTCGGCGCGCGCATGCACACCCAGGACGAGGCGACCAAGTTCGTCGAGACCTTCCTCGCCACCCCCTTCTCCGGCGACGAGCGCCACATCCGCCGCATCGACATGCTCTCCGAGTACGAGACGCAGGGCACGCTGCCCCCCATCCCGCCCCACCACCCCCACCAGGACTGACCCACCGCCGCGCCCTCGAGCGCCGGACGGGCTGGATGGTGCCGGCCGGGGCTGAGAGGCGGTGTGGGACCGATCCCGTCGGGGTGCAGGGGCGGAGCCCCGCGAGGGGTGCAGGGGACGCAGTCCCCGCCGGGGTCTGGGGCGGAGCCCCAGGTCGGGGTCACCTCTTGGCCTACCGAGTCGGGTGGGTGGGTGGGCAAGCGGGGCCCAGGGGCGGAGCCCCTGGCGGGGTCTGGGGCGGAGCCCCAGGGCGGGGCAACCTCTCGGCCGACCGAGTCGGGCGGGTGGGTGGGCAAGGCGGGCCCAGGGGCGCAGCCCTTGGCGGGGTCTGGGGCAACCCCCCAGGGAAAGGGACGGTCACCGTGCCAGAAGGGCACACGATCCACCGGCTGGCGCACGACTACGCCGCCCACTTCTCCGGCACGACCCCCCACATCACCAGCCCCCAGGGCAAGTTCACCGCCGCCGCCGACCTCCTCACCGGAGCGGAGCTCACCCGCACGGAGGCCCACGGCAAACACCTCTTCCTCCGCTTCCGGGACGCCGACTGGATCCACATCCACCTCGGCCTCTTCGGCAAGGTCACCTTCGGCGACACCCCCGCACCCCCGCCCACCGACACCGTCCGCCTCCGCCTCGCGGGCGCCACCTCGTACGTCGACCTCCGCGGCCCCACCACCTGCGCCCTGATCACGGACACCGAGAAGCAGGCGATACACGAGCGCCTCGGCCCCGACCCCCTCCGCCCGGACGCCGACCCGAAATCCGCGTACAGGAGAATCGCCCGCAGCCGTACGACGATCGCCGCCCTCCTCATGGACCAGAAGGTCGTCGCGGGCGTAGGCAACGTCTACCGCGCCGAGGTCCTCTTCCGGCACAACATCGACCCGTACCGCCCGGGCCGGGACATCACCCCCACCGAGTGGGACGCGATCTGGACCGACCTCGTAGAGCTCATGCACGAGGGCGTCCGCAACAACCGCATCGACACCGTCCGCCCCGAGCACACCCCGGAGGCGATGGGCCGCCCGCCCCGCGTCGACGACCACGGCGGCGAGGTGTACGTCTACCGCCGGGCCACCCTGCCCTGCCACATCTGCGGCGACGGCATCCGCACCGCCGACCTCGCCGCCCGCAACCTCTTCTGGTGCCCGACCTGCCAGAGCGACCAGAACTGACCGGCCCCGAAAGACCGGAGCCGCCGCCCTAGAAGCCGTGCGGCAGCCACGGCGCCACCGTCGACCCCAGCCCCACCGACGCCTCCGCCAGCGCCCCCTGCCGCAGCTCCCGCACCCGCCCGGCCGCCGCCAGCGACACCAACGAGACGCCGCCCAGATAGGCGGCCCCCAACTCCCGTACGGACAGGGCGAGATCGGCCGCGTCCTCGGTCCGCCCGCACGACGCCCCCTTCGCGTCCCCGGTCAGCCGCCAACGCCCGGCGTTCCACGGGCAGAAGGAATCCTCGACCTCGAACACGACGTCCACCGGTGCCAGATACGTCCGCGCCTGAAGCGCCGCGCCCACGTCCACCAGCCGCACGTGCAGCGAGTCCCGCACCAGCAGCCCGCACCGCCGGATGTCGGACACCATGTACTGCCACGGCTCGTCCACCGGCCGCCGCCGCACATCGATCGTCGAGGTCAGGTCGATGCCGAACAGGAACCGCCACACCGCCGCGTGCGCGACCGCGTCCAGCGCCGCCATGTCGTCCAGCACGACCGTCCCCCGGGGACCGGCGGGCTCCCAGCTCGGCTTCACCCGGAACCGGGCGAACCCGACGACCCGCCCGTCCCGTTCCCCCACCACGCACTGCAGCGGCGACGCACCGTCCCGCTCACCCTCCGGGTCGAGCAGCCCGAGCCGCTCCCAGCCGGGCAGCCGCTCCAGCATCCCGGGCCGCAGCGGCACCTGCCGGGTGTACACCTCCTCGCACGCGTCGAGTACGTCGGCCGGCGCCGCGTACCGCAGCCGTACGTCATCGGTGCCGGGCGGCACGGTCAGCCGTACCCGGGTCGTGTCGATCTCCGCGTTCACGTTGTACGTCGCCGCGCCGTACCCGAACCGCCCGTAGATGGCCGGTTCGGACGCCGTCAGCACCGCCAGCGGCCAGCCCCAGGACCGTACGTCGTCCAGTTGCCGCCGCATCATCGAGGTCAGCACCCCGCGCCGCCGGTGCGTGGCCGCCACGCTCACCATCGTGACGCCCGCCGCCGGCACCGCCGCGCCACCGGGCACCGTCAGCCGGAAGCTGAAGGCCCCCGCCGTACCGACGACCGCGTCACCGTCCCAGGCCCCGATGGACCGCTCGGTCTCGGTCAGCGCGCGCCACAGCTCCCGCTCCTCCGCCGCCTCCGCGACCCCGCCGAAGGCCCGGAGCAGACTGTCGTACCACCGCTCCCACTCGTCGGGCCGCAGCACCCGCAGCTCGGTCGCGCGGCCACCACTCGCAAGGTCTGTCGCCATGAACCATGCGTACCAGGGCATTGCGGGGCGAGCGAACGAATTTCGGCCGGGCCGCGGCACGACGGCGTTCGGTGAAGTTGACTGTGAAGTTGAGCCTCGGACGGGGGACAAGTGGGACCTCCCGTGCCAAGCACCTGGTCCGATGGATAGGGTCCCGAACTAATGGCAGCAGGACGAGAGCGGCGCGCGAAGGCCGAGACGTTCACGGCGCGGTGGAAGATGCAGTGGCACCGGGTCCGCGTCGGCATGCGCAGAAGCGCGGTGGACTACTTCCGCGGCGACGGCTCGGACTGGATCGCGCTGGCCGGACTGCTGCTGACCGTCCCGGTGCTCGCGGCGATGACGCTCGCCAACTCGGTGTGGTTCTCACCGGCCACGCTGGTGCTGCCGATCGTGGCGGGCGGTCTGCTGCTGCGTCCGGCGAGTCTGCTCGGGCTGTACGCGGTGGCGGCCACGGCGCTGATCGTGGAGTCGGTGCGGCTGGGGCCGTACACGGAGGGGCCCTCGCGGGTCACCCCGGGGATCGTCCTCGTCGTCGCCGCCTGTGGGTTCTTCGGGCTGCTCACCGCGCAGTTCCGCAGCCGGGTGGGCGTGCCGTGGCGGCGCGGCGGCACGATGCTGTTCGACCTGCGTGAGCGGATCCGGGTGCAGAGCAAGCTGCCGAAGCTGCCGCAGGGCTGGCACCGGGAGATGGCGCTGCGGCCCGCGGGCGGGCAGTCCTTCTCGGGTGACTTCGTGGTGGCGGCCCGTACGAACGGCGGGCGCACGCTGGAGGCCGTGCTCACGGACGTGTCGGGCAAGGGCATGGACGCGGGGTCGCGCGCGCTGCTGCTGTCGGGGGCGTTCGGGGGGCTGTTGGGTTCGCTGCCGCCGCACGCCTTCCTCCCGGCGGCGAACGGCTATCTCCTCCGCCAGGACTGGGACGAGGGGTTCGCGACCTCGATCCACCTGGTGCTCGACCTCGACTCGGGGGACTACGAGCTGTACTCGGCGGGCCATCCGCCGGGGCTGCAGCTCAGCGCGGGCAGCGGGCGCTGGGAGGAGAAGGCGGCCGAGGGGCCGCTCCTCGGTGTGTACGACGGCGCCCAGTTCGACCCCGTGAAGGGCTCGCTGCGGCCGGGGGACGTGCTGATGCTGTTCACGGACGGTCTGGTGGAGACCTCCGACCGCGACATCGTCGAGGGCATCGACCGCCTCACCGGTGAGGCCGACCGCTATGTCGCCGGCGGCTTCCACGGTGCCGCCTGGCATCTCATCGAGGCGGTGGCGAAGGACGTCAACGACGACCGGGCGCTGCTGCTGATCTGCCGGCAGGCGGCGCCGACGGCGCACTGACAGGGCATCGGCGCCGGGGCACACTGGACGGGTGACCGAGATCCAGCCCCTGCTCACCCTGGCCGAGGTCGAGGCCGTCGCGCGTGCCGCCCACGAGGGGCAGACGGACAAGGCGGGCCGGCCGTACGCGGAACATCTGCGGGCCGTCGCGGAGGGCGTGCGCGCCCGTGGCGGCGACGAGGCGCAGATCGCGGCGGGCTGGCTGCACGACGCGGTGGAGGACGACGCCCTCCCGGCCGAGTGGCTGGCGGGGGCCGCGCTGAGCCGTCGTACGAAGGACATCGTGCTCGCGGTCACCAAGCGGGCGGGGGAGGGCCCCGAGGCGTACGCGCGGCGCGTCCTCGCCACGCCCGGCGCGCTGCTGGTGAAGGAGGCCGACCTCGCCCACAACGCGGACCCGGACCGGCTGGCCGTGCTGGACGACGCTACCCGGAAACGACTGACCGAGAAGTACACGCGGATGCGCGCACTTCTCGGTCTGGGCAGCGACGGCGGTTAGACGCCGGCCTTCTCGCGCTCGCGTTCCTTCTGCTGGCGTTCGCGGGCGAGTTCCGCGGCGTCCTGCTTGAACGCCCACGCCATCTTCGGCTCCATGGCGAAGCGGAACACCCGCTGTACGGGGCCGGTGCACAGCAGCGTGACGACGGCGGCGGCGAGGACGGTCACCAGGATCTCGCCGAGCGGGTGGCGCAGGGCGGCGTGGTCGAACCAGCCCTCGTAGTCACCGAGCTTGACCAGGAAGCCGTGCAGCAGGTAGCCGTACAGCGTGCCGGCGCCCAGGGCGGTGAACCACATCTTGCGGCGCGGCACCCAGGCGAAGAAGCAGGCGGTCAGCAGCAGTGAGCAGCCGAACATGGCGATCACCATGACCGGGCCGGACCACCAGGGTCCGCCCAGCTCCTGCGCCGAGTCCCGGTGGTAGAACCAGGCGGTGTTCATCCGGGGCACGGCCCACCAGCCGACCACCAGCGCGGCGGCGAACACCGGCACCGCGGCGATCCGCACCCAGCGGCGGCGCACCAGCTGGAAGTGCTCGGGCTTCATGCACAGGCCCAGCACGAAGTACGGCAGGAACTGCAGCACGCGCTGCAGGTCCAGGTCGTCGCCGATGCTCGGGGCGGCGGAGGCCAGCATGGCGATGCCGAGGGCGACCGGGAGCGGCCGGCGGACCAGCTTCCAGATCGGGGTGGTCAGCCGCCAGATGAACAGGGCGCACAGGAACCAGGTCAGGTACCAGGGGTCGAGGAGGCTGATCTCCTGGTCGGAGGCGTGGTCGACGAGCCGCTCGAAGAGCGGGTAGGCGGTCTCGAACACGATGTACGGCACGGCGACGCCGGTGATCAGCCGCTTCAGCCGGTCGGGGCGCATGTCGAAACTGCGCGAGAAGAAGCCGGAGATGATGATGAACGCCGGCATGTGGAAGGTGTACACGACCGTGTACAGGCCCTCCAGGATGCGGCTGTCGCCCTTGAGCGGCTCCCACGCGTGGCCCATGGCGACCAGCACGATGGCCAGATACTTGGCGTTGTCGAAGAACGAGTCGCGCTGTTTGCCCGGTCTGTCCGCCGATGTCGGCTGCTGCTTCGTCTGCCCCGCACTCATCGGGGTACGCGGACTGGGCACTCCGTCCACCGGCGACTGTGCCGGGGGGAGTGGCCTTCGGTGCTGGCCGGGGGACGAGGCGGCGTCGAACATCTCAGGCACCCTAGCGTCGGCTGTGGGATTTCGTAAAACTCCCAGCGTCATTCCTGGTTACCGGGCTGCGGATACCCCGGATTCACGGAAGTTGACGTGCCCGTCCCCGTGATGGTGAGCACATCAAGGGGCGGCGAAGGGCCGCTACGTACCCTTGATGTCCCGATTCATCCCGACTAATTGGTGCATAAGGCTGTCTCTGCGCCAACAATTCGAATTACCTGCGCACGGGATGTGTGGACAGGGAAACGATGCCATGGAATTTCCTGTGGATCGCCAGTGGATCCCGATGCGGGTGCACCCTCGAATTTCCTTGCGCCCGGACGGACTTGGCCGGGTGTCCGGTCGACGTTACGTCACGCGCCGCATAGGGCGGCCCGGTTGGTGGCACGATGGGTTCGGGAGAGTGGACCGAACGAGGGTGTGATCAGTTGTGGCCATTTCACTGTCTGTGGTGCTGCTGTTGGCGATCATCCTTGTGGTGCTGATCCGAGGGGGGAACCTCAAGGCCGGGCCCGCCATCGTCGCGGTGCTCTTCGGCTTCTTCCTGGCCTCGACCGGGATGGCTCCGTCCATCAACCGGTTCCTGAACGAGCTGGCGGACACGATCAACTCCATCAGCTTCTGACCTGCGGCCGGCGGTACAGGGCGGTACGCGACGGACAACGGAACAACGGGGGAACGTACGGGGATGGCGCTGCGCGACTCGGACCCGGCAGAGGTGGGCGGCTACCGGATCGAGGACCGCCTCGGCAGCGGCGGCATGGGCGTGGTCTACCTCGCCCGCTCCGCCTCCGGCCGCCGCCTCGCCGTCAAGGTCGTCCACGGCCAGTACGCCGACGACGAGGAGTTCCGTACCCGGTTCAGCCGCGAGGTGGCAGCCGCCCGCCAGGTCAGCGGCGCCTTCACGGCCCCCGTGGTGGACGCCGACGCGGACGCCTCGCGCCCCTGGATGGCCACGCTCTACATCCCCGGCGAGGACCTCGGCACCCATGTGCGCCGCCACGGCCCGCTGCCGCTGCCCCGGCTGCGCGAACTCGCCGCCGGCCTCGCCGAGGCGCTGCGCGACATCCACCGCGCGGGCGTGGTCCACCGCGATCTGAAACCGGCCAACGTGATGCTCGCCGAGGACGGCCCCCGCGTCATCGACTTCGGCATCTCCCGCGCCGCCGAGTTCGCCGCCGCCGACGTCCTCACCCAGACCGGCCGCGTCATGGGGACCCCGCCCTTCATGTCCCCCGAGCAGTTCTCCGCCCCGCACGACGTCGGCCCGGCCGCGGACATCTTCTCCCTCGGCGCGGTCCTGGTGTACGCCGCCACCCGGCGCGGCCCGTTCGACAGTCCGAGCCCCTGGGAGACGGCGACCCGGGTGGTCGAGGGCGCCCCGGAACTCGACGGCGTGCCCGAGGAGTTGCTCCCCTTCATCCGCCTCTGTCTGGAAAAGCACCCCAAGTCCCGCCCCACCCCGGACGAACTCCTGCGCCTGCTGCGCGACGGCCGGCTGCCCGAGCCCGCGCCGGAACCCCGGGAGCGGGCGGCCGACCCGGCCCGGCGGCGCGGGCGCGGCCGCCGGTGGTGGCTGGTCGCCGGGGCGGTCGCCGCCGCCCTGGCCGCCGTCGCCGGTACGACGGTCGCCGTCACGCTCGGCGGCGACGGCCCCCGGCACCGCCTTCCGGCCGACTGGCAGCCCTGGCACCGGCAGTCGAAGGATCCGACCGCCGGCGACCCGGACACCGCGGTCGCCACCAACGCCTTCAGCCGCTGCGCCGCCGTCCGCGCGTCGCTGGTGTGCGCCGGCGACGGCGTCATGGCGACCCGGTTCGCCCTGGCCGACGGCCGCAACACCTGGGCCCTCCCCATGGACCCGACGCCCGGCGAGGAGAGGAACGTCAGCGCCGGCACGGTCATCGGCACCCACGACGGCAGCGTGTACGTCTGGGGTGCCGACGACCGGACGGACGAGAAGCACCCGGACACGTCCCGGACCAGCTACTCGATCCAGGCCGTACGGGCCGACACCGGCAAGCCGGTGTGGCGGCGGGTCACCGGTGACGGCGACATGGCCTACGGCGGCGACGAGGGCTACGCCGCCCCCACGGCCGGGGGCGTGATCGCCGTCTACGGCGACAAGGGCGAGTCGTACGCCCTGCTCGGCGCGGCCGACGGCAAGGTCCGCTGGAAGCGCCCCCTGCGGTACTCGAACGCGGACGAGAAGGGCGCCTGCCAGCTCAGCGGGGTCAAGGGGCGCGTGTACATGCTGTGCGGGGCCTTCGGCAAGGACTACAGCATCAGCCGTACGAGCATCACTCAGCTCGACCCGGCCACCGGCCGGCCCCGGTGGACGGTTTCGGCCAAGGGCGCGCTGAGCGTCCTCGGCCAGGACGGGGACCGTCTCGTGCTGGCCGACTCCACGGGCACGCTCCGCACCCTCACCCTGATCGACATCTCCTCGCACGTGGTCACGGCCGTGCGGCTGTCCCGCCCCGAGACCGCGATGAGCGGCGTCTACCTGGAGCGCGGCACCGTCTACTGCACCTTCACCAGCGGCAGCGTCCACGCGTTCTCGCCGCGCACCGGCCGCCTGCTCTGGCGGAGCAACTCCACCGTCGAGCAGCCCGGCCCGCCGACCGCCACGTCGACCCGCGTCTACCTGGCCTCTCCGACCGGCCGGCTGGCCGCCCTCGACCCGCGCACCGGCAAGGTCGGGTCCACCCTCCCCGGCCGCGACGACGGCGGCACCACGGGCTCGACGGGCGGCCCGGCCAGCGCCCCCCTGGTCCTCGTCGGCGACGCCCTCTACATCCCGTACGGCGTCCGCGCCGTCTACACGGTCGACGTCCATGACCTGTGAGACCGGGAGAGGGACCGGGACGACAGAAGGCCCAGGAAGAGGAAAACAACCTCTCACCTGGGCCTTCGGCAGCCTCTGCGATCACTGCCCCATCACGGAGGCGTGGGCAACTGGTAGAAGGTGCACGGCCCGAGCGGCTCTGCCGCGCCGCAGATGCCCTGGTACACCGCGCCGCTCGTCGTCAGCACGCTGATGTAGACCACGTCGGCGCGTGACGACAGTGTGGCGTCGACAACGTTGGCCGGGCCTCCCACAGGCTGCCAGCCGGGGGGGACGATGGGCGTCGGGGGGCCGGAGGGCGGTGTCTCCCTGACCGTCAGGACGTACACCTGCCCGTTGCACACCACCGAGATGAACTTGTCCGGATCCTGGACCGTCGAGTCGATGTCGAAGCATCCGCGTGGCGGCGTCGGCGGCGTCGGCGGCTTGGGCTTCTCGCCGCCGTGTGCACCGGCTGCGGCAGGAGTGACCAGTCCGATCGCCATTACCAGCGCGGCCGAGGCGACCCCGGCGATCTTCTTGAACCTGCTTCGTGCCTGCGGTCCGAGGGGTGACGCTGTCCTGCACTCAGGACTCATGTAGTGCTCCTTGATCCGAGCGTTTCGGATGACTCCTGCATCCGCATGCGAGCTTGACCCGCACGCCTCGCATCACTCGGCATCTCGGCTGCAACACGCTCCAATATCAGCAAATCGGACCAGTGGGATGGTCCGACAATCGCCCGGTGAACGTGCCCGGTGAACGACAAAGACCCAAGTGGGACATTCGCTGTCTCACCTGGGTCTTCGTCCATATGGAGCGGGCGACGGGAATTGAACCCGCGTAGCTAGTTTGGAAGATCGCGTATGCGGATCACGGCTGACCTGTCAGGAAGCTGACCTGGGTGTTCCTGGACCAGTCACCTTGACTCCCCGCTGTTCCCCGGCTGGTACTACCGAATCGGGCACGCAGGGGGCACGTGAGGCTACGGGCGGGGTCAGAGGGGCCCCGCGCGGAGGCTGCGAGGATGACCCGCCTGACGGATCTAGTAGGTTTCCGTCCGCCCGATCCGAGGGGGCTTTCCGAATGGACACGACGAAGGAACCGGCTCAGTGGCGAGGATCAGAAGAACCCCCAAGGTAGTGCTGGCCGTCGCAGGACAGGCAGCGATGGCGGCCTTGCAGGTGGTGCTCCAGGAGGACGCGGCCGTGACCGGCTCGTGGCTGACGCGCCTGATCCCGCTGGCCCCCATGCTGATCGGCATGTACATGGTCTGGCGGCTGTTCCTGAACCCTTACGTATCGTTCGGGCAGGACCGCCTTCGGGTGAACAACATTTTCACGTACTACCTTGTTCCCTACCACCTGATCACGGCACTGGAGGGGCGGACCGCCCTCACCCTTGTCGTGTCTGGATACGGCCGCCTGCCGGTGGCTGCACTCGACGCCGCTCCTCTGACGGGCAAGGCCAAGCGGGACACCGTCGCGCAGGAGCTGCTGCGCCGCCGCGCCGCCGCCGTCCCAAGAGCCGGACATGGCTTCGAAAGGCGCAGCACGCTCGGGCTCCCGGAGTGGCTGGGGCCCGTCACATCCCTCGCATGCTTCCTTGTCGGCGGCCTCGCGTCGGTCCTCGGATAACACGGTCTCGATGCGCACCCCCTTAACCCACCGCTTCCCCCAGCTCCCATCCCGTCCGCCGTCGACCCACACACCGTGGAGCAGGCGTGGTTCATGGCGTCCAGGTGGAGCGCGCCACTGTACGAACGACCTGGACGCCATGGGCCGCGTCAGGCCCCCGGAGCGGCCTCGGTCGCCAAACTTCCGCCGTGCGGGCGTCGGCCCGACCACGGTCGCGAAGGCTTACTCCCTGCTCCGCACGATCATGGGCACGGCCGTTGAGGACGGGCTGATTCGCCGCAACCCGTGCCAGATCGAGAACGGCGGCACGGTGAACACCCCGGAGCGGCCCACCGCATCCGTCCTGGACGTCTTCGAGATCGTGAAGGCCTCGCAACCGCGCTACCGCGTCTTGGTGCTGCTCGGTGCGTTCTGCGCGTTGCGGTGGGGCGAACTGGTCGCTTTGCGGCGCCGGGATGTCGACCTGGACGCGGGCATGATCCGCGTGCGTGGCTCGGTCTCGGAGCTGAACAGCGGGAAGCGGATCTATAAGGCGCCCAAGAGTGAGGCGGGCAAGCGGTCCGTGGCCATCCCGCCGTCGGTCATGCCGATGGTCGTCACCCACATGGAGCAGTTCGCTGAGCCGGGAGCTGACGGCCGGGTCTTCGTCGGTGCGAAGGGTGCCACGCCCCGCCGGAACCACTTCAACGGGCTGTGGCACAAGGCCTGCGCGGAAGTCGGGATCAAGGGGCTCCGGTTCCATGATCTACGGCACACGGGGAACACCCTGGCGTCCCAGACCAACGCCAGCACGCGCGAGCTGATGACGCGACTCGGCCAGAGTTCGACCCGTGCCGCTCTGATCTACCAGCACACTTCGGAGCGGCGTGAGCGGGAGATCGCGGACGGGGTGGACGCCGTGATCGTGGATGCTCTGAAGCGGCACCCGCGCTCGAAGGGGCACGGGAGGGGCACGGCGGACTGAACCGCCCCGGGAACGGCTGAAGGCCCAGGGAGAGGAAACAACCTCTCACCTGGGCCTTCGGCGTCCAGAGCGGGCGACGGGAATCGAACCCGCGTAGCTAGTTTGGAAGACTAGTGCTCTACCATTGAGCTACGCCCGCACACGCGCGCCGCAGGTCGGCGGACCGCGGCACAGAAGGCATCGTAGCGGGTCGCACGCCGCGTAGGCCAACGAGTTGGTCTGCCGGGATGCCTCGGAGAGGGCCGTGCGGTAAGCGGCCGACGCATCGGGTCCGGGCATGTACCCTACGTGTCGCACCAGCACGGGGTGTGGCGCAGCTTGGTAGCGCGTCCGCTTTGGGAGCGGAAGGCCGTGGGTTCAAATCCCGCCACCCCGACCACCGACTCACGTCACCGTCGTGATCGCCTTTTGGGGCGCTGAGCGGCTGCGGTTACTATGCAAGCTGCGCGCCCGTGTGTCCCGGCCCACTCGGCCTACGAACTCCTCCGGGCGGCGAAATCCGCCGGGGCTGTCTGGCTCCGGCAGAACCCAAGAAGTCAGCCACAAGGAGACCGAACCGTGAAGAGCGCCGTGGAGACCCTGAACCCGACCCGGGTTCGGCTCACTGTCGAGGTGCCCTTCGAGGAGCTCAAGGACAGCCTCGACGCGGCGTACAAGAAGATCAACCAGCAGGTCACGGTGAAGGGCTTCCGCAAGGGCAAGATCCCGGCCCGCGTCATCGACCAGCGGTTCGGCCGCGGTGCGGTGCTGGAGGAGGCCGTCAACGACGCGCTGCCGAAGTTCTACACCGAGGCGGTCAACGAGGCCGAGCTCAGCCCGCTGGGCCAGCCCGAGGTCGACATCACGGAGCTGAAGGACGGCGAGACGCTGAACTTCACCGCCGAGGTCGACATCCGCCCGGTCCTCGAGATCCCGGACTACTCCGGCATCGAGGTCGAGGTCGACGCCGTCGAGGTCAGCGACGAGGACGTCGACAAGTCGGTCGAGCAGCTGCGCGAGCGCTTCGCCTCCACCTCCCCGGTCGAGCGTGCCGCCGAGGACGGCGACGTCGTGACCGTGGACCTGCAGGCCAAGGTCGACGGCGAGGTCCTCGAGGACGGCGTCGCCGAGGGCGTCTCCTACACCATCGGCTCCGGCGAGCTGCTCGACGGCATCGACGACGCCGTGAAGGGCCTGTCCGCCGGCGAGGAGGCCACCTTCACCTCCGAGCTGAAGGGCGGCTCCGCCGCGGGCAAGGAGGCCGAGGTCACCGTCAAGGTCAGCCAGGTCGCCGCCCGCGAACTGCCCGAGCTGGACGACGAGTTCGCGCAGCTCGCCTCCGAGTTCGACACGCTCGAGGAGCTCAGGGCCGACAGCCGCAAGCGTCTGGCCGACATGAAGCAGTACGACCAGGCCACGCAGGCCCAGGAGCGCGTCCTGGACAAGCTGCTGGAGCTCGTCGAGGTGCCCGTCCCCGAGAAGCTGCTCGAGGACGAGATCAACACCCGTAAGCACAACCTCGAGCACCACCAGCTCGGCCAGATGGGCCTCACCCTCGACAAGTACCTGGAGCTCCAGGGCAAGACCGCCGAGGAGTTCGAGACCGAGACCCGCGAGGCCGCGGTCAAGGGCATCAAGACCCAGTTCGTGCTCGACGAGCTGGTCAAGCAGGAGAAGCTCAACGTCAACCAGGAGGAGCTCACCGAGCACCTCATGCGGCGTGCCGCTTCCTCCGGCATGTCCCCCGACCAGTTCGCCCAGGCCGTCGTCGAGGGCGGCCAGGTGCCCCTCCTCGTCGGCGAGGTCGCCCGCGGCAAGGCTCTGGCCGTCGTGGTCGAGGCCGCCACGGTGAAGGACACCAACGGCGAGGTCGTCGACCTCGACGACGAGGAGGAGACCGAGGCCGCGGAGGGCTCCGCCGAGGAGACCGTCCAGGCCGACGCCGAGGCCTCCGAGGAGAAGACCGAGGGCTGACCCCTCGCGTCCCTCTGACGCGCGTATGACGGGCCCCGGGCGCCATTGCGGCCCGGGGCCCGTTGCCGTGACCGGAAGCACAACGCCGCTACGCCCCCGGCGAACACCCCCTTCCACGGGATTCCCCGAAGGGACCCGCGCGTTAGGGTCCATGAATACGGGGGCAAGGGAGTCTCCTGAAGCCCCCCGGCAGGACCCCGCAGGGAAACGTGAGACGGCCCGGCGCCGTCGTAAGACGAGCAGGTGGATACGTGACGAATCTGATGCCCTCAGCCGCCGGCGAGCCTTCCATCGGTGGTGGCCTCGGCGACCAGGTCTACAACCGGCTGCTCGGCGAGCGGATCATCTTCCTCGGCCAGCAGGTGGACGATGACATCGCCAACAAGATCACTGCACAGCTGCTGCTCCTTGCCGCCGACCCGGACAAGGACATCTACCTCTACATCAACAGCCCCGGCGGCTCGGTGACGGCCGGCATGGCGATCTACGACACCATGCAGTACATCCCGAACGACGTGGTCACCATCGCCATGGGCATGGCCGCCTCGATGGGCCAGTTCCTGCTCACGGGCGGCACCGCGGGCAAGCGCTTCGCGCTGCCCCACGCCGACATCATGATGCACCAGGGCTCCGCGGGCCTCGGCGGTACGGTCTCGGACATCAAGATCCAGGCCGAGTACCTGCTGCGCACCAAGAAGCGCATGTCCGAGCTGACCGCGTTGCACTCCGGCCAGACGGTGGAGGCGATCATCCGCGACGGTGACCGCGACCGCTGGTTCACGCCGGAAGAGGCCAAGGAGTACGGTCTCATCGACGAGATCATCACGCATGCCTCCGGTGTTCCGGGAGGCGGCGGCACCGGTGCCTGACCGGCCCGGCTTCGCCACGTACCGCCGAGACTCCACTCCCCAGAACGCCACCAGGACGGTGAACACGCACATGAGCAACTACCCCGGCGCCGCCAGCGGCCAGTACGAAGGGCCCCGGCCCGAGAGCCGCTATGTCATCCCGCGCTTTGTCGAGCGCACCTCCCAGGGCATCCGCGAGTACGACCCGTACGCGAAGCTCTTCGAGGAGCGCGTGATCTTCCTCGGCGTCCAGATCGACGACGCCTCCGCCAACGACGTCATGGCGCAGCTGCTGTGCCTGGAGTCGATGGACCCCGACCGGGACATCTCGATCTACATCAACAGCCCCGGTGGTGACATGACCGCCCTCACGGCGATCTACGACACCATGCAGTTCGTGAAGCCGGACATCCAGACGGTGTGCATGGGCCAGGCGGCCTCCGCCGCGGCCATCCTGCTCGCCGCCGGTACGCCGGGCAAGCGCATGGCGCTGCCGAACTCCCGGGTGCTCATCCACCAGCCGGCCGGCTCCACCGGCCGCGGGCAGCTCTCCGACCTGGAGATCATCGCCAACGAGTTCGCCCGGATGCGGACGCAGCTGGAGGAGATGCTGTCCAAGCACTCCAACCGGCCGATCGAGCAGGTCCGCGAGGACATCGAGCGCGACAAGATCCTCACGGCCGAGGAGGCGCTGCAGTACGGCCTCGTCGACCAGATCATCTCGACCCGGAAGATGAACAACGAAAGCGTCCGCTGAAGCGGGGTGATGTTGTCGTCTGCCACCCTTGGCATGGTTTGACCCGGTGCACGGAAAGGTGCACGTCAAAGTGAACCGTGCCAAGGGGGGCCCGAACGGGGGGCCCGGCAAGGTACCGTCGGAATAAGGCAGCACCAGGAGCCGCTGGATCTAGGCGTCTCCCAGGCGAAGGGGAAGCACACCGTGGCACGCATCGGTGACGGCGGCGATCTGCTCAAGTGCTCGTTCTGCGGCAAGAGCCAGAAGCAGGTCAAGAAGCTCATCGCAGGGCCCGGTGTGTACATCTGCGACGAGTGCATCGATCTCTGCAACGAGATCATCGAGGAAGAGCTCGCGGAGACCAGCGAGGTGCGCTGGGAGGAGCTCCCGAAGCCCCGCGAGATCTACGAGTTCCTCGAGGGCTATGTGGTCGGGCAGGAGGCCGCCAAGAAGGCGCTCTCCGTCGCGGTGTACAACCACTACAAGCGGGTCCAGGCCGGCGAGAACGGCGGCGCGCAGGGCCGTGACGACGCCATCGAGCTGGCCAAGTCCAACATCCTCCTGCTGGGCCCCACGGGCTCGGGCAAGACGCTCCTCGCCCAGACCCTGGCCCGCATGCTGAACGTCCCGTTCGCCATCGCCGACGCGACGGCGCTCACGGAGGCGGGCTATGTCGGCGAGGACGTCGAGAACATCCTGCTGAAGCTGATCCAGGCGGCGGACTACGACGTCAAGAAGGCCGAGACCGGGATCATCTACATCGACGAGATCGACAAGGTGGCCCGAAAGAGCGAAAACCCGTCGATCACCCGTGATGTCTCGGGCGAGGGTGTACAGCAGGCCCTGCTCAAGATCCTCGAGGGCACCACGGCCTCGGTCCCGCCGCAGGGCGGCCGCAAGCACCCCCACCAGGAGTTCATCCAGATCGACACGACGAACGTCCTGTTCATCGTGGGCGGTGCCTTCTCCGGCCTGGAGAAGATCATCGAGGCCCGGGCCGGCGCGAAGGGCATCGGCTTCGGCGCGACGATCCTCTCCAAGCGCGAGCTGGAGGCCAAGGACGTCTTCGAGGACGTCATGCCGGAGGACCTGGTCAAGTTCGGCATGATCCCCGAGTTCATCGGCCGCCTCCCGGTCATCACCTCGGTCCACAACCTCGACCGCGAGGCCCTGCTGCAGATCCTGGTCGAGCCCCGTAACGCCCTGGTCAAGCAGTACCAGCGCCTCTTCGAACTCGACGGCGTGGAACTCGACTTCGAGCGCGAGGCCCTCGAAGCCATCGCCGACCAGGCCATCCTCCGCCAGACCGGTGCCCGCGGCCTGCGCGCCATCATGGAGGAAGTCCTGATGTCCGTGATGTACGAGGTCCCGTCCCGCAAGGACGTGGCCCGAGTCGTCATCACCGCCGACGTCGTCCACTCCAACGTCAACCCGACCCTGATCCCGCGAGACGCCCGCGGGCGGGGCTCGGGCGAGCAGAAGACGGCGTAGCCGCCCGCGGCGAGAAACGAGGACACCGAAGGGGCCCCGGTCAACCGACCGGGGCCCCTTCGCCGTTGAGCCGGCCGTACGGCGTCAGGCCTTGACCCGCACGTCGTTGCGCAGCTTGGCGGTCAGCTCGGCCGCATCGGCGATCGTGCTGCTCTTGCCGGTCATCAGCGCGGCGACGTCGTACGACAGCACGTAGACCACCGTGCTGTGGTCACCCCAGATGCAGACGGGCATCTTCGTGGTCTTGCCGGAGTCGGCGCTCTCGACGTACTGGCACTTCATGACGCCGTTGGAGAAGCCCGAGGGCGTGACCTTCTCGGGGCTGCCGACGAGCTTGGCCTCCGAGTCCTTTTCCTTCTCCGACTCCGTCTTCATCTTCGCGAACATCGCGTCGACGACCTTCTCCGGGTCGTCGATGGTGCCGTACACCCCGGAGAACCCGAGGAACTTCTGCGAGGCGCTCGACCCCGAGGAGTACCCCGCGCTGAGGTCCTTGGGGTCCTTGATGCCCCAGGACTCGGCGTCCTTGAGGTCGTCGTCGCTGAAGCCGTCGGGAGACTCGTCGGCGGACTTCTTGTAGGTCCCGTCGACCACCGTCGCCGGAGCGGTCAGCTTGTGCGCGCCGTCGTCGGCGATGTCCGAACCGCCGCTGCCCCCGCCGATCACGAAGTACGCGCCCACGGCGACGGCGGCCACGACCGCCACCGCTCCGATGATCAGGCCCGTCTTCTTCTTGCCGCCCTCCGGCGCGGGCGGCGGGGGGACGGCGCCGTAGGGCTGCTGGCCGTACGGGTTCGGCTGCGGGGGGACGCCCTGCTGGGGGTAGCCGTACGCGGGCTGCGGCTGGGGCGGCGTTTGCTGGGGGTAGCCGTAGCCGGGCTGGGGGGCCTGCGGCTGCTGGCCGTAGGGGCCCGGCTGGCCGTACGGTCCGGGCTGCTGGGGCTGCCCGCCGTACGGGCCCGGCTGGTTGCTGCTCATGACTGGGTTCCCCCTCAGATGCTTATGTGTCCCTGACATCCTCACCCAGGCGTGAGGGGCGCACCGCACCGGGGGCCGCACCGTTACAGAACAAAGGCGTTTCGGGACTGCCCCGTAACACCCCTAAACTGAGCCCGTGACCGAGAACGCTCAGCAGCAGCCACCAGCGCCCGACACCGAACTGCCGACCCAGTACGCGCCGGCCGATGTAGAGGGGCCGCTGTACGAGCGCTGGGTAGAGCGGGGTTACTTCGAGGCCGACGCGAAGAGCGACAAGCCTCCGTACACCGTCGTCATCCCGCCGCCGAACGTCACCGGCAGCCTGCACCTCGGGCACGCCTTCGAGCACACCCTCATCGACGCCCTCACGCGACGGAAGCGGATGCAGGGCTTCGAGACGCTGTGGCAGCCGGGCATGGACCACGCCGGCATCGCCACGCAGAACGTCGTCGAGCGGGAGCTGGGCAAGGAGGGCAAGTCCCGGCACGACCTGGGCCGTGAGGCCTTCGTCGAGCGTGTCTGGCAGTGGAAGGCCGAGTCCGGCGGGCAGATCAGCGGGCAGATGCGGCGGCTGGGTGACGGCGTCGCGTGGTCGCGTGAGCGCTTCACCATGGACGAGGGGCTGTCCCAGGCCGTCCAGACCATCTTCAAGCGGCTCTACGACGACGAGCTGATCTACCGCGCCGAGCGCATCATCAACTGGTGTCCGCGCTGCCTGACCGCCATCTCGGACATCGAGGTGGAGTACCAGGACGACGACGGCGAGCTCGTCTCCATGAAGTACGGCGAGGGGGACGAGACCATCGTCGTCGCCACCACGCGCGCCGAGACCATGCTCGGTGACACGGCCGTCGCCGTTCACCCCGAGGACGAGCGGTACAGGCACCTGGTCGGCAAGCTCATCAAGCTGCCGCTGACCGACCGTTCCATCCCGGTCGTCGCCGACGAGCACGTCGACCCCGAGTTCGGCACGGGCGCCGTCAAGGTCACCCCGGCCCACGACCCGAACGACTTCGAGATCGGCCAGCGGCACGACCTGCCGTCCATCACGATCATGGACGAGCACGCCGTCATCACCGCCCACGGCCCCTTCCAGGGCCTGGACCGCCTGGAAGCCCGCTCCGCCATCGTCGCCGCGCTGCGCGCCGAGGGCCGGATCGTCGCCGAGAAGCGGCCGTACGTCCACTCCGTCGGCCACTGCTCGCGCTGCAAGACCACCATCGAGCCGCGGCTGTCCATGCAGTGGTGGGTCAAGGTCGGCCCGCTGGCGAAGGCGGCCGGTGACGCCGTCCGCGACGGACGCGTCAAGATCCATCCGCAGGAGATGGAGAAGCGGTACTTCGACTGGGTCGACAACCTCCACGACTGGTGCATCTCACGGCAGTTGTGGTGGGGCCACCGGATCCCCGTCTGGTACGGCCCGGACGGCGAGGTCGTCTGCGTGGGCCCCGACGAGGAGCCGCCGAGCGGCGAGGGCTGGCGTCAGGACACCGACGTCCTCGACACCTGGTTCTCCTCCGGCCTGTGGCCGTTCTCCACCCTCGGCTGGCCCGAACAGACCGAGAGCCTCGCGAAGTTCTACCCGAACTCCGTCCTCGTCACCGGCTACGACATCCTCTTCTTCTGGGTCGCCCGGATGATGATGTTCGGCCTCTACGCGATGGACGGCACCCCGCCGTTCCACACCATCGCCCTGCACGGCATGGTCCGCGACCAGTTCGGCAAGAAGATGTCGAAGTCCTTCGGCAACGCGGTCAACCCGCTGGACTGGATGGACAAGTACGGCTCCGACGCCCTGCGGTTCACGCTCGCCCGCGGCGCCAACCCCGGTGTCGACGTCCCGATCGGCGAGGACTGGGTCCAGGGGTCCCGCAACTTCGCCAACAAGATCTGGAACGCCACCCGCTTCGCGCTGATGAACGGCGCGACGGTGGACGGCCCGCTGCCGGAGCCGTCGGCGATGTCGGCCACGGACCGCTGGATCCTCTCCCGCCTCAACTCCGTGGTCGCCGAGGTCGACGCGTTCTACGAGGACTACCAGTTCGCGAAGCTCTCCGACGCGCTGTTCCACTTCGCGTGGGACGAGGTCTTCGACTGGTACGTCGAGCTGTCCAAGACCACCTTCCAGGCGGGCGGCGAGCCGGCCGAGGTCTCGAAGCGGGTCCTCGGCGAGGTCCTCGACGTCACGCTGAAGCTGCTGCACCCGGTCGTCCCGTTCGTCACGGAGACGCTGTGGACCACCCTCACGGGCGGCGAGTCGCTCGTCATCGCCGAGTGGCCCACGGACAGCGGCTTCCGCGACGCCGCCGCCGAGCGGGAGATCGAGACCCTCCAGTCCGTGATCACCGAGGTCCGCCGCTTCCGCGCCGACCAGGGCCTCCAGCCGGGCCAGCGGGTCCCGGCCCGCCTCACCCTGGACGGCACGGCGCTCGCCCCGCACGAGGCCGCCATCCGCCAGCTGCTGCGCCTGCAGCCGGAGGGCGAGGCCTTCACGGCCACGGCGACCCTGCCGGTGGCGGGCACGGAGGTCGCGCTGGACCTCTCCGGCACGATCGACGTGGCGGCGGAGCGCAAGCGCCTGGCCAAGGATCTCGCCGCCGCCGAGAAGGAGAAGGCCCAGGCCACGGCCAAGCTCGGCAACGAGGCGTTCCTCGCCAAGGCGCCGGATCAGGTGGTGGAGAAGATCCGCACGCGACTGGCGAAGGCCGAGGAGGACATCGCCCGGATCGCCGCGCAGCTGGACCGGCTGCCGCAGGCGTAGGCATACGTACACAGGCGAAGGCCCCCGGAACTCCGTGCTCCGGGGGCCTTCGCCCACGTGTGTCGGCGGCGCTCCGTAGACTGGCCCCGTGAGTGACCTCCCCGGCAACAGCGACCAGCCCGAGCCCCTCGACTCCTTCGAGGAGATCATCGCGGCGGAGACGGACCGCGACCCCGACCTCGCGGTGATCGAGGCCGGCAGCCGCACCCTGCGCACACAGGGCGGGCCGCCCGAGGCGGACGTCCCTACCCGGCCCGAGGACCCCGAGGTCGACAAGGCGCTGCGCGAGGTCGAGGCGGACCTGGCCACGCGCTGGGGCGAGACCAAGCTGGAGCCCTCCGTCAGCCGTATCTCCGCGCTGATGGACGTCCTGGGCGAGCCGCAGCGGTCGTACCCCTCGATCCACATCACGGGGACGAACGGCAAGACCTCCACGGCCCGCATGATCGAGGCGCTGCTCGGCGCCTTCGAGCTGCGCACCGGGCGGTACACCAGCCCGCACGTGCAGTCGGTCACCGAGCGGATCAGCCTGGACGGCGCCCCGATCTCCGCCGAGCGGTTCATCGAGACGTACCGGGACATCAAGCCGTACGTGGAGATGGTCGACGCCCAGCAGGAGTTCCGGCTCTCCTTCTTCGAGGTGCTCACCGGCATGGCGTACGCGGCCTTCGCGGACGCGCCCGTGGACGTGGCCGTCGTGGAAGTGGGCATGGGCGGCTCCTGGGACGCCACCAACGTCATCGACGGGGACGTGGCCGTGGTCACCCCCATCGACCTCGACCACACCGACCGGCTGGGCGAGACCGCCGCCGAGATCGCCACGGAGAAAGCCGGCATCATCAAGCAGGACGCGACGGTCATCCTGGCGCAGCAGCCGGTGGACGCGGCGCAGGTGCTGCTGAAGAAGGCGGTCGAGGTGGACGCGACCGTGGCACGGGAGGGCCTGGAGTTCGGGGTCGTCGCGCGGCAGGTCGCGGTCGGCGGGCAGCTGATGACCCTTCGTGGGCTGGGCGGCGAGTACGAGGAGGTCTACCTCCCCCTGCACGGTCCCTACCAGGCGCACAACGCGGCCGTGGCGCTGGCCGCCGTCGAGGCGTTCTTCGGCGTGGGCGCGCAGCGGGCGCAGCCGCTGGACATCGACACCGTCCGCAAGGCCTTCGCGGCCGTCTCCTCGCCGGGCCGGCTGGAGGTCGTACGGCGCTCTCCCACCGTCGTGCTGGACGCCGCGCACAACCCCGCGGGGGCGCGGGCGACGGCGGAGGCGGTGGGGGAGGCCTTCGACTTCAGCCGGCTGATCGGGGTGGTCGGGGCCAGCGGCGACAAGAACGTCCGCGGGCTCCTGGAGGCCTTCGAGCCGATCTTCGCCGAGGTGGTCGTCACCCAGAACTCCAGTCACCGCGCCATGGACGCCGACGAGCTGGCCGCGATCGCGGTCGAGGTGTTCGGCGAGGACCGGGTGCAGGTGGAGCCGCGGCTGCCGGACGCGCTGGAGGCGGCCATCACGCTGGCCGAGGAGGAGGGCGAGTTCGCCGGCGGCGGCGTACTCGTCACCGGTTCCGTCATCACGGTCGGCGAGGCCCGGCTGCTTCTGGGGAAGGGCTGAGGATTCCCATGCGTACGCTCTGTTCTTCGACCCTGATCGGCGAGTTCTTCGTCATCGGCTTCGCGGGGCTGGTGGCGATGAAGGACCAGGACCTGTCGACGTCGACGGTGTGGACGGTCTGCGGTGTCGCCATGTTCCTGAGCGTGGTGCTGTGCGGCATGGTGACCCGGCCGGGCGGCGTGGCCCTCGGCTGGGCCCTGCAGATCGCGCTCGTCGCGTCCGGGTTCTTCGTCCCGATGATGTTCTTCCTGGGAGTGATCTTCGGGGCCCTGTGGTGGGCGTCGGTGCATTTCGGGCGGAAGGTGGACGAGGCGAAGGCGCGGTTCGCGGCGCAGGCGGAGTCACCCACTACACCTGACGCTGCGTAACGAGGGCTGAGCCCGACCTTGTAACCTCGTCCCACCGCACACGTCTGCCAGAAGGAGCCCTCACGTGACTCAGCGCACCCTCGTCCTGCTCAAGCCCGACGCCGTCCGTCGCGGCCTGACCGGCGAGATCATCAGCCGGATCGAGCGCAAGGCCGGCTGGCAGATCACCGCGCTGGAGCTGCGCACGCTGGACCAGGAGACGCTGGAGCAGCACTACGGCGAGCACAAGGGCAAGCCCTTCTACGAGCCGCTCGTGGAGTTCATGGCCTCCGGTCCGGTGGTCGCGCTGATCGTCGAGGGTGAGCGTGTCATCGAGGGTCTGCGCGCCCTGGCCGGTCCCACCGACCCGATCGCGGCGGCCCCCGGCTCCATCCGCGGCGACTACGGCGTCATCGTCCGCGAGAACCTGATCCACGCCTCCGACTCCGAGGAGTCGGCGGAGCGCGAGGTGAAGATCTTCTTCCCGGGTCGCGCCTGACCCGCCACCCCCCGGGGATTTTTCGAGGTTTTTTCTGAGGGAGCATCACCTTTGTGCGCCCCCTGAGCTGCGGCGGCCGTACCTTTTCGGCCGCCGCTTGGCATATGCGTGCCGATCGGGGGAACGAGTGCCCCCGTTGGGCCGTCTCCAGGAGCGAGGGGGTCGGCCATCTGCTGACAATGGCGAAGACCCTCGCGCAGTGTTCGCGCAGGCGCGTTTACGATGTAAGCCTGCACGTCACAGCACCCACCTCGCCGACCTGAAAAGCCCTCAAAAGCTCATGGGAAGGCCAGACGAATCCTGATGGGGAACTCAATGTCGTTCATCGGCCGTGACATGGCTGTCGACCTCGGGACCGCCAACACGCTGGTGTACGTCAGGGGTCGCGGGATCGTACTCAACGAGCCGTCCGTCGTCGCGATCAACACGAACACCGGTGGCATCCTCGCGGTCGGGTCCGAAGCGAAGAAGATGATCGGCCGGACCCCGGGCAACATCGTCGCGGTGCGTCCGCTGAAGGACGGGGTCATCGCCGACTTCGAGATCACCGAACGGATGCTTCGCTACTTCATCCTGAAGATCCACAAGCGGAGGTACCTCGCGAGGCCGCGCGTCGTCGTCTGCGTGCCCTCCGGCATCACGGGAGTCGAGCGCCGCGCCGTCATCGAGGCCTCGTCCCAGGCCGGTGCCCGCCAGGTGCACATCATCGAGGAGCCCATGGCCGCCGCCATCGGCTCCGGTCTGCCGGTCCACGAGGCCACCGGCAACATGGTGGTGGACATCGGCGGCGGCACCACGGAGGTCGCGGTCATCTCGCTCGGCGGCATCGTCACCGCCCAGTCCATCCGGGTCGCGGGCGACGAGCTGGACAACGCGATCATCCAGCACATCAAGAAGGAGTACAGCCTCCTTCTCGGTGAGCGGACCGCCGAACAGATCAAGATCACGATCGGTTCCGCGTACGAACTCGAGACCGACGAGCACACCGAGATCCGCGGCCGGGACCTCGTCTCCGGACTGCCGAAGACCGTCGTCATCTCCGCCGCCGAAGTCCGCAAGGCGATCGAGGAGCCCGTCAACGCGATCGTGGACGCCGTCAAGACGACCCTGGACAAGTGCCCGCCGGAGCTGTCCGGCGACATCATGGACCGGGGCATCGTGCTGACCGGCGGCGGTGCGCTGCTGCGCGGCCTCGACGAGCGGCTGCGCCGGGAGACCGGTATGCCGATCCACATCGCCGAGGACCCGCTGGACAGCGTCGCGCTCGGTTCCGGCAAGTGCGTCGAGGAGTTCGAGGCGCTCCAGCAGGTGCTGGACGCGCAGCCGCGCAGATGACGTAACTCTTCGATTCCGCCGTACGAGATGATCTTCTCTCGTACGGCGGATCGTTGATATAGAGGCATAAGCTCGCACAATTCCTATGAGGAAAGGCACGGCCGCCGCACGTGAGGGACACGAAAGAGAGCCGGCTGCTCCTGGTGCTGCTGATCGCCATCGCGTTCGCGCTGATCACGGTGGACATCCGCGGTGGCGAGAACTCCCCGGTCGACGGCGCCCGGCAGGCCGCGGCCACGGTCTTCGGCCCGATCGAGAACGGGGTGTCGTCGGCGGTCGATCCGGTCGGCAACGCCGTCTCCGCGGTCCGTGACTCCGGTGAGCGGCACGACCGGCTGGCCCGGCTGGAGAAGGAGAACGCGGCCCTCAAGGCGAGGCTCGGCAGCGCCGACCGCAACCGCAGCCGTCTGAAGCAGCTCGACAAGATGCTGAAGATCGCGGGCGAGGGGCAGTACGGCATCAAGGGCGCCGAGGTCATCGGCATAGGTTCGGCCCAGGGCTTCTCCTGGACCGTCACCATCGACGTCGGCGCCGACGACGGCATCAAGCGGGACATGACCGTGCTCAACGGTGACGGCCTGGTCGGGCGTGTCACCACCGTCGGCCCGAACACCGCCACCGTGCTGCTCGCCAACGACCCCGACTTCACCGTCGGCACCCGGATGGAGGGCACCGACGAACTCGGCTTCGCCTCCGGGCAGGGCGACCGCCCGCTGCGCGTCGAACTCCTCAACGGCAAGGCGGAGGTGAAGAAGGGCGACCGGCTGGTCACCTTCGGCTCCCAGGCCGACAAGCCGTTCGTGCCCGGCGTGCCCGTGGGCGTCGTCTCCCGCATCGACCCCTCCGGCGGCGGCCTGACCCGCACCCTCTACGTCACGCCGTTCGTCGGCTTCACCCAACTCGACATCGTCGGCGTCGTCGTCGAGGCCCCGAAGAAGGACCCGCGCGACACCGTGCTCCCGGCCAAGCCCAAGCCGACCCCCACCCCGACGGTGACCGTCACGGTGACCCCGTCCGCCGGCGCGAACGCCGACGACCAGCAGCAGCAGTAGGAGCGAAGTTTCATGCGCCTCAACCGGATCCTGCTCTCCATCACGCTGGTCGTCGTCGCCCTGGTGATCCAGGTCAGCGTCCTCGCCCGGCTCCATCTCCCGGGTGCCGTGCCCGACCTGCTGCTGCTCACCGTGCTGGGCCTGGCGATGGTCTACGGCCATGTCGGTGGCGCCCTGGTCGGGTTCGGCGCGGGGTTCCTCGCCGACCTCGCCCCGCCCGCCGACCACGCCGCCGGCCGCTACGCGCTGGTGCTGTGCGTCATCGGCTACCTCGCCGGACTCATCAAGCCGGAGAACGGCCGCCTGAAGTCGGCCACCGGCCCGATGGCCGTCGTGGTCGCCGCCGCGATCGGCTCGACGCTGCTGTACGCCGGGGTCGGCGCCCTGGTCGGCGACACCGCCGCCCGCCATGTGGGCCTGGTCAGCCTGCTGTCCACGGCCGCCGTGTACGACCTGCTGCTCGCGCCGTTCGTCGTACCCGGCGTCATCGCCCTGGCCCGCCGCGCGGAGAACGACCCGCTCGCGGAGACCACCTCCGCGACCAAGGCCACCGACATCTCCTCCGGCTGGCTCTCCTCCGGCACCGGTCTGCGGATCGGCGGCCAGCGCGGCGGCCTCGGCGGCCTGAAGGCCAAGACCCGCACCCGCACCGCGCGCGTCGGCCGCATCAAGGGGGTCAAGCGGCTGTGAGCGCACGGGAGTTCGACGCGGGCGCTCACAGCTTCGTCGTATATGACACATCCACATATGACGCGCACACACACTGAGAGGGGGAGGCAGCCGCAGTGACCAACATTCCCGAGACCGGACGGACCCCACGGGTCCAGACCCGGCTCGTAGTGATCCAGATCCTCGTCCTCTCCCTGCTCGGCACCCTCGGCGGCCGGCTGTGGTACCTGCAGATCCGCGAGGGCGCCGAGTACCAGAAGGAAGCCTCCGGCAACCATGTGCAGCAGGTCGTCGAGCCCGCCGTACGCGGCTCGATCCTGGACGCGCGAGGCGTGGCGCTCGCCGACAACGAGACCCGGCTGGTGGTCTCCGCCTCCCGCACCGACCTGCTGAAGCAGAAGGACGACGGCAAGGCGGTCCTCACCAAGCTGGCCGGGGTCCTCGGCATGGACCCCGAGGAGGTCATGCAGAAGGTCCGGCTGTGCGACGCCAAGACCCCGCAGCCCTGCTGGAACGGCTCCCCGTACCAGCCGATCCCGATCACCGACGAGGCCACCGCCAAGCAGGCCCTGCAGATCCGCGAGCGCGCCGAGGACTTCCCCGGCATCACCGCCGAGCCGGAGGCCGTGCGCCGCTACCCGGCCCCCGGCAAGGCCAACACCGCCCAGGTCCTCGGTTACCTCTCGCCGGTCACCGACAACGAGATCCAGCAGGCCAAGGACACCGACTCGCCCTATCTGCGCTCCGACATGGTCGGCCGCAACGGCCTGGAGCGCCAGTACGACAAGGAGCTGCGCGGCAAGGCCGGGGTCACCCGGTACGAGGTCGACAACCTCGGCCGGGTCATCGGCAAGGCCGAGGCGGACGCCGCCGAGCCCGGCGCCAACCTCGTCACCAGCATCGACTCCCGGGTCCAGCGGGTCGCCGAGTACGAGCTGAACGTGGCGATGAAGAAGGCCCGCCAGCAGTTCGACAAGATCACCGGCGAGAACTACAAGGCGGACTCCGGCGCGGTCGTCGTGATGGAGGCCAAGACCGGCCGGATCGTCGCCATGGCGTCCGCCCCGACCTACGACCCGAACGCCTGGGTCGGCGGCATCTCCGCCAAGGACTACAAGAAGCTCACCGGGAAGAACTCCGACTACCCGCTGCTCAACCGGGCCATACAGGGTCAGGCCGCGCCCGGTTCGACCTTCAAGGTGGTCTCCACGGCCGCCGCGGTCCAGGCCGGGTACGCCTGGGACGGCGGCTACCCTTGCACCAGTTCGTACTCCGTCGGCGGCCAGGTCTTCAAGAACTTCGAGGGGGAGAGCTTCGGCCCGATCTCGCTCGGCCGGGCGCTGGAGGTCTCCTGCGACACCGTCTTCTACGGCCTCGCCGACCGGGAGTGGAAGAAGGACGGCGGCATCAACCCCAAGAAGGGGCAGCCGAAGGACTACTTCTTCAAGACCGCCCACCAGTTCGGCCTCGGCAAGGAGACCGGCATCGACCTGCCCAACGAGGTCACCGGCCGCGTCCCCGACCGCCAGTGGAAGCTGAACTACTGGAAGGCCAACAAGGACGCCTGGTGCAAGACCGGCAAGAAGGACGGCTCCTACGTCGAGAAGATCGCGTACGAGAACTGCCTCGAAGGCAACAAGATGCGCGAGGGTGACGAGATCAACTACTCCATCGGCCAGGGCGACACGCTCGTCACGCCGATCCAGGAGGCCGTGATCTACGGAGCCGTCGCCAACGGCGGCACCATGTACCAGCCGACCATCGGCAAGGCGGTCATCAGCCCCGACGGCAAGTCCGTGCAGGAGATCAAGCCGAAGAAGACCGGCAGGCTGCCGGTCGACAAGGCCACCATCAAGGGCATGAACGCCGCCTTCGCCGGCGTCATCACCCGCGGTACCGCCGCCTGGAAGTTCGGCGGCTGGCCGCAGGACAAGATCGCGCTGCACGCCAAGACCGGCACCGCCGAGGTCTACGGCAAGCAGACCACGTCCTGGCTGGCCACCTACAGCAAGGACTACACGGTCATCATGACCATCGCCCAGGCCGGTACGGGTTCCGGCGCCTCCGGTGAGGCCGTGCGCAACATCTACAGCGCGATGTACGGCGTCCAGGCGGACGGCGCGATCGACAAGAAGAAGGCGCTGCTGCCCTCCCCGCAGAAGGACCTGCCGAAGGTCCGTACGGACGGCACGATCAAGTCCCCCAAGGTCTCCCGCGACCCGGTCAAGGACATCGAGGCCACCCCCTCGGGCTCGCCCTCCCCGGACGGCACGCAGCCCGCGGCGACCACCGCCTCGCCCGAGACCGGAAACCGCGACACCCGCCGGCGGGCCCGGAAGAGGGGAAGCCGGAGGATGCTCACATGACGGGCGCGAACAGCTTCTCCGTCTCCGGGTACGGCCCCGAGCGGGCCGGCTGGACCCGGCTCTTCGCCCGGGACTCGATGGCCCGCCGGCTGGACTGGCCGATACTGCTGGCGGCCCTCGCCCTGTCGATGATCGGCTCGCTGCTGGTCTACTCCGCGACCCGCAACCGCACCGAGATCAACCAGGGCGACCCGTACTACTTCCTGATCCGGCACGTGATGAACACCGGCATCGGGCTCGCCCTGATGATCGCCACGATCTGGCTCGGCCACCGGACCCTGCGCAACGTCGTGCCCATCCTGTACGGCCTCTCGGTCCTCGGCATCCTGCTGGTGCTCACCCCGCTCGGCTCGACCGTCAACGGCGCGCACTCCTGGATCGTGCTCGGCGGCGGCTTCTCGCTCCAGCCCTCGGAGTTCGTGAAGATCACGATCATCCTGGGCATGGCGATGCTGCTCGCGACCCGGGTCGACGCGGGCGACCGGAAGTACCCCGATCACCGCACGGTCGTGCAGTCCCTGGGCCTGGCCGCCGTACCGATCCTGATCGTGCTGCTCATGCCCGACCTCGGGTCGGTCATGGTCATGGTGATCATCATCCTGGGCGTGCTGCTCGCCTCCGGCGCCTCCAACCGCTGGGTCTTCGGCCTCATCGCCACGGGCGCCATCGGCGCGATCGCCGTGTGGCAGCTGCACATCCTGGACGACTACCAGATCAACCGCTTCGCGGCCTTCGCCAACCCCGACCTCGACCCGGCCGGTGTCGGCTACAACACCAACCAGGCCCGCATCGCGATCGGCTCCGGCGGCCTGACCGGCGCCGGGCTGTTCCACGGCTCGCAGACCACCGGCCAGTTCGTCCCCGAGCAGCAGACGGACTTCGTCTTCACGGTCGCGGGGGAGGAGCTGGGCTTCGTCGGCGCGGGCCTGATAATCCTCCTCCTGGGCGTCGTGCTCTGGCGCGCCTGCCGTATCGCCCGCGAGACGACCGAGCTGTACGGCACGATCGTCGCCGCCGGGATCGTGGCCTGGTTCGCCTTCCAGGCCTTCGAGAACATCGGCATGACCCTGGGCATCATGCCGGTCACCGGCCTGCCGCTGCCCTTCGTGTCGTACGGCGGTACGTCGATGTTCGCGGTGTGGGTGGCGGTGGGGCTGTTGCAGTCGATCCGGGTGCAAAGGCCGATGTCCGCATAGAGGTGCTTACTCGGGCGAAACGCGGCTAGATTCGGTTCATGGCGGATACGAAGCGTGAGATCGAGCGCAAGTACGAGTCCGACGAGAGCGGCCTGCCGGACCTGACCGGCGTCGGCGGGGTGGCGGGCGTCCTCGACAAGGGTGTCGTGGAGCTGGACGCCACCTACTACGACACCCCCGACGAACGCCTCGCCGCCTCCCGGGTCACCCTGCGCCGCCGCACCGGCGGCTCCGACGCGGGCTGGCACCTGAAGTTCCCGGTCGGCCCGGGCGTACGCGACGAGATCCGGGCGCCCCTCTCGGACTCGGTCCCGGACGAACTCGCCGCCCTGGTCCGCTCCCGGGTCCGCGACGCCGAGCTGCTCCCGGTGGTCCGGCTGCGCTCCGCCCGCGACGTACGCCATCTCGTCGACGCGGACGGCCGGTTGCTCGCCGAGGCCAGCGTGGACGCGGTGACGGCCCAGCGGCTCACCGGGGACGGCGGTCTGGCCCAGTGGACCGAGATCGAGGTGGAACTCGCCGACGACGGGGACCCGGCCTTCCTCGACCAGGTCGAGAAGCGGTTGCGCAAGGCGGGCGTACGACCGTCCGAGTCGCCCTCGAAGCTGGCCAGGGCGCTGGCGGCGACCGCCCCGGAGAAGAAGGCGCGGCAGAAGCCCGCCGAGCCCGGCACCGCCGGCGACCACGTCCTCGCCTACCTCCGCGCCCAGCGCGATGTGATCGTCGAGCTCGACCCCGCCGTCCGCAGGGACGTCGAGGACTCCGTCCACCAGATGCGGGTGGCCACCCGCCGGGCCCGCAGCGCGCTGCGCGCGTACCGCGCGCTGTTCGACCGGGCCGTCACCGACCCGATCGGCGTGGAGCTGAAGTGGCTGGCGGCCGAACTGGGCCTGGACCGCGACCGGGAGGTGCTGGCCGAGCGCCTGACGACGGCCTTCGACGAGATCCCGGACACGCTGGTCTGCGGGCCGGTCGGCGACCGGCTGCACACCTGGTCGGAGGGTCGGCACGGCGGAGCGCGAGCCAAACTCGTCGGCGTCCTCGACTCCAAGCGGTACCTGGCGCTGCTCGACACCCTGGACGCCCTGCTCGCCGGACCGCCGCTGCGGAAGGCGGCCGCGAAGAAACCGTCCAAGGTGATCGGCAAGGCCGTACGCAAGCAGTTCCGCCGGGTCTCCGGTCTTATCGAACAGGCGATCGACACCCCGCCGGGACACGACCGCGACCTCGCCCTGCACGAGGCCCGCAAGAAGGCCAAGCGCACCCGCTACACGGCCGAGGCCGCCGCCCCCGCCCTGGGCCACCCCGCCGATGCCCTGGCCAAGGCCATGAAGTCCCTGACCCGTCCGCTCGGCGACCACCAGGACAGCGTCATGGCCCGCCAGACCCTGCGCGAGCTGTCCGCCGTGGCGCACGCGGCGGGGGAGGACACGTTCACGTACGGACTGCTCTACGGCCGGGAGGAGCAGCAGGCGGCGGCGGTGGAGGCGGAGCTGCCGGGGGTCTGGAAGAAGGCCGGGTCGCGAGTGGCCGTCTGAGGGGGGCCTCCGGTCGGGTTAGGCTTGATGGTCACCCCTGTCAGCTCACGAAGGTAACCCCCGCGATGTCTGTCGAGTCGGTCTTCCCACAGCTAGAGGCCCTGCTCCCGCATGTGCAGAAGCCGATCCAGTACGTAGGCGGCGAGCTCAATTCCACCGTCAAGCCGTGGGACAGCAGTGACGTCCGCTGGGCGCTCATGTACCCGGACGCGTACGAGGTCGGCCTGCCCAACCAGGGCGTCATGATCCTCTACGAGGTCCTCAACGAGCAGGAGGGCGTCCTCGCCGAGCGCACCTACAGCGTGTGGCCGGACCTGGAGGCGCTGATGCGGGAGCACGGCGTCCCGCAGTTCACGGTGGACAGCCACCGGCCGGTGAAGGCCTTCGACGTGTTCGGCCTGTCCTTCTCCACGGAGCTGGGCTACACGAACATGCTCACGGCGCTGGACCTGGCGGGTATCCCGCTGGAGTCCAAGGACCGCACGATCGACGACCCGATCGTCCTCGCGGGCGGCCACGCGGCCTTCAACCCCGAGCCGATCGCCGACTTCATCGACGCGGCGATCATCGGCGACGGCGAGCAGGCCGTGCTCGACATGACCCGGATCATCAAGGAGTGGAAGGCTCAAGGCCGCCCCGGCGGTCGCGACGAGGTCCTCTTCCGCCTGGCGAAGACCGGCGGGGTGTACATCCCGGCCTTCTACGACGTCGAGTACCTCGCGGACGGCCGTATCGCCCGCGTCGTCCCCAACAAGTCGGGCGTCCCGTGGCGCGTGTCCAAGCACACGGTCATGGACCTCGACGAGTGGCCGTACCCCAAGCAGCCGCTGGTCCCGCTGGCCGAGACGGTCCACGAGCGCATGTCGGTCGAGATCTTCCGCGGCTGCACGCGGGGCTGCCGCTTCTGCCAGGCGGGCATGATCACCCGCCCGGTCCGCGAGCGCTCCATCACGGGCATCGGCGAGATGGTCGACAAGGGCCTGAAGGCGACGGGCTTCGAGGAGGTCGGCCTCCTCTCCCTGTCCTCCGCGGACCACTCGGAGATCGGCGACATCGCCAAGGGCCTGGCGGACCGCTACGAGGACGACAAGATCGGCCTCTCGCTCCCCTCCACCCGCGTCGACGCCTTCAACGTGGACCTGGCGAACGAACTCACGCGCAACGGCCGCCGCTCGGGCCTGACCTTCGCCCCCGAGGGCGGCTCCGAGCGCATGCGCAAGGTCATCAACAAGATGGTCTCCGAAGAGGACCTGATCCGTACGGTCGCCACCGCCTACGGCAACGGCTGGCGCCAGGTGAAGCTGTACTTCATGTGCGGCCTGCCCACGGAGACCGACGACGACGTCCTCCAGATCGCCGACATGGCCACCCGCGTCATCCAGAAGGGCCGCGAGGTCTCCGGCTCCAACGACATCCGCTGCACGGTCTCCATCGGCGGTTTCGTCCCCAAGCCCCACACCCCCTTCCAGTGGGCCCCGCAGCTCTCCGCCGAGGAGACGGACGCCCGTCTGGAGAAGCTCCGCGACAAGATCCGCGGCGACAAGAAGTACGGCCGCTCGATCGGCTTCCGCTACCACGACGGCAAGCCGGGCATCGTCGAGGGCCTCCTCTCCCGCGGCGACCGCCGCATCGGCGCCGTCATCCGCGCCGTCTACGACGACGGCGGCCGCTTCGACGGCTGGCGCGAGCACTTCTCCTACGACCGCTGGATGGCCTGCGCCGGCAAGGCCCTGGCCCCCTACGGCGTCGACGTCGACTGGTACACCACCCGCGAGCGCACCTACGAGGAGGTGCTCCCCTGGGACCACCTCGACTCCGGTCTCGACAAGGACTGGCTCTGGGAGGACTGGCAGGACGCCCTCGACGAGACCGAGGTGGAGGACTGCCGCTGGACGCCGTGCTTCGACTGCGGCGTCTGCCCCCAGATGGACACCTCCATCCAGATCGGCCCGACCGGCAAGAAGCTGCTGCCGCTGACGGTGAAGAACGCCGCGCCGGCGCCCGCCGCGACCGGTCACGCGCACTGACACCAAGTGCCCGGCTGAGCCCCTTCCGTGACCGGGAGGGGCTCAGTGGTCTCCGGTCGCCTCGGCCCGTTCGGCCGCGGTGGGCTGGCGCGCCTCGCCGGATCGCGGTGTCGTGGGCGCATGCCGATATCCGGATTCGTAGCGGGCCACCCGCGCCGTGTCGCGACCGTCGCCGCCGCTGTGATCTGTTCGACGGTGCTCACCGGACAGGGCCTCGCCGCGGTCGGTGAGCCGTCGCCTTCGGTGCCCGCCCCCCGGCTGGACTGGAAACCCTGCGTCCAGGGCCCCGAGTTCGACTGCGCGACCGCGCGGGTACCGCTGGACTACCGCGACCCCGGCCGTCGCACCATCGAGCTGGCCGTCGTCAAGCGCAAGGCGACCGGGCCCGGACCGCGCATCGGAACCCTGTTCTTCAACCCGGGCGGACCCGGCGGGCCCGGAACGGTGCAGATGCCGCAGAACTACGAGTCGTTCCCCCGGGAGGTACGGGAGCGGTTCGACATCGTCAGCTGGGACCCACGCGGAGTCGGCAACAGCACCGCGGTGAGCTGTTTCGCGAGTCCCGGGGAAGCCGACGCCTGGAACGCGGGCAAACCGGCGGGCCTCCCGGTGGGCGAGCGGCAGCGGACGGCCTGGATCACCGCGTTCAGGGAGCTGGCCCGGCGCTGTGAGCGGCGTGACCCCGAGCTCCTGCGCCATGTGTCGACCGCCGACACCGCTCGCGACCTCGACCAGCTCCGCAAGGCGGTGGGCGACCCGCAGCTCACCTACCTCGGGATCTCCTACGGCACGTTCCTCGGCGCCACCTATGCCAACCTCTTCCCCGGCAAGGTCCGCGCCATGACCCTCGACAGCAACATCGATCCGCAGGCCTGGACGGACCACGCCTCCAGCACGGAACCCCGGCTGCCGGTGTTCCTCCGCATGGGCGGGGACCGCGGCGCGGCGGCGACCCTGGACCAGTTCCTCCGCCTGTGCGGGTCCACCACCACCGCCGGCTGCGCCTTCTCGGCCGGCGACCCGAAAGCGACCCGGGACAAGTTCGACGAGCTGATGCGGCGCCTTCGCACGCATCCGGTGGGCGCGTGGACCTACGGCCTGACGCTCGGTGAAACGGTGACCGCCCTCGACATCGTCCACCCCGGCTGGACGAACCTCGCCGACAGGCTGCAGGACCTGTGGCAGGGCCGCGTCCCGAAGCCGCCCGCACCCCCGCGCCGGCCGCCCGTCCCCAATCCGTACACGGGCGATGAACAGGGCAGTGCCGTGCTCTGTTCCGACAGCCCCAATCCACGTGACCCCGGTGTCTACCACGCTCTGGAGGAGGCCGCCGCCCTCGAAGCGGGCGACGCCGGACGCTTCTGGACCTGGGCCGCGGAGCCGTGTGCCACCTGGCCGGCCGTGGCCGTGAACCGTTACCGCGGCCCGTGGAACAAGCCGACGGCACACCCCGTCCTGGTGGTCGGCACCACCTACGACCCCGCCACTCCCTACGCGGGCGCGCAGGCCATGGCCAGGGAACTGGGCAACGCCCGCCTGCTCACCCACAACGGGTACGGGCACACCGCACTGCTCAACCCCAGCGGCTGCGTCGAGGAGCACGAGAGCCGCTACTTCGTCGACGGCACCCTCCCGCCGGCCGGAACCACGTGCCGACCGGACACGCCCCCCTTCCGCGCGCCCAAGCCGAGCGGCGGCGTCGCCACCGGCGGCGGAGCGCTGGCCGGCCTCGCCTCCTGAGTCCGGCTCCGGCCACCCCCCGCGCTGTTGCGGAGGGGGTGGCCCCGCGTTGGAATCAAGTGTGAGGCACTTCGGCGACACCGTGTCCCCAGGCCGCCCCGCTCCCGGGACGGGGGCCGGCCGGAAAGGGCTCAGGAGCGACGCCCTGGGCATGTTCTCCTCGGTGGTCATCGGGCTGGCCTCCACCGCTCCGGCCTACAGCCTCGCCGCAACGCTGGGCCTCATCGTCGCGGCGGTCGGCCCGCAGGCCCCGATCGTCATCATGCTGTCGTTCGTCCCGATGCTGCTGATCGCGTACGCCTTCCGGGAGCTCAACGCGAGCAACGCCGACTGCGGAACCACCTTCACCTGGGCGACCCGCGCCTTCGGCCCACGCACCGGCTGGATGGGCGGCTGGGTCATCATCGTCGCCAACGTCATCGTCATGGCGAGCCTCGCCGAGATCGCCGGTACCTACAGCTTTCGGCTGGTGGGCCTGGACGGACTGGCGGAGGACCGGCTGTGGACCACCGTGGCGGGCGTCGTCTGGATCGCCGTGATGACCACGGTCTGCTACGTCGGCATCGAGTTCTCGGCCGCCGTCCAGCGCTGGCTGCTGTGCCTGGAAGTGGGGATGCTGCTCCTTTTCGCCGTCGCCGCGCTGGTCAGGGCCTACACCGACCCTCCCCCGACGGCGATCCATGTCTCCGCCTCCTGGTTCAACCCCTTCGAGGTGTCCTCGGCGAAAGGCCTCACCTCGGGCCTCCTGGCGGGAGTCTTCATCTACTGGGGCTGGGACACCGCGGTCTCGATCAACGAGGAAACGGTCGACAGCACACGCATCCCCGGACGCGCCGCGGTCATGTCCACCGTGCTGCTCCTGATCATGTACGCGCTGGTGTCCACCTCGGCGCAGGCCTTCGCCGGAGTCGGCTCCTCGGGCGTCGGGCTGGGCAACACCGGCAACTCGGACGACGTTTTCTCCGGACTGGGCGAGGCCGTCTTCGGCAGCCATGCCGCAGGGCTTCTGCTGTCGACACTGCTGATCCTGATGGTGCTGACCTCGGCGCTGGCCTCCACCCAGACCACCATCCTTCCCCTGGCCCGGACCGTCTTCTCCATGGCGGTGCACAAGGCGGTCCCCGCCCGGTTCGCCCGGGTCCACCGCAGGTTCCTCACCCCGACCTGGTCGACCGTCGGCATGGGCGCGATCTCGATCGCCTTGCTCGTCCTGCTCGCCTCCTTCAGCGGGAACGTGCTGGCCGACTCGATCGATTCGGTCGGCCTCGCGATCACGTTCCAGTACGGGCTGACCGGCTTCGCCTGCCTCTGGTACCACCGCGAGATCCTCACCCGCAGCACCAAGGACCTGCTCTTCAAAGGGGTGTTGCCCGGGCTGGGCGGGCTGATCATGATCTGCCTGTTCCTCTACGCCACCTTCGTCTACGCGGCCCCCGGGTACGGCGCGACCAGCATCGACCTGCCGCTGATCGGACCGACCGGAGGGGTCACCGTCGTGGGCCTGGGCGCCCTGCTGCTCGGGCTGTTGCTGATGCCGGTGGTCACCCGCGGCCACTCCGTGGCCCTCAAACTCCAGCGGAGCCTGCTCCCGTGCCATCTGCCGCCGCACACCGCCCTCGACTCGGCGAGCCGCTACCTGCCCGCCGACAGCGGGTCCGGGGTGGGCGGCGACTGGTACGACGTCATCCCCCTGTCGGGCACCCGGGCCGGCCTGGTCGTCGGGGACGTGCTCGGTCACGGCCTGCGCGCCGCGGCCACCATGGGGCGCCTGCGCACGGGCGTCCGCGTCCTGGCCCGGCTGGACCTGAGCCCGGACGAGCTCCTGTCCCGCCTCGACGACCTGGTCGAGCAGACCGCGCACGAGCGCGCGGTCGACCACGGGCCGGGCCGCCGGAGGCCGCGGGCCGACGAGGCCATGGGCGTGACCTGTCTGTACGCGGTGTACGACCCCGTCACGGGCAAGTGCAGCCTGGCGCGGGCCGGGGAGGCGGCGCTGGCGGTCGTCGAGCCGCACACGGGTGTCGTCGACTATCCCCAACTGCCGCCCGGACCGCCGCTGGGAATCGGCGGACCGCCCTACCAGAGCACGGAACTGGAGCTCCCGCCGGGCAGTCTCCTCGCCCTCTTCACGGGCGGCCTCCTCCAGTCGGCCGACGGCCGTGACGCCGGGCTCGCGCAACTGTCCCAGGTCCTCGCCGACGACCGGACGTCCCTGGAGGAGCTGTGCTCCCGGGCGGTGGCCACCCTGCTGCCCGGTCCGGTGGACGAGGACGCGACGCTGCTCATGGCCCGCACACGCCTGCTCGACCGGAACCAGTTCGTCCAGTGGGAACTGCCCCCGGACCCGGCGGCGGTGGCCACCATCCGCACCGCCGTCAGCAAGCAGCTGCGCGACTGGGGGCTCGACGACCTGACGTTCACCAGCGAGCTCATCGTCAGCGAACTGGTCACCAACGGCATCCGCTACGTCGGCGGCCCGATCCAGGTACGCCTGATCCGCGACCGCACCCTGATCTGCGAAGTCTCCGACACCGGCCACACCGCGCCCAATCTGCGGTACGCCGCGAGCGACGACGAGGGAGGCCGGGGCCTGTTCATCATCGCCCAGATGACCCACCACTGGGGCACCCGCTACACCTCCACCGGCAAGACGATCTGGGCCGAGCAGGACCTGACGCCGACGGACATCGACGCCGGTCAGCACCTGCACGGATAATCTACTGATACGGAGGGCCGACGTCGGGGAGGTCCATATGGGGCGTTTGGGGAGACTGGTCCAGTGTCGAGGCGTAAGGTGCCCGCGGGTGCCTGGATAACCGGGCTGTTGGTGGGGGCGCTGGCCATTGTGCTCGTGCTGTCCTTGCAGGCCCGGAAGGGTCTTCCGGACGAGCTGGCCGCCGGAGCGTCTCCGACGCCGAGCGCGAAGACCTCCCACCCGGCCGCGCCCAAGCCGCCGCAGTACAAGGTGCCCACCGACTCCGGTACGGGGCGCCGGGTGGTGTATTCCGTGGGGCAGAAACGGGTGTGGCTGGTCGGTGCCGACGGCAAGTCCCTGCGTACGTTCGCCGTCTGGCCGGGGACGATCACGCCGGCCAAGGGGCCGTACTCCGTGACGTTCCGGCGTGAGACGGGCGTCGGTAGTGACGGTGTGCAGATAGAGAACGCCGTTTATTTCGGGACTTCTTCCGCTTTCTCGAACGCCGTGGACGGGTCGTCCCCGTCGCCGAACCCCAGCCTGCGTACCGGCGCCATACGCGAACGCGCGGCGGACGGTAAGGCGATGTGGGACTTCGCCACCAAGGGAACGACCGTGCGGGTCGTCGGCTAGTGGCCGCCGGCATGGAGGCGCGGAAGCCGCCGCCCCCGCCCGAGCGCGCCGAGGGGTGTCTCGTCGTCGCCCTCCGGATTCCCGTTCGGATCGTCGTGCTCGTGCTGGTCGTGCCGGTGCGGATGGTGTGGGACGGGCTGGCGGCCGTGGGGCGGTTCCTGTGGCGGTACGCGCTCGCGCCGGTCGGCCGGGCGGTCGCCTGGCTGCTGTACGCGCTCTTCGTGGTGCCCCTGAAGTGGCTGTACCGGTACCTCCTTACGCCCCTCGGTCACGCGCTGGTCTGGGTGTACGCGCGCGTGCTGACACCGATCGGGCATGCGGTCATGTGGGTGCTCAGACCGGTCGGGCAGGCCGTGGCCCTGGTGCTGCGGATGCTCGGCACCGGCATCGGCACCGCCCTGTACTGGATCGCCCGCGTCCTGCTGGTGCTGCCCGCGCTCGCCCTGTGGCGGTGGGTGCTCGCTCCGGTGGGCCGGGTCCTCGCCGTCGTCGGACGGGAGATCGGGGCGGCGCTCGGGCACGCCTGGCGGATCGCCGGGCACATCTCGCGCGCCGTGGGGCGGTTCCTCGGGACCCTCTTCCGGTGGATCCTCGTGGAGCCCGCACGCTGGGTGTACCGCACCGTCCTCACCCCGGTCGGGCACGTCGTACGGGACGTGCTGGTCACGCCCGTCGCCGAGGTCGCACGGGCGGTGGGACGGGCCACCCGGCAGGCGCTGGCGTCGGCCCGCGAGACGGTACGGCAGACGCGCGCCGACGTCCGGCGGATGCTCTTCGGCGAGCCCCGGCGGCCGGAGCCGGAGGACCGCCGGGAACCCACGGGCCGCGAGACACGTACTCTTGGTAGCAGTACGACCGCTCTCACGAAGGACTAGGACACTGGGCAAGCGACAGCCCGAAGGCCCGCCGCCCGCACCCGCGGTGCAGCGCATCCGACTGCGCTACACCAAGCGCGGCCGCCTCCGGTTCACCAGCCACCGTGACTTCCAGCGCGCCTTCGAGCGTGCGCTGCGCCGCGCCGAGGTGCCGATGGCGTACTCGGCGGGGTTCACACCGCACCCGAAGGTGTCGTACGCCAATGCCGCACCCACCGGCACGGGCAGTGAGGCGGAGTACCTGGAGATCGCGCTCGCCGCGACCCGCGATCCGGAGACGCTGCGCGTCCTCCTCGACGAGTCGCTGCCCACCGGGCTCGACATCGTCGACGCGGTCGAGGCGCGGACGTCGGGACTCGCCGACCGGCTCACGGCTTCCGTGTGGGAGCTGCGGCTGGACGGCGTCGACCCGGCCGACGTGCGGCGCGCGGTGGCGGCCTTCAACGAGGCCGACACCGTCGAGGTCCAGCGCATGACCAAGAACGGCGTCCGCACCTTCGACGCCCGTTCGGCCGTTGTGAGCCTGGAGTGCTCCTCGAGCACGGAAACACAGAATTCGCAGGCTGATAGGCCGACGGACCAGCCCTGTGCGATACTGCGGCTGGTTGTTCGGCACGTGACGCCTGCCGTACGACCCGACGACGTCCTGTCCGGACTCCGCGCCGTGGCCGACCTGGCGCCGCCGGTCCCCGCTGCGGTGACCAGGCTGGCGCAGGGGCTGTTCGATGAAGAGACCGGCACGGTGACCGACCCGCTCGCGCCCGACCGCGAGGCAGCGGCGGCCCTCACAACGGCCGCTCCCGCTGCCGCCGCGACGGCGTCGGCGACGGAAGGTTCCGCGTAGGACGGACGTCGTAGCGCCGCCCTCGTACTCGGGAGCCACCTGGGTCGGGCAGCGCACCGACCAGAAGACTTTCGCCAGGCCGTACGCATTCGGCGTACGGAACCGGCGAGACAGGACACAGAGAGCTCCCGTGCGGCGACCGCGCCCCGGACGGCGGCACCGCGCATCGCGCGAGCCGCGGACGTCAACGGCGGTCGACGAGATCGACGCCGGACCAGGCGCGGCGCCCGGGAGCCTGACGGGAGAAACGCCCGCATGCTCGAACCGACCGAACCCACTGAGGGTTCCGAACTGAACACTCCCAGCGACACCCTGCCGCCGCGTCGTCGGCGCCGTGCCGCTTCCCGCCCCGCGGGACCGCCCGCCGGGGCCGAGGCCCCCGCCGAGGTCACCGCGCCGGTCGTGCCGGCCGCCGAGGTCGACGAGATCGAGGAGCCGGCCGTCGAGGCGGATGCCGCCGAGGCGCCCGCCGCCGAGGCCGCTGCCGCCGTGGAGGAGCCCGCACCCGGCCGTACGCGCCGCCGTGCCACCCGCCGGGCGTCCGCGCCCGTCGGTGCGCCGGCGACGGCGGAGGCCGCCGAGACGGTCGTACCGGCCGTCGCCCCGGCCGCCGCCGAGGAGACGCCCGCCGCCGTCGAGCCGGCCGAGGAGGGCCGCTCCACGGAGGAGGCCGCTCCGCGCCGTACCCGCCGTCGTGCCACGCGCCGCGTGGCCACGCCGACCGCCGCTCCCGCGGCGGAGGCCGCCGAGGCCGGGACCGAGGCCGCCGCGCCCGCCGTCGAGGCGGAGGTCGCCGAGGCGCCCGCCGCCGAGGCCGCTGCCGCCGTGGAGGAGCCCGCACCCGGCCGTTCGCGCCGTCGTGCCACCCGCCGGGCGTCCGCGCCCACCGGTGCGCCGAGCGCGGCCGAGGAGACCCCCGAGGCCGCTCCGGCCGCCGCCGAGGCTCCCGCGGAGACCCCCGAGGTCCCGGTTGCCGCCGAGGCCCCCGCCGCCGAGGAGACGGCCCCGCGCCGTACCCGCCGCCGTGCCACGCGCCGCGTGACGGCCCCGGCCGACGCCGCCGTGACCGCCGTGACCGAAGAGGCCGACGTGACCGAAGAGGCAGCCGTGGCCGCCGAGTCCGCCCAGGCCGTCGAGGCACCCCCGGCCGCTCCCGCAGCCGAGGCGACCGAGGCCCCCGCCGCCGAGGAGGCCGCCCCCCGTCGTGGCCGCCGCCGGGCGGTGCGGCAGGCCGCGGGCGGCTTCGCCGCGCCCGCGCAGCCGCAGGCCTCGGAGTCCGAGGCGCCGCGCCGGCCGGCCCGGCCCGCCGTGGCCGTGTTCCAGGCGCCCGTGTTCACCGAGCCGAAGTTCCAGACCCCGCAGCGGGCCGCCGCCGAAGCCGCCGCCGAGGCGGCCGAGGCCGAGGAGGTCGAGACGGTCGAGGAGCTCCCCGAGGAGCAGACCGGCTCGCGCCGCCGCCGTCGCCGCCGGGGCGCCGGGTACGGCGAGGAGGCCGAGGCCCAGACCGCCGAGACCACCGTCGACGACGAGGCGGAGGAGGCCGACGAGGCCGAGGAGCCGGAGGAGTCCGTCGAGGACGCCGCCGAGGGCGACGAGGCCGATGAGACCGAGGAGACCGGTTCGCGTCGCCGCCGCCGGCGCGGTGGCCGGCGCCGCCGTCGCGGTGACGCCGCCGACGGCGAGGCCGGTGAGGGCGCGGACGAGTCCGACGAGCTCGCCGCCGAGCAGGCCGAGCAGGACGCCGAGGACACCGCCGAGCAGGAGGAAGAGGACGCCGACGACGCCCGCGACGAGGCCGGCGGCTCCAGCTCCAGCAGCCGTCGCCGCCGCCGTCGCCGTCGTCGCGCCGGTGACACCTCCGGCGACACCGAGCCCGGTGACGGCGACCCGGAGCGCACGGTCGTCAAGGTCCGCGAGCCCCGCAAGCCCGCCGAGCCGTCCGACGAGGTGCAGTCCATCAAGGGCTCGACCCGCCTGGAGGCCAAGAAGCAGCGCCGCCGGGAAGGCCGCGAGCAGGGGCGCCGCCGCGTCCCGATCATCACCGAGGCCGAGTTCCTGGCCCGCCGCGAGGCCGTCGAGCGCGTGATGGTGGTCCGGCAGAGCGGTGAGCGCACCCAGATCGGCGTCCTGGAGGACGGCGTGCTCGTCGAGCACTACGTCAACAAGGAGCAGTCGACCTCGTACGTCGGCAACGTCTACCTGGGCAAGGTCCAGAACGTGCTGCCGTCGATGGAGGCCGCCTTCATCGACGTCGGCAAGGGCCGCAACGCCGTGCTGTACGCCGGTGAGGTCAACTTCGAGGCGCTGGGCATGGCCAACGGCCCGCGTCGTATCGAGTCCGCCCTGAAGTCCGGCCAGTCGGTCCTCGTCCAGGTGACGAAGGACCCGATCGGGCACAAGGGCGCGCGTCTGACCAGCCAGGTCTCCCTCCCGGGCCGCTACCTCGTGTACGTCCCCGAGGGATCGATGACCGGCATCAGCCGCAAGCTGCCCGACACCGAGCGGGCCCGGCTGAAGAGCATCCTCAAGAAGATCGTCCCCGACGACGCGGGCGTCATCGTGCGCACCGCCGCCGAGGGCGCGAGCGAGGACGAGCTGCGCCGGGACGTCGAGCGGCTGCAGGCGCAGTGGGAGGACATCCGGAAGAAGGCCAAGAACGGCAACGCGCCGACGCTGCTGTACGGCGAGCCGGACATGACCGTCCGGGTCGTGCGCGACATCTTCAACGAGGACTTCACCAAGGTCGTCGTCAGCGGCGACGACGCGTGGGAGACCATCCACGGGTACGTCTCGCACGTCGCCCCGGACCTGGCCGACCGGCTGTCCAAGTGGACCTCCGAGGTCGACGTCTTCGCCACCTACCGGATCGACGAGCAGCTCGCCAAGGCGCTGGACCGCAAGGTCTGGCTGCCCAGCGGCGGTTCGCTGGTGATCGACCGGACCGAGGCGATGGTCGTGGTCGACGTCAACACCGGCAAGTTCACCGGCCAGGGCGGCAACCTGGAGGAGACGGTCACCAGGAACAACCTGGAGGCGGCCGAGGAGATCGTGCGCCAGCTCCGGCTGCGCGACCTCGGCGGCATCATCGTGATCGACTTCATCGACATGGTGCTGGAGTCCAACCGGGACCTGGTGCTGCGCCGCCTGCTGGAGTGCCTGGGCCGCGACCGTACGAAGCACCAGGTGGCCGAGGTGACCTCGCTGGGACTCGTGCAGATGACCCGCAAGCGGGTCGGCCAGGGCCTGCTGGAGTCCTTCTCCGAGACCTGCGTCCACTGCAACGGCCGCGGTGTCATCGTGCACATGGAGCAGCCGACCTCTCCCGGGGGCGGCGGCAAGCGCAAGAAGCGCGGGCGCGGTGGCGACGGTCAGGTGACCGAGCAGGAGACCGTGGCCGTGGCCGCGGGTGCCGCCGTGACCGCCGAGGAGGAGGCGGAGAACGAGGCCGAGGCCGAGGTCCTGGCCGAGGTCGCGGAGCCGGTGGCGCTGGCCGCACCCCCCGCGGCGGAGTCGCTGACGGACACGTTCGCCGCCGACGAGGAGCTGTACAGCAGCGTCGCCGAGGCGGAGGCCGCGGCCACCCGTGGCCGTACGCGGCGCCGGGCGAGCCGGCGGGCGTCGGCTCCGGCGGGCGCGCCCCGGGCGGAGGGCCGGAAGGCGCAGGCCCCCGAGGCCCCCGAGGCCGCTGCCGCTCCGACCGCTCAGGACGTCTCCGTCGCGGCGGAGGTCGAGCGTCCGGTGCTGGCCGAGACGGCCGCCGAGCTGCGGACCGAGCCCGTGGCCGTCGAGGACCCGGTCCTGCACGCGGCCCCGGCCGAGGCGCAGGCCCCGGCCGAGGCGCCTGCCGAGGCACCGGAGGAGGCCGCGCCCAAGGGCCGTACGCGCCGTCGGGCGACCCGCAAGGTGTCGGCGCCGGCCGGTTCCCCCGCCGGTGCGGAGGCGGCCGTGGTGACGGTCACCGAGTCGGCGGCGCCCGCCGCCGAGGCCCCGGCGGTCCAGCCCGAGGCTGAGCCCGAGGCCGCGGCCGTGACGCCGGCCGAGGAGGCGCCCGCCGAGAGCGCCGCCGCCCCGGCCCGCCCGCGCCGCCGTGCCGTGCGCAAGGCCACCGCGCCCACCGCGTCCGAGGAGGCGGCCGTCGTGGTCGTCCCGTCGGCCGAGGCGCCCGCCGAGGCCCCGGAAGCGGTCGAGGAGGCCGCCCCGGCCAAGAAGACGGCCCGCAAGGCCGCCAAGAAGGCCACGGCGAAGAAGGCCGCCACCAAGGCGACCACGGCGAAGAAGACGGCGGCCAAGAAGACCGCCGCCAAGAAGACGACGGCCAAGAAGGCGGCGAAGACCACCAAGACGGCCGCCGCCAAGTCGGTGGCGAAGAAGACCTCGGTCTCCGCCGCCACCGACGAGGGCTGATCCGCGAGGGTCGCTCCCGCTGTGCGGCCGGTCCACGTGACCGGCCGCACAGCGGTGGGGCCCGCCCCGGTTTGACCCCTTCGGCTGTGGCCCCGTAACCTTGACCGTCGGCGTGTCCACTGACACGCCACATCCCCGTAAACCTTTTCCTCCCGGGCACCAGCTGGCCGGGAGAGGCCGTCCGCTCTGCCGGGCGGCTGGACTGCGGGGGTGCCGTTCCCCGAGCGAGAGAGTGAGATCCGCGTGTACGCCATCGTGCGCAGCGGTGGTCGCCAGCACAAGGTTGCTGTCGGCGACATCGTTGAGGTTGACAAGATTTCCACTGCCAAGGTTGGCGACACGGTCGAGCTCTCGACCCTGCTCGTTGTCGACGGCGACGCTGTGACCAGCGACCCGTGGGTGCTGGCCGGCATCAAGGTCCAGGCCGAGGTCGTGGACCACCACAAGGGCGTCAAGATCGACATCCTTCGCTACAAGAACAAGACCGGCTACCGCCGTCGTCAGGGCCACCGCCAGCAGTACACGGCGATCAAGGTCACTGAGATCCCCACGGCTGCGAAGTAAGGGACTGAGAACAGATGGCACACAAGAAGGGCGCATCGTCCACCCGGAACGGTCGCGACTCCAATGCCCAGCGGCTCGGCGTGAAGCGCTTCGGCGGTCAGGTCGTCAGCGCGGGTGAGATCCTGGTCCGCCAGCGCGGCACCCACTTCCACCCGGGCGCCGGCGTCGGCCGTGGCGGCGACGACACGCTGTTCGCGCTGCAGGCCGGTGCGGTGGAGTTCGGCAGCCACCGTGGCCGCAAGGTCGTGAACATCGTTCCGGTCGCCTGAGTCCAGGCCCAGACCGAACGCTTTCGCGAGGCGGACCTCACTTCCCGTTCGGGAAGGCGGGTCCGCCTTTCGCGTGTTACAGCAGTAGACAAGACCGTACGTAATCGAAGTGCTGGAGGCACCCCACCATGACCACCTTCGTGGACCGCGTCGAGTTGCACGTCGCCGCGGGTAACGGAGGCCACGGCTGTGCCTCCGTTCACCGTGAGAAGTTCAAGCCGCTGGGCGGCCCGGACGGCGGCAACGGCGGCCGGGGCGGCGATGTGATCCTCACCGTCGACCAGTCGGTGACCACGCTGCTCGACTACCACCACTCCCCGCACCGCAAGGCCACCAACGGCAAGCCCGGCGAGGGCGGCAACCGCTCCGGCAAGGACGGCCAGGACCTGGTCCTGCCGGTGCCGGACGGCACGGTCGTCCTCGACAAGGCGGGCAACGTCCTCGCCGACCTGGTCGGGCACGGTACGTCGTACATCGCCGCGCAGGGCGGCCGGGGCGGCCTCGGCAACGCGGCGCTGGCCTCGGCCCGGCGCAAGGCGCCCGGTTTCGCGCTGCTCGGCGTGCCGGGGGACCTCCAGGACATCGTCCTGGAGCTGAAGACCGTCGCCGACGTGGCGCTGGTCGGCTACCCGAGCGCGGGCAAGTCCTCGCTGATCTCCGTGCTGAGCGCGGCGAAGCCGAAGATCGCCGACTACCCGTTCACCACCCTGGTCCCCAACCTGGGCGTGGTGACGGCGGGTTCCACCGTGTACACCATCGCCGACGTGCCGGGACTGATCCCGGGCGCCAGCCAGGGCAAGGGCCTGGGCCTGGAGTTCCTGCGGCACGTGGAGCGGTGCAGCGTGCTGGTGCACGTCCTGGACACGGCGACGCTGGAGTCCGACCGCGACCCGCTGTCCGACCTCGATGTCATCGAGGCGGAGCTGCGGGAGTACGGCGGGCTGGACAACCGCCCCCGGATCGTCGTCCTGAACAAGATCGACGTGCCCGACGGCAAGGACCTCGCCGAGATGGTGCGGCCCGAGCTCGAGGCGCGCGGTTACCGCGTCTTCGAGATCTCGGCGGTGGCGCACATCGGCCTGAAGGAGCTGTCGTACGGGCTCGGCGAGCTGGTGGGCCGGGCGCGGGCCGCGAAGCCGAAGGAGGAGGCGACGCGGATCGTGATCCGGCCGAAGGCCGTCGACGACACGGGCTTCACGGTGACCCGCGAGGACGACGGGCTGTTCCGGGTGCGCGGCGAGAAGCCCGAACGCTGGGTGCGCCAGACCGACTTCAACAACGACGAGGCCGTCGGCTACCTCGCCGACCGGCTCAACCGCCTCGGGGTCGAGGAGGAGTTGGTGAAGGCGGGCGCCCGCTCCGGGGACGGCGTGGCCATCGGGCCCGAGGACAACGCGGTCGTCTTCGACTGGGAGCCGACGGTCATGGCCGGTGCGGAGATGCTCGGCCGGCGTGGCGAGGACCACCGGTTCGAGGAGCAGCGGCCGGCCGTGCAGCGGCGCCGGGACCGGCAGGCCGAGCGGGACGAGTCCCTGCGGGAGTTCGACGACTTCGAGCCGTTCTGATCCCGCGCACGACGGGTTGACGGCAGGGAATGCCGCGGCGCACGGCAGGGCAACCAAGTGCCGTCGCGGCTGGTCGTACTGGGCAGCGCGGATGAGGGTCTTGGTCCTTTCCGCGGTCAACCGCCCTTCCGATTCCCGGAGTCGACGTGCCCGAGTCCGTAGTAGCCAGAACCCGCCGTGCCGTGGCGGTCGCGATCGCCGTGCTGGCCGCGACCGCCTCCGTGTCGCCGGTCGCCCACGCGCGGCCGGCGGCGGCGCAGAGCGTGCGGCAGGACTTCAACGGTGACGGGTACGAGGATCTGGCCACCGGCGCGCCGTTCGCGACCGTCGGCGCGAAGAAGGCGGCCGGTTACGTCGCCGTCGTGTACGGCTCGGCCCATGGGCTGGACCTCGCGACCAAGAAGGTCTTCACGCAGGCGACCGCGGGTGTCCCCGGTACCCCCGAGGCGGACGACTACTTCGGTGCCCACCTGGACGCCGGGGATCTGGACGGCGACGGTTACACCGACCTGGTGGTCCCCGCGGCCGGGGAGCGTTGGCAGCAGGGCGGGGTGGACCGCAGGGGCAGTGCGACCGTGCTGTGGGGCGGTGCCGGAGGCCTTTCGGGCGGAACGATCCTGCCGGACGTCGTCGCGGACGGCTTCGCGCGTGCCGCCGTGGGCGACTTCGACGGTGACGGCCAGGCCGACCTGGCCGGGCCCTCGGCGCTGGAGTCCGGCCCGTTCACCCGCGCCGGCGTGCCCGCCCGCGGTCAGGACATCACCTTCACCGGCGCGGACCTGATGATCCTGGACGTGGCGGCCGGGGACGTCGACGGCGACGGCATCTCCGATGTCGTCGTGCTGACCGGCCCGTCCGACTGGGACGACCCGGAGGACGCCAACGCCGGCCACGACCTGCACTATCTGCGCGGCACCCGGGACGGTCTCGCCCCACTGACCACGCTGCGGGACAGCCGGGGCCGGGCCATCGAGGGCGGCGAGAGCATCGCGCTCGGCGACGTCGACGGCGACGGCCGCGACGACATCGTCTTCGGCCGCCCCCGGCCCGCCGACTCGGGTGAGGACCCGGCCGACCCGAGCGAGTACGGCTCACGGGTGGGCGTCGTCCTCGGCACCGCGCAGGGCCCGCGGACCGGGGATCCGCGCATGATCGACCAGGACACTCCCGGTGTGCCGGGCGTCGGTGAGCCGGGCGACCTCTTCGGTACGGACGTCGCGGTCGGTGACGTGAACGGCGACGGCTACGCCGACATCGCGGCCGGCAACCCCCTGGAGGACTTCTCCGGTGTGACGGACGCGGGCACGGTCGCCGTGATCCCCGGCGGACCGTCTGGACCGACCGGCGCCGGCTCGAAGGTGTTCAGCCAGAACACGGCGGGTGTCCCCGGCACCGCCGAGCGCGGGGACCACTTCGCGCAGGAGGTCACCCTCCTCGACGCCGACCACGACGGCCGCGCCGACCTGGTCGCCGGTGCTCCCGGTGAGAACGCGAGCGCCGGTTCGGTGTGGGCGTTCCGCTCCACCTCCTCGGGAGTCACCGCCACCGGGTCCCTCTCCTTCGGCGCCAAGGCCCTCGGCACCGACCCGGAATGGGCCCGTCTCGGCGCCGAGTTCACGCGCTGACCCCCACCAGTCACTTCTCCGCCCGCGACCGGCGCCGGTTCGGCGGCCCGCGGCAGCACCGACCACCCACCACCAGGGGAGGCACCATCATGAACAGGCGCACAGCGGCCTGGCGCACCGGGCTCGCGGTCGTGATCGCCGTGTCCGGGGCGGTCGCCCTGCCCGCCGCGGACGCGGCGGGGGACCAGCGGAGCGGCACCGTGAGGCACCAGGACGACTTCAACGGGGACGGCTACTCCGACCTCGCCGTGGCGGCGCCCTCCGCGACCGTCGGCGGCAAGAAGACCGCGGGCTATGTCGCCGTGGTGTACGGCTCGGCGAGCGGGCTGAGGACCTCGACCAAGCAGGTGTTCAGCCAGAACAGCGCGGGCGTGCCGGGCAGCGCCGAGCCGGGTGACAGGTTCGGCAGCGCGCTGACCACCGCCGACCTGGACGGGGACGGGTACGCGGACCTGGTCGTCGGGGCGGGCGGCGAGGACACGGCCGCCGGGACCGACGCCGGGCTGGTCGAGGTGATCTGGGGCGGGTCCAGGGGGCTGTCCGGCGCCGCCTCGCTGGCCGGGGGGAAGGCGTACGACGGGCTGGGCGCCCAGGGACACCTGGCGACCGGTGACGTGGCCGACGACGGGGCACCGGACGTGATCACCGTCGAGAACGCCCACGATCTGCGGGTGCTGAGCGGGCCCTTCGCCCGGGACGGCTCCACCGTGCACGGCGGACAGGTGGTCAAGGACCGGTACGACAGCCGCGTCCTGGACCTGGCCACGGGCGACTTCAACGGCGACGGCCTCACCGACGTGGCCGCCACCGAGAACGACGGCGACGAGTGGGACGCCCGCCGGGTCGTGTACTGGACGGGCACCCACGACGGGCTCACCCCGTTCACGCTGGTGTACGACATCGACGGCGCCGGGCTCCAGGGCGGCGAGAACCTGGACACCGGGGACGTCAACGCCGACGGCTACGACGACATCGTGGTGGGCCGGGCCGTGGACGGCTACGACAGCGATCTGGACACCCCGCTGGCCAAGGGCGGCCGGATCTCCTGGATCCCGGGCACCGCGGACGGGCCCGACGGGGTGAAGGCGGTGTTCATCAACCAGGACAGCGCCGGTGTGCCGGGGACCGCGGAGTCCTGGGACTCCTTCGGCACCGACGTCTCGGTCGCCGACATCGACGGCGACGGCTACGCCGACATCGCCACGGGCGTGCCCGGTGAGGACCTCGGCGGGGTGACCGACGCCGGCGGCGTCGTCACCCTGCGCGGCACCGCGGGCGGCCCGACGGGCGGCGGCGCCATGGTGTTCAGCCAGAACACCGCCGGTGTGCCCGGCACCGCGGAGAAGGGCGACCGCTTCGGCGGGGCGCTGCACCTGGTGGACGCCGATCACGACGGCCGGGCCGACCTCGCCGTCGGCGCGCCGGGGGAGAACGCCGGCGCCGGGTCGGTGTGGGTCCTGAGGTCCACCGGATCCGGGATCACCGCCACCGGTTCGTTCACCTTCGGCAGCGGCACTCTGGGCACGGTGGCCCCCGGAGCACGGCTGGGATCGGGCTTCTCCTACTGAACACCCTGCACCAGGATGTCATCTGACGTTCCATAGGACCCGTTGCGGCAAGATCACGTCATTCGCGTCGTTTCCGTGCCGCAACGGGTCTTCTGTTGTCTGCCTATTTGTCATGCACGCGAAGGCTCCTGTCCATCGGGCGGACCGTCCGGCCGTGGGAGCTTCCGAGTGTTCAAGAGGCCACTGTGGCAAGGGAGTTAGCGAATGACCGGAGCATCGCCCGACCGACGCCGCTTTCTGACCGCCGGTGCCGCCGTCCTCGGCGCCGCGGCCTCCGCCCAGCTCTGGCTGCCGACCGCCGCGCGAGCGGCCGAAACCCCGCTGCCCGACGGGGTGTTCAGCCTCGGCGTCGCCTCCGGCGACCCGCTGCCGGACGGCATCGTGCTGTGGACCCGGCTCGCCCCCGACCCGCTCAACGGCGGAGGTATGCCGGACGAGGCGGTCCCGGTGGAGTGGGAACTCGCCGAGGACGAACGGTTCAGAAAGACCGTGCGCCGGGGCGTCGCCCAGGCCCGGCCCGAGTACGGGCACAGCGTTCACGTGGACGTACGAGGCCTGCGCCCGGAACGCACGTACTGGTACCGCTTCCGCGCCGGCGGCCAGATCTCGCGCACCGGCCGCACCCGCACCGCACCCCACCGGCACCGCAAGGGCGGCTCGCTGCGCGTCGCGCTGGCCTCCTGCCAGAACTACCAGCACGGCTACTTCACCCCGTACGCCGACATGCTCGCCCAGGACCCCGACATCGTGCTCTTCGTCGGCGACTACATCTACGAGTCGTCGCCCTCGGCGACGGCCGTGCGCAGGCACGAGGGCAAGGGGGAGCCGTACACCCTGGTCCAGTACCGCAACCGCTACGCCCAGTACCGCACCGACCCCGACCTCGCGGCGATGCACGCCAACGCGCCCTGGGTGGTCACCTTCGACGACCACGAGGTGGACAACGACTTCGCCGGGGAGATCCCGCAGGACCCCGACAAGCAGACGCACGACGCGTTCGTGGCCCGGCTGGCCGCGGCCTACCAGGCGTACTACGAGCACATGCCGGTCCGCGCCACCGCCGTACCCGACGGCCCGCACATCCAGATGTACCGCCGCCTGGAGTTCGGCCGCCTCGCCCGGCTCAACGTGCTCGACACCCGGCAGTTCCGCAGCGACCAGGCCACCAGCCAGGCGGGCGCCCAGGACCCGTCGCTGACCATGCTCGGCGCGGACCAGAAGGAGTGGCTGCTCGACGGGATGCGGGACTCCCCGGCCCGCTGGAACCTCGTCGCCTCCCAGATCATGCTCGCCGAGACCGACCTGCTGCTCGGCGAGGGCAAGCTCTGGTACTACGACGCCTGGGACGGCTACCAGGCCGAACGCAACGCGCTGCTGGAGGAGTTCACGGAGGTCCGCAACCCGGTCGTGTTCAGCGGCGACCGGCACCTGACGATGATCAGCGACCTCAAGGAGGACTTCGCCGACCCGGACTCCGACGTGGTCGGCGCCGAGTTCGTCGGCACCTCCATCTCCAGCAACGGCGACCAGGACCAGGCCGCCTTCCACGCCCAGTGGGACCCGCTGAAGGCGGACAACCCGCACTGGAAGGTCATCGACGCCCACCGCGGCTACCACCTCTTCGACATCCGCCGCCACGGCATCGACGCCCAGGTCCGGGTGGTGGACACCGTGCTCAAGCAGCATGCGACCGCGAGCACGCTGGCCAGGCTGCGGGTGGAGTCGGACGAACCGGGCGTCCAGGTGGTGTGAGCCGCGTCCCGCGTATGAAGTCTGTGTGACGGGGGCCTGGGACTCATCTGTGTCCCAGGTTCCTCTCAGCCCCACCTCAGCCAACCCTCTTACCTTCCGTTGACCATGGAGACGGACTGTACGAGAGAGCCCGGACCGGCCACGGCCCTGCCGGCCGGCACCCGCCTGCTGCACATCGGCCCGCACAAGACCGGGACCACCGCCATCCAGGGCGCCCTGTTCGCCGCGAAGGAGACGCTGCCCCGGTACGGCGTCGAGTTCCCGGCGCACAGCCGGCACCCCATGGAGGCCGCGCTCGCCGCCTGCGCCCGGCCCGCGATGATGGGCGACACCGTGCCCACCGACAGGCACTGGACCCGGCTGCTGGAGCACGTGCACGCCACCGGCGCGCGGACCTCGGTGGTGAGCAGCGAGTTCTTCGCCGACGCCGCCGACGACGAGACCATCGGGCGGATCGTCGGGCAGCTCGGCGGCGACCGGGTGCGGATCCTGGTCACCCTGCGCCCGCTCGCGAAGATCATGCCCTCGCAGTGGCAGCAGTACGTGCAGAACGGGCTGCGCATGGGCTACGAGGACTGGCTGGAGCACATGCTCCGCAAGGCCCCCTACGAGAAGCCCAACCCCAGCTTCTGGCACCGCCACCGGCACGACCGGCTCGTCGAGCGCTGGATCCGGACGGCCGGGCCCGGGCGGGTCACCGTCGTGGTGGTCGACGACCGGGACCGGGGCGGTCTGCTGCGCACCTTCGAGGCGCTGCTGGGCCTGCCCGCGGATCTCCTGCGGCCGGTTCCGGACACGGCGAATCGCTCCCTTACCCTCGCCGAGACCGAAATGCTGCGCAATCTTAATGTCGAATTCCGGGGCAATGGACTGCCGGACGAGCTGTATTCCAAGCTCGTCCGCAACGGCGCGGTCATGCATATGAAGAACGCGTGCATCCCCACCCCGCGGGACGTGAGGATCGCCACGCCCCGCTGGGCCGTCGAGGCCGCCGCCGCGATCGGTGCCGAAATCACGGAGCGGATCGGGGCGATGGGCGTCCGCGTCCTCGGCGATCCGGCACTGCTCTCCGCCGTGCCGGAGCAGGCCGAAACGGCGCCCGGGGCGGCCCGTATCGCTCCCGAGGTGGCCGCTCAGGCGTTGTACGGTGCCCTCGCGGCGGCCGCCTCGGTGCCCGCACGGCCCGTGCAGGCGCGCAGCGTTCACCAGACGCCGTCGAAGGAACTCGTCCGCGTGCTCGGACACCGCTGCCTGAAGCGGCTGCGCCGGCGCTGAACCGATCCCCGTGGAGCCTGTGGAGTTACTCACAGCAATTTCGCGGAACTGACAAACAGGGCATCGCCCGTCACCAGTGGTGCAAGGTGAATGAGAGGTTGCGCGCACATATGCGGCGACGGTCGCTCACCTTGCACTGCGGTAACCCGAAGTGGGACCATTTCCGCGTTCCCTGTCGCCCCAAGGTAGGTCACCTGTGTCCCAGCACATAGCCAAGCCCCGTACCACCGCAGTGATCCTGGCCGGTGGCACCGGTCAGCGGGTGGGTCTGTCGATCCCCAAGCAGCTGCTGAAGATCGCCGGCAAGGCAGTCATCGAGCACACCCTGACCACCTTCGAGAACGCCGACTCGATCGACGACGTCATCGTGCTGATGGCGCCGGGCTACGTGCCCGACATCGAGAAGATCGTCGCCAAGGCCGGTTTCACCAAGGTCAAGAAGATCATCGAGGGTGGCTCGACGCGGAACGAGACCACCGAGCGCGCCATCTCCGCCCTGGGCGAGGGCCTGGCCGAGGGCGAGGACCGCAAGGTCCTCTTCCACGACGCCGTCCGCCCCCTGCTGTCGCAGCGCGTCATCGACGACTGCGTGGCCGCGCTGGAGCGTTACGAGGCCGTGGACGTCGCCATCCCGTCCGCGGACACCATCATCGTCACACGCACCCACGGCCAGGACGGCGAGTTCATCACCGAGATCCCGGACCGCTCCCGGCTGCGCCGCGGCCAGACCCCGCAGGCCTTCAAGCTGTCCACGATCCGCCGGGCCTACGAGGTCGCGGCCGGCGACCCCAACTTCCAGGCCACCGACGACTGCTCCGTCGTGCTCAAGTACCTGCCGGACGTGCCGATCCACGTCGTCGCGGGCGACGAGTACAACATGAAGGTCACGCAGCCGGTCGACGTCTTCATCGCCGACAAGCTCTTCCAGCTCGCCTCCACCGCCGCGCCCGAGCAGAACGGCGAGGAGGACTACCGCCGGCTGCTCACCGACAAGACGATCGTGATCTTCGGTGGCTCGTACGGCATCGGCAAGGACATCGCCGAACTCGCCGAGTCCTACGGCGCCAAGGTGTACGCGCTGGGCCGCTCCACCACCGGCACCCACGTGGAGAACCCGGAGGAGGTCGACGACGCGCTGTCCAAGGCGTACGCCGAGACCGGCCGGATCGACTACGTCGTCAACACCGCGGGCGTGCTGCGCATCGGCAAGCTCGCCGAGACCGACAACGCCACCATCGAGGAGGCGCTGAAGGTCAACTACCTGGCCCCGGTGCAGATCGCCCGGTCCTCCTACAAATACCTGTCGGAGACCAAGGGCCAGCTGCTGCTGTACACCTCCAGCAGCTACACCCGCGGCCGTGCCGAGTACAGCCTGTACTCCTCCACCAAGGCCGCCATGGTGAACCTCACCCAGGCGCTGTCCGACGAGTGGGCCGGCGACGGCATCCGCGTCAACTGCATCAACCCCGAGCGCACCGCCACCCCGATGCGCACCAAGGCCTTCGGCCAGGAGCCCGCGGGCAGCCTGCTCTCCTCCGAGGCCGTGGCCCGCACCTCGCTCGACGTGCTGCTGTCGGAGCTGACCGGGCACGTCATCGACGTCCGCCAGCAGGACCCGACGGCGGGCGCCGCCAAGGCCTCCGGCTTCGAGCAGGCGCTGGCCTCGGTTCTGGACCGCCAGGACGGCGTGTAATAATCAGCGGCAATTAGCTTTTCGGAATTCAGGCCTCTGCGGTCGCCGGTTCACCGGACGTTCGCAGAGGCCTGAATCCGTACACCTGGCGAATCACCCGCAGACCCGCGGCATTCCATTACAAAACCGGCACTTTTCCTCTCAGAGCAGGTTTCTCCGTGATATCCACCGCTATTCGCGTCGCCCGGGTGGGCAGCGCGGCCGAGCTGGCCGCGGCGGCCCTCATGATCCTGGGCTTCCCGGCGCTCATGCTGGCCGCGCTCGTCCCGAGCGTTCCCGCCTTCGCGGCCGCGGCCGCCGTGACGTACCTGGCGGACCACTATCTGCACCGCAAGGGCAGCTACCTGATCAACCGCCTCAGCAAGGTGCGGGCCGGCCTGTCGATCCGCTTCCTGATCCGGCAGCTGCTGCTGGTCCTGCTGCTGGCCCGGCTGTCCCTGACGGACAACCTGATCTTCTACGGGGCGATCGCCTGCTTCATCGCCTTCTACGGCCTGCAGGCCCCGCACGGCGCGCTGGTCACCCTGATCCGCAACCGCCGCCGGATGCCGGTCGCCACCCGCAACGTCGACCTGAAGTCCCGCATCCGCATCCCGGACGCCCCCTCGCGCCGCCTGCTGCGCCGCTCCGCCGAGAAGATGCTCCACCTCGATCTCGCGGCCGTCGCCGGTCTGCTGGTCTCCGGCGTCATGGACAAGGCCGCGGCGGGGTTCGTCGGGATCGGGCTCACCGTCGGCCTGGGCGTCCTGTACGTGCTCGCGCTCATGCCGTACGTGCGCGGCCGCAAGACCCCGCCGAACGCCGAGAGGGTGCTGGCCGCCGTCGACGACTGGCTGGCCGTCTACAAGCCGGAGACGGTGCTGTACTTCTCGGGCTCCAAGGACTCCGCGTACCAGGTCAACATGTGGCTGGAGACGATGGAGCAGCTGGACACCCGGCCGCTGATCATCCTGCGTGAGCGGGCCATCCTGAACAACATGGCGCCCACCACTGTCCCCGTCATCTGCGTGCCCGGAGGGGTGCACCTGATGAACATGGACCTGTCCACGGTGCGCGTCGCGCTCTACGCGGCGAACGTCGGCAAGAACATCCACCTGCTGCGCGTGCCCACCATGAAGCACGTCTTCATCGGCCACGGCGACAGCGACAAGCTGGCCAGCGTCAACCCGTACAGCAAGGTGTACGACGAGGTGTGGACCGCCGGCCGGGCCGGCCGCGACCGCTACGCCATCGCCGACGTCGGCGTCCGCGACGACGACATCGTCGAGGTGGGCCGCCCGCAGCTCGCTCCGATCCGGACCTGGCAGGGCGTGCCCGAGGGCCGTATCCCCACCGTCCTGTACGCGCCCACCTGGGAGGGCTGGGACGGCAACCCCGGCAACACCTCGATCGTCCTGGCCGGCGAGAACATCGTGAAGAAGCTGGTCGAGGCCGACCCGTCGGTCCGCGTCCTGTACAAGCCGCACCCCTTCACCGGCACCGTCAGCGCCGAGGCCAAGGCCGCGCACCAGCGGATCACCGCCCTGGTCGAGAAGGCCGCCGCCCAGCGTGCCGCCGACCCGCGCTTCACCGCCGACTCCGCCGCCCAGGACCGCGCCAAGGCCGAGCTGGCCCGGATCGAGGCCCGTCTCGCCGAGCTGTCCCTCTCGGGCGGCCAGAAGGGCGACGAGGCCGAGGCCACCCGCGACGGCCTGGTCGACGTCAAGAAGCACGAGGAGATCGCCCGGCTGCGCGCCGAGTGGAACGACGCCTACTGGCGTTCCTTCCCGGCGTGGGAGCACCGGGTCATCACGGGTGCCGAGCCGCGCCTGTACGACTGCTTCAACGTCTCCGACGCGATGGTCTCCGACATCTCCAGCGTGGTCTCCGACTTCATCGCCAGCGGCAAGCCCTACGCGGTGACGGACTCCGGCGAGCTGGGCGCGGAGGAGTTCAAGCGGCAGAACACGGCGGTGCGCGCCGCGGTGATCCTCTCCAACGACGCGGCCGAGCTGGGCGGGCTGCTGGACGCCGTGCGCGATCCGGCCGCCGACCCGCTGGCCGCCGACCGGGTCGAGCTCAAGCGGTACCTGCTGGGCCCGGACGAGCCGAAGTCCATCGACCAGTTCAACACCGCGGTGGCCGGGCTCGCCCTCAAGGCCGAGGCCCGCAACGCCGGCCAGGAGTCCCGGGTGACCGGCACCGCGGCCGACCCCGCCGAGGCGGACGAACTGGCGAACGCGGTTCCGGGTCAGCGGGTGGCGTCCACGGGTGACGCGGACGGTGTCACCGCCGGCTGAGCCCCTGCGCCCTTTACGGCCCCCGAGGAGCATTCCTCGGGGGCCGTTTCTCTTGTGCGGCTCTTACCGTGCCCGCTGAGCAGGCCCTACCGGTGCCGCGTACTGTCCGGTGCCGCCCGCCGCGAACCGTGTCTGTCGCGCAGCTGTGTGACGTATCCCACTGAATCCCGGCGTTGAGGCAACCGCTTCACCTGGCTACCCGTCTAACAAATTGCGAATGAGCCGATTCGGGGGAAATGCTCCATTCACTATGGGGACACATGACAAGGGGGAAATGTGACCGTCGTGACGCAGCCTGATGTGACTGTGATCATCGGGGCGTACGAAGCGATGCCGTACCTGGTCGAGTGCCTGGCGTCCGTGGAGGCGCAGACCATCGACCCGAGACGCATCGAGGTCATCGCGGTGGACGACGGCTCGACGGACGGGACGGGGGAGTACCTGGAGGAGTTCGCGGACCGCGCGCCCATGGGGGTCACGGTGATCCGGCAGCGGAACTCCGGCGGGCCCAGCGGCCCGCGCAACGTCGGTCTCGGCAAGGCGGCCGGGCGGTACGTGTTCTTCCTGGACGCCGACGACCGGCTCGGCCCCGAGGCCCTGGAGCGCATGGTCGCCATGGCCGACGAGAACGGCACCGACGTGGTCCTGGGCCGCGTCGAGGGGATCAACCGCACACCGCCCAAGTCGATGTGGGGCAAGACCCTCGGCCGTACGGACGTCTTCTCCTCCAACATCAAGTTCACGCTCAGCGCGCAGAAGCTGTTCCGCCGCGAGCTGCTGGAGAAGCACGGCATGCGGTTCGACGAGTCCCTGTGGACCGGCGAGGACGCGCTGTTCACGATGGAGGCCTATCTGCGGGCCGACGGCGTCTCGGTGATCGCCGACTACACCTGCTACTACCTGGTGGGCCGGGACGACGGCAAGCACGTCACCAAGTCCGGCGGCTACACCCTGCGCTTCGACTCCGCGCGGGCCCTGATGGACCTGATCGCGCGGATGGTCCCCGCGGGCCCCAAGCGCGACGCGCTCATGGTGCGGCCCCTCGTCGTCACCCTGCTGCCGCAGTTCGGGCCCAAGTACCTCAAGGATTCCGAAGAGGTACGGCGGCACAAGCTGGAGCTGGCCAAGCCGCTGATGGACGCCCACTGGACCCCCGGTGTCGCCCGCCGCCTGAAGGTCCACGAGCGGCTCCGGCTGCACCTGGTGGCCATGCAGCGCCCCGAACTCCTGGCGGACGTCGTGGAGTTCGTCAAGTCCAAGAAGCAGGCCGCCGCCGTCCTGGAGAAGCGGGCCACCCGGGTCTACCTCGTCTACCCGCACTTCCGCGCCCAGGAAGCCGGCATCCCCGACTGGGTCTACCTCGCCGAACCACGCGAGGCCCGAGCCTTCGAGGGCTACCGCGAGGCCGCCGCCAACTCCTTCCTGCGCCGAGCCCTCCGCAAGGTACGCCGCTCCCTCCCCATGGGGGGCTTCGCGGCGGCGGCCTGACACACCGGTGCCTACGGTCCGGTGCCCACTGCCTACTGCCGCCCCGCCTGCAGGGCCCGCTTGATGGGGCGGCCCACCACGCGGCGGGCGCGGCGGTAGACGCTGGTGGCGGGGGTGGCCGCGGTGCCGTTGGCCTTGGGCTGGGTCCTGGCCGACTTGGCTCCCGCGCGTGCCAGGTCCCGCCGGAGTTGGGCGTTGTCCAGCGACAGTTCGGTGATACGGCTCTGCAGCCAGCCGAACCGCGTGGTCAGCGAGGTGATGTCGGTGTCGTTCCAGGGGCGGATGCCCGGCGGGAACGACAGCGACCGCATCCGCTCCTCGTAGGCCGCGCCGCCGTCGCCGTGGGTGAAGGTGTTCTCCAGCCCGTTCTTGTCCAGGAACGCGGTGAACCGTTCGAAGCGCTCCGGGTGACCGCCGACCAGCCCGCCGAAGTCGGCCTGCTCGTACAGCCGCGCCGGGTCCGCCGCCGCGGGGTCCTTGGCCACCTTGTCGAGCCGCTGGTGCGGGATGTCGAAGTAGCGGCACAGCTCCAGCGTCCGCGAGTCCCCGCACAGCACGGTCGCGGGCGTACCGGCGAGCAGCGCCGCGATGTTGCCGTGGATGCGGGAGCCGAAGGAGAAGTCGAAGTCGCGCAGATCGTCGATCCAGGTGAGGGGATCGATGTAGACGCGGACCTTGTCCTCCCGGTACATCGGGTGGTCCGGGTGCGTCGGCATCGCGGTCACCTGGGAGTTCGGGTCCGACAGGTCCCGCCAGTGCAACTGCTGCGCGTCGCTGAGGTTCTGGCCGACGAAGCGCAGGTGCGGATAGCGCTCGTGGGCGCGGGCGATGACCCGGTCCAGGCCCTGCTTCTGCACCGCGCTGTGCGAGCCGTTGATCGCGATCCGCGAGCCGGGCGTCAGCTCCGGGGCCCGCTTGCGCACATCGAGCTGACGGCCGTACATGAACAGCGACGGACAGCCGATGACCTCGACGTCCCTGAAGCCCATGTCCTTCAGGTACTGCTCGGTGAACTCGCCCCGCACGCCGATCGACGCGCTGCGGTCGAGCACCGCCGCACAGAACTCGCGCACGGCCGGCTCCATCGGCTTCAGCCGGGCCGGGTTGTAGCCCACCCCGGTCTGCGCGCCGACGCCGAGCACCACCACGGGGATCTTCAGCTTGGCGATGAGCCTGGTCATCCGTCTCAGCCGGCCCTCGAAGGACGGGCGGAAGGCGTTGGCCAGCGGGACGACGAAGGCGTCGTACTCCTCGTTGATCCGGGCCGCCGCGGACACATCCGTGCCGATCCCGTTGGAGACCACCTCGGTGCCCGGCGTCTCAAGGATCTTGTGCGCGGCATCACTGAAGATCAGATTGCCCGAGTTGGTGGCGATGACGTCTCTGTGGAGGGCCTCCTCGACGGGGACGACGTCGTAGGGGCTCTTCCCCGAGCGGAGGAGTATGCGCTTCACGCGGTGAACTTTAGGTGACACAACCTTCAAACTAAATTTGTGCGAGCTTTAATTTCTATAAGCAACCAGTGCAACCTTTTTGCCGTACGCGGTACGTGAGCGCGCGGTTACGGCGCGCCTGTCCACGGGCCTGTCCGGGGGCTGGACCGACGCGCGACGGACGATCTCCTTCGCGTAGATTGCCCGGACAGGGACCCGCACCGACGCGAGGGGACAGGGGCCAAGGTGGCAAGGGCAAGGCAGGCTGTGAGCGAGGCCCGCAGGATCGTCGTCAAGGTGGGCTCCTCGTCACTGACCACCGCCTCGGGCGGCCTGGACGCCGACCGCGTCGACGCACTCGTCGACGTACTCGCCAAGATCCGCAGCGGCGGGGAGAAGGAGATCGTCCTCGTCTCCTCCGGCGCCATCGCCGCCGGACTCGCGCCGCTGGGGCTGCGCCGCCGCCCCAAGGACCTCGCCCGCCAGCAGGCCGCCGCCAGCGTCGGACAGGGCCTGCTCGTGGCCCGCTACACCGCCTCCTTCGCCCGCTACGGCGTCCGCGTCGGCCAGGTGCTGCTCACCTCCGACGACATGAGCCGCCGCGCCCACCACCGCAACGCCTCCCGCACCCTCGACAAGCTGCTGGCCATGGGCGCGTTCCCGGTCGTGAACGAGAACGACACCGTCGCCACCGACGAGATCCGCTTCGGCGACAACGACCGCCTCGCCGCCCTCGTCGCCCACCTCGTCCACGCCGACCTGCTGGTGCTGCTGTCCGACGTGGACGGCGTGTACGACGGCGACCCGACCAGGCCCGGCACCTCGCGGATAGCCGAGGTGCGGGGGCCCGCCGACCTCACGGGCATCGAGATCGGCAGCGCGGGCAAGGCCGGCGTCGGCACCGGCGGCATGGTCACCAAGGTCGAGGCCGCCCGGATCGCGGCCGCCGCGGGCATCCCCGTGGTGCTCACCAGCGCCGTCCACGCGGCCGACGCGCTGGGCGGCGGTGACACGGGCACCTACTTCCACCCCACCGGCCGGCGCTCCGCCGACCGGCTGCTGTGGCTCCAGCACGCCTCCACGCCGCAGGGGTCGCTGACCCTGGACGACGGGGCCGTGCGCGCGGTCGTGGAGCGCCGTACGTCGCTGCTGCCCGCCGGAATCGCCGCCGTCGAGGGCGAGTTCAACGCCGGCGACCCGGTCGAGCTGCGGGACGGCACCGGCCGCGCGGTGGCCCGCGGGCTCGTCAACTTCGACGCCAAGGAGATCCCCCGGCTGATCGGACGTTCGACCCGGGAGCTGGCGCGCGAGCTCGGCCCGGAGTACGAACGCGAGGTCGTACACAGGGACGACCTCGTCATCCTGCACTCGTAAAACGGGTCGTGACGGCCGCCCCCGGTGGGCGACGTTCCGTAAAACCGCCACGCGAAGCCGTGCGGCCTGCTCAACTTTGCTCAGGGGCGTGTTTCAGGCGCACGCCCCGCCACGGGCACTGCGTGAAGGAGGCCGTCGTGAGACGAGTGCGCCCTGGGGCGGCGGCGTCCCGTGGTGCTCTGACGAGCGTCGCGGCCGGGGACACCTACGAGGAGCCCAAGGACCTGCCCCGCCTGTGGCACGTCACCCTCAGCGTCTCCGGGAAGGAAGTCCCCCTGGCGGACCTGCGGCGCGCCCTGGAACAGCTCGCCCACGACCACCCCTTCCTCCTGACCAGCAGATACGCGGGCGACCACGCCGAGATCCGCTACTGGGAGGAGGCCCGCGACCTGCACGACGCCGCCGCCGTCGCCCTGCGCCTGTGGGGCGAGCACCGGCAGACGGCCGGCCTCCCGCCCTGGGAGATCGTCGGCCTGGAGGTCATCGACCGCGAGACCTACCACCAGCGCGTCGCCGAGGGCTACGGCCCGCCGCCCGCCACACCCGTAGGGGTCCACCCCTTTTGATCCCATCTCGGGGTGTGGAACACACCGTGAACGGCCCTCCGGGGCGCACTACGCTTCCCCTATGACCACGCTCTCGCCGTACGACTCGATGTCCCCGGTCACCCAGGCCGCCTACCGCGCCAAGTCCGCCGCCGCCGACCTCGCGCCGCTGCCGCGTGCCGTGAAGGACGACGCGCTGCTCGCCATCGCGGACGCCCTGGAGGTCCGGACGAGCGAGATCGTCGAGGCCAACGCCAAGGACGTGGCCAAGGCCCGGGAGAACGGCACCAGCGAGGCCATCGTCGACCGGCTCACCCTCACCCCCGAGCGGATCCGCGCCATCGCCTCGGACGTGCGCGACGTGGCCAAGCTGCCCGACCCCGTGGGCGAGGTCGTCCGCGGCTCCACCCTCCCCAACGGCATCGACCTGCGCCAGGTCCGCGTCCCGCTCGGCGTGGTCGGCATCATCTACGAGGCCCGGCCGAACGTCACCGTCGACGCCGCAGCCCTCTGCCTGAAGTCCGGCAACGCCGTGCTGCTGCGCGGCTCCGCCTCCGCCTACGAGTCGAACACCGCCCTCGTCCGGGTGATCCGGGACGCCGTCGGCGGCGCCGGGCTGCCCGCGGACGCCGTGCAGCTCGTGCCGGGGGAGAGCCGGGAGAGCGTGCGCGAGCTGATGCGCGCCCGGGGCCTCGTCGACGTGCTGATCCCGCGCGGCGGCGCCTCGCTGATCCAGACCGTGGTCGCCGAGTCCACCGTCCCCGTCATCGAGACCGGCACCGGCAACTGCCACGTCTACGTCGACGCTCAGGCCGACATCGACATGGCGGTCGAGATCCTGATCAACTCCAAGGCGCATCGGGTCAGCGTCTGCAACGCCGCCGAGACCCTGCTGGTCCACCAGGACATCGCCGCCGAGTTCCTGCCCCGCGCCCTGGACGCCCTCGCCGAGGCCGGGGTCACCGTGCACGCCGACGAACGCGTGATGGCGTACGCCAAGGACTCCCGGGCCACCGTGGTGGAGGCCACGCCGGACGACTGGGACACCGAGTACCTCTCGTACGACATCGCCGCCGCCGTCGTCGACTCCCTCGACAGGGCCGTGTCGCACATCCGGCTGTGGAGCTCCGGTCACACCGAGGCGATCGTCACCACCTCCCAGCAGGCCGCCCGCCGCTTCACCCAGCTGGTCGACTCGACCACGGTCGCGGTGAACGCCTCCACCCGCTTCACCGACGGCGGCCAGTTCGGCTTCGGCGCCGAGATCGGCATCTCCACGCAGAAGCTGCACGCCCGCGGCCCGATGGGTCTGCCCGAGCTGACCAGCACCAAGTACATCGTGACCGGAGACGGGCACGTACGGCGCTGACGGGCGCGGGACGGGGCGTGGGACGGGGGCGTGAGAGGCGTCTCACCAGGCGGATGAATTTCCGTACCGTCTGCCCAAATTGACCCCCCAGGTCTACTCTGGATCCGTGCCGGAGGACGTGGGGGGCACGCCGTTCCCTGACGGCTGGGAGCCCGACGACGACCACGACCACGGGGTGTCGGACGATGAGTTCGCCTCCGTGGTCTTCGACGAGGCCTTCATACGGGCGGCCGTGGTGCACGAGCCGACCGCCGTGGAACGCCTCCTGGCAGCCGCGCAGGCCAGAGCCGAGGCCTCCGAGGCCGAAGCCCGCCGCGCCCGCGCCAGAGGCGAGCGGTACGACGAGCGGTACAGCCCCGAGGGCACCGATCTCAGCCATGATCCGGACCTGGACGACCTGGAGGACCTGGACGACCCCGACGTCCTGGCCCACCGGTACGGCGCCCCCGACAGCTACGGCAAACCGGTCCGCTGGCACCGCCCGGTCGCCTGGCTGCTCGCCCTGGTGATGGGCGTCGGCATGGTCGCGCTGGCCTTCGCCGCGGTCTACCGCGGCGGCTCCTCGGACAGCCGGGACCAGGTGCCGCCACCCGCCTCGACCGGCCTCGAACAGGGCACCGCGGCGGCTCCCACCGCCTCGGCCGACTCCTCCCAGCCGGCGGTCTCGGCGATCCCGCGCTCGCCCTGAGCAGCGGGGGCCGCCCTTGGTGAGAACCTGTCAGAACTTGTCGTGCGGCAGGGCGTTTACCTGAGGCGCGCGAGACCTACTCTGAAAGTATGGGCGGGCCTGGAGAACCACCTGAGGGGACACCCGAGGGCGGCCCCGGTGGTGGAGAGGACGAGTACCGATCCGTCGTGTTCGACGAGTCGTTCGTCCGTGCTGCCCGCCTCCAGGAGTACTCCGCGCGGGAGCGCATGGCCGACCACGCGCCCGCGGTCCGCCGCCGCCCCTCCCTGCACCGCGGGCTGTCCCGGCAGGCGCTGATCCTCGTCCTGCTGATCGCCGTGGCCTTCGGCACCGCGATCTACATGGGCGTACGCCACCCCTACGGTTCCACCCCGGCCCGGCGGGCCGTCGACCCCCTGCGGATGACCGTCATCCCGCTCGTCCCCCAGGGCAAGGTGCCCGGGGCGTCCGACGCCGAGTACCTGTACGCGCACAGCCCCGCCGCGCAGTTCGCCATCGGCGCCGAGGGCATACCGCTGCCCGCCTCCCGGAGCACCGCGCACTTCTCCGACAGCCAGGTGGTGGGCGCGCTCACCGCCGCCAAGGACTACATCGTCCGCTCCTCGCTCTACCCCGAGGTGCTCGACAGCAGCCAGGTCCAGCCCGCCCGCGCCCTCGTCGACCCCGACCAGCTCGATCAGTTCGACGAGAGCTTCGAGCAGCCGGCCGCGGACGGCCGCCACGCCCCGACCGGCTGGCTGGTCCGCCTCGACCCCGCCCGCGCCGAGCTGGCCGACCGGAAGATCCGCGTGCAGGGCAGCCTGCAGGCCGCCGAGACCGACTCCTCCACGCTGGAGGTGACCGCGGACCACACCTTCGTCTACGCGCTCCGGCCGACCGGCGCCGGCGCCAAGGCCCCCGTGTCCCTGTTCACCGTCCGCCGCGAGCTGACCTTCCGCTTCGACCGCGACGACCTGCGCACGCACCAGGTCCAGCTGGTCGTCTCCTACGTCCAGGCCGGCCCCCTCTCCTGCGCCGAGGACGCCACGAACCACCTGCACCCCCTCCTGGCCGGCCAGACCGCCAAGGCGGGCGGCCCGGCGGGCACGGACCCCTACGCCACGGGCAGCGCGACCGCCCTGTGCGGGACGCTGGCCACCGGGGCGGAGCCGAAGGTGTGAGGTTTCAGTCCTCGTCCTGCGGCGGGGTGTCCGCCGGTGGCTGGTCCTTCGACGGCGGCGTGCTCGTGAAGCCGTTGAACCCGCGCCGCACCCGGCCACCCAGATCCCCCGCCCCGCCGGCGAGGTCGGTGACCAGCTTCATCAGCGGGTCCTTGGAGCTCTTGACGTCGCTCGCGTAGCTCGCCGCCGACTCGCGGAACGAGTCGCTGACCGAGGTGTCCTTGTCCTCGCTGCGCCGCGGGTAGTGCCCGTCCAGCAGCCGCTGGTAGTCCCGGGACTCGGCCCACTTCTTCAGCTCGGCCGCCCGGACCGTGGTGAAGGGGTGGGAGCGGGGCAGCACATTGAGGATCTTCAGCACCGAGTCGCGCAGGTCGCCCCCGGCCTCGTACTCCTCGGCCTGCTTGAGGAACGCGTCCACGTTCATCTCGTGCAGATGGTTGCCGCCCGCGATCTTCATCAGGCCGCGCATCGAGGCCCGCAGATCCTGCCCGACGAGGAGGCCGGCCCGGTCGGCCGAGAGTTCCGACTTGCGGAACCACTCCCGCAGCGCCGTCACGATGGCCAGGATCGCCAGGTTGCCCAGCGGTATCCAGGCGACCTTCAGGGCGAGGCTGGTCAGGAACAGCAGGATCGTGCGGTACACCGAGTGGCCGGACAGCGCGTGCCCCACCTCGTGGCCCACGACCGCCCGCATCTCCTCCTCGTCGAGCAGCTCGACGAGTCCCGTGGTGACCACGATGATCGGCTCGTCCAGGCCGATGCACATCGCGTTCGGCTGCGGGTCCTGTGTGACGTACATCGCCGGGACCTTCTCCAGGTCCAGGATGTAGCAGGCGTCCCGCAGCATGTCGTTCAGGTGCGCGAACTGCTGGTCCGAGACGCGCACCGAGTCGGACAGGAACAGCAGCCTCAGGCTGCGCTCCGGGAGCAGCCCGCTGAGCGCCTTGAACACCGTGTCGAAGCCGCTCAGCTTCCGCAGTGCCACCAGGGCCGAGCGGTCGGCCGGATGCTCGTACGCACGGGAGGAGATGCCAGGGAACCGCCTGCGCCGCCTGCTCGGCACGCTCCCGTTCCCGTTCCCGTCCCCGCCGAGTGCCTGGCCGTCGTCGGACATGTCTTCCCCCATGTGCGTCTGAAGTGCCCCGTCTGCCCCCGAGGCAGGGCCCAGCCTAGGCGGAGATACCGTGGACGGGCAGTACAGCCGAAGGAGTCCGTCATGGAGCACATCTCCGCAGCCGCCTGGCTGACCGAGGCCGCGAGTGCCGCCCCGCAGCACGGGGCGGGGAATCTGCTCCGGATCGTACTGATCGTGATGGTCCTGGGCTGCGTGCTGACCGCCTGGTTCCTGCTGCGCGGGTACAAACGGAAGGACGACTGAGCCGCCCGCGAGGTTCCCCGACGGCGGAGTCGGCGTGATCGGCCTCCGGCCGCCCGCTTACGATGAGCCGACGTCTTTATCCCGCCCACACCGGATAGGTCCTGCCGAAGATGAGCTTCCACAGCACCGCTGCCCAGTTGGTCACCCTCGCCGCCGAGGGCGAGGAGCACGGCGGAAACCACAACAGCCTGAGCCCCTACGTCACCGGTGGCAGCGCGTTCGTCATCCTGCTGCTCCTGCTGTGGATCACCACCCGTTTCAACCGCGACCGCTGAACCGGGCGACCGGGCCTCTCAGGCCGGGCCGGTAGGGTCTGCACGCATGGGAGAGCAGGACATGCCTACCGGTCCGGCGGACGAGACGGCCGACGACGCGGTGAAGGCCCCCGAGTACCGGCCGGGCAACGGCCCCGCGCACACGGGCAAGCGCCGCCTGGGAGTGATGGGCGGAACGTTCGACCCGATCCACCACGGGCACCTCGTGGCGGCCAGCGAGGTCGCCGCGCAGTTCCACCTCGACGAGGTGGTGTTCGTGCCCACCGGCCAGCCGTGGCAGAAGACCCACCGCAAGGTCTCCCCGGCCGAGGACCGCTATCTGATGACGGTCATCGCGACCGCCGAGAACCCCCAGTTCTCGGTGAGCCGCATCGACATCGACCGCGGCGGTCCCACGTACACCGTCGACACCCTGCGTGACCTGCGCGCGCTCAACCCCGACACCGACCTGTTCTTCATCACCGGCGCCGACGCCCTCGCCCAGCTGCTGACCTGGCGCGACAGCGAGGAGCTGTTCTCCCTCGCGCACTTCATCGGCGTCACCCGCCCCGGCCACCAGCTGACCGACCGCGGGCTCCCGGAGGGCGGGGTCTCGCTCGTCGAGGTGCCCGCGCTCGCCATCTCCTCCACAGACTGCCGCGCGAGAGTCGCCAAGGGCGACCCCATCTGGTACATGGTGCCGGACGGAGTCGTGCGCTACATCGACAAGCGCGAGCTGTACCGCGGCGAGTGAGCCGAGAGGGGCACCGGTGAACGACCGATACGACCCGGGGTACGGGGAAGACCAGTACGAGCTCGTCGGCTACGACGAGTACGGGCAGCCCGTGTACCGCCGGATCCCGGCGCAGCAGGCTCCGCAGCAGGGCTACGACCCGTACGCCCAGCAGGGATACGGCTACGACCCGTACGCCACCGGGCAGCAGCAGCCCGCACCGTCGTACGACCCGTACGCCACCGGCTCGCAGCCGCCGGCCCCCGCCTACGACTCCTACGACCCCTACGGCACCGGCACATCCGGCGCCACCGGATCCGCCCCGGCGTACGACCCCTACGGGCAGACGGCGGCCGGCGGCCGGCAGCCCCGGGTCGCCGAGCAGACCGCCTACATCCCGCAGCAGGCCGGACCGGCCGAGGCCGAGGCCGCGGCGGCGGACGCCCCGGCCGCACCCGAAGAGGACTACCGCACCGAGCAGTTCGCCTTCGTCGAGGAGCCGGACGGCGACTCCGAGGACGTCATCGACTGGCTGAAGTTCACCGAGAACCGGACCGAGCGCCGCGAGGAGGCCCGCCGCCGCGCCCGCAGCCGGGTCATCGCCCTCGTCGTCGTCCTCGCGCTGGTCGCGGTCGGCGGTGTCGGCTACCTCTGGTTCGCCGGAAAACTGCCCGGCCTGTCCTCCTCCGGCACGAAGTCGGGCACCACGACGGCCGCGGGCGCCCAGAAGCGCGACGTGATCGTCGTCCACCTGCACAACACCGGCAAGGGCGGCACCTCCACGGCCCTGCTCGTCGACAACACCACCACCAAGCAGGGCACCACCGTCCTGCTGCCCAACTCCCTCGCCCTGACCGGCGACGACGGCACCACCACGACCCTCGCCAAGTCGGTCGACGAGGACGGCTCCTCCGGCACCCGCGACCAGCTCGACACCGTCCTGGGCACGAACATCGAGGGCACCTGGCGCCTCGACACCCCCTATCTGCAGAACCTCGTCGAGCTGGTCGGCAACATCGACATCGACACCGACGCCGACGTGCCCGACCCGGACGCGAAGAAGAAGGGCGGCTCGCTCCTCGTCCACAAGGGCAAGGACCAGACCCTCAGCGGCAAGATGGCCGTCGCCTACGCCACCTACCGCGCCCCCGGAGAGGCCCAGAACGCCCAGCTCCAACGGTTCGGCCAGGTCATGCAGGGCGTCCTGCGCAAGATGTCCTCCGACTCGTCGGCCGCCACCGTCACCGTGCAGACGCTGGCGCAGATCCTCGACCCGTCGCTGACCGACAAGGACCTGGGTGCCTTCCTCGCCAAGCTCGCCGACCTCGCCAAGGGCGGCGACTACAAGTCCGCGCTGCTGCCGGTGCAGACCGACGGCACGCTGAGCGCCCAGACCAGCGACAGCGTGGTCAAGGACATCCTCGGCGGCACCGCCAAGAGCCCCGACGCGGGCTCCGCCGTCCGGGTCTCCGTCCAGAACGCCACCGGCGTCAAGGACGACACCGAGAAGGCCCGCGTGGTGCTCCTCAACGGCGGCTTCACCTTCCTGGAGGCCGGCACGCCACCCTCCGCCCGGGCGACGTCCAAGGTGATCTACGCCGACGCCGCCGACAAGGAGAACGCGACCGAGGTCGCCAAGACGCTGGGCCTGCCCACCGGCTCCGTGACCAAGGGCACGGTCAGCTCCAACGCCGACGTCTCGGTGATCCTCGGCCAGGACTACAAGCCGTCGTCCTCCTAGACCGGTGGCGGCACCCCACGTGACCCGCTCATCACGTGGGGTGCCCCGGGCGGCTCATGAGACCCTTGATGTCCAGTGACCGCCGACGGAAAGCCAAGTAGTGACCGCCACAGACCGATCTCTCGAACTCATCAACACCGCGGCCCAGGCGGCCGCCGACAAGCTCGCCCACGACGTCATCGCCTATGACGTCAGCGATGTGCTGTCGATCACGGATGCCTTCCTGCTGGCGTCCGCGCCCAACGACCGCCAGGTCAAGTCGATCGTCGACGAGATCGAGGAGCGGCTGCAGAAGGAACTCGGCGCCAAGCCGGTGCGCCGTGAGGGCGACCGCGAGGCCCGCTGGATCCTGCTCGACTACGTCGACATCGTCGTCCACGTCCAGCACAGCGAGGAGCGCGTCTTCTACGCGCTGGAGCGGCTGTGGAAGGACTGCCCCGAGATCGAGCTGCCCGCCGACGCCAAGGCCACCCGCGGCAAGGCCGAGGAGCACGCCAAGCTGCAGGCCGCCGAGGACACCGACGAGCCGGGCGGAGCGTGGCGATGAGCGCCACCGGTGAGGTGACCGACAGGAAGGGCCGGGGCCGCCGCATCATCCTGTGGCGGCACGGCCAGACCGCGTGGAACGTGGAGCGCCGCTTCCAGGGCTCCACGGACGTCGAGCTGACCGAGACCGGCGTCGGCCAGGCCCGGCGCGCCGCCCGGCTGCTCGCCTCCCTGGGGCCCGACGCGATCGTCTCCTCGGACCTGCGGCGGGCCGCGCTCACCGCCGCCGAGCTCGCTGCCCTCACCGGCCTGGAGATCACCCGCGACGAGGCCCTGCGCGAGACCTACGCGGGCGTCTGGCAGGGACTGACGCACGACGAGATCATCGCCCGGCACGGCGAGGAGTACGCGGCGTGGAAGCGCGGCGAGCCGGTCCGCCGGGGCGGCGGTGAACTGGAGACCGAGGTCGCCGACCGGGCCGCCCCCGTCGTGCTGCGGCACGCCGACAAGCTGCCCGAGGACGGCACCCTCGTGGTGGTCAGCCACGGCGGCACCATCCGCACCACCATCGGCCGCCTCCTCGGCCTGGAGCCCCACCACTGGGAGGGCCTGGGCGGCCTCTCCAACTGCTGCTGGTCCGTCCTCGGCGAGGGGGTGCGCGGCTGGCGGCTGCTGGAGCACAACGCGGGCACTCTGCCGGAGCCCGTCCTCGGCGACGACGACTGAGCGCGGATTTCACTTTCCGGCTGGTCGCAGGCTAAAGTTCTTCTTGTTCGCCCCGCCGAGCGGGGCGAAACACCATGCGGCTCGACCGCGTGGACAAGGGGCTATAGCTCAGTTGGTAGAGCGCCTGCATGGCATGCAGGAGGTCAGGAGTTCAATTCTCCTTAGCTCCACGGATCGGCACTCGGTCGAGTCGCCAAAGATCGGTGATGAGGATCCCGTCCCCGCAGGGGGGCGGGATTTTCTGTTCTCCGGGCACTCGGCATCCTGCGACGCAACGTCCCCGAACGGGCTTGAGTCACTTGGGGCCCCGCAGGCGTATACCTCTGTGAAAGGCGCTTTCAGTGTGTGCTCGGGGCGCCCGCCGGACCGGCGGCGGTGGGCGCTGTGTCCGGACTGGTACTGAGGCGTCGCTGACCGTATTGGTCCGGCCGTGGCAGAATCAAACGGCCGGAAGGGAGCGCGGCCCGACGGGAGGGAGTAGCGATGCCTGCGAGCATCCTCGAGGAGGTCGGCCACCTCCTCGATGCGGCGTTGATACGGGACACGGCCATCCGGCTCAGCTGCCCTTCCTGCGGTTCCGGCCATGTGGCCCAAGTCCTCGGCGACAACGGCGGGATCTCCTACGTGTGCACGGCCTGCGGCCACAGCTGGAGCTGATCGATGGGTGCACACAGGCGGAAGTGCGACTGGTGTGGGAGCGGTACTCCCATCGTCCGTGACATGGAGCCGATCAACCCCGACTACCAGTACTGGTGCGAGGAGTGCGCGCGGGCGCTGATCATAAAAGGGGACCCGATCGAGACGTACCGTGAGCTGGAGGGCGAGCCGATCTACGGCCGGCTCCTCGAGGAGCACTGCACGCTCAAGCGGTTCTACTCGTTCGTCACGGTCTGATGTCCGCCGGACCTCGGCAACGATGTCCGGCGAGCGCCAGGAAGAGCAGACCGGCTCCCGCGTAGAGGGCCGAGAGGGCCGATTCGGCGCATCCTTGGTGCAGTTCGGGCCGCTCGGGCCCGTGTGGCACCCACCACAGTGCGTACGAGCAGAAGACCAGCGCCGTGCCCAGGGCGCCCGCCCGCTGTCCGCGCGTCCACAGCAGCAGCCCGAGTGGCACACACCACACCCAGTGGTGCGACCAGGACACGGGGCTGACCAGCAGCGCGGTCACCGCGCAGGCGGTCACCGCCCAGGCCCGACGGCCGCGCAGCTCCGCCGCGACCGCCACGGCCACCCCCAGCAGGGTCACCAGGGCCGCCGCGACGGCCCAGAGCGCTCCCGGGTCCCCGGTGTGCAGAAGCCGCGCCAGTACGCCGCGCAGGGCCTGGTTGGCGGTCTCCTCGGCGTTCCCCACCCGGCTCGTACGGAACACCATGCGGGTCCAGAACCGCCACGAGTCGTACGGCAGGACGGCCGCCGCCAGCAGCGTCGCCCCGGCGAACGCGCCGGCCGCCCCGCGCGCGTGCCGCAGCAACGGCCCCCCGCCGCCGCCCCGGAGGCGGGCCACGGCACCGGCGGCCAGCAGGAACACCGCGAACAGAGCGGGCGTCAGCTTGACCGCGGCGGCCAGCCCCACCCCGGCTCCCGCCAGGCGGCCCCCGGGGCGGCGTGACAGGTCCCACAGCACCAGGACGGCGAGCAGCAGGTTGACCTGCCCGTAGCGCAGGGTCGTCCACACCGGCTCGCACCACACGGCGCCCGCCGCGACCCACCAGGCGGCCTCCACGCGCGCGTGCCCCACGAGTCGCAGCGACAGCCGCGCGAACACCACCAGGAGCGCGAGGTTCCCGGCCGTGGCCAGCGGGCGCAGTACCGCAGGGTCCACGAGCGTCAGAGGCGTGAACAGCAGGGCCGCGAACGGCGGGTAGGTGGTGGGCAGATGCGCGGCGGTCGTGCGCAGCGCGTACAGGTCGCCGCCCGCGCGGACGGTGGCTCCTTCGGCCCGGTACACCATCAGGTCGATCATCGACACGTGCGCGGCCCGCTGCGCCATCCAGAACGCCGTGAAGGAGAGCAGGCACGCCCCCAGGGCGGCCGACGTACGACGGTGGGCTCCGGAGAGCGCGATCACGGTCACGAACGGCGACATTAGCCTCCGTACCGGCCCAGAACGGAAACGATTTGGTACTGCACCCCGTCGACCGTGTAATGTTGGCGTCGCCGCCGGGGAAGCCGGGCGGAACAAAGCAAGGGGCTATAGCTCAGTTGGTAGAGCGCCTGCATGGCATGCAGGAGGTCAGGAGTTCAATTCTCCTTAGCTCCACAGAAGTCGAAGGCGGATCACTCGATCGAGTGATCCGCCTTCGGCGTTCCCTGTTCCAGGGCAGTCGGTAAGAGCGCGAAAGAGACGTGAAAGCGGCGGGCCACCCGTGACCGGGCGACCCGCCGTACGTGTGCTCAGCGGCCCAGAGCGCGGCGGCCGCGGCCCTGGGAGAGGACCGGCAGGTTGCGGGCCGGGGCCTGGGAGCGGGTGTCCTCCTCGATGCGCAGGGCGAGCGCCGGGCAGCGGCGCACCGCGCGTAGAGCTTTGGCCTCGGCGTAGCGCGGCACCTTCGCCTGAGCCACCGTCGGGAAGCCGTCCGCCCCGAGCTCGAAGACCTCCGGGAGGATGTCGGCGCACAGCCCGTGGCCTCGGCACAGCGTCCAGTCGACGTAGATCTTCTGACGGCTGTCGCCGGTCTCCTCGGGCTCTCCGCCACCCGGGATGCCCGTCGGCATCTTGCCGTCCTCGAAGAGCGGCAGAACGCCCTCCACGGGCCGTCCGCAGCCGTTTCCGAGGACGTGTGCGGCGAGGTCGTCGGTGAACGCCTTGATCGTCGACTCCAGGAACATCGCGGAGCCGTCCGGGTGCGAGCACGCGCCGCGCCGCTTGACGTTCTTGGCGACCTGCTTGAGGGCCTCCAGGGCGGCCGGGCCGCCACCGTTGAGGATGTCCTCCATGCCGCGCGCGGCGGCCGGCAGACCGAGGTAGCAGGGTCCGCACTGCCCCGCGCTCTCCTCGGCCAGCCACTGGGCCACCCGCAGCGACTCGCCCAGCGGGCAGGTCTCCTGACTGATCGGCAGGATCGCGCCGGCGCCGAGCGCACCGCCCACGGCGTCGAGGGAGTTGCGGGAGATGATCGCCTCGTTGACCGTCGCCGCGTCGATCCACTTGCCGTGGTAGCCGCCGGTCAGCACGCCCTGCGGGACCGGCGGGGCACCGGCCAGCTGCAGTACGTAGCGCAGCGGCACGCCCGTGGGGACCTCGATCACCATGGGGCGGGCGACCGCTCCGGAGACCGTGAGCATGACGGTGCCCGGCTCGTCGTACAGGCCGGTGTTGCCGTACCGCTCCGGGCCGATGCGGGCGGCGATCGCCAGCTGGGCGAAGGTCTCGGCGTTCGACAGCAGCGTGGGCGCGCCGCCGACGCCGTTCTGCGAGGCGCTGACCTTGCGGCCGGGCGGGACCGCCGGGCCGCCGTCGATGGAGCGGATCAGCGACGCGGCGGCGCCGGTGACCATGCGGATGGGGTTGCGCTGGACGAACGCCTTCAGCGCCGACCGGCGCCCGTTGCTCAGGCCGCGTTCGGCGAGCGCGGCCTCCATGGAGCGCTGGGTGGACTCACGGGTGACCCCCACCACGAGCGTGCGGGCACCCAGCGCCTCCGCGACCAGCAGCGCGCCGTCCAGGATCAGGTGCGGGGCACGGTTGATGAGGACCGTGTCCTTGCGGCAGGCCGGTTCGTCCTCGCTGCCGTTGACGACCACGACCGGCCTGACGCCGCGCTTGATCGCCGAGTCGGCGACCGAGCGCAGTTTCTTGTGGAAGGGGAAGCCCGCGCCGCCGCGGCCCTTGAGGTTGATGGCTTCGGCGAGCTGCGCGAGCTGCTCGCCGCCCAACGGTTCGAGCGGCCCGTGCACCTTGAGGTGCATGGGCAAATCGAGTCTTTCGACAAGGTCGAAGCCCGACGTGAGCTGGGGAAGACCGACCACGCGGACTTCCGGGACGTCGGGCAGGGCCTCGTTCACCTATAGCCTCCGGAAGGCGTGTTCCAAGGTTCGCCCGAACCCGGTGAGTCGTAGGACGCACCGGGTGATGGTTCATTGGCGGGACCGCTGTTGTACGTGTCGTTCGAGTTGTACGTGCCGTAGCGGGCGTTCGTCTCACCGGTGTCGTACACATCACGTCCGCCGTACCCGGCGGTGCCCGGATTGCCGTAGACCGGGGTGGTGTATCCGGTGTCGGCCAGGGGGTCGTACGCCGACGGGGGCGCCTCGCCGACCGGCGGCGGGGACGGGATCGGCCAGCTGCCCGAGGTGCTGGAGGGGCCGTCGACGCGCGGCATCGCCTCCGTGGGCTGCATGTCCATGGGCACGTTCATGCGCGCGGTCTGGCCGGCCGCGAAGGGCTGCTGGGACTGTCCGGGCGTCGAGGTGGCACGGTAGGCGGCCGCGAATCCGGACACGGGCTCCGGTGTCATGGGGCGGGCCGGAGTGTCGTACGCCGCCTTCGCGCGCGGGGAGGAGCCGGTGTCGGCGAACGCCGCCTGCCTTTCGTAGCCGGGCAGCGAGGACATGCCGGAGGTGGTTTCCGTCATCCTGGCCCGGCTGGCGTCCAGGTCGTCGAGGTCCCGCCGCTCCTCGGTGCCGAGGAGCCCGACGAGACGGTCGGCGACCTTGCGCTTGACCGGGCGGGGGGCGGCGCGCAGGGCGAGGGCGGCCATGATGCCGAGCAGGCACAGCTCGTACGACACCATGAAGAACGGCTTCGCCGCGCGGCCCGCGAACAGGCCGTGGATCAGTGCCGCGCACAGGGCCGGGTAGGCCAGCATGTGCATGGCGCGCCAGCGCGCCGCGACCGGTGCCGGGGTCGCGAACTGGTTGCGCAGCGCGCCGGTGACACCCACGAAGATCATGAGCAGGCCGGCCAGGGAGCCGAGACCGATGAGTCCCCCCGTGCCCGTGACGCCGAGGCTGAAGGGGATCAGCGCGGCGATCAGGACGGTGTGTTCCAGGGCCAGCTTGATGGTGATGTGCACCAGGAGGAACGCGATCGAGCCGACGGCGAGCACCCGGTGGATGCCCTGGGCGATGATCCGCTGGCGGGTGTTCAGGAAGATCCGGTCCTGGGTCACCAGGCCCCAGATCACCGAGCTGGTGAGGCTGACGAGCGACAGCACGCCCGCACCGAAGTTCAGGAAGTCCTGGAGCCAGACGCCTCCGTTCAGCACCACCACGGGTATGAGCAGCAGGACGACAGCCGTCGCCACCCCATAGGCCGACCGGCCGGGCTTGGGGAGCGAGGTGTTACTACGACGAGGGTTCATGGGGGCAACTCCGAGCGGTTCGGGAAAGCGGTCCCGCTGCCGAACTTTAAATGGCGCCATACCGATCAGTACGAGGTTTGAGTTATTGCGTTGTTATCAAAGGACAATCCACCTGCTGTGATGTCCCTTAGAGGGTGTTACGCGAAGTAACGGTTGACCTTGGTCCCGTGGCTGACGTTGTCAACAAGGCATACGGAAGCGCGTCGCGGCTTGCTCAAGGCCTGCGGTACCCTAACGCCATGCGTGCCGTACGCCTTCTGCTTAGCGGGCCGCGCTGATCAGTCCCGACCGTCGGTGAGGAGCCGAGTGGTCGGCATCGGCGCGGCGTCCCCTCCTGTGTGAGGGGATTTTTCGTTTCTTTGAATGTCACAGCCGCAGGCAGAGACGACCGATGGAGCTTTGAGGATCATGAGCGAGACGAACCCCGCTGCCGCCGCTGCCGTCTCGGCGGAGGCCGCGCCGCACCGCTACACGGCCGCGACGGCCGCCGAGATCGAGGCACGCTGGCAGGACTTCTGGGACGCCGAGGGCACCTACGCGGCGCCGAACCCGAAGGGTGACCTGGCCGGCGACCCCGAGCTGGTCGCCCGGCCCAAGAAGTTCATCATGGACATGTTCCCGTACCCCTCCGGTGCGGGCCTGCACGTCGGCCACCCCCTGGGCTACATCGCCACCGACGTATACGCCCGGTTCCAGCGGATGACCGGCCACAACGTCCTGCACACCCTGGGCTTCGACGCCTTCGGCCTGCCCGCCGAGCAGCACGCCGTGCAGACGGGCGAGCACCCTCGGGTCACCACCGAGGCCGCCATGAACAACATGAAGTCCCAGCTGCGCCGGCTGGGCCTGGGCCACGACAAGCGCCGGTCGTTCGCCACGATCGACCCGGACTACTACAAGTGGACCCAGTGGATCTTCCTGCAGATCTTCAACTCCTGGTACGACGACGAGGCCGGAACGGCCCGCCCGATCTCCGAGCTGATCGCCCGGTTCGAGTCCGGTGAGCGTGCGGTGCCCGGCGGGCGTTCCTGGAGCGCGCTGACCGCCGCGGAGCGCGCCGACGTCCTGGGCGGATACCGCCTGGCCTACGCCTCCGACGCGCCCGTCAACTGGTGCCCCGGCCTGGGCACCGTGCTGGCCAACGAGGAGGTCACCTCCGACGGCCGCTCCGAGCGCGGAAACTTCCCCGTCTTCAAGGCCAAGCTGCGCCAGTGGAACATGCGCATCACCGCCTACGCCGACCGGCTGCTGGACGACCTGGACGCGCTGGACTGGCCCGAGGCCATCAAGCTGCAGCAGCGCAACTGGATCGGCCGCTCCGAGGGCGCCCGCGTCGACTTCCCGATCGACGGCGAGCGCATCACGGTCTTCACCACGCGCCCGGACACCCTGTTCGGCGCCACCTACATGGTCCTGGCGCCCGAGCACCCGCTGGTCGAGAAGTTCACCCCGGCCGCCTGGCCCGAGGGCACCCACGACGTGTGGACCGGCGGCCACGCGAGCCCGGCCGAGGCCGTCGCCGCCTACCGCGCGCAGGCCGCCTCGAAGTCCGACGTCGAGCGGCAGGCCGAGGCCAAGGACAAGACCGGCGTCTTCATCGGCGCGTACGCGACCAACCCGGTCAACGGCGAGCAGGTCCCGGTCTTCATCGCCGACTACGTCCTGATGGGCTACGGCACCGGCGCGATCATGGCCGTCCCGGCGGGCGACCAGCGCGACTTCGAGTTCGCGCGCGCCTTCGAGCTGCCGATCCACTGCATCGTCGAGCCGACCGACGGCCGCGGTACCGACACCACGACGTGGGAGAACGCCTTCGCGTCGTACGACGCGAAGATCATCAACTCCTCCAACGACGAGATCTCGCTGGACGGCCTGGGCGTCGCCGAGGCCAAGGCGCGCATCACCGAGTGGCTGGAGAGCAAGGGCATCGGCGAGGGCACCGTCAACTTCCGCCTGCGCGACTGGCTGTTCAGCCGCCAGCGCTACTGGGGCGAGCCCTTCCCGATCGTCTACGACGAGGACGGCATCGCCCACGCCCTGCCCGAGTCGATGCTGCCCCTGGAGCTGCCGGAGGTCGAGGACTACTCGCCGCGCACCTTCGACCCGGACGACGCCAACACCCAGCCCGAGACGCCGCTGTCCCGCAACGAGGACTGGGTCAACGTCACCCTGGACCTGGGCGACGGGCCGAAGAAGTACCGCCGCGAGACCAACACCATGCCCAACTGGGCCGGCTCCTGCTGGTACGAACTGCGCTACCTGGACCCGCACAACGACCAGAAGCTGGTCGACCCGGAGATCGAGCGGTACTGGATGGGCCCGCGCGAGGGCCAGCCGCACGGCGGCGTCGACCTGTACGTCGGCGGCGCCGAGCACGCGGTGCTGCACCTGCTGTACGCCCGCTTCTGGTCCAAGGTCCTGTACGACCTGGGGCACGTCTCCTCCGCCGAGCCGTTCCACAAGCTGTTCAACCAGGGCATGATCCAGGCCTACGTCTACCGCGACAGCCGCGGCATCGCCGTCCCGGCCGCCGAGGTGGAGGAGCGCGACGACGCGTACTACTACCGCGGCGAGAAGGTCTCCCGGCTGCTGGGCAAGATGGGCAAGTCCCTGAAGAACGCCGTCACTCCGGACGAGATCGCCGCCGAGTACGGCGCCGACACGCTGCGCCTGTACGAGATGGCGATGGGCCCGCTGGACGTGTCCCGGCCGTGGGACACGCGCGCGGTGGTGGGCCAGTTCCGGCTGCTGCAGCGGCTGTGGCGCAACATCGTCGACGAGGCCACCGGTGCGCTGACGGTGGTGGACGCGGAGCCCGACGAGGACACCCTGCGCGCCCTGCACAAGGCGATCGACGGTGTGCGCCAGGACCTGGAGGGCCTGCGCTTCAACACCGCCATCGCCAAGCTCACGGAGCTGAACAACCACCTGACCAAGACGGGCGCGGCGGTACCGCGCTCCGTCGCCGAGCCGCTGGTGCTGATGATCGCGCCGCTGGCCCCGCACATCGCCGAGGAGCTGTGGCGCCGGCTGGGCCACACCGACTCGGTCGTCCACCAGGACTTCCCGGTCGCCGACCCGCGGTACGTCGTCGACGAGACCGTGACCTGCGTCGTGCAGGTCAAGGGCAAGGTCAAGGCGCGCCTGGAGGTGCCGCCGTCCATCTCCGACGAGGAACTGGAGAAGGTGGCGCTGGCCGACGAGAAGGTCGTCGCCGCGCTGGGCGGTGCCGGGATCCGCAAGGTGATCGTGCGGGCGCCCAAGCTGGTGAACATCGTTCCCGCGTAACGCTCGGCGAGCGCTGCGTCCGGGCTCGGGGTAGTCCCCTACGGGCAGGTTCGGGGTTCTTCTGGAACCGTGAACCTGCCCGTAGCGTTTACCGTTGAGAGCGGAGCGGCCCGCACCGCCCGAAGCCGAGGAGGAGCGCCGTGGAAGCAGTGATCGCAGTGTTCGCCGTGCTCTTCCTGCTGTTCGTCGTTCTCGGCGCCTACGCCACCGTCAGGGTGATCGGTGCCGCCAAGCGCGGTGTCGACCGCACGATCGACCAGGCCCGCCGCACGGTGGAGGACCACACGCTGCGCGCCAAGTCCTTCGGCCGTCCCGGACCCGCCGGCGAGGTGGCGCAGCTCCGGCTCACCCTGCGCACCTCGATGCGCGCCACCCAGGACGCGTTGCAGGCGGGCGTCGCCGAGGACGAGTCACTCCGGGAGTCCCTCGCCCTCTTCCAGCGGCTCAGCGCGCACGGGCACGAACTGGACGACGAGCTCAGGCGCCTGGAAACGGAGCCCGACCGCGCGACACTCGCCGCGCGCGTGCCCGAGCTGCGCCGCCGCACCGAGCGCATCACCGAGTCCGCGGACTCGCTGCGCTGGGCCGCCCGCGACCGGGCCCGCCGCTTCGCCGAGGACGACCTGGACACCCTGAGCGCCCAGATCGACGTCGAGGCCGGCGCACTGCGGCACTGGACGCGCACGGAGCCCTCGGCCCCGCCGCCGTGGCCCGAAACCCCGGCCGACGACAGCCGCGCCGCACAGCAGACCTGGCCGGAGCCCCCGCGGCCCGACACCGCCGAACAACCGGCCCGCGCGTCCCTCAACCCGCCCGGCCGACGCCAGACATACCCCTGGCAGAAGAAGGCCCGCCCCGAGACCACCACTTGATCCGGCCGGTACCGGCCCAGGTCACCGGGGCCGGTCTGCCGCACGGGCGCTACGCCAGGTAACCTCCAGGTCATGTCCCGCCATGTCGCTATCGTCACCGATTCAACGGCCTACCTGCCGCCACGGACGATGGAGCGCCACGGCATCACCGCGGTGCCGCTGACCGTGGTCCTCGGCGACCAGGCGCTCGAAGAGGGCACCGACATCTCCACCCGCTCCCTGGCCCAGGCCCTGCAGAAGCGGCGCGCCGTCACCACCTCGCGCCCCAGCCCGCAGGTGTTCGCCGAGACCTATCGCAAGGTCGCCGAGTCCGGCGTGGCCGGCATCGTCTCCCTCCACCTCTCCGCCGAACTGTCGGGCACGTACGACGCCGCCGTCGTCGCGGCGCGCGAGGCACCGGTGCCGGTGCGGGTGGTGGACACCGGCATGGTCGCGATGGCCCTCGGCTTCTGCGCCCTCACCGCGGCGGAGGCCGCGGAGGCGGGCGGCACGGTGGACGAGGCCGTCACCGCGGCGGAGAAGCGGGCCGCGGGCACCTCCGCCTACTTCTACGTCGACACGCTCGACTATCTGCGCCGTGGCGGCCGTATCGGCGCCGCCCAGGCCCTGTTGGGCTCCGCGCTGGCCGTCAAGCCCCTGCTCCAGCTGGACGGCGGCCGGATCGAACTGCTGGAGAAGGTGCGGACGGCGTCCAAGGCCATCGCCCGGCTGGAGGAGATCGCCGCCGAGCGGGCGGGCAGCGCCGAGGTCGACATCGCCGTCCACCACCTCGCCGCCTCCGACCGCGCCTCGGCCCTCGCGGACCGGCTGCGCGCCCGGGTGCCCGGCCTGGCCGACCTGCATGTGAGCGAGGTCGGCGCGGTGATCGGGGCGCACACGGGGCCCGGGCTGCTGGGGGCCGTGATCTCGCCGAGGTGACGCCGGGTCAGCCGCACATCACCCGTGCGGGTGGCGGAGTTTTCCACAACCTGCCGCTCGTCCACGGGAATTGAGCAAGATCATCGCGAAGTGACGAGATGTCCGATCCTCGTCGCATGGCACTTCGATCACGTTCACGCACGGCCACCGCGACCAGCGGCCCCGGCCGCACCCCCGCCTCCGACGGCCGCACCCGGCACCGCCGTCCACCCACCCGACGCCTCACCCGGCACCGCCCCGCACCGGCGGAAGAACTCCGCCGCCGCGCGGAACTGCTCTTCGCCGGACCTGCCGGACCTGCCGGACCTGCCGGACCTGCCGAAGCCGCCGTACGGCGACGGGAGTCCGGGCACGGGCCCCCACCGAAAGAGCCGCGCGCGGGCACGGCGAGCGGGACGGGGACGGCGCCCGCGATGAGCGCGGCGCAGGGTGCCGCACCCACGGCCGACGCGGAGGCCGGTGCCGACGACGCACCGGCCATGCCCGACTGGCGGGAGCGGGCCGCACTCGCGTTGCGGGAGCGGATGCCGGTGTGGCTGCAGGTGCGGTGCGGTCTGGAGCGGCGGGGCGTGGTCGCGCTCGCCGTGCTGCTGGCCGTCGCCGCGGTGTTCGCCGTGCAGCACTTCTGGGCGGGCCGCACGCAGTCGGTGAGCGCGCCGCAGGTGGTGCGGGCCGAGACGCCGTACGAGAAGGAGGGGGAACCGGGGAAGAGCGGCGGGCCGGGGCGGGGCGGGCGGGATGCTCCCGGGGGTTTTGCCGGGGCTGCGTCCGGTACCGGGACCGAGATCGTGGTGGACGTCAGCGGCAAGGTCCGCGATCCCGGGATCCATCGCCTGCCGGCCGGTTCACGGGTCGCCGACGCGCTGCGCGCCGCCGGCGGGGTGCGTCCGGGCACCAGCACCGAGGGCCTCAACCGGGCCCGCTTCCTGGTGGACGGCGAGCAGGTCGTCGTGGGCGGTCCCGCGCCGGCGCCCGGGCCGCTGCCAGCCCCGGGACCGGGGCCCTCGGCACCGGTCTCCCTCAACACGGCCACCGCGGACCAGTTCGACACCCTGCCCGGAGTCGGCCCCGTGCTGGCCCAGCACATCATCGACTACCGCACCCGGCACGGCGGCTTCCGCTCGGTCGACGAACTGCGCCAGGTCAACGGCATCGGCGACCGCCGTTTCGCCGACCTGCGGAACCTGGTACGGCCATGAGGCGGGCACCTGGCCGACCGCGCGGCGACTTCCTTTCCGGCGCCCCCCTGTCCGACGGCCCCCCGTCCGGTGCCCCCCTGTCCGACGGCCCCCCGTCCGGGGATCCGCTGTCCCGCGACGGCCGACCCGGCCGCCCGTCCCCCCGCCGGGCGGTGCACGCCGCCTCCGGGAACCGGCTGGGCGCCGCGCACCCTCGGCAGGAGGGACCGGCGGACCTGCGCCTGGTGCCGCCCGCGCTCGCCGCCTGGGCGACGGCGGCGCTCACGCTGGACACCCCGCTGGGCTGGACCCTCTGCACGGCGGCCGGCTGCCTGATCGCGGCGGTGCTCTTGATGTACAGGCGGAAGCGCTCCGGGCGGCCGTCGCCGTCCCGGGCACGGCCGCTGCCCAGGTGGACGAAAGCCCCCGCCCCCGTCGATCGGCTGGTCCCGCGTCACGGTCGCCGCCGTGCTCCTCTGCGTCGCCGCTGCCGCCGCCTCCGCCGGGCTGCACGGAGCGGACCTGCGCCGCGGGCCGGTGCCGGCGCTGGCCCGGGAGTTCGCCACCGTGACCGCCGAGGTCGAGGTCAGTTCCGATCCCCGGCTGAGCAGACCCCGGGTCACCGGCGATCACGCGGCCCCGGTCGCCGTGCTGGTCCGGGCGGAGGCGCGGCGCGTCGAGGTGGCCGACGGGACGGTCGTGGCGACCCGGACACCGGTGCTGGTGATCGTCGACGCGGGCTCCCCGGGACCGCGCGGCGTCGCCGAGGAGAGTGCGAGGGGCGCGCGGGCGGCCTGGCTCGGTCTGCTGCCCTCGACACGGCTCAGGGTGAGCGGGCGGCTGGCGCCCGGGGCGGCGGGCGATGACCGGATCGCGGCCGTGCTGCGGGGGCGGGACCGGCGGGCGCCGGAGGTCGTGGGGAGGCCGAGCGGGCCGCAGCGGCTGGCGGGGCGGCTGCGGGCGGGGTTGCGCGAGGCGACCGACGGGCTGTCGGCGGACGCGCGGGCGCTGCTGCCCGGGCTGGTGGTCGGGGACACCTCGCGGATCACGCCCGAGCTGGACGAGGCCTTCAAGGCGACGGACCTGGCGCACACGCTCGCCGTCTCCGGCAGCAACCTCACCGTCCTGCTCGCCCTGCTCATCGGGCCGCCCGGGCTGGCCCAGCGGGCCGAGCGCCGGGGGCTCGCGCCGCGCCTGGGCCTCTCCCTGCGGGCGACCGCGCTGCTCGCGGCGGCGCTCACGCTCGGCTTCGTCGTCGTGTGCCGACCGGACCCGAGCGTGCTGCGGGCCGCGGCCTGCGGGGCCGTCGCCCTGCTCGCCCTGGCGACGGGACGCCGCAGATCGCTGATTCCCGCGCTGGCGACGGCCGTCCTGCTGCTGGTCCTGTACGACCCGTGGCTCGCCCGCAGTTACGGCTTCCTGCTCTCCGTGCTGGCCACCGGCGCCCTGCTCACGCTCGCGCCCCGATGGTGCGCGGCGCTGCGGCGGCGCCGGGTTCCCGCGCGGCTCGCCGAGGCGCTGGCCGCCGCCGGGGCCGCGCAGGCGGTGTGCGCGCCGGTCGTCGCCGTGCTGTCGGCGCGGGTGAGCCTGGTTGCGGTGCCGTGCAATCTGCTCGCCGAGGCCGCGGTCGCCCCGGCCACGGTCCTGGGCTTCGCGGCGCTGGCGAGCGCGCCGGTGGCGATGCCCGTGGCGAAGGCCCTGGCCTGGCTCGCGGGCCGGCCGGCCGAATGGATCGCGGGCGTGGCCCGGGGCGGGGCCGCGCTGCCCGGTGGGGGAGTGGACTGGCCGGGCAGCTGGACCGGGGCGCTGCTGCTCGCCGCCGTGACGGTGGCCGGCGTCCTCCTCGGGCGGCGGCTGCTGCGGCACCCGTGGTGGTGCGGGGTCTGCGGGATGCTGCTCCTGCTCGCCGTGGTGCGGCCGGCACCGCTGACCCGGGTGATCACCGGCTGGCCGCCGCCCGGTTGGCGGCTGGCGATGTGCGACGTGGGGCAGGGCGACGCGACGGTGCTCGCGGCGGGCGACGGCACCGCGGTGGTGGTGGACGCCGGACCCGATCCGGCGCTGGTCGACCACTGCCTGCGGGAACTCGGCATCACCCGGATCCCGCTGGTCGTGCTGACCCACTTCCACGCCGACCATGTCGCGGGACTGCCCGGCGTGCTGCGCGGGCGGTCGGTGGGCGAGATCGAGACGACGGGCTTCGAAGAGCCCGCCGACCAGGCCGAGCTCGTACAAAAGGAGGCGGCCGGACGGAACATCCCCCTCACACACGCGGTCGCCGGGGAGCGGCGGCGGACCGGACCCCTGTCCTGGCAGGTGCTGTGGCCCCCGCCGCACCCGGCGGCGGAGCCGGAGGGACCCAACGACGCCAGCGTGGCGCTGCTCGTCCGCTCGGCCGGGCTGCGGTTGCTGCTGCTCGGCGACCTCGAACCCCCGGCGCAGCAGGCCCTGTTGAGAACCCCGGCGGCGGCCGGTCTGGGCGGCGTCGACGTGCTCAAGGTCGCCCATCACGGCTCGGCCTACCAGGACCCGGACCTGATACGCCTGGCCGCCCCCCGGGTCGCGCTCATCAGCTGCGGTGCCGGCAACCCGTACGGCCATCCGGCGCCCGGCACCGTACGGGCGCTGCGGGACGAAGGGGCGGTGGTGCTGCGCACGGACCGGGACGGGGCGCTCGCGGTCGCGGGGAGGGGCGGGGCGGACGGGGAGGTGCGGGTGGCGGGAGACTAAGGGCATGAACTCCGCACAGGTCGACGCCTATCTCCGCCGCCTGGGGGTCCCGCACCCGGCGCGGCCCACCGCCGAAGCATTGCGCGTACTGCATCTCAGCCATCTGCGGACCGTGCCCTTCGAGAATCTGTCGGTGCACCTCGGAGAGGAGATCGTGCTGGAGGAGAAACGGCTCGTGGACAAGGTGGTGGGCGCGGGAAGGGGCGGGTTCTGCTACGAACTGAACGGCGTCTTCGGGGCGTTGCTCGGCGCGCTGGGTTTCGATGTGGCCCTGCTCGCCGGGCGGGTGTACGGGGACGAGGGGCGGCTGGGGATCCCCTACGACCATCTCGCGCTGCGGGTGCGGACGGTGGACGGCGGTGAGTGGCTCGCCGACGTCGGGTTCGGGGCGCACAGCCACCATCCGCTGGCGCTGCGGGAGCGGGGCGAGCAGCCGGACCCCGGCGGGACGTTCCGGATCGCGGAGGCGGGCGTGGACCTGGACGTGTTCCGGGACGGCACGCCCCAGTACCGCCTGGAGACACGGCCCCGGGCGCTCGGCGACTTCGCCGCCGGGGCCTGGTGGCACAGCACCTCGCCCCAGTCGCACTTCACGCGGTCGCTGGTCTGCTCGCGGGTCACGGAGGACGGAGGCAGGATCACCCTGAGCGGCCGCGTGTGGACGGTGACGGCCGCCGACGGGACGCGGGAGGTGCGGGAACTGGAGTCGGACGAGGAGGTTCTCGCGGTGTACCGGGAGCGGTTCGGGATCGAGCAGGCCTTCGTACCCACCGTCGCGGGGCCGCTCGTGCGGTCGGGAGAATGACTCCGTGAGCGATGTGAGACATGTGCTGGTGCTGCCCGACCGCGATGCCGCCGAAGAGGTGGCGGAGGTGCTCGGGGAGCGGTTCGGGATCCAGGAGGAGCCGCAGCTGGTGCGGGACGCGCTGGCCGGTGAGGACGACGCCGAGGACGCGCAGTGGCTCGTCGTCCTGCGGGACGAGACGGAGCGACTGGACCCGCAGGAGCTGGACGCGCTGGCACGGGAGTGGGACGGCTGGCGGGAGGAGCCGTAGCAGGTGCCGGGCCTGGGCGCGGTGCGTTGTCGGTGGCGCGTGGGATGCTTGTCGCGATGGCCAGGAAGACTGCGAATGACGAGCCGCTTGCCCCGCTGACGCTTGCCGTGGGGCAGGAGGATCTCCTGCTCGACCGCGCCGTGCGGGAGGTGGTGGCCGCCGCCCGGGCGGCGGACGCCGACACGGACGTGCGGGATCTCACGCCGGACCAGTTGCAGCCCGGGACGCTCGCCGAGCTGACCAGCCCGTCGCTCTTCGCGGAGCGCAAGGTCGTGGTCGTACGCAATGCGCAGGACCTGTCGGCCGACACGGTCAAGGACGTGAAGGCCTATCTCGGGTCGCCCGCGGAGGAGATCACCCTCGTGCTGCTGCACGCGGGCGGCGCGAAGGGCAAGGGGCTGCTCGACGCCGCGCGCAAGGCGGGGGCGCGGGAGGTGGCGTGCCCGAAGATGACCAAGCCGGCGGACCGGCTGGCGTTCGTGCGAGGGGAGTTCCGGGGGCTGGGGCGCTCGGCCACCCCCGAGGCGTGCCAGGCGCTGGTGGACGCGATCGGCAGTGATCTGCGGGAGCTTGCGTCGGCGGTGGCACAGTTGGCCGCCGACGTGGAGGGGACGATCGACGAGGCCGTCGTCGGGCGGTACTACACCGGGCGGGCCGAGGCCTCCAGCTTCACGGTCGCGGACCGGGCGGTCGAGGGGCGGACGGCGGAGGCCCTGGAGGCGCTCAGGTGGTCGCTGGCGACCGGGGTGGCGCCGGTGCTGATCACGAGCGCGCTGGCGCAGGGCGTGCGGGCGATCGGCAAGCTGTCGTCGGCGCGGGGCGGCCGGCCCGCCGATCTCGCGCGGGAGCTGGGGATGCCGCCCTGGAAGATCGACCGGGTGCGGCAGCAGATGCGGGGATGGACGCCGGACGGGGTGGCGGTCGCCCTGCGGGCGGTGGCCGAGGCGGACGCGGGGGTGAAGGGCGGCGGCGACGATCCCGGATACGCCCTGGAGAAGGCGGTCGTGACGGTCGCGCGGGCGGCGCGGTCCCGGGGACGGGCGTGAGACAGGCCCCGTGACAAGGGGCGGTTGCGCCGAAGGCCCCGGCACCCGCCCTGGGGAGGGCGGAGGCCGGGGCCTTCGGCTCAAGCTGTCGGATCCACGCCCGCGTGGCGAACGCAGGCCGCGCGTGGATCCTGGGGTGCCGGTCGGGAGCGGATGAGAGAGGGCCCGCTCTGGGTCCTTCCGGCGGTCAGATCAGAAAGGTGTTCAGCCCTTGAGGGACGTGACCTTGGCGGCCAGCGCCGACTTCTTGTTGGCGGCCTGGTTCTTGTGGATGACGCCCTTCGAGACGGCCTTGTCGAGCTGACGCGCGGCAGCGCGCTGGTACTCGGTGGCCTTCTCGACGTCACCCGCGGCAGCGGCCTCGCGGGCCTTGCGGATCGCGGTCTTCAGGGAGGACTTGACGGCCTTGTTGCGCAGCCGAGCCTTCTCGTTGGTCTTGATCCGCTTGATCTGGGACTTGATGTTCGCCACGAATGAGCCTTTTCAGGTTCTGGCACGGGGCCGCGAGGGTCCCGTGCCGGTGATTTCTTGGGTCGTGCCTCGTGCAGAGAGGGCATGAGACACAGCCACCCAGCCTACCAGTGGCCCTTCGAGTGGCCCAAACCGGTCTCCGGTCCCCACCCGTGGGACCATGGAGGCTACGTATAGATCCGACCCGAGGCATAAGGCGCCTCAAGAGACAGGACCCTGCGTGCCCGCGACCCCTAACCATGTGCCCGAGCCGAGCCGTACCGACCCGGCTCTGATCCGCAACTTCTGCATCATCGCGCACATCGACCACGGCAAGTCCACGCTCGCCGACCGGATGCTCCAGCTGACCGGTGTGGTCGAGCAGCGGCAGATGCGTGCTCAGTACCTCGACCGGATGGACATCGAGCGCGAGCGCGGTATCACGATCAAGTCCCAGGCCGTGCGGCTGCCCTGGGCGCCCACCCACGATCCGGGCAACACGCACATCCTCAACATGATCGACACCCCGGGGCACGTCGACTTCACGTACGAGGTCTCGCGGTCGCTCGCCGCCTGCGAGGGGACCGTCCTCCTCGTGGACGCCGCCCAGGGCATCGAGGCGCAGACCCTCGCCAACCTCTACCTGGCGATGGAGAACGACCTCACCATCATCCCGGTGCTCAACAAGATCGACCTGCCGGCCGCCCAGCCCGAGAAGTTCGCCGAGGAGCTCGCCAACCTCGTCGGGTGCGACCCCGACGACGTGCTGAAGGTCTCCGCCAAGACCGGCCTCGGCGTGGAGGCGCTGCTCGACAAGGTCGTCGCCGACTTCCCCGCCCCGGTCGGCGTCAAGGACGCCCCCGCGCGCGCCATGATCTTCGACTCGGTCTACGACTCCTACCGGGGTGTCGTGACGTACGTCCGTGTCATCGACGGACAGCTCAACAAGCGCGAGCGCATCCGGATGATGTCCACCGGTGCCACGCACGAGCTGCTGGAGATCGGGACCAACTCGCCCGAGATGCTCCCGGCGGACGGCCTCGGCGTCGGCGAGGTGGGCTATCTGATCACCGGTGTGAAGGACGTCCGCCAGTCCAAGGTCGGTGACACCGTCACCAGCCAGGCCAAGGGCGCCACGGAGGCGCTCGGCGGCTACAAGGACCCCAAGCCGATGGTCTTCTCCGGTCTGTATCCGCTGGACGGCTCCGACTACCCCGAGCTGCGCGAGGCCCTCGACAAGCTCCAGCTCAACGACGCCGCGCTGGTGTACGAGCCGGAGACCTCCGCCGCCCTCGGTTTCGGCTTCCGCGTCGGCTTCCTGGGCCTGCTGCACCTCGACGTGATCCGCGAGCGGCTGGAGCGTGAGTTCGGGCTCGACCTCATCGCCACCGCGCCGAACGTGGTCTACCGCGTGGTCATGGAGGACGGCAGCGAGCACACCGTCACCAACCCGAGCGAGTTCCCCGAGGGGAAGATCAGCGAGGTGTACGAGCCGGTCGTGCGGGCCACCATCCTGGCGCCGAGCGAGTTCATCGGGTCGATCATGGAGCTGTGCCAGACCCGGCGCGGCACCCTCCTCGGCATGGACTACCTGTCCGAGGACCGGGTCGAGATCCGGTACACGCTCCCGCTCGCCGAGATCGTCTTCGACTTCTTCGACCAGCTGAAGTCCAAGACGCGCGGCTACGCCTCGCTCGACTACGAGCCCACCGGTGAGCAGACCTCCCAGCTCGTCAAGGTCGACATCCTGCTGCACGGCGACAAGGTGGACGCCTTCTCCGCGATCACCCACCGCGACCAGGCGTACGCCTATGGTGTGCGGCTCGTGGCCAAGCTCAAGGAGTTGATCCCGCGGCAGGCCTTCGAGGTGCCGGTGCAGGCGGCCATCGGGTCCCGGGTCATCGCCCGCGAGACCATCCGCGCCATCCGCAAGGACGTCCTCGCCAAGTGCTACGGCGGTGACATCTCCCGTAAGCGGAAGCTGCTGGAGAAGCAGAAGGAAGGCAAGAAGCGGATGAAGATGGTGGGTTCCGTGGAGGTTCCGCAGGAGGCGTTCATCGCGGTCCTCTCCAGCGATGACAGCGCGGGGTCGGCCAAGGGCAAGAAGTAACCACCGGTAACGAAGGGTGGCGTCCGTAAAAAGGGCAGAACAGGGGCTCGGCGTACGAAAGTGCGGCGGGCCCCTACGCGTGCGTAGCGTCGCTCTCTGTGGAAAGTGACAGGCCGCCGCCCCTTACGCACCGGCCGGTCGCCCTTTACTCTGTCCCTGCTCGATGGTTACTCGCGAGTTAAACAACAGCCCGAACCACCGCCCGTGAGTCACACCCCGCCACACTGAGCCAGCCGCGCTGTCGCGGGCCCCGGAGGATGTCGTGAGCGACACACATACCCTGATCGAGAACCGTCCGCCGTCCGTCGCGGCCCTCTTCCTGGAGCGCGTGGACGCCACACCGGACGCCGAGGCATACCGCTATCCCGTACCGCCGGCCTCCGGCCAGGGCCCCGACGAATGGAAGTCGCTGAGCTGGGCGCAGGCCGCCGAGCGGGTCTACGCGATCGCGGCCGGCCTCATCGAACTGGGCGTGCGGTCCGAGGACCGGGTGGCCCTGGCCTCCTCGACCCGGGTCGAGTGGATCCTCGCCGACCTCGGCATCCTGTGCGCCGGTGCGGCCACGACCACCGTCTATCCGCAGACCAACGCCGAGGAGTCGGCGTTCATCCTCTCCGACTCCGACAGCCGGGTGCTCATCGCGGAGAACGCCGACCAGCTGGCCAAGGCGGTCGAGAAGCGCGCCGAGCTGCCCGAGCTGCACCACGTGGTCGTCATCGACCCGGCGGGCGTCGAGACCGGCGAATGGGTGCTCACCCTCGCCGAGCTGGAGCAGCGCGGTGCCGCGTACCTGGAGAAGCACCCCGAGCTGATCAAGGAGCGGGTCGGTGCGATCACCAGGGAACAGCTCGCGACGCTGATCTACACCTCAGGCACCACCGGCCGCCCCAAGGGCGTGCGGCTGCCGCACGACAACTGGGCGTACATGGCGAAGGCGACCGCCGCGACCGGGCTGATCAGCGCGGATGACGTGCAGTACCTGTGGCTGCCGCTCGCGCACGTCTTCGGCAAGGTGCTCACCTCCGGGCAGATCGAGGTGGGGCACGTCACCGCCGTCGACGGCCGGGTCGACAAGATCATCGAGAATCTGCCGGTGGTGCAGCCGACGTACATGGCGGCCGTCCCGCGCATCTTCGAGAAGGTGTACAACGGCGTCGCCGCCAAGGCCCGCGCGGGCGGTCCGGCCAAGTACAAGATCTTCCAGTGGGCCGCCGAGGTCGCCCGCGAGTACGCCAAGGTCTCCCAGGACAACTTCCGCCGCACCGGCACCCACTCCGTGCCCTTCGGCCTCGGCGCCAAGTACAAGGTGGCCGACGCGCTCGTCTTCGCCAAGATCCGCGAGGCGTTCGGCGGCAACCTGCGGGCGTGCGTCTCGGGCTCGGCCGCGCTCTCGCCCGAGATCGGCTACTTCTTCGCCGGCGCCGGCATCCACATCCTGGAGGGCTACGGCCTCACGGAGTCCTCGGCCGCCTCCTTCGTCAACCCCGGCGAGGCCTACCGCACCGGCACGGTCGGCAAGCCGCTGCCCGGCACGGAGGTGCGCATCGCGGACGACGGGGAGATCCTGCTGCGCGGCCCGGGCATCATGGAGGGCTACCACGGGCTGCCCGAGAAGACCGCCGAGGTGCTGGAGAGCGACGGCTGGTTCCACACCGGTGACATCGGCGAGCTGTCGCCCGACGGCTATCTGCGCATCACCGACCGCAAGAAGGACCTGATCAAAACGTCCGGCGGCAAGTACATCGCGCCCGCCGAGGTCGAGGGCCAGTTCAAGGCGGTGTGCCCGTACGTGTCCAACATCCTCGTGCACGGCGCCGACCGGAACTTCTGCACCGCCCTCATCGCCCTCGACGAGCCGTCGATCCTCGAGTGGGCCAAGGACAACGGGCTGGGCGGCAAGCCGTACGCGGAGGTGGTCGCCGCCCCGGCGACGGTCGCGATGGTCGAGGGGTACGTCACCGAACTCAACGCCGGCCTCCAGCGCTGGCAGACCATCAAGAAGTTCCGCCTCCTGCCGCGCGACCTCGACGTCGAGCACGGGGAGATCACGCCCAGCCTGAAGCTGAAGCGGCCCGTGGTCGAGCGGGAGTACAAGCACCTGATCGACGAGATGTACGCGGGGACGCGCGAGGCGTGAACCCGTCGGCGCGGGCGGAGCCCTCAGGGGTTCCGCCCCGCCCGTCGGCCCGTCTCACCGCCAGCCCCGGCGCATCTCCCTCAGCAACTCGTCCACCAGCCGTATTCGACGGCGCAGGGCGTCGGTGTCCGCCGGCCCGTCTTCCTTGACGAGGTCGTCCATCGCCGCCAGATGGCAGGCCAGTTCGTCGAACTGCTCCCGCTCGCGGTCCAGCAGCCGCTGCAGCTGCCGGTTCTTTCGGTCCAGATCCAGGAAGACACTGACCTTCGCCCGCAGCACCCATGGATCGAACGGCTTGGTCAGATAGTCCGCCGCGCCCGTCGCATAGCCGCGGAAGGCGTATCCCGAGTCCTCGTCGGCGCCGGTCAGGAAGATGATCGGGACGTCCTTGGTCTGGTCGAGGCGTTTGATGTTGGCGGCGGTCTCGAAACCGTCCATGCCGGGCATGCGGATGTCGAGGAGGACGACGGCGAAGCGCCGGCGCAGCAGTGCCTTCATCGCCTCCTCACCCGAACGCGCCCGCACCATGGGCTCGTTGAGGGAGGCCAGTACGGCCTCCAGCGCGGTCAGGTTGTCCTCCATGTCATCGACCAGGAGGATGCCGGCGCCGGTGTCGGAGAGGGGCCCGGAACTCATGGTGACGGCGCCTCACCCCGTCCCCGCTCCTCGGCCGGTGCCGCGCCGTCCGGGTCCAGGAGGGCGCAGACGACCGTGAGCAGCCGGTCGACGTCCACCGGCTTGGGTACGTAGTCGTTGGCGCCGCGCGCGATGGACTTCTCCCGGTCGCCCGGCATGGCCTTGGCGGTCAGGGCGACGATGGGCAGCCCGGCCCAGCGCGGGGAGCGGCGGATGGCGGAGATCGTCTCGTAGCCGTCCATCTCCGGCATCATGATGTCCATCAGGACCAGCTCGACGTCCGGGTGGCGCTCCAGTGTCTCGATGCCCTCCCGGCCGTTCTCCGCGTACAGCACCGGCATGCCGACCCGGCCCAGGACATGGGTGAGGGCGAAGACGTTGCGGATGTCGTCGTCGACGATCAGCACCCGGCGGCCGGGCAGCACCTGACCCGCCCGGCCCGTCTGCCAGGCCTCCAGTTTGGTGGGCACCGGCCAGGAGTCGTCGGTGTCGTGGGCGGGCGGGAAGGACTCGGACGAGGGCTGCTGCGGAAGCCGGCTGTCCGCCGCCGGGCCGGTCACCATGTGGCCGGGGCTGACGACGGGTACGTACAGCGTGAAGGTGGAGCCCTGGCCGGGTTCGCTCTCCGCGACGATCCGGCCGCCGAGCAGGCCCGCGATCTCCCGGCTGATGGACAGGCCGAGGCCCGTACCGCCGTACTTGCGGTTCGTCGTGCCGTCGGCCTGCTGGAACGCCTCGAAGATCACCGGGAGTTTCTCGGCGGCGATGCCGATACCGGTGTCGGAGACCGCGAAGGCGATCACCTCGTCGCTGTCGTGGACATAGCGGTGCTCGGGATCCTTCACCCGGGTCACCCGCAGCTCGACCCGGCCCGACGCGGTGAACTTGATCGCGTTGGAGAGCAGGTTGCGCAGGATCTGCTGCAGACGCTGCTCGTCCGAGTACATCTCGCGCGGTACGTCCTCGCCCACCGCCACCTCGAACGCGAGCCCCCGGTCCAGGGTGAGCGGGCGGAAGGTGGCGTGGACGTAGTCCAGCAGCTTGATCAGCGGCAGCCGCTTCGGACGGACGTCCATGCGGCCCGCCTCGATCTTCGACAGGTCCAGGATGTCGTTGATCAGTTGCAGCAGGTCGGAGCCGGAGCGGTGGATCGTCGTCGCGAACTGCACCTCCTGGTCAGAGAGATGGCCGTCCGGGTTGTCGGACAGCAGGCGCGCCAGGATCAGCAGGGAGTTCAGCGGTGTGCGCAGCTCGTGCGACATGTTCGCAAGGAACTCCGACTTGTACTGCGACGACGTGGCCAGCAGGGCGGCCTTCTCCTCCAGCTCCGCGTTGGAGCGCTGCAACTCCGCCTGCTGCTTCTGCAGTTCGTCCGAGCGCTCCTGGAGCTGCATGGCCAGGCGCTGGGACTGGCCCAGCAGGGACTCCGTACGGGAGTTGGCGATGATCGTGTTGATGGCCACGCCGATGGTGTTCACGAACTGGTCGAAGAACGCCAGGTGCACATCGGAGAAGCGGGAGAAGGAGGCCAGTTCGATGACGCCGAGCAGCTTGTCCTCGAAGAGGATCGGGATGATGACGATGGTGGTGGGGGCGGCTTCCCCCAGCCCGCTGTTGATCTTGATGTAGTCCGGCGGGGCCTCCTCCACCAGGATCCGCTTCTTCTCGCGGGCGGCCTGGCGGACCAGCCCGTGCACCGGGAGGCCGCCGGTCTCGACGGTGGCGCCCTGGGCCGCGCCGTAACCGGCGATGAAGGCCAGCCCCTTCGCGGGCACGGTCGTACGCAGGGACGTGTCGTCCTCGTCCGGGTCGGCCAGGTAGAACGCGCCGTACTGGGCGTTCACCAGCGGCGTCAGCTCCCGCAGGATCAGGTCGGCGACCTCCATCAGGTCCCGGTGGCCCTGCATCAGCGCGGCCAGCCGGGCCAGGTTGGACTCCAGCCAGTCCTTGGCCCGGGTGGTCTCGCGCAGGTTGGCCACCATCAGGTTGATGTTGTCCTTCAGCTCCGCCACCTCGCCCCGCGTCTCCACCGTGATCGAGCGGGACATGTCGCCCTGGGCCACCGCGGAGGCGACCTCGGCGATGGCGCGCACCTGGGTGGTCAGGTTGGAGGCGAGCTCGTTCACGTTCGTCGTCAGGCGCTTCCAGGTGCCGTACACGCCTTCGACCCTCGCCTGGCCGCCGAGCTGGCCCTCGCTGCCCACCTCGCGGGCCACGCGCGTGACCTCGGAGGAGAAGGAGGACAGCGTGTCGACCATCGTGTTGATGGCGGTCTTCAGCTCCAGGATCTCGCCGCGCGCGTCCACGTCGATCTTCTTGGAGAGGTCGCCGTTGGCGACGGCGGTGGTGACCTGGGCGATGTTGCGGACCTGCGAAGTGAGGTTGTCCGCCATGTAGTTGACGTTGTCCGTCAGGTCCCGCCAGACCCCCAGGACGCCCAGCACCTGGGCCCGGCCGCCCAGCCGGCCGTCGGTGCCGACCTCGCGGGCCACCCGGGTCACCTCGTCGGCGAAGGCGCGCAACTGCTCCACCATCGTGTTGACGGTGTCCTTCAGCTCCAGGATCTCGCCGCGCGCGTCGACGGTGATCTTCTTGGAGAGGTCGCCGTTGGCCACGGCCGTGGTCACCTGGGCGATGTTGCGGACCTGCGAGGTCAGGTTCAGCGCCATGAAGTTGACGTTGTCGGTGAGGTCCTTCCAGACGCCCGAGACGCCCCGCACCTGGGCCTGACCGCCGAGGTTGCCCTCGGTGCCGACCTCGCGGGCGACCCGGGTGACCTCGTCGGCGAAGGCGGAGAGCTGGTCCACCATCGTGTTGATCGTGGACTTCAGCTCCAGGATCTCGCCCTTCGCCTCCACCGTGATCTTCTTGCCGAGGTCGCCCTGCGCGACGGCGGTCGAGACCAGTGCGATGTTGCGGACCTGCGAGGTCAGGTTGTCCGCCATGAAGTTGACGTTCTCCGTCAGGTCCTTCCAGACGCCCGAGACGCCCCGCACCTGCGCCCGTCCGCCGAGGTTGCCCTCGGTGCCGACCTCGCGGGCGACCCGGGTGACCTCGTCGGCGAAGGCGGAGAGCTGGTCCACCATCGTGTTGATGGTCGACTTCAGCTCCAGGATCTCGCCCTGCGCGTCGACCGTGATCTTCTGACTCAGGTCGCCGTTGGCCACGGCCGTGGTCACCTGGGCGATGTTGCGGACCTGCGAGGTCAGGTTCGAGGCCATGAAGTTGACGTTGTCGGTGAGGTCCTTCCAGACCCCGGAGACGCCCCGCACCTGCGCCCGCCCGCCCAGCCGACCCTCGGTGCCGACCTCGCGGGCCACCCTCGTGACCTCGTCGGCGAAGGCGGAGAGCTGGTCCACCATCGTGTTCACGGTGAGCTTCAGCTCCAGCAGCTCGCCGGTCGCCTCCACCGTCACCGTACGGGTCAGGTCGCCGCGCGCCACCGCCGTGGTCACCAGGGCGATGTCCCGGACCTGCGCGGTCAGCCGGGCCGCCATCGTGTTGACCGCCTCGGTCACGTCCCGCCAACTGCCCGAAAGACCGCGCACCTTGGCCCGCCCGCCGAGCCGCCCCTCGGTGCCGACCTCGCGCGCCACCCGGGTCACCTCGCCGGTGAACAGGGACAGCTGATCGACCATCGTGTTCACCGCGCGGCCGAGCCGCCGCAGATCGCCGCGCAACTGGCGGCTGCCGTCGTGCAGGTCGACCCGCTGGGTCAGGTCGCCGCCCGCCACCGCGTCCAGCACGCGGGTGGCGTTGGCCGCCGGGGCCACCAGGGCGTCCAGGACCTGGTTCACGTCGTTGACCCGGGACGCCCAGGCGCCCGGCCCCGGGCTCGCCGAGACCCGCTCGTCGAGCCGGCCGTGCCGCACCAGCTCCCGCTTCACCCGCTGCATCTCCGAGTTGAAGTGCACGCTCCGGTCCATGATCTGGTTGAAGACCGCGGTGAGTTCGGCGGCGACACCGTGCCCCGTCTCCGGCAGCTTCGTGAAGTCTCCGTCCCGGGCCGCGGTCATCGCGGCGAGCAGCGGGCGCAGGTCGGATGCACGGACTTGTTCCGTTTTCTGTCCGTCTTCGAGCACACGCGTGGCACTGTTCTCACTCATGGCGGCCCACTTCGGTAACTCGGCGCTTATGGGCGCAGCCAGTCTGTCACTCTGTCCGCATCGACCGGGACGCATTCGTCTGAAATCTGTCCGCACCGCTCGGGGAGCCGACCATGGGCGCCATACCGACGCAACGGGAGACCGTCTCCCGTGCCTGTGCCGTGCCCGCGCATCGAGGTGCCGAGGAGCGCATGGAGGTGCACGCGACCCTTCCCGGAAGCCCCCTCGCGCCGGGAGCGGCCCGCGCACTCATACGTGCAGCGCTCACCGAGTGGACCGACCTGGGCCTCGCGCCCTGCGACCGGCTCGCCGACGACGCCTTGGTGGTCGCCAGCGAACTCGTCACCAACGCCGTCGTCCACGCGGGCACCGACGTCGAACTCACCTGCCGCCTGGAGGACACCGGCGCGCTCGTCATCGAGGCCTGCGACCACCACCCCTCCCGCGCCCTGCGCCAGGACGGCGCCGAGACGCCGTACGAGACCCCGGAGTACGGCCGCGGCCTGCGCCTGGTCGCCACGCTCGCCGAGGCCTGGGGCGTCACCTACCGCACCGGCGCCAAGACGGTGTGGGCCCGCCTGCCCGCCGAGGGCAGTACGGCCGCCGAGGAGCCCGAGTCGTACGCCGAGGAACGCGGACTGCGGGTCGCCGAAATGCTCGCCCCCGAGCCACGCCGGGCCGAACGCGACCGGGAATGGCTCGGCCGCGGCGCGCTCTCCTTCCTCGCCGAGGCCTCCGACCTGCTCGCCGGACAGCTCGACGAGAACCTGGTCGCCGCGCTCGCCGGGCAGCTGATCGTGCCCCGGCTCGCCGACTGGTGCGCGGTGTGGCTGGAGGACGAGTCGACCGTCCGCGGGGGCTGGACCGACGGGACCGGAGCGTCCGGACCCCGGCTGGCCCGGGTCTGGCACGCCAGCGAGAACCGCATCGAGGAACTGCGCCGGGCCCTGGAGAAGGACCCGCCGCGCCCTCGGGACGGCTTACGGTCGGGTCCCGAGCCCTACCCCTGGCCGGGGGAGGCGCTCGGCCCGCACGGCACGGACGGCTCGGCGCTGGCGTACCGGCTGATCGCGGGCGGCCGTCCGCTGGGCACGCTGGTCATCGGACGGTGCGGACCGCTGCCCTTCCCCGACGAGATCACCGGCCTGGTGGAGGACCTCGGCCGCCGGGTGGCGCTGGCCATCGGCGCCGCCCGCCAGTACGCCCGCCAGGCCACCATCAGCGCCGTCCTGCAGCGCGGGCTGCTGCCCGGCGCGGTCGCCGAGATCCCCGGCGTGAGCAGCGCGCTCGTCTACGAGCCCTGCGACAAGGGCGGACCCAGCGGCGACTTCTACGACCTCTTCCCGGCCGGCGACGGCCGCTGGTGCTTCGCCGTCGGCGACGTCCAGGGCAAGGGCCCCGAGGCCGCCGTGGTGATCGGCCTCGCCCGCCCCTGGCTGCGCCTCCTCGCCCGCGAGGGCTACCGGGTCGCCGACGTCCTGGACCGCCTCAACCAGCTCCTCCTCGACGACGCCACCGAGGCCGCCGACGCCGCCGCCCGCGCCCTGGTCGCCGGAGGCCGCCCGGTCGCCCCCGGCGACGGCCCGCAGACCCGCTTCCTCTCCCTGCTGTACGGCGAGCTGGCCCCCTTCGAGGGAGGCATCCGCTGCACCCTCGCCTCCGCCGGACACCCCCTGCCGCTGCTCCTCGGGCCCGGCGGCGAGGTCCGTACGGTCGCGAAGCCGCAAACACTCCTCGGGGTCATCGAGGACGAGACGTACACCAGCGAGACCTTCGAGCTGCGCCCCGGCGACACCCTGCTGTGCGTCACCGACGGAGTGACCGAGCGGCGCTCCGGCTCCCGCCAGTTCGACGACGGCGACGGGCTGGCGCGGGCCCTCTCCGGGTGCGTGGGGCTGAGCGCCGAGCTGATCGCGGAGCGGATCCGGCGGCTGGTGCACGAGTTCGGCGGCGGGCTGCCGGAGGACGACCTGGCGTTGCTGGTGCTACAGGCGGAGTAGCGGAGCAACCCTGCCGGTGCTGGACAATGGAGGACATGCCTTCCGCACTCCCCGACGGCGAGCCCGTCCCCGCCGACGGCGCGCTGCCCGCGTCCGCGCTCGCCGGGGCCGCCGACCGACCCCTCGGGTTCTATCTGCACGTTCCGTACTGCGCGACCCGCTGCGGCTACTGCGACTTCAACACCTACACCGCCACCGAGCTGCGCGGCACCGGCGGCGTGCTCGCCTCCCGCGAGAACTACGCGGACACCCTGACCGACGAGATCCGCCTGGCCCGCAAGGTGCTCGGCGACGACCCGCGCGAGGTCCGCACCGTGTTCGTCGGGGGCGGCACTCCGACGCTGCTGGCCGCCGAGGACCTCGTACGGATGCTGGCCGCGATCCGTGACGAGTTCGGCCTGGCGGCGGACGCGGAGATCACCACGGAGGCGAACCCGGAGTCGGTGGACCCGGCGTACCTCGCGCGGCTGCGGGAGGGCGGCTTCAACCGGATCTCCTTCGGCATGCAGAGCGCGCGGCAGCACGTGCTGAAGGTCCTGGACCGCACCCACACCCCCGGCCGCCCCGAGGCCTGCGTGGCGGAGGCCCGTGCGGCGGGCTTCGAGCACGTCAACCTCGACCTGATCTACGGCACCCCCGGCGAGTCGGACGACGACTGGCGGGCCTCGCTCGACGCGGCCCTCGGCGCCGGGCCGGACCACGTCTCGGCGTACGCCCTGATCGTGGAGGAGGGCACCCAGCTCGCGCGCCGCATCCGCCGGGGCGAGGTCCCGATGACCGACGACGACGTGCACGCGGACCGCTATCTGATCGCGGAGGAGAAGCTGTCGGCGGCCGGTTTCGACTGGTACGAGGTCTCCAACTGGGCCACCTCGGAATCCGGCCGCTGCCTGCACAACGAGCTGTACTGGCGGGGCGCCGACTGGTGGGGCGCGGGGCCGGGGGCGCACTCCCACGTGGGGGGCGTCCGCTGGTGGAACGTGAAGCATCCGGGGGCGTACGCGGCGGCCCTCGCCTCCGGCCGCTCACCGGGGGCCGGGCGGGAGCTGCTCTCGGACGAGGACCGGCGGGTGGAGCGGATCCTGCTGGAGCTGCGGCTTCTGGAGGGCGTGCCGCTTTCCCTGCTGAAGGAGGAGGGGCTGGCCGCGTCCCGGCGGGCCCTGTCGGACGGGCTGCTGGAGCCGGGGCCGTACGAGGAGGGGCGGGCGGTGCTCACCCTGCGGGGGCGGCTGCTGGCGGATGCCGTGGTCCGGGACCTGGTGGACTGATCAGGGACGTCAGGCCGCACCGCCGGCCGTGACGAAGTCGATCAGCTCCTCCACCCGCCCCAGCAACTCCGGCTCCAGGTCCTTGTAGGACCGCACCCGCGACAGAATCCCCTGCCAGGCGGCCCCCGTGTTCTCCGGCCACCCCAGCGCCCGGCACACCCCCGTCTTCCAGTCCTGGCCGCGCGGGATCCTGGGCCAGGCCTCGATCCCGAGGGACGACGGCTTCACCGCCTCCCAGATGTCGATGTACGGGTGACCGACGACCAGGGCGTGCTCGCTGGTCACCGACTCCGCGATGCGCCACTCCTTCGTGCCCGGCACCAGGTGGTCCACGAGCACCCCCAGACGGGCGTCCGGCCCCGGCGCGAACTCGGCCACGACGGCCGGCAGGTCGTCCACGCCCTCCAGGTACTCCACGACCACGCCCTCGACGCGCAGGTCGTCGCCCCAGACCCGCTCGACCAGTTCCGCGTCGTGCCGCCCCTCGACGTAGATGCGCCCGGCGCGGGCCACGCGGGCGCGTGCGCCGGGTACGGCGACCGAACCGGAGGCGGTACGGGTGGGACGCACCGGACCGGAAGAGGGCTTCACGAGCGTCACGACGCGGCCCTCCAGCAGGAACCCGCGCGGCTCCAGCGGGAAGACCCGGTGCTTGCCGAAGCGGTCCTCCAGGGTCACCGTGCCCGCCTCGCAGCGGATCACCGCGCCGCAGAAGCCGGTGCCCGGCTCCTCGACCACCAGGCCGGGCTCCGCCGGGACCTCCGGCACGGGCTGGGGCTTCTTCCACGGAGGGGTCAGGTCGGCGGAGTACTGGCGCATTCGGACGACGATAGGAGAAGCGCTCGCCGAGGGCTCACGACACGCCGAACCGGGCTGCCAGGGCGTCGCGTTGCGCCCGGACGAAGGCCGCGCCGACCACCGCTCCGTGACCGGGCACATACAGCGCGTCCTCGCCGCCGAGGTCGAGGAGCCGGTCGAGGGCGGCGGGCCAGTGGGACGGTACGGCGTCGGGGCCGGCCTGGGGCTCGCCGGATTCCTCGACCAGGTCGCCGCAGAAGACCACCTCGGGGTCGCCGGGGATCAGGATCGCGAGGTCGTGGCCCGTGTGCCCGGGGCCCACGTTGGCCAGCAGCGCCTGCCGGCCGCCGCCGAGGTCCAGCGTCCACTCGCCGGAGACCAGGTGGCGGGGTGCGGGCAGCGAGTCCACCGCCTCGTCCGCCTCCGCCACGGGCAGGCCGTTGCGGACGGCGTCCAGGCGCAGCTCCTCGCGCTCGTACCCGAGCACCGTGTCCATGCCCACCGCGGCGAACAGCTCCGCGCCCGCGAAGGCCGCCGCCCCGAACACGTGGTCGAAGTGGGGGTGGGTGAGCGCGAGATGGGTCACACGGCGGCCGGCCAGCTCCTGCGCCTGCGCACGCAACCGGGCGCCTTCGGCGAGGCTCGACCCGGCGTCCACCACCAGTGCCGTGCCCTCCCCGAGGACCAGCCCCGCCGTGCAGTCCCAGCCCGGCAGCCGGCACCGCCCGATCCCGGCGGCCACCCGCTCCCATCCCAGCTCTTCCCAAGTCACCGTCATACCGCGACGCTAGCGAGGACACTGGTCCCGGGCACGGCGGCACCGGACCGGCCTTGCCCGGGGTGTACCCCACGGCCGTACACTGGGCCGGGGAATGCTGGCACTCGGACGTTCAGAGTGCCAGGACCAGGGCCGCGGGGACGACATCTGGAGGTGTGCGCGGAATGCTGAGTGAACGCAGGCTTCAGGTGTTGCGCGCCATCGTCCAGGACTATGTCGGCACCGAGGAGCCGGTCGGCTCCAAGGCGCTCACCGAGCGGCACAACCTCGGCGTCTCCCCGGCCACCGTCCGCAACGACATGGCGGCCCTGGAGGACGAGGGGTTCATCGCGCAGCCGCACACCAGCGCGGGGCGCATCCCCACCGACAAGGGCTACCGGCTCTTCGTCGACAAGCTCGCGGGCGTCAAGCCGATGACCGCCCCCGAGCGGCGGGCGATCCAGAACTTCCTCGAGGGCGCCGTCGACCTCGACGACGTCGTGGCCCGTACGGTGCGGCTGCTCGCGCAGCTGACCCGGCAGGTCGCCGTCGTGCAGTACCCCTCGCTGACCCGCTCGACCGTGCGGCACGTGGAGCTGCTCTCACTCGCCCCCGCGCGCGTGATGCTCGTGCTGATCACGGACACCGGCCGGGTCGAGCAGCGGATGGTCGACTGTCCGGCGCCGTTCGGCGAGGCGTCTTTGGCGGACCTGCGCGCACGGCTCAACAGCCGGGTCGCGGGTCGCCGGTTCGCGGATGTGCCGCGGCTGGTCGAGGACCTCCCCGAGGGCTTCGACCTGGAGGATCGCGGTACGGTCTCGACGGTGCTCTCCACCCTGCTGGAGACACTGGTCGAGGAGAACGAGGAGCGGTTGATGATCGGCGGCACCGCCAATCTCACCCGCTTCGGACATGACTTTCCCCTCACTATCCGGCCGGTGCTCGAAGCGCTGGAGGAGCAGGTCGTGCTCCTCAAGTTGCTGGGCGAGGCGAAGGATTCGGGCGTGATGGTGCGCATCGGGCACGAGAACGCCCATGAGGGACTCAACTCCACGTCCGTGGTGTCGGTCGGTTACGGTTCGGGCGGCGAGGCAGTCGCCAAGCTCGGCGTGGTCGGACCGACCCGCATGGATTACCCGGGAACGATGGGAGCGGTACGAGCGGTGGCACGGTACGTCGGACAGATCCTGGCGGAGTCGTAAGTGGCCACGGACTACTACGCCGTTCTCGGCGTGCGCCGCGACGCGTCGCAGGAAGAGATCAAGAAGGCCTTCCGGCGGCTCGCGCGCGAGCTGCACCCGGACGTCAACCCGGATCCGAAGACCCAGGAGCGGTTCAAGGAGATCAACGCCGCTTACGAGGTGTTGTCGGACCCGCAGAAGAAGCAGGTCTACGACCTCGGCGGCGACCCGCTCTCGCAGTCCGGCGGCGCCGGTGCGGGCGGCTTCGGGGCCGGTGGCTTCGGCAACTTCTCCGACATCATGGACGCCTTCTTCGGTACGGCGTCCCAGCGCGGCCCGCGCTCGCGCACCCGGCGCGGCCAGGACGCGATGATCCGCATCGACGTCGAGCTGGACGAGGCGGCCTTCGGCACGACCAAGGACATCCAGGTCGACACGGCGGTCGTCTGCAACACCTGCAGCGGCGAGGGCGCGGCGCCGGGCACCTCGGCCCAGACGTGTGACATGTGCCGTGGCCGCGGTGAGGTGTCGCAGGTCACCCGGTCCTTCCTGGGCCAGGTCATGACCTCGCGCCCGTGCCCGCAGTGCCAGGGCTTCGGCACCGTGGTGCCGACGCCGTGCCCGGAGTGCGCCGGCGACGGCCGCGTCCGCTCCCGGCGGACCCTGACCGTGAAGATCCCGGCCGGTGTCGACAACGGCACCCGCATCCAGCTCGCCGGCGAGGGCGAGGTCGGCCCGGGCGGCGGTCCGGCCGGTGACCTGTACGTCGAGATCCACGAGCTGCCCCACTCCACCTTCCAGCGGCGCGGCGACGACCTGCACTGCACGGTCACCATCCCGATGACGGCGGCGGCCCTCGGCACCAAGGTGCCGCTGGAGACGCTGGACGGCATGGAGGAGGTCGACATCCGGCCAGGCACCCAGTCCGGCCAGTCGATCCCGCTGCACGGCCGGGGCGTCACCCACCTGCGCGGCGGCGGCCGGGGCGACCTCATCGTCCACGTCGAGGTCACCACCCCGACCAAGCTCGACCCCGAACAGGAACGCCTCCTGCGCGAACTGGCCCAACTGCGCGGAGAGGAACGCCCGCAGGGTCAGTTCCAGCCTGGGCAGCAGGGGCTTTTCTCGCGGTTGAAGGACGCCTTCAACGGGCGCTGACGCGAGCTGGGATGCGGCTGCCGAGCGACCTGGCCGGGGGTCCGGGGGTTGCCCCCGGGCAGGCACAGTCAGCCTGGGCAGCAGGGGCTTTTCTCGCGGTTGAAGGACGCCTTCAACGGGCGCTGACGCCCCTCCGTAGGGGGTCTGACCGCTGACGATGCCGCTGGGATATGCCAGAGGACGGCCGGATTCGGACTTGTTCGGAGGACGTGACAACATGCCGTCATGTCCTCCGCACTGACCGATCTCTTCCCACATCCGATCGTGCAGGCCCCCATGGCGGGCGGTGTCTCCGTACCGCAGCTCGCCGCCGCCGTCTCCGAGGCCGGCGGACTCGGGTTCCTCGCCGCCGGGTACAAGACCGCCGACGGCATGTACCAGGAGATCAAGCAGCTGCGGAGCCTGACCGGCCGCCCCTTCGGCGTGAACCTCTTCATGCCGCAGCCGGAGTACGCCGAGTCCGGCGCGGTCGAGGTCTACGCCCACCAGCTGGCCGGCGAGGCCGCCTGGTACGAGACGGAGCTCGGGGACCCGGACAGCGGCCGGGACGACGGCTACGACGCCAAGCTCGCCGTGCTGCTCGACAACCCGGTGGCGGTGGTCTCCTTCCACTTCGGCGTGCCGAGCCGGGACGTACTGGACTCCCTGCGCCGTGCCGGAACCCTCACCCTGGTCACCGCGACCACCGCGGAGGAGGCCCTCGCGGTGGAGCGGGCCGGTGCAGACGCGGTCATCGTGCAGGGCGTGGAGGCCGGCGGCCACCAGGGCACCCACCGGGACATCCCGGAGGCGGACGGCACCGGCATCGGCCTCCTCTCTCTGGTCGCCCAGGTCCGCGAGACCGTCGGCATCCCGATCGTCGCCGCCGGCGGCATCATGCGCGGCAGCCAGATCGCCGCGGCCAGGGCGGCGGGCGCGAGCGCGGCCCAGCTCGGCACCGCCTTCCTCGCCACCCCCGAGTCCGGCGCGAACGCCCTGCACAAGCAGGCGCTGACCAACCCGCTGTTCGCCCGCACCGAGCTGACCCGCGCGTTCTCCGGCCGCCCGGCCCGCGGCCTGGTCAACCGCTTCATGCGCGAGCACGGCCGGTACGCCCCGGCCGCCTACCCGGAGGTCCACCACCTGACCTCGCCGCTGCGCAAGGCCGCCGCCAAGGCCGGTGACCCGCAGGGCATGGCGCTGTGGGCGGGACAGGGCCACCGGATGGCGCGGGACCTGCCCGCCGGGCAGCTGGTGGAGACGCTGGCCGCCGAGGCCGAGGCGGCGACGGCGGCCCTGTCCCAGGGCGGTGCGGCCCGATGACGGCGCCGGTGTTCGTGGTCGACTCCCTGGAGGGCGTGGGCCCCGGCTCGGTCGTCGACGTGGCGGGACCCGAGGGGCGGCACGCGGTCTCCGTACGCCGGGTGCAGCAGGGCGAGCACGTGGTGCTCACGGACGGGCAGGGCCGGGGCGCCGCCGGAGTGGTCCTCCGGACGGTCGGGAAGGACCATCTGATCGTCGAGCCGTTCGAGTTTCCGGTGGAACCCGAGCCCAGCCCCCGTATCACCGTCGTCCAGGCCCTCCCCAAGGGCGACCGCGGCGAGCTCGCCGTGGAGACGATGACCGAGACCGGTGTCGACGCGATCGTGCCCTGGGCCGCCGCCCGCTGCATCACCCAGTGGAAGGGCGAGCGCGGCCTGAAGGCGCTCGGCAAGTGGCGCGCCACCGCACGCGAGGCCGGCAAGCAGTCCCGCCGACTGCGCTTCCCGGAGGTCGCGGACGCGGCCGGCACCAGACAGGTTGCCGCACTTCTCGCCAAAGCCGACTTCGCCGCCGTCCTGCACGAGGACCGGGAGTACCCCAGCGAGCCGCTGGCCACCGCACAACTCCCCGCCCAGGGCGAGATCGTGCTGGTCGTCGGCCCCGAAGGCGGCGTCTCACCCGAGGAGTTGGCGCAGTTCGAGGAGGCGGGCGCGAAGGCGTACCGGCTCGGGCGTACCGTACTGCGTACATCGACCGCCGGGACCGCGGCCGTGGCCCTCCTGCTGGGCCGCACCGGTCGCTGGGCCTGACCGCCGGCCCCGGCTGAGGGGGGAAGACCATGGAACTCGCCCAGGTACGGCTGCTCGTAGGCGACTTCGCCGCCTGCTACCGGTTCTACGCCGACGTGCTCGGCCTGAAGCCGCAGTCCGGCGCGACCGAGGGACCGTACGAGAAGTTCAGCCCGGCCATCGGCTCCGCCGGGATCGCACTGCAGGACCGCTCGATGATGGCCCAGGTCCTGGACGAACTGGGCGACACCGCGACCGGCCACCGCTCCCTGTTGGTCCTGCGCGTCGACGACCTCGACGCCTACTGCGCGGAGATCACCGCCCGCGGCGCCACCCTCCTGCACGGCCCGGCCCCCATGACCGAGCGCATGCGCGTCGCCCACCTCAAGGACCCGGAGGGCAATCTGGTGGAACTGCAGGAGTGGCTGCTGCTGCGCACCTGAGGACGACCGCCGGGAACAGCTCCCAGCCGTCCAGTTCCCCGGAGGCCGCGAGCAGTCCACGCTCCCGGGCCTCGTCGACGAACGCGCGGACCACACCGGGCCGGTGCAGGTTGAGCGACTCACCGCTGTCGTCGCCCACGCACCCCGAGTGCAGCCACCCGTCGGGCACGAACCGGCCCGCACCCGCCCGGAAGACGATCCGGATGTGGACCCCGCCCCGGGACAGCGCCAGCACCTCCCGGCAGTCCGTGCCGTCCCGGTGCCGGTGCCGCACGGACCACCGGTGGACCGTCCCCTCCGCGTCGACGAGCCGCCTGACCCTGCGTTCACTGCGCATCCGGCCACCCTAGGCACCCGCCGCCACGCTTGAGCGCCACTATATGGTGACCGGCCCGAACACTTGAGTGGCCATATGCGCTCTACCGTCCCGTCCGCGCCGGTGGCACGCTGCCGTGCATGGGGGCATTGAGGCATATTCGGCACCGGCCCCGCCGCACGCGGGCGGCGGCCGTGGCGGGGCTCGCGGTGGTGGCCGTGGGCGGCGTCGTGGCGTGCGAGCCGGGTGATCTGAGCTCCGCGACGGTCGCGTACACGACCGACACGACCGCGACGGCGAAGCTGGAACGACAGCATGTGAACGTGCGCTGGCTCACGTGCACGGGCAACTACGGCGACAAGGCCTACACACCGGGGAAGACGGCGTCGCCCCGTGAGACCACCGTCGTCAACGTCGACTGCCAGGGACAGACCGACGACGGCCGGAAGATCACGGTCACCGGCAAGGTCACCAAGGCCGTCCAGGGCGCGTGCGTGCGCGGCGACCTCACCGCCAAGGTGGCGGACAAACAGGTCTTCCACGTCAGCGGCCTGGGCGACTGCGACGCGACGACCGGACCGACGTACGCCCCGCCCGTCACCTACCGGCCCTCGGGCGGCCAGCGGCCCGGGCCCACCGCCACCGTCACGGTCACCAGGACCATCTGGTGCCAGAGCGATCCCACCTGCCGGCCCGTCGAGGGCAAGTGATCGCAAACCGCGTCCGCGGACGCCGTCCGCTGCGTAGGGTGATCGGGTGACCCAGGGCGCATCCACCACACCGGCAACCCCGTCCTATCTCCGTTTCCCGCACCTGCACGGCGACTTGGTCGCCTTCACCGCCGAGGACGACGTGTGGCTCGCCCCGCTCGACGGCGGGCGGGCCTGGCGGGTCAGCGCCGACAACGTGCCGGTGACCCAGCCGCGCATCTCACCCGACGGCACGACCGTCGCCTGGACCTCCACCCGTGACGGCGCCCCCGAGGTACACGTCGCCCCCGTCACCGGCGGCCCGGCGAAACGCCTGACGTACTGGGGCAGTTGGCGCACACAGGTGCGCGGCTGGACCCCCGGCGGACAGGTGCTGGCGGTCACCACCCAGGGCCAGGCCAGCCTGCGCCGCAGCTGGGCCCGCGCGGTCCCGCTCGACGGCGGACCGGCCACCACCCTGCCGTACGGGCCCGTCGGGGACGTGGCGTACGGCCCGGCGACGGTGCTGCTGTCCGCGCCGATGGGACGCGAGGCCGCCTGGTGGAAGCGCTACCGGGGCGGTACGGCGGGCAAGCTGTGGATCGACCGCGAGGGCGACGGCGAGTTCGTACGGCTGCACCAGGAGCTGAACGGGAACATCGAGTACCCGGGCTGGGTGGGAGAGCGGATTGCCTTCCTTTCCGACCACGAGGGCACGGGCGCGCTGTACTCCTCCCTCGCCGACGGCTCCGACCTGCGCCGGCACACCCCCCTCGACGGCTTCTACGCCCGGCACGCCGCCACCGACGGCACCCGCGTCGTCTACACCGCCGCCGGTGAACTGTGGCTGCTGGACGACCTGGACGGCGCCGAGCCGCGGCGGCTCGACATACCGCTGGGCGGCCCGCGCGTGGACCTCCAGCCCCACCCGGTGAACGCCGGCCGCTGGTTCGACTCCGCCGCCCCCGACCACACCGCCCGCGGCAGCGCCGTCGAGGTGCGCGGCGCCGTCCACTGGGTCACCCACCGCTCCGGCCCCGCCCGCGCGCTCGCCGCGCGACCCGGCGTCCGGGCCCGGCTGCCGCGCTCCTTCCGCGCGGAGGGCGAGGAATGGGTGGTGTGGGTGACCGACGCCGAGGGCGACGACGCCCTGGAGTTCGCCCCCGCGACCGGACTCGCGCCCGGCGCCACCCCCAGGCGGCTCGCCGCCGGACAGCTCGGCCGGGTCCTGGAACTGGCCATGGCCCCCGACGGCAGCCGGGCCGCCGTCGCCGCGCACGACGGACGGCTGCTGCTCGTCGAACGGGAGACCGGCGAGGTCCGCGAGGTCGACCGCAGCGAGGACGGCGAGGCGTCCGGGCTGACCTTCTCACCCGACTCGGCCTGGCTCGCCTGGTCCCACCCCGGCCCGCGCCCGCTGTGCCAGCTGCGGATCGCCCACACCACCGACCTGTCGGTCACCGAGGCGACCCCGCTGCGCTTCCAGGACTACGCGCCCGCCTTCACCCTCGACGGCAAGCACCTCGCCTTCCTCTCCACCCGCTCCTTCGACCCGGTCTACGACGAGCACGTCTTCGACCTGGCCTTCGTCGTCGGCTCCCGCCCCCACCTGATCACCCTCGCCGCCACCACCCCCTCGCCCTTCGGTCCGCAGCGGCACGGCCGGCCCTTCGAGGCGCCGGACAAGGACGAGACCCCCGACAGCGAGGGCACCCCGACCACCCGGATCGACCTGGAGGGGCTCGCCGACCGGATCGTGCCCTTCCCGGTCGAGGCCGCCCGCTACTCCAACCTGCGGGCCGCCAAGGACGGCGTCCTGTGGCTGCGCCACCCGGTCACCGGCGTCCTCGGCGCCTCCCGGGCCACCCCCGACGACCCCGACCCCAAGACCGAGCTGGAGCGCTACGACCTCGCCCAGCAGCGCATCGAGCACCTCGCCGCCGACGCCGACCACTTCGAGGTCAGCGGCGACGGCAAACGCGTCCTGCTGTGGACCGACGGCCGGCTCCGGGTCGTCCCCAGCGACCGGCGCGCCTCCGCCGACGACGACGGCGACACCGCCGTCACCGTCGACCTCACCCGGATCCGGCAGACCGTCGACCCGGCCGCCGAGTGGCGGCAGATGTACGACGAGACCGGCCGGATCATGCGCGACCACTTCTGGCGGCCCGACCTCGGCGGGATCGACTGGGACGGCGTCCTCGACCGCTACCGCCCGGTCCTGGCCCGCGTCGCCACCCACGACGACCTCGTCGACCTGCTGTGGGAGGTGCACGGCGAACTCGGTACCTCCCACGCGTACGTCACGCCGTACGGCGCACACGGCGGCGGACCCCGCCAGGGCCTGCTCGGCGCCGACATCTCCCGCCACGAGGACGGCAGCTGGCGCATCGACCGCATCCTGCCCGCGGAGACCTCCGACCCGAAAGCCCGGGCCCCGCTCGCCGCGCCCGGCGTCGCGGTGCGCGCCGGGGACGCGATCGTCGCCGTCGGCGGGCACCCCGTCGACCCGGTGACCGGACCCGGCCCGCTGCTCGTCGGTACGGCGGGCAAGGCGACCGAGCTGACCATCTCGCCGGCCGGCGGCGGCGAGCCGCGGCACGCGGTCGTGGTCCCGGTCGCCGACGAGGAGCCGCTGCGCTACCACGCCTGGGTCGCCGACCGGCGCGCCCACGTCCACGAGCTCTCCGGCGGCCGGCTCGGCTATCTCCACGTGCCCGACATGCAGGCCCCCGGCTGGGCCCAGATCCACCGCGACCTGCGGGTCGAGGTGGCCCGCGAGGGGCTGGTCGTCGACGTCCGGGAGAACCGCGGCGGCCACACTTCCCAACTGGTCGTGGAGAAACTGGCCCGGCGGATCGTCGGCTGGAACCTGCCCCGCGGCCTCCGCCCCTACAGCTACCCCCAGGACGCGCCCCGGGGCCCGGTCGTCGTGGTCGCCAACGAGTTCTCCGGCTCCGACGGCGACATCGTCAACGCGGCCATCAAGGCGCTCGGCATCGGCCCCGTGGTCGGCACCCGCACCTGGGGCGGAGTCATCGGCATCGACAGCCGCTACCACCTGGTCGACGGCACGCTGATCACCCAGCCCAAGTACGCGACCTGGCTGGAGGGTTATGGGTGGGGCGTGGAGAACTACGGCGTGGACCCCGACGTGGAGGTGGTCCAGAGCCCGCAGGACTGGGCCGCCGGACGGGACCCGCAACTGGACGAGGCGGTGCGGATGGCGCTGGCCGCGCTGGAGGAGCACCCGGCGAAGACTCCGCCGTCCTTGCCGGCCCTGGACTGACGCCCGGCTCGCTACGATGCCCCCGTACTGATCACCGGCGTGAGGAGGCACCCGCATGGCAGGGGAGCAAGAAAGCGGCGCACCGCAGGACGACTGCCTGTTCTGCAAGATCGTCGCGGGCCAGATCCCGGCGACCATCATCCGTGAGACGGAGACGACCGTCGCCTTCCGCGACATAAACCCCCAGGCGCCCACCCACGTCCTGGTGATCCCCAAGGCGCACTACCGGGACGCCGCCGCGCTCGCCGCCGCCGCACCGCAGCTCGCGGCGGACGTCCTGGCCGAGACCCAGGCCGTCGCCGAGGACGAGAAGCTGGAGAGCTACCGCATCGTCTTCAACACCGGCAGCGGCGCCGGACAGACCGTCTGGCACGCGCACGCCCACGTCCTCGGTGGCCGCGGCCTGCAGTGGCCCCCCGGATAGGCAGTCGTGTCCGTACGCGAGTTGGTCGTCCTCGGTACCGCCAGCCAGGTCCCGACCCGGCACCGCAACCACAACGGCTATCTGCTGCGCTGGGACGGCGAGGGCATCCTCTTCGACCCCGGCGAGGGCACGCAGCGCCAGATGCTGCGCGCCGGGGTCGCCGCGCACGACCTGGACCGGATCTGCGTCACGCACTTCCACGGCGACCACTCGCTGGGCCTCGCCGGGGTCATCCAGCGCATCAACCTGGACAAGGTCCCGCACCCCGTCACCGCCCACTACCCGCGCTCCGGGCAGCGCTTCTTCGACCGGCTGCGGTACGCGACCGCCTACCGGGAGACGGTGGAGCTCACCGAGGCGCCGGTCGCCACCGACGGCGACCTCGCGGTGACCGCGTCCTACACCCTCCAGGCCCGCAGGCTCTCCCACCCCGTCGAGTCCTACGGCTACCGGCTGGTCGAGCCCGACGGGCGCCGCATGCTGCCCGAGCGGCTCGCCGCGCACGGCATCAAGGGGCCGGACGTCGGGCGGATCCAGCGCGAGGGCGCCCTCGGTGACGTGAGCCTCGACCAGGTCAGCGAGGTGCGGCCCGGGCAGCGGTTCGCCTTCGTCATGGACACCCGGCTGTGCGAGGGGGTGCACGCGCTCGCCGAGGGGTGCGACATGCTGGTCATCGAGTCCACCTTCCTCGACGAGGACGAGGACCTCGCCGTCGAGCACGGACATCTGACGGCCGGTCAGGCGGCGCGGGTAGCGCGGGACGGCGGTGTACGGCACCTGGTCCTCACCCACTTCAGCCAGCGCTACTCCGAGCCGGAGGAGTTCGAGCGGCAGGCGCGGGCGGCCGGGTTCGAGGGGGAGCTGACCGTGGCGCACGACCTGCAGCGAGTGCCGGTTCCGAAACGGCGCTAAAGGGACCGTACGATGCTTTGATGTCCCTCCCCAAAGCAGAACTGCACCTCCACATCGAAGGCACCCTCGAACCCGAGCTGGCGTTCCGGCTCGCCGAGCGCAATGGTGTGACGCTTTCGTACGCGAACACCGACGAACTGCGCGAGGCGTACCGGTTCGAGGACCTGCAGTCCTTCCTGAACCTGTACTACGAGCTGATGGCCGTCCTGCGCACCGAGCAGGACTTCGCCGACCTGGCCGACGCCTACCTCGCCCGCGCCGCCGCGCAGGGCGTGCGGCACGCGGAGATCTTCTTCGACCCGCAGGCGCACCTCTCCCGGGGCGTCGGCATGGGGACGGTCGTGGAAGGGCTGTGGCGGGCGCTGGGCAAGAGCGAGTCGGCGCACGGCGTCTCCACCCGCCTGATCATGTGCTTCCTGCGCGACGAGTCCGCCGAGTCGGCCATGGAGACGCTTCGGGCCGCCGAGCCGTACCTCGACCGGATCACCGGCGTCGGCCTCGACTCGGCCGAGGTCGGCCACCCGCCGGTGAAGTTCCGCGAGGTGTACGAGGCCGCCGCCGCGCTCGGGCTGCGCCGGGTGGCGCACGCCGGTGAGGAGGGGCCGCCGGAGTACATCACCGAGGCCCTGGACGTGCTCGGCGTCGAACGCGTCGACCACGGTCTGCGCTGCGTGGAGGACCCGGCGCTGGTGGAGCGCCTGGTCCGCGACCGGATCCCGCTCACCCTGTGCCCCCTCTCCAACGTCCGCCTCCGCGCCGTCGACGCCCTCGCCGACCACCCGCTGCCCGCCATGCTCGACGCGGGCCTGCTGTGCACGGTCAACTCCGACGACCCGGCCTACTTCGGCGGCTACGCCGGCGACAACTTCCGTGCCGTCCAGGAGACGCTGGGCCTGACCGACGACCGCCTGCGCGAGCTGGCCCGCAACTCCTTCCTCGCCTCCTTCCTGGAGGACGACGAGGAGCGGCGGGCGCGTTACCTCGCCGAGGTGGAGGCGTACGAGTTCGGGGACGCGGTGTCGTAGTCCTGCCGGGTGGGGACGGCCGGGGCGTCCACCGGAATCTCCACGACCGCCACGGTCTCGGGGACCGGCAGTGGGCGCCCGGCCGGGCGCAGGGCGACGGCCGTCAGGGGCAGCGCGATCAGCAGGAGGCCGGTGGCGAGCACTGTGCCCATGGCCGGGAATCCGGCGTGGGCGGAGAGCAGGCTGCCGGCCAGGGGGCCCGCGGCCGTGCCCAGGGAGCCGGCGGAACCGACCAGGACCGCCCAGCGGCCACGCGGGTCGAGGGAGGCGGCGAGGCCGATGAGGTACGACAGCACGATCGGGTAGAGCAGGTTCCAGGCGATCTCGCCCGCCGCGAAGGTCGGCAGGTCCCTCGCCGAGGCGCTGAGCGCGATGCAGGCCGCGATGAGCGCCGTACCCGCTCCGATCGGCAGCGCCCGGCCGAGGCGCGGTCCGAGCGCGCCCGCCCCGACGACGCCCAGCAGTCCGGCGCCGAGCGCGATCGCGAACACCGCGCCGACGGTCACCTCGGTCAGATGCGCCTGGGACAGGCCGATCCGGCCGCTGACGCCCCACAGGGCGTTCTGGGCGAGGGACCAGCAGGGCATCGCGGCGGCGAGGACCAGGCCGGAGCGCGGGTGGGGGAGCGGGCCTCGCTCGACGCGGTCGCGGGCGGTGGCGGCAGGGGTGGAGAGGCGGCCGGTGAGCGGCCAGACCGCGAGCGCGGTGAGCGCGATGGCGGCCAGTGGCTGTCCGTGGCCCGGGCCGAGGTGCGGGACCGTCAGATAGACGGCGCCCGCGAGGGCGGAGACGCCGAGCAGGCCGAGGGTGGTGGTCCGGTGCGGGTCGCGCTGGGCGGCGATGCCGGTGGCGGCGACGGCGGTGACCGTACCGGAGCCGAACCCGCCGAGCACCGCGCCCGCGACGACGGCCGGTACGGCACCGGCGAGCGCGGCCCCGCCGTAGCCGAGGACGGCCAGCACGAGCCCGGCGCGGGCGAGCGTGCGTGCTCCGACCCGGTCCACCCGGGACGCCAGCAGGAACCCCGCCGTCGCCGAACTCAGCAGCAGCGCGCTGCCGATGGCACCGGCCTGGGTGGCGGAGAGGGGGAGCCCCGCGTCGAGTCTGCCGACGGTGGTGGGCAGGAGGTACGGGGCGAGGTACCCGGCCGTGAAAAGGGCGACGAGGGGCCAGGGCGTGGTGCGGGGGGAGGACACGGGCGTTCCCAGGGCATGCGAAAGGAGCGGCTCAAGAAGGGGGGTTGGGCGCCGACCGTCGACGGACAGGAACGCGCGAGCAAGTTGTATCAAGCAGGCGGTTCGGGAAGAAGCTCGGGGTGTGTGATCCGGGCCATATTCCGTTTGCGGGGGGAGGGGGTGGGTAGTAGCGCGCGCCCGGCCGGGCGGTGCCGTTGACGGTCGATGTTCGTCTATCTAGTCTCGGTTCCCATATGTGGACCGCTTGTGGATGACGTCCGTGACCCACCCCGGAGGAGCCGCCCTGTGACCCGCGACCTGACCATCACCGAGGTGCGGCTGACGCCGATCCTGGTCGCCGACCCGCCGCTGCTGAACACACAGGGCATCCACCAGCCGTACACCCCTCGCCTGATCGTGGAGGTGGTGACGGCCGACGGCGTCACCGGGCTGGGCGAGACCTACGGCGACACCAAGTACCTGGAACTGGCCCGCCCGCTCGCCGACCGCCTGGTGGGCCGTCAGGTCACGGACGTGAACGCCTTCTTCGCCCTCGACATCACCGTGGACGACTCCCGGGTCGAGGACGCCGTGGACGTCGGCGGACTGCGCGGTGTCCAGACCGCCGACAAACTGCGCCTGTCCGTCCTCTCCGCCTTCGAGGTCGCCTGCCTGGACGCCCAGGGCAGGGCTCTCGGGCTGCCCGTGCACGCACTGCTCGGCGGCAAGGTGCGGGACACCGTCGAGTACAGCGCCTACCTGTTCTACAAGTGGGCCGGCCACCCGGAGCGCGGCGCCGCCCTGCCCCCCGAGAGCGACGACTGGGGCGCCGCCCTCGACCCGGCCGGGATCGTGGACCAGGCGCGCAAGTTCAAGGAGCGCTACGGCTTCACCTCCTTCAAGCTCAAGGGCGGCGTCTTCCCGCCCGACGAGGAGATCGCGGCCGTACGGGCCCTCGCGGAGGCGTTCCCCGGGCACCCCCTGCGGCTCGACCCCAACGGCGCCTGGTCGGTGGAGACCTCGCTGAAGGTGGCGAAGGAACTGGCGGACGTCCTGGAGTACCTGGAGGACCCGGCGCTCGGCACCCCCGCCATGGCCGAGGTGTCGGCGGGCACCGACGTGCCACTGGCCACCAACATGTGCGTGACGACCTTCGGCGAGATCAAGGAGGCGTTCGCGCGGGACGCCGTGCAGGTGGTGCTCTCCGACCACCACTACTGGGGCGGCCTGCGCAACACCCAGCACCTCGCGGCGATCTGCGCCGCCTTCGGCGTCGGGGTGTCCATGCACTCCAATACCCACCTCGGGATCAGCCTCGCCGCGATGACCCATGTGGCGTCCACCGTGCCGGGCCTCCACCACGCCTGCGACTCCCACTACCCCTGGCAGTCGGAGGACGTCCTCACCGAGCGCCTCACCTTCACCGACGGCCGGGTCACCGTCTGCGACGCACCCGGCCTCGGCGTCGAGCTCGACCGCGACGAGCTCGCCCGCCTGCACCGCCGCTGGACCGAGGACGACGGCACACTCCGGGAACGGGACGACGCGGCGGCCATGCGGGTGGCCGAGCCGGGGTGGGTGACACCGGCCGTGCCCCGCTGGTGACCGGCGCCCAGGCCGTGTCCGCAACCTAGGGGCGGGGCTCGAGCGGGCGGCTGTGGCGGGAGAGCCGCCGCCCGGTGCGTGTGGTGGTGCACACTGGCCAGATCCGCACCATGTCAGGGAGCGCACCGTGACCGCGTCCAACGCGTTTGCCGGAGAGGAACGGGAGACCCTCGGAGAGGCCCCGCACGCCCACGCCCACGTCGACCCGCTCGCCGCCGTGCGCACGCCGGCCGACCCGCCCTGGGACGTCTACCTCACCGGCACCGTCTTCCTGGACATCATCTTCACCGGCCTCGACTCCGCCCCGGTGCGCGGGACCGAGTCCTGGGCGCGCGGAATGGGTTCCAGCCCCGGCGGCGTCGCCAACATGGCCACGGCGCTGGCCCGTCTGGGCCTCAGGACGTCCCTCGCCGCGGCCTTCGGCGACGACCACTACGGCGAGTACTGCTGGGACGCCCTGGAACAGGGGGAGGGCATCGACCTCTCCCCGTCCCGCTCCGTACCCGGCTGGCACTCCCCGGTCACCGTCTCCATGGCCTACGAGGGCGAGCGCACGATGGTCTCCCACGGCCACGAACCGCCCCCCGAGGAGCCCGCCCCCGACTGCCCGCCCCGCGCGCGTGCGGCCGTCGCCTCGCTGACGCCCGGCAAGCGGGCGCCCTGGATCGCGGAGGCGGCCCGCAAGGGCACCCGGATCTTCGCCGACGTCGGCTGGGACGACACGGGCGCCTGGGACCTCGCGGGCCTGACCGACCTGGAGCACTGCGAGGCGTTCCTGCCGAACGCCGACGAGGCCATGCGCTACACCGGCGCCGACTGCCCGCGCACGGCGGCCCACGCCCTCACCGAGCACGTACCGCTGGCGGTGGTGACCCTCGGCGCGGACGGCGCCTACGCGGTGGACCGGCGCACCGGCGAGAGCGCCGAGGTCCCCGCGATCGCCGTCGAGGCTCTCGACCCCACCGGCGCCGGGGACGTCTTCGTCGCCGGTTTCGTCACCGGCTCGCTGGCCGGGTGGCCGCTGGCGGACCGGCTGGCCTTCGCGGGCCTGACGGCCGCGCTCTCCGTCCAGGAGTTCGGCGGCTCCCTGTCCGCGCCCGGCTGGGCGGAGATCGGGGCGTGGTGGCGCCAGGTCCAGTCGGTCGACGGCCAGGACCCGGCGGCCCTGCGGCGCTACGCGTTCCTGGCCGGCCTGGTCCCGGCGGAACCGGTCACCGCGTGGCCCCGGCGCAGGGCGGTACCGACGATCGGGTTCGGACGGTCGGCGTGACGGCGGGGCGGCGTGACGGCCAGGGGCTTCGCTCCCCGGACACCCGCTCGTACGAAAAGCCCTACGGCGTTGTCAGCCCCCCGTCGTACTCTTGATAGCGCGAGGCCGCCCTCAGCTACGCGGCCGTGACGAGGAGGAACCGCAGGCCTTAAGCGCCGGCCCATGACTCAGACACCCACAGCTCACACCTCCGCGCAGGAGCAGGCGAGAGCACAGTTCACCGTCCCCGCCCAGCACCCCATGGTCACCGTCCTGGGGTCCGGCGACTCCCTTCTGCGCGTGATCGAGAAGGCCTTCCCGGCGGCCGACATCCACGTCCGGGGCAATGAGATCAGCGCGGTCGGCGACCCGGCGGAAGTCGCCCTCATCCAGCGCGTGTTCGACGAGATGATGCTGGTGCTCCGCACCGGGCAGCCGATGACGGAGGACGCAGTGGAACGCTCGATCGCCATGCTGAAGGCGAGCGAGAACGGGACGAGCGACGGGCAGGAGACCCCGGCCCAGGTACTGACGCAGAACATCCTGTCCTCGCGCGGCCGGACGATCCGCCCCAAGACCCTCAACCAGAAGCGGTACGTCGACGCCATCGACCACCACACCATCGTCTTCGGCATCGGCCCCGCCGGTACCGGCAAGACCTACCTGGCCATGGCCAAGGCGGTGCAGGCCCTGCAGTCCAAGCAGGTCAACCGCATCATCCTGACCCGCCCGGCGGTCGAGGCCGGCGAGCGCCTCGGCTTCCTGCCCGGCACGCTCTACGAGAAGATCGACCCCTACCTGCGCCCGCTGTACGACGCGCTGCACGACATGCTCGACCCGGACTCGATCCCGAGGCTGATGGCCGCGGGCACGATCGAGGTGGCGCCGCTCGCCTACATGCGTGGCCGTACCCTCAACGACGCCTTCATCATCCTGGACGAGGCCCAGAACACGAGCCCCGAGCAGATGAAGATGTTCCTCACCCGCCTCGGCTTCGACTCGAAGATCGTGATCACGGGTGACGTGACCCAGGTCGACCTGCCCAACGGCACCAAGTCCGGTCTGCGTCAGGTCCAGGACATCCTGGAGGGCGTCGACGACGTCCACTTCTCCCGGCTGTCGTCCCACGATGTCGTACGGCACAAGCTGGTGGGCCGTATCGTCGACGCGTACGAGAAGTACGACAGCGACCACGGCACCGAGAACGGCACCCACAAGGGCGGCCGGAGCAGGACCGGCGCCACGGGCACCAAGGGGAAGTAGACCAGCACGACCATGTCGATCGACGTCAACAACGAGTCCGGAACCGAGGTCGACGAGCAGGCGATCCTCGACATCGCCCGCTACGCGCTCGCGCGGATGCGCATCCACCCGCTCTCCGAGCTCTCGGTGATCGTCGTGGACGCCGACGCCATGGAGCAGCTGCACATCCAGTGGATGGACCTGCCCGGGCCGACCGATGTCATGTCCTTCCCGATGGACGAGCTCCGGCCGCCCAGCAAGGACGACGAGGAGCCCCCGCAGGGGCTCCTCGGCGACATCGTGCTCTGCCCGGAGGTCGCCGCCAAGCAGGGGACGGAGGCGCCCACGCAGCACTCCATGGACGAGGAGCTCCAGCTGCTCACCGTCCACGGCGTGCTGCACCTGCTCGGGTACGACCACGAGGAGCCCGACGAGAAGGCCGAGATGTTCGGGCTGCAGGCCGCCATCGTGGACGGCTGGCGTGGCGAGCACGGGCTGACCGGGCCGTCCCCGGCGCCCACGGTCTCGTAAGCGCGGCCCATGAGTCCTCAGATCGTCCTCGGCGCCGTCGCCCTGGTCGTCGTCGCCTGGCTCGCCGCCTGCGCGGAGGCGGGCCTGGCGCGGATCTCCAGCTTCCGCGCCGAGGAAGCCGTCAAGTCCGGGCGGCGCGGCAGCGCCAAGCTCGCCCAGATCGCCGCCGACCCCACCCGCTACCTCAATGTGGCCCTGCTGGTCCGCGTCGCCTGCGAGATGGCTGCGGCGGCCCTGGTCACCTACGCCTGCCTGCGAGAGATCGACGGCACCGCCCAGGCCCTGCTCGCCGCGATCGGCGTCATGGTCCTGGTGTCGTACGTCGCCGTCGGCGTCTCCCCGCGCACCATCGGCCGCCAGCACCCGCTGCACACGGCGACGGCGGCGGCGTACGTGCTGCTGCCGCTGGCGCGGGTCATGGGCCCGGTCCCGTCCCTGCTGATCCTCATCGGCAACGCCCTCACCCCCGGCAAGGGCTTCCGCCACGGCCCCTTCGCCTCCGAGGCGGAGCTGCGGGCGCTGGTCGACCTCGCCGAGCAGGAGTCACTGATCGAGGACGACGAGCGCCGTATGGTGCACTCCGTCTTCGAGCTGGGTGACACGCTCGTACGGGAGGTCATGGTGCCCCGCACCGACCTGGTCGTCATCGAGCGCTACAAGACCATCCGGCAGGCCCTCACCCTCGCCCTCAGGTCCGGCTTCTCACGCATCCCCGTCACCGGCGAGAGCGAGGACGACATCGTCGGGATCGTGTATCTGAAGGACCTGGTCCGCAAGACGCACATCAGCCGGGACGCCGAGAGCGACCTGGTGTCCACCGCGATGCGGCCCGCGTTCTTCGTGCCCGACACCAAGAACGCCGGCGACCTGCTGCGCGACATGCAGAAGCAGCGCAACCACGTCGCCGTCGCCATCGACGAGTACGGCGGCACCGCCGGCATCGTCACCATCGAGGACATCCTCGAGGAGATCGTCGGCGAGATCACCGACGAGTACGACCGGGAACTCCCGCCCGTGGAGGACCTCGGCGAGGGCCGCCACCGGGTCACCGCCCGCCTCGACATCACCGACCTCGGCGAGCTGTACGGCCTGGAGGAGTACGACGACGAGGACGTGGAGACCGTCGGCGGCCTGCTGGCCAAGGCGCTGGGCCGGGTCCCCATCGCCGGGGCCTCGGCCGAGGTGGAGCTGCCGGACGGGCGCAAGCTGCGGCTGACGGCGGAGGCGGCGGCCGGCCGCCGGAACAAGATCGTGACGGTGCTGGTGGAGCCGGTGGCCCCGCAGGGCCCGGCGGACGACGGGGAGGCGGGAGCCGAGTGACCCCCAAGGAGCTGCGCGCCTTCTGCCTGTCCTTCAACGCGGCCGTGGAGGACTTCCCGTTCAACCCGGAGATCTCGGTCTTCAAGGTCCAGGGCAAGATGTTCGCCCTGACGCACCTGGACGCGCGGCCCCTGACCGTCAACCTCAAGTGCGACCCGGAGGACGCGATCCGGCTGCGCACCGAGCACGAGGGCCTGATCAACCCCGGCTACCACATGAACAAGCGCCACTGGAACACCGTCACGGCCGACGGCGAACTCCCGGACCGCCTGGTCCGGGAGCTCATCGAGGACTCGTACGACCTGGTCGTCGCCGGACTGCCGCGCGCCGACCGCCTCCGCCTCGACCGCCCCTGAGGCCCCCGCGCGCAGGCGCTCTTCGTATGCTCGGGGCATGACCGACAGCAACGCGCTCGACCCCGAGGACCGCAAGATCGTCACCCTGGCCCGTTCCGCCCGGGCCCGCAACGGCGTACCGGAGGGCGCGGCCGTACGGGACGAGACGGGCCGCACCTATGTCGCCGGCACCGTGGCCCTCGACTCCCTCCAGCTGAGCGCCCTGCGCACCGCCGTCGCCATGGCGGTGGCATCCGGAGCGAAGTCACTGGAGGCCGCAGCAGTGGTCACCGAGTCCGAAGCCCCCTCCCCGGAAGACCTAGCAGCAGTACGCGACCTCGGCGGCCCGGCCACCCCGGTACTACTGGCCACCCCCGACGGCAACATCCGCCAGACCATCCCCACCGACTGAGGCCCGAGGGCGGCCTCCGCCGCCCATCAGCCCTCTGTGTTGAAAACTGAATAGGCCGGAATTCAACCTTGCAAGCGCTTGCTCCCGGCGCGTCAATGAAATCGTCAACTCCCGACGGACCGTCAGAAACGAGCCGCGCAGCTGTCCGCACCCACTGCCGGGCCGACGGTCGTCACATGGCATTCCCCGTAAGGGAAGGGAGCCTCATGAGAGGCAAGCGCATAGGTACGGGTGCGGCAGTGATGGTCGGGGCCCTCGCGGTCACCGGGCTCGCCTTCGCGCCCACGGCGGCGGCCGTCACCCCGACGACGGCGACGATCAACGCGAGTTGCGGGTTGTTCGGCGGCGGGGCGGCCACGCTCACCGCCACGCAGAGCGGCACCTCGGCCACCATCACCCTCACGTCCACCGCCATCACGACACCGCTCGCACTGGCGAAGGACTCGATCACGTCCAAGCTCACCATGGTGAAGGCGGGCGGCGGCACCGTCGTCTTCAGCGGGACGAAGAACCCGGCCATGACCGCCGGGAGCCCCGTCACCGTCGGCCCGCTCAGCGGCACCGTGGCCTCCGGCGACAGTCTGGAGTTCTACGGCGGCTCGCTGGTGATGACCATCTTCGGGATCAACGTCACCTGTACGGCGACCGCCAAGCAGTCGCCCGGTCCGTTCGTGTTCGACTGAGTGATCTGTTCCGGATGCCGCAGAAACTGAGGATCCGTCAGGTTTCTGCGGCATCTGCATTGACTTCTCACGCGGGCTCCACATCAATGGCCCCCTGTCGGCGCAGACGAGCCGCTGCGCCCGCATCCCTCAGGAGGGGGCAAGCATGGGTCCGACACTCCGAAGACCGCGCCGGCGCCGCTGGGCGTCGCTGCTCGGGGTGACCGCGGTCGCGGTCACCGCGGGCGGGGCGCTCGCCTGCCCGGCCGGTGCGGCGGGCACGAACGTGGACTTCCCCACGCACTGCATCCCGCCCGCCATCGCGGGCATCCCGCCGATCGACGGCACCACCACCGGGAACATCTCGGTGGACGACACCACCCCCAAGGTCGGCGACACGGTCACCGTGACGTACACGGTGGTCACCCCGGCCGCCAGCAACCCCACCGACCTGGCCCTGCCGGCCGACATCATGACCCCGACCGGCAAGGTCACCCTCGGCGGCGCGCAGACCGGGGACGTGACGGTGGCGGGGCCGAAGAAGAACGACCCGGTGCCGGGGAAGGGCGCCTTCCCGTCGTTCTCCATGACCGGCACGTTCAAGGTCACCTCGCCCGGCGCGATCACGCTCTCGCCCGGCGACTACAACATCCACACCAGCTACATCCTGGAGCTGGACACCCCGTGCACGGTGACCAACCCGCCCGCGCCGGTCTCCCAGACCGTCACCGCGACGGACTCGACCCCGGTCAACAACCGTGCCATCAGCCTGGGTTCGGCCTCCGGGAACCCCGGTGACAGCGTCACCGTCAACGGCACCGGCTTCACGGCCGGCGCGAGCGTGACACTCGCCGGACGCTCCGGGGGCGCGCAGACCGCGGACACCGCGACCGTGACCGCGAACGCCCAGGGCTCCTTCAGCGGCTCACTGCCCGTCAACGACAAGACGACGACCGGCATCGTGGCGTACGAGGGCAGCTCCTGGAACGCGGAGAAGGGCGCCGGACCCGCGGCCTACGTCGTGAACGACACCACGCCCGTCCCCGCCGGCAGCCAGAAGCTGACGACGACCGTGAAGGCGGGGACGCTGTCCATGTCCCAGGCCGGGGACGCCGTCTCACTGTCGGCGGTCGACTTCGGCAAGGGCGGGGCCTCGACCGGCTCCCTCAACACGGTGACCGTCAAGGACTTCCGCGGCGGGCCCGCGGGCTGGTCCCTGACCGGCAAGGTCACCGACTTCACCGGTCCCGGCGCCAAGATCGACGCCGGGAAGCTGAGCTGGACCCCCGCCTGCGCGACCAAGGCGGGCAGCCCCAGCACCTGCAAGGCCGGTTCGGCGGGCACGGTGGGCACCTCGGGAGCGACCCTGGCGTCGACCCCCGACGGCACGCTCACCGGCGGTGAGTTCACCGTCGATGCCGGACTGTCCCTGGACGTACCGGCGTTCACGCCTCCGGGGTCGTACTCCGGCGTCCTGACCCTCACGCTCACCTGAGCGTACGTGTCACCTCGCCGGTGGCCGGGCGCCCCACCGCACCGGGGCCGCACCCGCCCGACCACCGTCCCGACTCACGCCCGTGGGGGTCCGCACCCATGCGCAAGCCGTACGCCCTCCTCCTGCTCCTCGGCCTGTTCCTGGCCACCGGGACGGCCCCCGCGCACGCCGCCGACAACGGCAGCTGGTCCGTCTACCCCGTCTCCTCCCGGATCGCCGCCCGGCCGTACTTCTACCTCTCCGCCGACCCCGGCCGGACGATCACCGACAAGGTGGTCGTCGCCAACAAGACCGGCAAGCCCCTGACCCTCCGCCTCTACGCGGCCGACGCCTACAACACCGCCCGCGACGGCGGCTTCGCCGTACGCACCCTCAAGGAGCGGATGTGGGGCGTCGGCGCCTGGGCGAAACCCGCGAAGTCCCAGGTCACCGTCCCCGCGCACAAGAAGGTCACCGTCCCCTTCACCCTCCGCGTGCCGCAGGGCGCCGAACCGGGAGACCACCCGGGCGCGATCGTGGCGCTGGACGAGCGCGTCGCGAAGGGCGGCGGCTCCCTCGCACTCGGGGTGCGGCGGGCCGTCGGCGCCCGTGTCTACCTGCGGGTGGGCGGACCGACACTTCCGGCCATCGCCGTCGAACACGTCAGCCTCACCCACCACCAGCCGCTCGTCCCCGGCCTCGGCGACAGCGTGGCGACCGTCTCCTACACGCTGCACAACACCGGCAACGTCACCCTCGACCCGAAGGTGGAGCTCAAGGCCCGGGGCCTGTTCGGCCGGACGCTGCTGGCGCGCGACCTGACGAAAATTCCCTCCGAACTGCTGCCGGGGGAGCGGGTCCGGCTCACCGAGACCTGGCGGGGCGCACCCCAGTTCGACTGGGGCGACGTGACCCTGACGGCCAGCGCCACGGGCACCCGCGAGTCGGCGAGCGCCTCCTTCTTCGCCCTGCCCTGGCTGCTGGTCGCGCTGGTGTTCACCGCCGGAGTGGCGGCGGGGGCACTGCTGGCCAGGGCCCGACGAGCGCGGACGGGGACCGGGCCTGGCCGCCCGGCGCGCGGCGCGGTCCGCCCCTCGGGTCCGGAGGGCCGGGTTCGGCTGAGCCGTTTCCTGCCGAGACGGTGAGGTCCGCCGGTTGGCCCCCTGGCTCACGAGCTCCGCTCAGAGGGCGTCCGGACCGCGCTCGCCCGTCCGTACCCGTACGACCGTCTCCACCGGCAGGGCCCACACCTTGCCGTCGCCGATCTTCCCCGTCTGCGCGGCCCTGACGATCGCGTCGATCACGGGGTCCGCGTCGGCGTCCTCCACGACGACCTCGATACGGACCTTGGGCACCAGGTCGACCCGGTACTCGGCACCCCGGTACACCTCGGTGTGGCCGCGCTGCCGGCCGTACCCGCTGGCCTCGGTCACGGTCAGACCGTGCACGCCGAGCTCCTGGAGAGCGGTCTTGACCTCGTCGAGGCGGTACGGCTTGACGATCGCGGTGATGAGCTTCATGCCTGGCTCTTGACCTTCTGGGCGGTGGGGACGGAGTGGGCGACCGGGGCGCCGTGGCCCAGGACCCCGTGATCGTAAGCCGTCTCGGCGTGCACCGTAAGGTCCAGGCCGGTGTACTCCTCGTCCTCGCTCGCCCGGAAGCCCATCACCTTGTCGAGCAGCTTGCCGATGCCGTACGTCACACCGAAGGCGTACGCGGCGACGACCACGACGGCGAGGAACTGCTTGCCGAGCTGGGCGATGCCGCCGCCGTACAGGAGCCCCTCCGTGCCGCCGGTCATGGTGCCGACCGCGAAGACGCCGATGAGGAGGGTGCCGACGACTCCGCCGACCAGGTGGACGCCGACGACGTCGAGCGAGTCGTCGTAGTTCAGCTTGAACTTCCAGCCCACCGCGTAGCTGCACAGGACGCCGGCGGCGAGGCCGACCACCAGGGCGCCGAGCAGGGAGACCGAGCCGCAGGAGGGCGTGATCGCGACCAGACCGGCGACCGCGCCGGAGGCCGCGCCCAGGGTGGTGGGGTGGCCGTCGCGCTTCTGCTCGACGAAGAGCCAGCCGAGCAGGCCGGTGCAGCCGGCGGCGAGGGTGTTGAGGAACGCGGCGGCGGCCAGGCCGTTGGCGCCGAGGGCGGAGCCCGCGTTGAAGCCGAACCAGCCGAACCAGAGCAGGCCGGCGCCGAGCACCACCATGGGCAGGTTGTGCGGGCGCATGGCGTCCTTCTTGAACCCGAGCCTCGGGCCGAGGACCAGGCACAACGCCAGTCCCGAGGCGCCGGAGGTGATCTCGACGGGCAGGCCGCCCGCGAAGTCGAGGGCGCCGAGCCTGCTCATGATCCAGCCACCCGGCCCCCACACCCAGTGGGTGACGGGAACGTATACGAGCAACGCCCAGACGGGGACGAAGACCAGCCATGCGGAGAACTTCGCCCGGTCCGCGATCGCGCCGCTGATCAGGGCGGCCGTGATGATCGCGAAGGTGAGCTGGAAGGTGGCGAAGAGGAGGGTGGGGACGGTTCCCTGGACGCTGTCCGGGCCGAGACCGGCCATCCCGGCGTGCTCCAGCCCGCCGATCAGCCCGCCGCCGATGTCGTCGCCGAACGCGAGGGAGTACCCGGCCGCCAGCCAGACCACCGTCACGAGGGCGATCGACACGAAGCTCATCATCAGCATGTTGAGGACGCTCTTCGTGCGGACCATGCCGCCGTAGAAGAGGGCCAGGCCCGGGGTCATCAGCAGGACGAGGGCGGTGGCGGTGAGCAGCCAGGCGGTGTCGCCGGTGTTCGCGTGTGCGGCGGCCAGGGTCACGGGAGTCTCCAACGGTGTGGGGGCTCGTCAGAGGGTCACCGGCGCGCGTTTCCGGTTGCGTACGGGTGTGTTTCCGTGACGTTTCGTTGCGTGCGGGTTTCGGGGAGCTCACGGGGCGGGACGGTGGCCGCCCGTCGTGGCGGCGGTGGTACGGCGGGGGTTCGTGGATCAGGGAGAATGGGCGGCATGAGCGTTCGTACCCAGTCATCCGAAGAGTCGGGCGAGACCGTCCACCGCGCCGGCTTCGCCTGTTTCGTCGGTCGCCCCAACGCGGGCAAGTCCACCCTCACGAACGCTCTGGTCGGGCAGAAGGTCGCGATCACCGCGAACCAGCCGCAGACCACGCGGCACACGGTACGGGGCATCGTGCACCGTCCGGACGCCCAGCTGATCCTGGTGGACACCCCCGGGCTGCACAAGCCGCGCACGCTGCTGGGTGAGCGCCTCAACGACGTCGTCCGCACGACCTGGGCGGAGGTCGACGTGATCGGCTTCTGCCTTCCGGCCAACGAGAAGATCGGCCCCGGTGATCGCTTCATCGCCAAGGAGCTGGCCGGGATCCGGAAGACCCCCAAGATCGCCATCGTCACCAAGACCGACCTGGTCGACTCCAAGACCCTCGCCGAGCAGCTGATCGCCATCGACCAGCTGGGCAAGGAGCTGGGCTTCGAGTGGGCGGAGATCGTCCCCGTGTCGGCGGTCGGCGACAAGCAGGTGGGCCTTCTGGCGGACCTCCTGATCCCGCTCCTCCCCGAGGGCCCGGCGCTCTACCCCGAGGGCGACCTGACGGACGAGCCCGAGCAGGTCATGATCGCGGAACTCATCCGCGAGGCGGCCCTGGAGGGCGTCCGCGACGAGCTGCCGCACTCCATCGCCGTGGTCGTCGAGGAGATGCTCCCGCGAGAGGACCGCCCCGAGGACCGTCCCCTGCTGGACATCCACGCCAACCTCTACATCGAACGCCCCAGCCAGAAGGGCATCATCATCGGCCCCAAGGGCAAGCGCCTCAAGGAGGTCGGCATCAAGTCCCGCAAGCAGATCGAGGCGCTACTGGGCACACCGGTCTTCCTCGACCTGCACGTAAAGGTGGCCAAGGACTGGCAACGCGACCCCAAGCAGCTACGCCGCCTGGGCTTCTGACCCCTCTTTCCTCGCCCCCGCCGCCCCTACCCATCCCATCCCCAGGGGCTCCGCCCCTTCACCCCCGCCAGGGGCTCCGCCCCTGCACCCCGGCGGGGCTGTGCCCCTGCGCACCTGCGGGGCTGTGCCCCTGCATCCCTGCGGGGCTGTGCCCCTGCACCCCCGTGGGGCTGCGCGGTCTCTGGCCCCCTGCGGGGCTGTGCCCCTGCGTCCCTGCACGCCGGCGGGGCTGTGCCCCTTCGCCCCCGTGGGGCTGCGTCCCTGCACCTCGGCGGGGCTGTGCCCCTTCGCCCCCGTGGGGCTGCGTCCCTGCACCTCGGCGGGGCTGCGTCCCTGCGCCCTCGCGGGGCTGCGTCCCTGCGCCCTCGCGGGGCTGCGTCCCTGCGCCCTCGCGGGGCTGCGTCCCTGCGCCCTCGCGGGGCTGCGTCCCTGCACCTCGGCGGGGCTGCGTCCCTGCGCCCTCGCGGGGCTGCGCCCCTGCGCCCCGTCAGGGGTTGCGCGGCCTCTGGCCCCCAGCGGGGCTCTGCCTCTGTGGCTCCACGGGCTTTGCCCTCGTGCCTCGTTCGGGGTGCTCTGCGGATCCCGGAGGCCTCTGAAGTCACCTCACCCCGCGGATTCGTTCGACCAAGGCCGCTCCTATCAGGCCGATCACCGCTGCCGTCAGGTAGAGGGCCCGGTAGCCGCCGAGGTGGGTGACTATGGGGGCGGCCAGGGCGGGGGCGGTTACCTGGGGGAGGGCGTTGGCTATGTTGATGACGCCCAGGTCCTTGCCGCGGTTCAGGGCTGTGGGGAGGACGTCGGTCATCAGGGCGAAGTCCACTGAGGTGAACACGCCGAAGCCGATGCCGAGCACCGCTGCGGCGACGATCGCGCCGGGCCAGGTCTGCCAGCCGGACAGCAGGGCCGTCGCGAGGGCCATCAGCACCCCGGACCAGAGGACGAACGGCTTGCGCCGTCCCACGCGGTCGGACCAGATGCCGCCGACGACGACCGTGGCGAGCAGCGTCAGCCCGTTGACGGCCGTCAGGATCAGAACGCCCTCTTCGGGGTCGGGGTGGTGGAGGCGGTCCCGCAGGTAGTAGAGGAGGTACAGCAGTACCAGGGCATTGCTGAGGTTGATCAGGAAGCGGGTCAGCCAGGCCCAGCCCAGGTCGGGGTGGCGGCGCGGGCTCAGCCAGAAGCCCGCGAGGAAGCCGCGCCAGGACCAGGGCGGGCGCTCCTCGGCCGGCAGCCGCAGGTCCTCGTAGCGCCAGACGTACGGCAGCACGCCCACCACCGTGAACACCGCGCAGGCCGCATAGCCCGCCCCGGTCCCGCCCGCCGCCGTCGCCAGCCCGGTCCCGCCGACCACGCCGAGGATCTGCGCCGCCCCGAGCCAGCCGCCCACCGACCCCCGTTGCAGCCGGGGCACCCGGTCGGGGACCGCCGCCGTCACGGCCGCGAAGGCCGCGTTCAGCGTCAGCTGGACCAGGCACCAGCCCAGCGTCATCGTGACCATCCCGCCCGCGCCCGCGAGCACCAGCAGCGACAGCGCCCCGCCCGCCGCCCCGGCCACGATCCACGGCGTGCGGCGGCCCCAGCGGGACGCGGTGCGGTCGGACAGCGCGCCGAAGAGCGGGTTCGCCACCAGCGACACCACCGCGCCGGCGCCTGTCACCCAGGCCAGCATGGTCTCCTTCGACATGCCGGAGCCGGGCGCGAAGTCCTTCGCCTGGGAGGCGAGCAGGATCTGCAGGGGGCCGTACCAGCCCACCCAGATCGCCCCGTTGGCGAGGGAGAGCGCCGCCGTCCAGCCCCGGCCGACCCGCGCGACGGGTTCGGCGAGGGCGTCAGCGGGCCGGGCCGAACGGGCGGTCGTCATCTCTGCGTCCGCAGCATGTCCCGGAACCAGCCGTACGAGGCCTTCGGGGTCCGCTCCAGTGTCGCGGGATCGTCGAAGTCCACGTGGACCAGGCCGAAGCGGCGCGCGTAGCCCTCCGCCCACTCGAAGTTGTCCAGCAGCGACCAGACGAAGTAGCCGCGCACGTCCACCCCGGCCTCCACCGCCCGGTGCAGCGCCCGTACATGGGCGTCCAGGTAGGCGATCCGGTCCTGGTCGTCGATGCCCTCGTACGAGCAGCCGTTCTCGGTGATGACGACGGGCGGGAGCCGGTCGCCGTAGCGGTCGCGGAAGGTGGTGAGCAGTTCCGTCAGGCCCTCCGGGACGACCGGCCAGCCGAAGTCGGTGACCGGGCGGCCCTCGATGTCCCGTACCGAGAAGGGGAGTTCGGCGGGCATGGTGATGCCGCCGAACTCGATCTCGGTGCCCTGCGGGGCGCCCACCCTGCTCGGGGCGTAGTAGTTGATCCCGTACCAGTCGATCGGCTCGGCGATGACCTTCAGGTCCGACTCGACGTCCCCCGGCATCAACTCGCCCAGCCCGGCCGGGTATTCACCCAGGATCAGCGGCTCCGCGAACAGCCGGTTCAGCAGTACGTCGTAGAAGTCGGCGGCCTCCGTGTCGGCGCTCTCCTGGGACGCCGGCCAGGTCGGCCCGTGCGAGTTGGCGATCCCGATGTCCGTCGCCCCGGCCGCGCGCAGCGCCCGTACCGCCAGGCCGTGGGCCAGCAACTGGTGGTGGGCCACCGGCAGCGCGTCGAACTGCAGCTGCCTGCCGGGCGCGTGGACGCCGAGGGCGTGGCCCAGCAGGGTGTGCTCGGCGGGTTCGTTGAGGGTGATCCACTTGCCGACGCGGTCGCCGAGCCGCCCGGCGACCACCGACACGTACTCGGCGAACCGGGACGCCGTGTCCCGCTCCAGCCAGTCCAGCGCGGCCGGCAGGTCCCAGTGGAAGAGGGTCGGCACGGGCCGTACGCCCGCCGCGCACAGCTCGTCCACCAGACGGTCGTAGAAGTCCAGGCCGCCGGGGGAGTTGACCCTCGGCCAGGAGATGGAGAAGCGGTACGCGTCCACGCCCAGCCCGGCCAGGAGCGCCACGTCCTCGGTGTGGCGGTGGTAGTGGTCGCAGGCCACCGCCGCCGTCGAGCCGTCCTTCACCCGCCCCGGCTCGGCCGTGAACGCGTCCCACACGGAGGGCTCGCGCTCGTCCGCCGCCCCCTCGATCTGGTGGGCGGAGGTCGACACGCCCCAGAGGAAGCCGGCCGGGAACCGGGGTATCGGGTTGCCTGCATCAGTCGCCATGGGCGGGATCATCCTTACCGCCGGTAACGGAAGTCAACGCCCAGGCGTGAACCGCGAGTTACGCACCCTCCTTCAGCACCCGCGAGACCAGCGTGCGCTGCTCGTCCGTGAGGTGGGGGTCGGCCGCGTGCACGGTCTTCCCGTCCACCGTGATCTCGTACCGGAAGCCGTCCGGCACCCCGAGCGGCGGACTGCCCCGGCCGGCGGCCAGTGCCCGCTCGGCCAGGGTCTGCCACTCATGGGCGTCGGTGCGCCCCGAGGTGTCCACCTCTGCCCGCCGCTCGATGCCGGCGAACCCGCCCGTGCGCCTCACTCGAATCCTCATGGGTCCGTGTCTAGTACGGAAAGCCGCCGGAAACCACAGCGTCCGGAAACCACGGCGTCCGGCACCTACAGCGTCCGCACCCCGACCTGCTCCCACGCCTTCTGCACGGCCTGCAGCTCGTCCCCGGCGCCGTACCGCTCGCGGGCGGCCTTCACGGTGAGGGTGGCGAAGTCCGCGAACAGGGCGTCCTGCTTCAGGTCGCCGCCGGTCAGCACGTCGTACCAGATCTGTCCGGCCTTCTCCCAGGAGTGGCCGCCGAGGGCCGTGGCGGCCAGGTAGAAGGCGTGGTTGGGGATGCCGGAGTTGATGTGGACGCCGCCGTTGTCGCGGCCGGTGCGGACGTAGTCGTCCATGGTCGCGGGCTGCGGGTCCTTGCCGAGGACGTCGTCGTCGTACGCCGTGCCGGGGGCCTTCATCGAGCGCAGCGCCTTGCCGGTGACGCGCGGGGCGAGCAGCCCGGCGCCGATCAGCCAGTCGGCCTCGGCGGCGGTCTGGCCGAGGGTGTACTGCTTGATCAGCGAGCCGAAGACATCGGAGAGCGACTCGTTGAGGGCGCCGGGCTGGCCGAAGTAGGTGAGGTTGGCGGTGTGCTGGGTGACGCCGTGGGTCAGCTCGTGGCCGATCACGTCGACCGGGATGGTGAAGTCGAGGAAGATCTCGTTGTCCCCGTCGCCGAACACCATCTGCTCGCCGTTCCAGAAGGCGTTGTCGTAGCCCTCGCCGAAGTGCACGGTGGCGTCCAGCGGCAGTCCGTCGTCGTCGATGGAGTGGCGGCCGTAGGCCTTCAGGTACAGCTCGAAGGTGGCGCCGAGGCCCGCGTAGGCGCGGTTGACGGTGGCGTCCTTGCCGGGCTCGGAGCCCTCCTTGCGGACCTTCCGGCCGGGCAGGTCCTGTGTGTGCCGGGCGTCGTAGACGGTGCGGTGGGGCTTGCCGGTGGCCGCCTCGGCGGGCGGGGCGACGGCGGGTGCGCCGAGGACCGTGGTGAGGCGGCGGTGGGTGCGCTGGTAGGCGTCGTGCTCCAGGGACTGGCGGGCGGGTCCGGAGAGCGCGGGGTCCTCGTGCCGGGCGAGCTGGTCGAGGACGTGCGGCGGCACGATGGTGCAGAAGACGGGCTGGAAGCCCCCGTTGGTCGTCATGCCCGGCACCCTTGCACTGAGTCACGGTACTGTCACTACTCGCAACCATGATTGGTGAAATACACGGACATTCGGCGTCGCGCAGCGTCACGGAGTGGTATGGCGCACTTTTTGTCCCCTTCGTCCCCACGGTCCCGCATACTGGAACAGGCCCGCGCGTCCGGCGGGGCTCGGCTAGGCTGCGGAGCATCATGCGTTTCGGGCTGCTTCTCCTTAGCTGCCGCGGCGAGGGCCTGTAGAGGCCGACTCCCTCCCCGCGGAGCTTGGCGTTGCGTCGTCGGCCGTCCTTCCGGACACCGGACACAACCGGACTTCTCGAGGAGCCCACGCGATCATGGCGAACCGCCAGCAGCCCACCTCCATGCCGATCCACAAGTACGGCCGGTACGACCAGGTCGACATCCCGGACCGCACCTGGCCCGAGAAGCGCATCACCACCGCCCCCCGCTGGCTCTCCACCGACCTGCGCGACGGCAACCAGGCCCTGATCGACCCCATGTCGCCCGAGCGCAAGCGCCGGATGTTCGACCAGCTGGTCAAGATGGGCTACAAGGAGATCGAGGTCGGCTTCCCCGCCTCCGGGCAGACCGACTTCGACTTCGTACGCTCGATCATCGAGGAAGAGGGCGCGATCCCCGAGGACGTGACGATCTCCGTCCTGACCCAGGCCCGCGAGGACCTGATCGAGCGGACCGTGGAGTCCCTCAAGGGCGCCCGCCGCGCCACCGTGCACCTGTACAACGCCACCGCCCCGGTCTTCCGCCGGGTCGTCTTCCGCGGCTCCAAGGACGACATCAAGCAGATCGCCGTCGACGGCACCCGCCTGGTGATGGAGTACGCGGAGAAGCTGCTGGGCCCCGAGACCGAGTTCGGCTACCAGTACAGCCCGGAGATCTTCACCGACACCGAGCTGGACTTCGCCCTGGAGGTCTGCGAGGCGGTCATGGACGTCTGGCAGCCCGGCCCGGGCCGCGAGATCATCCTCAACCTGCCCGCCACCGTGGAGCGTTCGACCCCCTCGACGCACGCCGACCGCTTCGAGTGGATGGGCCGCAACCTCTCCCGCCGCGAGCACGTCTGCCTGTCGATCCACCCGCACAACGACCGCGGCACCGCCGTCGCCGCCGCCGAGCTGGCCCTGATGGCCGGCGCCGACCGCGTCGAGGGCTGCCTGTTCGGCCAGGGCGAGCGCACCGGCAACGTCGACCTGGTCACCCTGGGCATGAACCTCTTCTCCCAGGGCGTCGACCCGCAGATCGACTTCTCCGACATCGACGAGATCCGTCGTACGTGGGAGTACTGCAACCAGATGGAGGTCCACCCGCGCCACCCGTACGTGGGCGACCTGGTCTACACGTCCTTCTCCGGCTCCCACCAGGACGCCATCAAGAAGGGCTTCGACGCCATGGAGGCCGACGCGGCCGCCAGGGGCGTCACGGTCGACGACATCGAGTGGGCCGTGCCGTACCTGCCGATCGACCCCAAGGATGTCGGCCGCTCCTACGAGGCCGTCATCCGGGTCAACTCGCAGTCCGGCAAGGGCGGTATCGCCTACGTCCTGAAGAACGACCACAAGCTGGACCTGCCGCGCCGGATGCAGATCGAGTTCTCGAAGCTGATCCAGGCCAAGACGGACGCCGAGGGCGGCGAGGTCACGGGCGGCGACATCTGGGCGGTCTTCCAGGACGAGTACCTGCCGAACCCGGACAACCCCTGGGGCCGCATCCAGGTCCGCACGGGCCAGTCGACCACCGACACCGACGGCGTGGACACCCTCACCGTCGAGGCCACTGTCGACGGCGAGGACACCGTCCTGACCGGCACCGGCAACGGTCCGATCTCGGCCTTCTTCGACGCCCTGCAGTCCATCGGCGTCGACGTACGCCTGCTGGACTACCAGGAGCACACGATGAGCGAGGGCGCCTCCGCGCAGGCCGCCTCCTACATCGAATGCGCGATCGACGGCAAGGTTCTGTGGGGAATCGGCATCGACGCGAACACGACGCGTGCGTCGCTCAAGGCGGTGGTGTCCGCGGTGAACCGCGCGACCCGCTGACCCCCTCCGACCGGCTCTTTCGATGCCCTGACCGCTTGCCACGGCGGTCAGGGCACCGTCGTATACCGGCCATATGTTCGTGCAGGTCACGGAAAGGTCTCGTACGGGGTACTGACTCCACCTCGACAATGTGGCTAACATCACGCCAGCGCGGCGATGTTGCCGCGTCGTTACGGAGGTGCGACGTGCTGCCAGTACGGGGTCGAGACGGCCGTGCCACCAGGCTTGTGCGCCTCCTGGGCACCCGCATCGCGTGGACGCCCGTCGGGGACGGCGAGTTCTTCTGTCCGGGCTGCGGAGGCGACCGCAACTACGAGCGCCTCACCGGCCGCCGACGCTTCATCCTCCTCGGCGTGCCCGTCCTGCCGCGCGGGACGACCGGGCCGGTCGTGGAGTGCGCGTCCTGCCGCCGCCACTTCGGCACCGACGTCCTCGACCACCCCACCACCACCCGCTTCTCCGCGATGCTCCGCGATGCCGTGCACACGGTCGCCCTCGCCGTGCTGGCCGCCGGCGGCACCTGCGCCCGTACGTCACTGGAGACGGCCGTGAGCGCGGTGCGCGCCGCCGGCTTCCAGGACTGCACCGAGGAGCAGCTCGCCGCGCTGGTGGAGGCCCTCGCGGCGGACACCGGCCGGGTCCTCGGACAGCCGTGCGGCGGGAGCCTGGCCATAGAGCTGCACGAGGCCCTCGACCCCCTCGCCCCGCACCTCGCCCCCGCCGGCCGCGAGTCGATCCTCCTCCAGGCCGCCCGCATCGCCCTCGCCGACGGCCCCTACACCCCGGCCGAACGGGACGCCCTCGCCACCGTCGGCGCCGCCCTCACCATCCACGCGGACGACGTGGACCGGCTCCTGGTAGCGGCCCGCACACCGTCGTAGCCCCCGCGTACGAGTCGGGGCCGGTGACTCCGGGCAGCATGAGACCGTGACCCCCCTGAGCCGCGTCCTCCTCGCCGCCACCGTGCTCCTCGTCCCGCTCGCCGCCACCCGGACCGCCCACGCCACCCCCGGCTGCACGTCCTCCGTGCCGTACGTCTCCGGCGAGGGCGGCTACGACACCTACCGCATCCCCGCCGCCGTCACCACCGGCCGGGGCACCGTCCTCGCCTTCGCCGAGGGAAGACACACCGGCGCGGGCGACACCGGTGACATCGATGTCGTACTGCGCCGCTCCACCGACGGCGGCTGCACCTGGGGCCCGCCGCGGGTGGTCGCCGCCGGGCACGGGGACACCCGGGGCAACCCGGCGCCGGTGATCGACCCGCGCACCGGCACGGTCGTGCTGCTGACCTCCTACAACAGCGGTGCCGTGACGGAGGCGCAGATCATGCGCGGCGAGGTCACCCCCGAGCAGAGCCGCCGGGTGTTCGTGCAGCGCAGCCTGGACGACGGGCGGCACTTCACCCGTCCGCGGGACATCACGGCCGCGGTCAAGCCGAACGGCTGGCGCTGGTACGCCACCGGCCCCGGGCACGCCGTCGCGCTCACCCGAGGCCCGCACCGGGGCCGCCTGGTGGTCCCCGCCAACCACTCGGCGGCCCCGCCCGCCGGTTCCCCCGACACCGGCCAGGAGGCCAGGTACTACGGCGCCCACGCGATCCTCAGCGACGACGGCGGGCACACCTGGAAAGTGGGGTTCGTCGACGACACCTACGACGGGGTGGACAACGCCAACGAGAGCACGGCCGCCCAGCTCCCCGACGGCAGGCTGTACTTCAGCTCACGGGACCAGAACGGCACCAGCCCCGGCAACCGCCTCGACACCTACTCCGGCGACGGCGGGCAGACCCTCGAACGGCCCTACGCCGTGCAGCCGACGCTGGACGACGTGCCGGTGGTCCAGGGCAGCGTCCTCCAACTGCCCCGAGGGCCACTGCTGTTCTCCGGCCCGTCCCTGCCCACCGCCCGCCGGGCGATGGCGATCTGGCGCAGCACGGACGGCGGACGGACCTTCACCAAGGCCCTGACGCTGTCCGAACGGCGGGCCGCCTACTCCGACCTCGTACGGATCGACAAAGCCACGGTCGGGATCCTGTACGAGACGGGCAGCACGGGGACGTACGACACCATCGAGTTCCGCAGGCTGGGGCTCTCCTAGAGCAGGCCCGCCGCCGCCAGGAACTTCCCCACCCGCTCGACCTCCTCCGCCGACAGCGGGATCTGCGGCTCGGCGGTCACCGGGCAGTCGATCACGCCCCGCAGGTGCAGCGCCGCCTTGAACGCCCCGATGGCCGAGGAGCTGCCGCCCATCCGGGCCGGATCCCCGACGCCCACCAAGCCGAACAGGGCGCACAGCCGCTCCTGTTCGGCCCGGGCGCCGTCCAGGTCGCCCGCCCGGAACAGGCGGTCGAGGCGGACGTAACCGTGCGGGTCGACGTTGGCGAGGCCGGGCACGGCGCCGTCGGCGCCCAGGGCGAGGGCCGCGTCGACGACGAGTTCGGAGCCGGTGAGCACGCTGAAGCCGCTGATGTCCGGACGGTTCCGGGCGGCGGTCACGACCTCCCGGAAGCCGCCCAGGTCACCGCTGGAGTCCTTCAGCCCGGCCAGCACCCCCTCGGCGGCCAGCTCCAGCACCAGGCCGGCGGGGAGCTTGCTGTGCACGGCGACCGGGATGTCGTACGCGAGGACCGGGACCGGGCTCACGGCGGCGACCCGGCGGTAGTGGCGGGCGATCTCCGCCGGGTGGGTGCGGGTGTAGAAGGGGGCGGTGACGACGACCCCCCGCGCGCCCGCCGCGGTGACCTCGCGCACGTGGTCCAGCACCCGGGACGTGGTCATGTCGATCGCCCCGGCGAGCACCGGGAGCCGGCCGCCGACATGGCCCACCACCGCTTCCACCACCAGCCTGCGCTGCAGGTCGGTCAGGTACGCGGCCTCGGAGGTCGAGCCCAGCAGGAACAGCCCGTGCACCCCGGCCGCCACCAGATGGTCGACCAGCCTGAGCAGCGAGGGGACGTCCACCTCGCGGTCCGGTGTCAGGGGCGTGCAGACGGGCGGTACGACACCGGACAGCGGGGCGGGAAGGTTCATCAAGGCTCCCTGGGATTCTTCTGGCGTACGAGGTCGCGAGTGGACCGGTCCTCCTCCACAGGATGGTGGCAGCGGTAGCGGTGGCCGGGGTCCGACGCGGCCGAGAACCCCGGCATCCGTGCCGCGCACAGCTCGTCGGCGCGCCAGCAGCGGGTGCGGAACGGGCAGCCGCTCGGCGGCCGGGTCGCCGACGGCACCGGGCCGGTGAGCGGGATCGGGTCGATCGGGTCCAGCAGGCCGGGGGTGGCGGAGAACAGGGCACGGGTGTACGGGTGCCGGGAGCGGTCGGTGACCCGGCCGGCCGGGGTCTCCTCGACGATCCGGCCCAGGTACATGGTGATCACGCGGTCGCTCATCCGCCGTACCGTCTGGATGTCGTGCGAGACGAAGACCAGCGCCAGGCCCAGCCGTTCCCTCAGATCGAGGAGCAGGTTGAGGATCTGGGCGCGCACCGACACGTCCAGCGCGCTGGTCGGCTCGTCCGCCACCACCAGGCCGGGGTCCAGCGCCAGCGCCCGCGCGATGGCCACGCGCTGCCGCTGACCGCCGGAGAGCTGTCCCGGCAGCGCGTCGGCGAGGGCCCGGGGGAGCCCCACCAGGGACATCAACTCCCGTACCCGCTCCGTCCGCTGGGCCTTCGTCCCCCGGTTGTGGACGTCCAGCGGGTCGCGCAGGATCCGGCTGACCGGCAGGCGGCGGTTGAGGGCCGTCGACGGGTCCTGGAAGACCATGCCGGTACCGGCCCCGACGGCGGGCCGGCGCTCGGCGGGGGGCATGGACCACAGATCCCGGCCGTGCAGGGACACCGTTCCGGAGGTCGGCCGCTGAATTCCCACCAGCACCTTCGCCAGCGTCGACTTCCCGCAGCCCGACTCGCCCACCACCCCGACCGTCTCGCCGACCCCCACGGCCAGGTCGGCACCGGTCAGGGCGTACACCCGGTCCCGGCGGAACAGACCGCCGCTACGGGCCCGATGCACCACATGGACCCCCGACAGCTCGACGACCGCGCTCACTTCACCGCCCCGCTCTCCGGGCTCTCCGTCGCCGCCGGGTCGGCCACCGGGTGGTGGCAGGCCGTCGTGTGCGCGGGTGTGCCCACCAGGTCCGGGGCCGTCGTACGGCACACCTCGCTCGACAGCGGGCAGCGGTCGGCGAAGCGGCAGCCTGCCGGGAAGTCGGCGGGGGAGGGGACGACGCCCTCGATCTGGGTCAGCCGGTCGGCCGCCGACTCCAGGGACAGCACACTGCCGAGCAGGCCGCGTGTGTAGTGGTGGGCCGGGGCCGCCACCAGGTCGGCGGTCACGCCCGTCTCCACGATCTGGCCGCCGTACATCACCGCCACCCGGTCGGTGACGTCCGCGACCAGCGCCAGGTCGTGCGAGACCAGGACCAGCGCGAAGCCCAGCTCCGCCCGCAGCCGCAGCAGCAGCTCGATGACCTGCGCCTGCACGGTCACGTCCAGCGCGGTCGTCGGTTCGTCGGCGACGATCAGCCGGGGTTCCCGCGACAGCGCCATGGCGATCAGGACCCGCTGGCGCTGGCCGCCGGAGAGTTCGTGGGGGTAGCTGCGCAGGGTGCGCTCGGGGTCGAGGCCGACCATGGTCAGCAGCTCGGCGGGCCCGCGCCGGCCGCCGCGCCGGACGAGCTGCCCGAGCTGGGCGCGGATGGTCATCGCCGGGTTCAGGGAGGACAGCGCGTCCTGGTAGACCATCGCCATCTCATGGCCGAGGAGCCGGCGCCGTACCCGTACCGGCTCGGCGAGCAGGTCCCGCCCACCGAAGCGGACCCGGCCCCTGACCCGGGCGGTCCTCGGCTGGAGGCCCATGACGGTGAGCGCCGTCAGCGACTTCCCGCACCCCGACTCGCCCACCAGCCCCAGGACCTCGCCGGGCCGCACCTCGAAGCTGATCCCGTCCACGATGTCCACGCCCCGGTGGCGGCCCTCGAACCCGATGGCGAGGTTCTCCACCGCCAGCACCGGCGGCGCCCCGGGGTCGGGCAGGGGCCGGGCCCGGGCCCGCAGCCGCCCGGCCGCCTCCGCCAGCCCGGACAGCCGCACCACCTCCCCGCTGCCGGGCTCCGCCGCCCGCGGACGGTCCTCCCGTACGTCCAGGTCCCGGGCCGCCGGTGCCGCCCAGGCGTCCGAGACGCCCTCGGACAGGACGTTCAGCGACAGCACGGTGACCAGCATCAGCAGCCCGGGGAACACGGTCGCCCACCAGCCGCCGGTCAGCACCATGTTCTTGCCGTCCGCGATCACGCTGCCCCACGACGGATCCGGGGGCCGCACCCCCGCGCCGATGAAGGACAGCGACGCCTCGAAGACGATGGCCTCGGCGACCTGGACGGTGCAGAACACCAGCACGGGCGCGGCACAGTTGACGGCCACGTGCCGCAGCACGATGTGGGGCGTACGGGCGCCGATCACGCGTTCCGCAGTGACGTAGTCCTCGCCGTACTGGTCGAGGACGTTCGCCCGGACCACCCGGGCCACCGGCGGGGTGAACAGAAAGGCGATCGCGCAGATCAGCACGGTGATCCCGCCGCCGAACACGGCCACCAGCACCGCGGCCAGCGCGATGCCGGGGAACGCCATCACCACGTCCAGGCAGCGCATCAGCGTCTCGTCGACCCCCTTGCGGGAGGTCGCCGCCACCGCCCCGACCAGCGCCCCCGCCACCAGGGCCAGCACGGTCGCGCCCAGCCCGATCGCCAGCGACCAGCGGGCCCCGTACATCAGCCTGCTGAGGATGTCCCGGCCGAGGCTGTCCTGGCCCATCCAGTGCGCGGCGGACGGGTGCCCGGTGCCGTCGGCGGGCGGCTGCTGGTCGAGCGGGTCGTCCGGGGCGAGGACGGGGGCGAGCAGCGCCGTCAGCACGACGACGGCCAGGAAGCAGACGGCGGCCTTCGACAGCGGGGACAGCCGCCGCCGGCCGCGCAGCCGGACTGCGGGCCGGGAGAGGGCATCGGTCAGACCCTTGCGGGCGGGCATCACGTCGCGTCCCTCAGGCGTGGGTTGACCAGCAGATACAGCAGGTCGATCACCAGGTTGACCACGACGAACCCGGTCGCCGTGGTCAGTACGACCCCCTGGACGACCGCCGGGTCGCCGTTCTGCACCGCGTCGATCATCAGCTTGCCCATCCCGGGCAGTGAGAAGATCGTCTCGATGACCACCGCGCCGCCCAGCAGATAGCCGACCCGCAGTCCGAGCACGGTGAGCGGGTTGATCAGGGCGTTCCTGAGCACGTTCCGCCCGACCACCACCCTCGGCGGCAGTCCGCTGCCGATCGCGGTCCGTACGTAGTCCTTGTCCAGCTCCTCCACCACGGCCGTCCGTACGATCCTGGTCAGCTGCGCGGCCACCGGCAGAGACAGGGCGAACGCCGGGAGCGCCATGGTCCTCAGCCACCCGGTGAGGGAGTCGGCCGGATTGACGTAACCGCCGGCCGGGAACCAGCCCTTGTCCACCGCCAGGTACTGGATCATCAGCAGCGCCAGCCAGAAGCCGGGCGCGGCGACCCCGGTCAGGGACACCACCCGGATGGCCTGGTCGGGCAGCCGGTCCCGGTAGATCGCCGCCGTCACCCCGCCGGCCAGCGACAGCACCACCGCGATGCCGAGCCCGAGGAAGGTCAGCTGCAGGGTGAGCGGCAGCGCGGTGGTGACCTGGTCGACCACCGGCGCCCGGGTCAGGGCGCTGGTGCCCAGGTCGCCGTGGAGCAGGTCGCCGACGAAGTGGACATAGCGGAGGGGGAGCGGGTCGAGGAGGCCGTTGCGCTCCCGGAAGTCGTGCAGCTGCCGGGGTGTCGGGTTGGCGCCCTGGAAGAACGCGGACGCCGGGTCGACGTCCGAGAACCGCATCACCAGGAACACGAACAGCACGATCCCGAGCATCAGCGGCACCAGCAGGGCGACACGGCGGAGCAGGATCCGGACGACCGCGGTCATGCCGCTAGACCCACTTGGCCTGGAGGAGGTTGACACCGGGGTAGGGCTGCGCCCTTATCCCGGTGAGCTTCCTCGGGTCCCAGGCGGTCATCAGCTCGTTGTGCACGACCGGGTAGAGCACGGCCTGCTCGGCGACGACGTCGACGTAGTCCTGGATCATCGCCTTCTTCCGGTCCGGGTCCGGTTCCCGGGTCGCCCGGTCCATGTCCTTGAAGAGCCGTTCGGCGACGGGGTGGTCGGCCCACCGGGTGTACCGCATCCACAGGTTCTCGGGCCCGTAGTTGTAATGCATGATCAGGTCCGCGTCGAGGCCGAACTGGTTCGGGTTCGAGGCGGCGGCGACCACCTGGTAGTCCCGCTTCTGGTCCAGCTTGGTGAAGACGGCCGTGGTCTCCTGCGGGGAGAGGGTCGTCTCGACGCCGATCGCGTCCCAGGAGGACTTGATGGTCGGCAGGCAGTCGACGATCCAGCTGACGTTCACCGCCAGGATGTCGACCTTCAGACGGGTGACCCCGGCGGCCTTCAGCAGCGCCTTCGCCTTGTCCGGGTCGTAGTCGTAGACGGTCTTCGCCCGCCGGTAGCCGGGGTTGCCCTCGTTCAGGAAGGACGACGACGGCCTCCCGTGCCCCTTCAGCGCGACCTCCACCATCTTGCCGGTGTCGATGGCGTAGTGCAGCGCCTGCCGCACCCGTACGTCGTCGAAGGGCCGGTGCCGGGTGTTGAACATCAGGAACAGGTTGTTCATCCCGGCCCCGCCCGCGACCGTCAGCCCGCCCTCTTTGAGCCGCGCGATGTTGGCGTACGGGATGTTGTCGGCGATCTGCGCGCCCGCGCTCGCCCCGGAGATCCGCGCCACGCGGGGTGCCGCGTCCACGATCGTCAGCCAGTTCATCTTCCTGAAGGCGGCCCCGCGCGGCCCGTTGTAGCCGTCGAACGCCTCGAAGGTGGTGTTGGACTTCGGGTGGTGCGCGGTCTGCCGGTACGGTCCCGAGCCCACCGCCAGCCCCTTGATCGCGTCGTCCCAGGCGCCCGGCCGGGAGAACACGTGCTCGGGCATGATCTTGGCCAGGGTGAGCCGGGAGATCCCGTCGGGGAACGGGAACCTGAGCACCAGTTCCACGGTCCGCGCGTCGACCTTCCGCACCTCCTTCAGCCAGCTCGCGAAGAACCCCTTTGCCAGGGTCTGGGTGCCGGGATCGAGGATCCGGTCGAAGACGAAGACCACGTCGTCGGCGGTGACCGGCTTCCCGTCGTGGAACCTCGCCCCCGCCCGCAGCGTGAACCGCCACGACGTGGCGCCGGGATCCTTCGGCACCTCGGTCGCCAGCGCCGCGTACGGCTCGCGGGAGATCGGGTCGGTGTCGAGCAGCCCCTCGTAGATGTGGTTGTTGGCGGCCATGGCGAACGCGGACGCCGTCTGCGTCGGATCCCAGCTGCCGTCGTTGCCGTAGCCGATCACCGCGGTCAGCGTGCGGTCCCCGCCGCCCCCGCCGGTGTCGTTCGTCGACTCCGGGCCGGACGAACAGGCCGCCGGCGACAAGGAGAGGGCGGCGGCGCCCAGCGCGCCGGTGTACTTCAGGAACGACCGGCGGCGCGGCGCCGGCACGTCGGGGGTCACGTCGCGGGTCACGTCGCGCAAGGGTCCTCCAGCGGGGGAGATACGACGTCCTACGTCCGGTCGGTCAGCGTGACCATAGGGGGGTCCGTGGGGGCGGTCAAGGGACCCCACACGAATGGCGTAGCCGCCAGAGGTCGCACCAATGGCACGCCGAGACCGGGGAGTTGACGCAGGTCGGCCGCTGGAGGCCGGGGAGGTTTCTAGGGCAGTGTCCGCTGGTACGACGTGTCGTCGTCGGAGTCGTAGACCAGCTTGCCGCCGGTGTCGTACCCCTTGACGCGCGGGGCCAGGGTGACCTGCCGGTGCAGTTCGCCGGTGGCGACGAACCAGCCGTGGTCCACGACGGCCTCGCTGTCGCCGTCGCCGTAGGAGACCGTCACCTTGGCCACCGACGGCCGTACCGTGCCGATGAGCCCCCACCGGAACGGAATCTTCCAGTTGCCCTTGTCGAGGAACGACTGCTGGTAGAGCTTGCCGCTGTTGATGTCGGCGTACACCGGGTGGTCGGCGTCGCCGGCGGTGCCGCCCACGCTGGTGTTCAGGCCCTGGGCCTCCCCGTCCTTGACGGTGCAGATCAGCCGGGTCTGCTTCGGCCGCTCCTTGACCGCGACGACGTACATGCCGTCGCCGGGCGCGTTGGAGTCACCGGTGCTGCGCATGGCCAGGATGACGCGGTAGTCGTCCGCCGTGCCCAGGTCGGGCGCGCCCGGCCGGGACGTGCCTCCCCGTGGGCGGTCCCGGTCGAAGGCGACGCACTTCGCCAGCCCGTCCGCGGCCTGCTCGAAGGTGATCCCGTCCAGCAGCTGCCCCGCCGTCGCGGGACGCGCGGGCCCGGTCGGCGTCGGCTTCGGGCTCTGCGTGGCGCGTACGGACGGGCCGGACGAGGCGGCGGGGCTCGCGGAGGTCCCCTTCCCGCCCAGCGCGTACGCCCCCACCGGCACCGCCGCCAGCGTCATCAGCGCGGCCCCGGCCACCGCCGCCCGCCGCCGCCGCTCCATCACGCCCCGCCGCCGGATCGAGGGGTACGGCACCGGCGAGGGCCGGATCAGACCGGCGTCCTCGGTCAGCAAGCCCCGAACGCGCGCCTCGAAGTCCGACTCGCTCCCCGTACCCTGCTTCTCCCCGCTCACCTGCTGCCTCCCTGCCCGGACACCGCACGGTCGCGGCCGGGTTCGTCCATCACCCGGGCGAGCCCCGGAAACGTACGCAACTTCGCCAGGCCCTTGGACGCCTGGCTCTTGACCGTGCCGGGGGAGCAGCCGAGCGTCTCGGCGACCTCTCCCTCGGACAGGTCCTCCCAGTACCGGAGCACGATCACCGCCCGCTGCCTGGGCGGCAGTCCGGCGAGCGCCGCCAGCAGCGTCCCGCGCTCGTCGGCCCGGGCCACACCGTCGTCGTGGCCCGCCACGTCGGGCGGCGCGGCGGTCAGCGCCTCCGGGACGCGCCGCTTGCGGAACCGGTCGCTGTTGCAGCTGACCAGGATCCGCCGCACATACGCCTCCGGACGGTCACTGCGCGCGACGCGCCGCCACGACCGGTACGCCTTCGCCAGCGCGGTCTGCGTCAGGTCCTCGGCGTGATGCGCGTCGCCCGTCAGCAGATAGGCGGTCCGCACCAGATGGGACCACCTGGCCCTGACGAACTCCTGGAACTGGGCCTCTTGTTCGGCCTGCATCAGTCACCCCCTCGCCCTCCAGACCACCGGTTCGGCGGAATCGGTTGCCCGGGGGCTCCCCCGGGGGCGCCGGGAGCGGCTGTCAGGGGCGGCGACCGCGGAAGCGTACGACGCCGCCGTCCCGGTGGACGTCGACCGCCACGTCCGTGAAACCGGCCCGCTCCAGCCGGGCCGGGAGTCCGGCCGGGTCCAGGGTGTTCATGGTGTCCCCGATGTGCAGCACCCGGAAGCGCAGCCCGGGCCGGCTGTCGCTGCCTGCGAAGGTGCCGCCGGGGCGCAGCACCCGGAAGGCCTCGGCGAAGATGCGGTCCTGGTGCTCGGCGGTGGGCACGTGGTGGAGCATCGTGAAGCAGACCACGGAGTCGTAGGAGGAGTCGGACAGGGCTCGCAGATCACCGCCGTCCCCGTGCAGGACGCGGACCCTGTCACCCCACGCGCGCTCCAGCAGCCGCACCGTGTCGGCGTCGATCTCCACGGCGGTGAGCCGCGGCACCCTCTCCACGAGGACGCGGAGGTTGGCGCCGTAGCCCGGCCCGATCTCCAGGACGTCGTCGCCGAGGTCCACGTCCTTCAGCGCCCAGGGCAGGATGCGCTCCTCGGTCTTCCGTGCCCACGACTCGGAACTGCAGATCCTGCGGTGTGCTCGGTTCATCGGCATGCCCCGACGCTAGGCGCGCCCGCCTGCTGTCGGCCACGGGCTAGGCTGCCGTCCCATGTCGCCAGACGGACAGCTCCGCCCGTACGACACGGCAGCGCACGGCACGGCCATCCTGGTCGGTCACTTCGTGATGCCCCGGGGCACCTCCTTCCGCGATCACCGGCACCCCGTCCACCAACTGGCCTGCTCCACCCGCGGACTGCTGCGGGTGCGGACCGAGCGGGGCGTGTGGCTGCTGCCGCCGTCGCGGGCCCTGTGGATCCCCGCGCAGGTCCCCCACACCACGGAGTCGGCGGGGGACGCCGTCATGAGCAGCGCCTACGTCGACCCGGCCGGCTGCCCGGGGATCGCCTGGCGGGAGCCGACCGTGGTCACCGTCACCCCGCTTCTGCGCGCCCTGGTCGACCACCTCGCCCGCCCGGACCTGGCGCCGGACGCCCGCTCCCGCGCCGAGGCGGTACTCCTCGACGAACTGCACCCCCTGCCGGTGGCCGGCGTCACCGTCCCCGAGCCCCGCGACCCCCGCGCCCGCGCGGTGGCCCGGGCCCTCACCCGCGACCCCGCCGACGGACGCCCACTCGCCGCCTGGGGCACCAAAGCCGGTGCCTCCGCCCGGACCCTGGCCCGGCTCTTCCTCACCGAGACGGGCCTCCCCTTCGGCCAGTGGCGCGAACGGCTGCGCATGCAGTCCGCGATGCCCCACCTTGCCGAGGGCCTGCCCCTGGAAGCGGTCGCCCGAAGGGTGGGCTACTCCTCCGCCAGCTCCTTCGCGGCGGCGTTCCGGAGGGTCGTGGGGGTCACGCCGCGGGGCTATTTCCCCGGGCGTGAGTGAGAAGGGCACCGCCCGCGTGGGTGAGAATGGACCCCATGAGTCTGTTCCGCGACGACGGCATCGTGCTGCGCACCCAGAAGCTGGGTGAGGCGGACCGGATCATCACCCTGCTCACCCGGGGGCACGGGCGGGTGCGGGCGGTGGCCCGGGGGGTGCGGCGGACGAAGTCGAAGTTCGGGGCGCGGCTGGAGCCCTTCTCCCATGTGGACGTGCAGTTCTTCGCGCGGGGGAGCGAGCTGATCGGGCGCGGGCTGCCGCTGTGCACGCAGAGCGAGACCATCGCTCCGTACGGGGGCGGGATCGTCAGCGACTACGCCCGCTACACCGCGGGGACCGTCATGCTGGAGACCGCCGAGCGGTTCACCGACCACGAGGGCGAGCCCGCGGTGCAGCAGTACCTCCTGCTGGTCGGGGCGCTGCGGACCCTCGCCCGCGGCGAGCACGCACCCCATCTCGTCCTCGACGCCTTCCTCCTGCGCTCCCTCGCCGTCAACGGCTACGCCCCGAGCTTCGGCGACTGCGCGAAGTGCGGGATGCCCGGACCGAACCGGTTCTTCTCGGTGGCGTCGGGCGGTTCGCTGTGCGTGGACTGCCGGGTGCCCGGAAGCGTCGTACCGTCGCCGGCGACCCTGGAACTGCTCGGTGCGCTGCTTACGGGAGACTGGGAGACCGCGGACGCGTGCGAGCCGCGGCACGTCCGGGAGGGGAGCGGGCTGGTGTCCGCCTACCTGCACTGGCACCTGGAGCGCGGGCTGCGCTCGCTCAGGTACGTAGAGAAGTAGCACGCAAGCAGAACCGCAAGCGGTACCGCACCACCGAGGGAGACGAGAAGCACATGGTCGTACGCGGGATCCTGGGACGCCAGCGCCGCGAGTACAGGGCGCCCGAGCCGCACCCGTCCGGCGCCCGTGCGCCGAAGCTCCCGGGTGAGCTCGTCCCCACCCATGTGGCGATCGTCATGGACGGGAACGGGCGCTGGGCGAAGGAGCGCGGGCTGCCGAGGACGGAGGGGCACAAGGTCGGGGCCGAGCGCGTGCTGGACGTGCTGCAGGGCGCGATCGAGGTCGGCGTCGGATCCATCTCGCTGTACGCCTTCTCCACCGAGAACTGGAAGCGCTCGCCCGACGAGGTGCGCTTCCTGATGAACTTCAACCGCGACTTCATCCGCAAGACCCGCGACCAGCTCGACGCACTGGGCATCCGGGTGCGCTGGGTGGGCCGGATGCCCAAGCTGTGGAAGTCGGTCGCCAAGGAGCTGCAGATCGCCCAGGAGCAGACCAAGGACAACGACCGGCTCACGCTGTACTTCTGCATGAACTACGGCGGCCGGGCCGAGCTCGCGGACGCCGCGAAGGCGCTGGCGGAGGATGTGCGGGCGGGTCGTCTCGACCCCTCCAAGGTGACCGAGAAGACCATCCAGAGGTACCTGTACTACCCGGACATGCCGGACGTGGACCTCTTCCTGCGGCCGAGCGGCGAGCAGCGCACCTCCAACTACCTTCTCTGGCAGAGCGCGTACGCCGAGATGGTCTTCCAGGACGTGCTGTGGCCGGACTTCGACCGCCGGGACCTCTGGCGCGCCTGCGTCGAGTTCGCCTCCCGCGACCGCCGGTTCGGCGGCGCCGTGCCCAACGAGCAACTGCTCGCCATGGAACGGGACATGCGGGGCCGCCCGGAGACTTCCTAGGGCTCAGGCCTGCCGCTGCGTCGTCGCGCACTCCGCGCAGGTGCCGAAGATCTCCACCGTGTGGGCCACGTTGACGTAGCCGTGCTCCGCCGCGATGGCCTCCGCCCACTTCTCGACCGCGGGGCCCTCGACCTCGACCGCCTTGCCGCAGGTGCGGCAGACGAGGTGGTGGTGGTGTTCGCCGGAGGAGCAGCGGCGGTAGACGGACTCGCCGTCGGAGGTGCGCAGGACGTCCACCTCGCCGGCGTCGGCGAGGGACTGGAGGGTGCGGTAGACCGTGGTCAGACCGACCGAGTCGCCCTTGTGCTTGAGCATGTCGTGGAGGTCCTGAGCGCTGCGGAACTCGTCGACCTCGTCGAGGGCTGCCGCCACGGCGGCACGCTGCCGGGTGGCGCGGCCCTTCACGGGCGGTCCAGCGGTCGTCACCGGTTCCTCCTTCGTCGGCTCATCCACGCCTCACGTCTCACGCTGACCCGGGCCATTGTGCCAGCCCGGCCTGTGCGCGGTCAGACGCCGACCTCGTCGGTGGTCCCCCGGGTGGCCGGAATCGAGCACTCCGCCGGGTCTGCGCCGGGGTGCGCGGCGGCGGCGGCCCGGGCGCGGCGCCGGGCCAGCGGAGCGGCGAGCACGGTCATGGCGATGAAGGCCGCGATGGTCAGCAGGACGATCGTCGCGCCGGGCGGTACGTCCTGGTAGTACGAGGTGACCGTGCCGCTGATGGCCACGGTCACGCCGATCGCGACGGCGATGACGAAGGTCGCCGCGAAGCTCCGGGTGAGCTGCTGCGCGGCGGCGACCGGCACCACCATCAGCGCGGAGACCAGGATCAGGCCGACCACCCGCATGGCCACGGTGACCGTGACGGCGGCGGTGACCGCCGTGAGCAGGTTCAGGGCGCGGACCGGGAGGCCGGTGACCCGCGCGAACTCCTCGTCCTGGCTGACCGCGAACAGCTGGCGCCGCAGCCCCAGGGTCACCACGATCACGAACGCGGCCAGCACGGAGATGGCGGTCACGTCGGAGGGGGAGACCGTCGACAGCGAGCCGAACAGATACGAGTTCAGGTTGGCGTTGGAGCCGCCCGGCGCGAGGTTGACGAACATCACGCCGCCGGCCATGCCGCCGTAGAAGAGCATGGCGAGGGCGATGTCGCCGCGCGTCTTGCCGTACCAGCGGATCAGCTCCATCAGCACCGAGCCGAGCGCGGAGACGGCGGTCGCCATCCACACCGGCGAGGTGCCCAGCAGGAAGCCGAGGCCGACGCCGGTCATGGCGACGTGCCCGATGCCGTCGCCCATCAGGGGCTGGCGGCGCTGGACGAGGTAGATGCCGATCGCGGGGGCGGTGACGCCGACGAGGACGGCGGCGAGGAGCGCCCGCTGCATGAAGGCGTAGTCGAGGAGTTCCATCAGCTCAGCAGTCCCGTGCGGATCGGTTCGGTGCCCGCCGGCGCGTGCGGGTGGACGTGGTCGTGGCCGGGCAGGGCGTGCTGGCCGACGGCGCGCGGGGGCGGGCCGTCGTGGGTGACGCAGCCGTCGCGCAGGACGACCGCCCGGTCGATCAGGGGCTCCAGGGGGCCCAGTTCGTGCAGCACGAGGAGGACCGTCGTACCGGCCGCGACCTGCTCGCGGAGGGTCTCGGCGAGCACCTCCTGGCTGGCCAGGTCGACGCCCGCCATCGGCTCGTCCATGATCAGCAGTTCGGGCTCGGCGACCAGGGCGCGGGCGATCAGCACCCGCTGGTGCTGGCCGCCGGAGAGGGCGGTGACGCAGTCCTTGGCCCGGTCCGCCAGGCCGACCAGCTCCAGGGCCCGTCGTACGGCCTCGTGGTCGGTCTTGCGGAAGAGGCCGAAGCGGGTGCGGGACAGGCGGCCCGAGGAGACGATCTCGGTCACGGTCGCCGGGACGCCGCCCGCGGCCGTGGTGCGCTGCGGTACGTAGCCCACGCGCGCCCAGTCCCGGAAGCCGCGGCGCGGGGTGCCGAACAGCTCGATCTCGCCCGCGCCGACCGGCACCTGGCCGATGATCGTGCGGATCGCCGTCGACTTGCCGGAGCCGTTCGCGCCGAGCAGCGCGACGACCTCACCGCGGCGCACGGTGAGGTCGATGCCGCGCAGGACGGGGCGCGAGCCCAGCTCGGCGCGTACGCCGCGCAGCGTGATGACGGGCTCGCCCATGACGTCGTCCTCCGTGGGTGTCACTCGGGCTTTCACTTGGTCCCCAGGGCCGTCCGCAGGGCCTTGAGGTTGGCCTCCTGGACCGAGAAGTAGTCCTTGCCGCGGGACTTGGAGGTGATGCCCTCGATCGGGTCGAGGACGTCCGTCCTCAGTCCGGCGTCGGCGGCGATGGTCTTCGCGGTCTTGTCGCTGACGAGCGTCTCGTAGAACACGGTCGTCACGCCGTCGGCCTTCGCCATCCGCTCCAGGTTCCTGACGTGGGCGGCGCTGGGCTCGGACTCGGGGTCCAGGCCGTTGATGGCCTCCTCGGTGAGGCCGTAGCGCTCGGCGAGGTAGCCGAAGGCGGCGTGGGTGGTGATGAAGACCTTGGTCCTGGTGCCGGCGAGCCCGTCCTTGAACTCGGTGTCGAGCGCGTCGAGTCTCTTGACCAGGGCCGCGGTGTTCTTCTTGTAGTCGGCCGCGTGGCCCGGGTCGGCCTTCGCGAAGGCCTTGCCGACACCTTCGGCGACCTGGGTGTAGCGCACCGGGTCGAGCCAGATGTGGGGGTCGAGACCGGACAGTTCCCCGTTCTCGGAGTCGTCGTGCTCGGCCGCGTGGCCGCCGACCTCGTTGCCGTGCTTCTCCAGTGTGGTGAGGGAGGCCGCGTCGATCTTCGTCCTGATCTCGGACTGGGCCACCGCGTCGTCGACGGAGGGCTGGAGGTTCTTGAGGTAGAGCACCGCGTCGGACTCCTGGAGCCCCGCGGTCTGCAGGGCGCTGATCTCCAGGTCGTGCGGTTCCTGGCCGGGCCGGGTGAGAGTGGTGACGTGCACGTGGCTCCCGCCGATCTGCTCGGCGAGGAAGGCCATCGGGTAGAACGACGCGACGACGTCGAACTTGTCCGTGTTGCCCGCGGCGCTCGCGCCGGAGCAGGCCGAGAGGGTGGCGAGACCGAGGGCGGTGACCGCGGTCGTCGCCACCGCGGGTATGAGGTGCCGTCGAACGTTCATGACACTCATTTTCAACTAATATGGAAACCGTTGTCAACAAAGCCCTTGAAGGGGCGTGGACGGGGACCGATTTGGTTGAGGGGGAGCCCCCGCCGGTACCCTGAAGCATTCGCTCTGAAGCGTCTCGCTTCGTCGCCCGTCGTCGTAATGAAGAGAGCACCGTGGCCGCCGACAAGATCGACACCATCGTCAGCCTGAGCAAGCGCCGTGGCTTCGTATTCCCCTGCAGTGAGATCTACGGCGGACAGCGCGCCGCCTGGGACTACGGGCCGCTGGGTGTCGAGCTCAAGGAGAACCTCAAGCGCCAGTGGTGGCGCTACATGGTGACGTCGCGCGAGGACGTGGTCGGTATCGACTCGTCCGTCATCCTGGCCCCCGAGGTCTGGGTCGCCTCCGGTCACGTCGCCACCTTCACGGACCCGTTGACCGAGTGCACCTCCTGCCACAAGCGGTTCCGCGCGGACCACCTGGAGGAGGCCTACGAGGCCAAGCACGGCCGCCCGCCGGCGAACGGCCTGGCCGACATCAACTGCACGCACTGCGGCACCAAGGGCCAGTTCACCGAGCCCAAGCAGTTCTCGGGCCTGCTGTCCACGCACCTCGGCCCGACCCAGGACTCCGGTTCCGTCGCGTACCTGCGCCCCGAGACCGCCCAGGGCATCTTCACCAACTTCGCCCAGGTGCAGACCACCTCGCGCCGCAAGCCGCCGTTCGGCATCGCCCAGATGGGCAAGTCCTTCCGCAACGAGATCACGCCCGGCAACTTCATCTTCCGCACTCGCGAGTTCGAGCAGATGGAGATGGAGTTCTTCGTCAAGCCGGGCGAGGACGAGACGTGGCAGGAGTACTGGATGGAGCAGCGCTGGAACTGGTACACCGGCCTCGGCCTGCGTGAGGAGAACATGCGCTGGTACGAGCACCCGAAGGAGAAGCTCTCCCACTACTCCAAGCGCACCGCCGACATCGAGTACCGCTTCCAGTTCGGCGGCAGCGAGTGGGGCGAGCTCGAGGGTGTCGCCAACCGCACCGACTACGACCTCGGCGCCCACTCCAAGGCCTCCGGCCAGGACCTCTCCTACTACGACCAGGAGGCCCAGGAGCGCTGGACGCCGTACGTCATCGAGCCGGCCGCCGGTGTCGGCCGCGCGATGCTCGCCTTCCTGCTCGACGCCTACGTCGAGGACGAGGCGCCCAACGCCAAGGGCAAGATGGAGAAGCGCACGGTGCTGCGCCTGGACCACCGCCTGGCCCCGGTGAAGGTCGCGGTGCTCCCGCTGTCCCGGAACCCGGAGCTGTCCCCGAAGGCCAAGGGGCTCGCCCAGGCCCTGCGCCAGAACTGGAACATCGAGTTCGACGACGCCGGCGCCATCGGCCGCCGCTACCGCCGTCAGGACGAGATCGGCACGCCGTTCTGCGTCACGGTCGACTTCGACACGCTGGACGACAACGCCGTGACGGTGCGCGAGCGTGACTCGATGAAGCAGGAGCGCGTGTCGCTGGACCAGATCGAGGGCTACCTCGCGAGCCGCCTGATCGGCAGCTGAGTCCGTACCCACGCCTGACCGGTGCCGGGTCCCTCCGGGGGCCCGGCACCGTCGTGTCCGCGGCCGATCGGACCGGCATTCCGGCCCGGGCCACGGCCCTCGATCTGTGGGTGCGCGGCCTAACCGGCCGCCGCGCAGCGCCAGAAGTCCCGCATCAGCGGCGTCGGCGTCGGGTCGGTCATGGCCACCTGGGTCAGCAGGATCGCGACCGTGCCGGTGGTGGGGACCAGGTGGGCCGTGGTGCCGGTGCCGCCGACCCAGCCGTAGCGGCCGGGGACGTTCCAGGGATCGGCCGGGGTGACGTCGACCTGGGCGCCGTAGCCCCAGCCCTGGCCCTCCAGGAAGCGGGTGGCGATCTCGCGCTGGGCCGCCGAGAGGTGGTTGGTGGTCATACGGCTGACCGAGGTGGGGGTGAGCAGGGGGCGGCCCCGCCACTCGCCGTCGTTCAGCAGCATCCGGGCGAAGGCCAGCCAGTCGTCGGCCGTGGACACCAGTCCGCCGCCGCCCGAGGGGAACGCCGGGACGCTGCTCCAGTCGCCGTCCGGGGTGTCGGACAGCTCCAGGGTGCCGTCCGGGCCGGGCCGGTAGGAGGTGGTGAAGCGCCCGCGTTTCGACGCCGGGACCTCGAACGCCGTGTCCGCCATGGCCAGCGGTTCGAAGATCCGCTCGGCCATGAACTCCGGCAGGCCGCTGCCGGAGACCCGGGCGACCAGCACGCCCTGAAGGTCCGAGCAGGTGCCGTACAGCCACGCCTCACCCGGCTGGTAGAGCATCGGCACCGCGGCGAGCGAGGCCACCCAGGTGTCGGGGTCGGGCCACTCCCGCAGGGCGCGGCCGTCCTTCTGCACCCCGAACAGCGCCTGCACCGCGGGCAGGGAGAAGTCGGACGGGAAGCCCCAGCCCGCCCGGGAGTCGAGCAGGTCCTCGACGGTGACGGGCCGGGCCGCCGGGACCACGTCGTCGACGGGACTCGACGGCGTCCGCACCACCACCGGCTTCGCCAGCTCCGGCAGCCAGGTGTCGATCGGGTCGTCCAGCGCGATCCGGCCCTCCTCCACCAGCATCAGCACCGCCGCCGCGGTGATCGGCTTGGTGATCGAGGCGATCCGGAAGACCGAGTCCCGGGCCATCGGGGCGGAGCCGCCGGCGTCCATGGAGCCGACGGCCACCGCCTCGACGTCGTCGCCCCGGGCGAGCAGTCCCACCGCTCCGGGCACGGCCCCGTCGTCCACGTACCGTCGCAGCAACTGGTGCAGTGCGCTCATGGTCATCGGCCTTCCGTCCTCGCGGTCGCGGTCGCACGTACGACTCCTCGCGCGGCGGAAAGTCATCGGACCGCCGGGCTCCTCAGGCCGCCGCGGTCGGGTCCACCGTCGCCTGGTGCACCTCGGCGAGGTGCTCCGCCGCCTTCTGCCAGGGCAGGAACGGCGCGCCCTTCCGCCAGCCGCAGGTGCCACAGCTCATCGTGCGCTGCACGCCCGTGCGCCGCACTCTGACGATGTGCTGCCGGCCGTGCCCGTCCCAGCGGCTGACTTCGCTCGTGGTGCCCCGCAGCATGTGCCCTCCCCGCGTTCACGTTCGTTGTACGCCAACAACGTGCCCGGGGCAGGGCCTTGGCCGAGCTGTGGCCCGTCTCACCCCACCGTGCGCGGCAGCCGCAGGCTGAGCAGCCCGGTCAGGACCACCCCGGCCAGCTGCACCAGAAGCGTCGTCACCAGGGCGTCCCGCATGCCGTGGGCCGGCAGCAGGGAGAGGAAGAGGGTGCCCAGGGTGGCCACGCCGAGGGCGAGGGCCGACTGCTGGGTGGTGACCATCACCCCGCTGCCGACACCGGCCCGGGCGGCCGGCACCTCGGACAGCACGATCCGCATGACGACGGGGAGTTGGAGGGCCTGTCCCGCGCCGGCGACCGCCGCTCCGGGGAGCAGTTCGACGAAGCCCAGGTGCGGCCAGTCCCGCCAGGCGGCCAGCACGATCAGCGCCACGCCGATCCCCTGGACCAGGGCTCCGACGGTGACGACACGGGTGCCGTACCGGGCCACCAGGCGCGGTCCGGCGAGCGAGACGACCAGGAACGTCACCGCCATCGGCGCGAGCGCCAGGCCCGCCGGGACCGGGCCGAGGCCCGCGCCGCGCTGCAGGGCCACCGCGATCACGAACATGAACCCGCTGAAGCCGATGGAGAACGGCAGTATCAGCACCAGCCCCCGGCGCAGCGACGCGAGCGCGAACAGGCTCGGCGGCACCAGCGGTGTACGGCCCTGCCGGTCGGCCCGGCGCTCCACCGCGTAGAACCCCGCGGCCGCGAAGGGGAACGCGGCCAGCGACAGCCACGTCCACAGCGGCCAGCCCGCCGACCGGCCCTCGGTGAGCGGGGCGAGCAGTGTCAGCAGCGACACCGCGAGCAGGACCGTGCCGGGTCCGTCGACCGGTTCGGGCCGCTGTGAGCGGGTCTCCGGGACGGCGCGGGCGGCCAGCACCAGGCCGACGAGCACCACGGGCACGTTCACCAGGAACGCCGAGCGCCAGCCGGTGCCCGCGATGTCCGCGGCGACCAGGACTCCGCCCAGGATCTGCCCGGCCACCATGGACAGACCGGCGGTGGCCCCGTACAGGCTCATCGCGCGGGCCCGGCGGGGGCCCGAGATGGCCGCCTGGATGGTGGCGAGCACCTGCGGCAGCATCGCCGCCGCCGCCGCGCCCTGCGCGACCCGCGCCGCGACCAGGCTCCAGGCATCCGGCGCGAGCCCGCAGGCCAGCGAGGTCAGACCGAAGGCGGCCATGCCGCCCAGAAAGAGCCGGCGGCGGCCGAAGAGGTCACCGAGCCGGCCGCCGAGCACGAGCAGCACGGCGTACGCCACGCCGTACCCGGCGACCACCAGTTCGAGGACGGCCTCGCCCGCGTGCAGGTCGGTGGCGATGCTGGGCAGGGCGACGTTGACGATGAAGAAGTCGACGAGGGGGAGGGAGGCGGCCAGCAGGACGGTGAACAGCCCGAGCGTGCCGAGCGCGGGTGGGGCCGCCGGGGAGCGGACGGTGGGTGTGGTGACGGTCTCGGTCATGGGACCGAGCCTCCGCCTGCGCCGAGACTGGTACCAGAGTGTCCTTATCCTGGTACAAGTAGTACCTGGCAACAGGATGCGCGAGGCGGCAGGCTGGAGGCATGACCATCATGGCCCAGGACGTGACCGCCCGGCAGACGGGCGGCTCCGAGATCCGGCGGCACGAACTGGCGGGCTTTCTGCGCAGCCGCCGCGAGCGCATCGCCCCGGAGCAGGTGGGCCTGCCGCGCGGAGCCCGCCGCCGCACGCCCGGCCTGCGCCGCGAGGAGGTCGCCCAGCTCGCCGCGGTCGGCGTCACTTGGTACACCTGGCTCGAACAGGCCAGGGACATCCAGGTCTCCGTGCAGGTCCTCGACGCGCTCGCCCGCACCCTCATGCTCGACGGCAGCGAACGCGCCCACCTCTTCCAGCTGGCCGGCTCCGCCGACCCCACGCCCGCCGCGGTCTGCCCGAGCGTCACCCCGGCCCTGCGCGAGATGCTGCGCCGCCTCGAACCCGTCCCGGCCTGCATCCAGAACAGCCGGTACGACATCCTCGCCTACAACCGCACCTACGCCCGCCTGCTGAGCGACCTCGACGCCATCCCGCCCGAGGACCGCAACTGCATGCTCCTCGTCTACACCAACGCGGACTGGCAGGCGTCGATCGTCCACCTCCAGGAGACGATGCGCCTGATGGCCGCCCGCCTGCGCGCCTCGATGGCCGGCCACCTCGGCGAGCCCGCCTGGAAGATGCTCCTCAAGCGACTGGAGGCGGCGTCCCCGGAGTTCCGCGAGAACTGGGAGCGCTACGAGGTGGTCGGCACGCGCACCAAGACCAAGCAGTTCCTCAACAAGCACGTCGGGCTGCTCACCCTGGACCACACCGACCTGTGGCTGAACCCGGAGGTCGGGGCGCGGATGGTCACCTATGTGCCGACGAACGAGGAGAGCAGGGAGCGCCTGGAGAAGCTGTACGCGCTCGTCCTCGAACAGCGGGCTCAGGCGGAGACGCCCGCCGCTTCCCTGACCTCGGCGGACTCCAGCCGCTGAGCGGTGCGTTCGGCCGTGCGGCGGGCCCAGCGCCCGCTGGTGAGGGCGCCCAGGACGAGGACCGCGAGCCCGCAGGCCGCGAGGATCCACCAGCCGGGCCGGGCCGCCGACACGAACGTCTGCCGGTACGAGGACGAGCCGACCCCGGACGCCAGCACCGCCCCGACCACGGCGACCCCCAGTGTCTGGCCCAGCTGCCGGCTCGTCGAGGCGACGGCCGCCGCCACGCCCGCCTGGGCCCGCGGCATGCCGGACACCGCCGTGTTGGTGATCGGCGCGTTGACGAACCCGAAGCCGATGCCGAACAGCACGTACCCGAGGACCAGCGTGACATCGGACGTCTCCGCCTCGAACGCGGCGAACAGCACCCCGCTCACGGTCATGGCGAGCCCCGCTACGAGCAGCGGCAGCCGCGGGCCCCGGCTGCCGACCAGCCGTCCGGACAGCGGTGCGCACAGGAACGTGGGCACGGCCATCGGCAGCATCCACAGTGCGGCGTGCAGCGCGTCGAGGCCGCGCACGTTCTGCAGGTACAGCGTCGACAGGAACAGGAAGCCGCCCAGCGCCGCGAACGCGCTGATGGCGATCACCGTGGCCCCGCTGAACGGCGCGGACCGGAAGAAGCGCAGGTCGATGAGGGGTTCGGCGCGCCGGGGCTCGTACCGGAGCAGGGCGAGCAGGGCGGCGATGGCGACCAGCGCGAACGGCAGCACCGTGGCCGTGCCCGAGTCCGGCGCCTCGATGATCGCGTAGGTCAGGGAGCCGAACAGGGCGATCACCAGCAGCTGGCCGACGGGGTCGGGGCGGCGGGCCTTCGGGGCGCGGGACTCGGGGACGAAGCGCAGGGTGAGCAGGAGCGCGGCAAGGCCTACCGGCAGGTTGACCCAGAAGATCGAGCGCCAGCCGACCGACTCCACCAGCAGGCCGCCGACCAGCGGGCCGGCGGCCATGGATATCCCGACGACCGCGCCCCACACGCCGATCGCGCGGGCGCGCTCGCGCGGGGCGGTGAAGGTGTTGGTGATGATCGACATGGCGACCGGGTTGAGCATGGAGCCGCCGACCGCCTGGATCATGCGGAAGGCGACCAGCGCCTCCAGGCTGGGCGCGAGGGAGCACAGCAGCGAGCCGGCCGTGAACACGATCAGGCCCACCATGAAGACCTTCTTGCGGCCGACCCGGTCGGCCGTGGAGCCGGCGAGCATCAGCAGCGAGGCCAGGACGAGGGTGTAGGCGTCGATCGTCCACTGCAGGCCTGAGGTGGTGGCGTGCAGGTCGCGCTGCATGGACGGCAGGGCGACGTTCAGGGCGGTGACATCGAGGCTCACGATGAGCAGGCTCATGCAGCAGATCGCGAGCACCAGGAGACGTCGGCGAGGGCTGAGCTCGGGCATGCGTTTCATCGTACGCCGATTTCAATAGTGCGTCTAACTAATGACTGTACGGATCCGCCCGCGCGTGCGTGACAATGGGGGAATGTCCACGCCCACGCCGCCCCTGCCGATCGGTCCGCACACCGTCCAGCCCCCCGTCGTCCTCGCACCCATGGCGGGGATCACCAACGCGCCCTTCCGCACCCTGTGCAGGGAGTTCAGCGGCGGCAAGGGTCTGTTCGTGAGCGAGATGATCACTACGCGGGCCCTGGTCGAGCGCAACGAGAAGACCATGCAGCTGGTCCACTTCGACGCGACCGAGAAGCCGCGCTCGATCCAGCTGTACGGCGTGGACCCGGCCACCGTCGGCAAGGCCGTCCGCATGATCGCGGAGGAGGACCTCGCCGACCACATCGACCTGAACTTCGGCTGCCCGGTGCCGAAGGTGACGCGCAAGGGCGGCGGATCGGCCCTTCCGTACAAGCGGAACCTGCTGCGGGCGATCCTGCGCGAGGCGGTGTCCGGAGCCGGGGACCTGCCGGTGACCATGAAGATGCGCAAGGGCATCGACGACGACCACATCACCTACCTCGACGCCGGGCGGATCGCCGTCGAGGAGGGCGTCACGGCCATCGCGCTGCACGGCCGCACGGCCGCCCAGCACTACGGCGGCACCGCCGACTGGGACGCCATCGCCCGCCTGAAGGAGCACGTCCCGGAGATCCCGGTGCTCGGCAACGGCGACATCTGGTCCGCCGAGGACGCGCTGCGGATGGTGCGGGAGACCGGCTGTGACGGGGTGGTCGTGGGGCGCGGCTGCCTGGGCCGGCCGTGGCTGTTCGCGGACCTGGTGGCGGCTTTCGAGGGGCGTACGGAGGCCATCGCTCGGCCTTCGCTCCGCGAGGTCGCCGACGTCATGGTCCGTCACGCCACCCTCCTCGGCGAGTGGATCGGCGACGAGTCGCGGGGCGTCATCGACTTCCGCAAGCACGTCGCCTGGTATCTGAAGGGCTTCGCGGTCGGCTCCGAGATGCGCAAGCGCCTCGCCATCACCTCCTCGCTGGAGGAGCTGCGGGCCGGCCTCGACGAACTGGACCTCGACCAGCCGTGGCCCACCGGCGCCGACGGGCCGCGCGGCCGTACGTCCGGCAACAACCGGGTGGTGCTGCCGGACGGCTGGCTGAAGGACCCCTACGACTGCGCGGGCGTCGGCGAGGACGCCGAGCTGGACACCTCGGGCGGCTGATCAGCCCTTCTTCGGGTGCGGGGTGGAACCGTAGGCCGTCAGGAAGCGGTCGCGGAAGGAGCTCATCTTCCACACCGGGGCGTCGTGGGCGGGGCGCAGGCCGTCCGTCCAGTTCCAGTCGGCGATCTTGTCCAGCACCTTCGGGTCCTTGGCGACGATGGAGATCGGCACGTCACGGCTGGCGTGGTTGCCGCTGACCCGGGCGATGGGCTGGTGGTCGCCGAGGAAGACCAGGACGGTGTCGTCGCTGCCGTAGCGCTCCAGCCACTGGGTGAGGGCGGTCACCGAGTACTGGATCGACTTGCCGTACTCCTGCCGGGACTTGGTGGTGTCGGCGATGACGTCACCCGGCTTGTTGCCCGCCTTCTGGATCGAGTCGAAGACCGAGCCGTCACCCAGCTCGTCCCAGCCGACCATCTTCGGGATGGGCGCCCAGGGCTGGTGGCTGGAGGTCAGGATGATCTCGGACATCAGCTGCTTGCCGTCGGCGCGCTTCTTGCTGTGCACCCGCTGCTGGAACTGCTCCAGCGCGTACTGGTCGGGCATCGTCGACCAGCTGAACTTCGGTCCCTCGTAGCCCAGTTCGAAGGCGTTGTAGACCGTGTCGAGACCGTAGAACTTCTGCTCCGGCCAGCCCTTCTGCACGCCCGGCATGACACCGACCGTGTCCCAGGCGCCGGTCTTCTGGAAGGCCTTGGTGAGGCTGAGGTGGTCGCTGGCCATGACGGTGCGGTAGCGCTGCTGGTTGCTGACCCACAGGCCAGACATGGTCGTCGAGTGACCGAGCCAGCTGCTGCCGCCGTACGTCGCCGAGGTCAGCCAGCCGCTCTTGGCGTGGAAGCCCGCCTTGGCCAGTGCCTTGGTGCGGGCGTCCAGGGTCTGGTCGACGCCGGGGGCCATGATCGGGTCCTCGATGGCACTGCGGCCGTAGCTCTCGATGAAGGTGAAGATCATGTCCTTGCCGCGCAGGTCGGGCACCAGCTCGCTGCCCGGCGTGTCGCCGAAGGCGTCGACCTTGGCCACCTTCCCGAACTCCGCCTCGTCGCGCAGGGTGTCCGCCACCCGGTGCGCCTGGATCTTCAGCGCGACGGCGGTCCGGTCGGAGGCGATCGGCACGCCGGCGACCTGGATGCCGAGGGAGGAGCAGGTGATCCAGACGACGCCGGCGATCAGTGTGCCCCGGGTGGCCGCGCCGGTGTTGCGGGCGAGCAGGTTGCTCAGCCGGACCATGGACAGGGCCAGCAGGGCGAACAGCAGCAGCACCAGGACGACGACGCCGATGGTGGCGGCCAGCGTGACCGTCTTGCCGAGGGAGTCGTTCAGGTACGACCGCGCGTCGCTGAGCAGGCTCCAGTCGAGGATGGGGTTGAAGCTCCGGCCGAGGTACTGCTTGAAGCCCATGTCGAGCAGGTTCAGCACGGTCATCGCCCCGAGCGCGACCCCGGACACGGCCGCCAGCGCGATCCGGGGCCGACGCGGCAGCGCCAGCATCACCGCGGCCCCGATGATCGCCTCCGCCGGTATCCGCGCGAACTTCATCGGCCGCAGCCCGACCACGTTGTTCGGCAGCAACAGCGCGGCCACCACCAGCGCGGCGGCCAGCACGGTGACCCCCACCGACAGCACACCGGCCGCCCTGGGATGCCCCACCCGCCACCGCCGAACCCGCGCCCGCGCACTCCACCCTGGCCAGGTGCGGCGGGTGGGGCGGGGGGTCGGCGCGGGGGCACTTTCCCGGCCGGGGGCCCGCCCGGCGGCTTCCGGGGCGGGGGCCTCATCGGCGGCGTCAGGGCCGGTCCCAAGTGAAGCCTCCGCGGCGGTGGCCTCGGCCGTGGACCGAACATCGGCTCCCGGACCGGGCACGTCCTCCGCGATTCCCACCCCGGATGCCTCCTCGGCGGGGCCGTCGGGTGTCTCGGCTGGGGTGGGCTCGGCGGTGCCGCTCTCGTCTTGGGGGGCCAACGTGTCCGCCTCGGCGGTGGCCTCGGCCTCGGTCTCCGCACCGGCCGCTTCGGCGGGGCCGTCAGGTTTCTCGGCTGCGGTGGGTTCGGCGGTGCCGCTCGCGGTCTGGGAGGAGACCGTGTCCGCCTCGGCGGCGGCCTCGGCGTCGACGGCGCCGGTCTCCACCGCGACCCCTTCGGCGGGGCCGTCGGCGGGTATCTCGGCTGGGGTGGGCTCGGCGGTGCCGCTCGCGGCCTGGGGGTCCAACGTGTCCGCCTCGGCGGGGTTCCCGCTGTCCGTGGCGGCCTTGGCGTCGGCGCCGGTCTCCACCGCGGCCGCTTCGGCGGGGCCGTCGGGTATCTCGGCTGCGGCGGGCTCGGCGGTGCCGCTCGCGGCCTGGGGGTCCAACATGTCCGCCTCGGCGGCGGGCTCAGCGCCGGCGTCCCTCTCCGCTGCGGCCCCTTCGGCGGAGCCGCTCTCGGCATAGGGGGCCACCGTGTCTGCCTCGGCGATGGGCTCAGCGCCGGCGTCCCTCTCCGCTGCGGGCCCTTCGGCGGAGCCGTCGGCCTCGGTCTCGGCCACGGGGTGCTCGACTTCGGTGGCCGGGGACTGGCGAATGCTCGTGTGCTGAGGCAACCCGGAGGTCCTTCCGTACGGGCCCGTGGAACGGCGGCGGCGGGCCACGCGGGGAGGCAGGGGCCCGCCGTCATCCCGTACGGCTCGCCTCCTGGGCCTGTTCAGGGCCCACGGCAAACACCCGGCAAACGGCTCGTCAACACTCCCTAGGCGCCCCCGACCGCCGTGAGCAGGGCCAACGGAGCCGCCGCCGAGCGGGACTCCCGTACGCACGCGTGCGGGTAGGGCACCGGCTCGGCGTGGGTGTCGCGGCCGTACCCCGCGAGGACCTCGGGCAGCCGGTGGCCGGTGGCCGTCGCCGCGTCGACCAGGGCGTGGGCGACCGTGCGGGCCTCGTCGTGCAGGCCGTAGCGGGACAGGCCCAGGGTGAGGAGCGCGTTGTCGTGCGGCCAGACGGAGCCGCGGTGGTACGACAGCGGGTGGTACGCCGGTTGCCCCGCCGCCAGCGTCCGGACGCCCCAGCCGGAGAAGAAGTCCGGTTCCAGCAGGCGCCGGCCGACCACCTCCCCGTACTCCTTGTCCAGCAGCCCCGACCACAGCAGATGCCCCGCGTCCGAGGCCAGCGCGTCGACCTGGCGGCCCTCCCCGTCCAGCGCGAGCGCCGGGAAGGAGTGCTCCCGCATCCAGAAGTCCCGCTGGAAGCGGTCGCGCAGATCGGCGGCGGCCTGTTCCAGCAGGGCCCCGTAGGTCCCGTCGTCCCACACCGTGCGCGCCAGCCACGCCGTGCGGCGCAGCGCGTCGTAGGCGTAGCCCTGGGCCCCCGCCGCCGTCACCGGCCCGCTCGGGCGGGTGCCGTCGGCCGAGCAGATGGCGCCGGGGGAGTCCTTCCAGTTCTGGTTGGCGAGGCCGCCCTGGTCGGCGCGGTAGACCAGGTAGCCGCGCGAGGTCAGCCCGCCGTGGTCGAGCATCCAGCCGATCGCCGCGCGGGCGTGGGGCTCCAGGCGGCGGGCGAGGGCGGCGTCCCCGGTCTGCTCGACGTACGCCCCGAGCAGGACGAGGAACAGCGGGGTGGCGTCGACCGAGCCGTAGTACCGCCCGTACGGCACCTGGCCGAAGTGCGCCAGTTCGCCGTGCCGCACCTCGTGCACGATCTTGCCGGGCTGGGCGACCGAGGCCGCACCGGTCGCCCGGGCCTGTGTGGCGGCGAGCGCGGGAAGCGTGGCGGCGGCCAGCCGGGGGCGGTAGGGGAGGGCGAAGAGCGAGGTGAGCAGGGCGTCCCGGCCGAGCAGGGTCAGAAACCACGGCGCGCCCGCCGCAGGGACGCGCAGTTCCTCACCGTCCGGCCCGGTTGCCGGCACCTGCAGCGAGGCGAGGTCGGCCAGCCCCCGGGCGCAGGCCGCCGCCAGCTCCGGCCAGCCGGTCGGGAAGGCCACGCCCTCCACGAACTCGCCCTCCAGCGCGAGGAGTCGCTCGTTCACCGCGGCCGGGGAGCGGGGCACCCTGAGGGCCCGCTTCTCACCGTGCGGCCGGGCGATGACCCGCAGCACCAGCTCCGCCGTGCCGTGCGGTTCGAGATCCAGGGTCCACACCAGCCGGCGCGCCCCGGTGCCGGTCTCCTCGACGCCGTCGGGCGCGGGGTCGGCCGTGATGGTCGTACAGGAGCGCCATTCTCCGCGCCGGTAGGTGAACTCCAGGCCGTCGTCGAGGATGTGGCGGGAGCGTACGGCGCCGGTCTTGGCGTACGTACGGTGGTCGGAGCGCAGCTCGAACTGGTCGGTGAAGTCGGCGTCGGCGGTGATCGCCAGGCGGACCGTGGTGGGCACCGGACGGTTGCTGGTCACTCTGAGGGACTCCACGAACGAGCTGTCACCGACGGCCTGTTCGCGGAACAGCGTGTGCGCGGGCGGCTCCTGCCGGCCACCGCGCGGGACCAGCACGCAGCGCGCGCCGTCCCCGTCCGCGACCGGCGTGAGCACCTCGGGCACCGCCCCGTCGACGGTGAGCTGCCAGCGGCTGAGGTGCCGGGCGTCGCGGACGAACAGCCCGTCCGGGGAGCCGCCGCCCCGTACGCCGCTGATGTCGCCCCGGTCCCCCACGGCGGCGAAGGTCGCGCCGTGCACGAGCAGATGATGCCGATCGGTCATCCCCGGTCCCCTCCCTGGTCACCCCTGTCGAACGTGCCGAAGCCCGCCGGGGACACACCGTGCCCGGTGGGTTCGTGGAGCAGGTCGAGCGTGAGCGCGGCGGTCCAGCTGAAGCCGACCGCGCCGCAGGCCTCGCCGGTGTACGGGTCCACGTACTCGGCGAAACCGGTGGCCTCGGCGGTGTGCAGGATCGCCTCCCGCAGCGCGTCGGCCCGTCCCCGCTCGCCGTGTGCGCGCAGGCCCCGCTCCACCAGCCAGCCGGTGTTGAACCAGGCCGGGCCGCGCCAGTAGCGGTGCGGGTCGAAGGCCTCGCCGAGCAGGTCGTAGCTGGGCACCAGGCGGGTGGCGCCGCCCAGGCCGAAGTGCGGGCCGGTGAGCGTGCCGACCAGCGCGGTGGCGATCTCCCGGGGCAGGCCGGGGAGCAGGAGCGGGACCAGGCCGGAGACGCTGCGCTCGGGGATCAGGCCCCCGCCTCGCAGGTCCCGGCAGAAGAACATCCCCCGCGCCGGGTCCCACAGCCGCTCCACCAGCGCCGCCGTGAGGCGTTCCGCGCGTGCGCGGCGGGCCGTGCCGGTGGCGCCCAGTTCCTCCGCGATCCGGGCGAGGGCGTGCTCGGAGGCGACGAGCAGGGCGTTGAAGGCGGGGTCCTCGACGGCGAACTCCCCACCGCCGGCCCCGCCGTCCCCGCCGTCCCCACCCGGCCCGTCCCTGTACTCGCGGTCCCGGTAGTCCGTGGCCAGCCGCACGTACCGCCCGTAGTCCAGGTCCGTCGGCCGGTCCTCGGGGGCGCCGTGGTCGAGGTCGGCGCGGCGGAAGGAGCGGGCCGGGGCGGGCGTGACGCGGGAGAGCGGGGCGTCCCAGCAGGGGCTGTTGTCCATGCCCTGCTCCCAGGGGTGGACGACGGACACCAGGCCGCCCCCGCCCAGGTCGCGCCGGTGCAGCAGATACCGGTGCCAGGCGGCCAGCCGGGTGTACACCCGCTCCAGGAAGCCGCGTGCCCGCGACAGCCCCGGGTCGGCGCGGTGCACCAGCCAGGCGGCCAGCGCGTGCACCGGTGGCTGCACGATGCCGGAGGTCTGTACGGTGCGCGGGGCGCCCGCAGCGCGCCCCGCGGTCGAGGAGCGCCAGAAGTCGGGGCTCGGGAAGTATGCGTCGAGGGGGACGGAGGGGTTGAAGACGATGTGCGGGACGCGCCCGTCGCCCCACTGGGCGGCCAGCAGCGTCTCCAGCTCCGTCTGGGCCCGTAACGGCGAGATGTGCCTCAGGCCGATGGCGATGAACGCGGAGTCCCAGGACCACTGGTGCGGATACAGGCTGCGCGAGGGCACCGTCGAGGTGCCCGTCCAGTTGCGGTCCAGCACGCTGGCCGCGCTGAGGTGCGGCGATTCGGCCGCCGCGGCCGTCGGCGGCGGATCGTATGCGATCGCACGCTCGGTGCGGCGGGTGGTGAGCTGGGCAAGGCGATCCACTTCGGGGCTCCCCGAAAGACGTTCGGCCAATGGGTTCGACCATGGCTACCGTAGGGTTACGTCTATTTAACACGCAAAACTCAATATGTAATGCAAACTTGAGAAACACAAGGGGGTGTGCATGAGCGGTCGGAGTCAGGCGAGCGCCGGCGATCTGCTCGAACTGGTGCGCAGCGGGCGGGCCACCACGCGTGGTGCCCTCCAGCAGGCCACCGGCCTGTCCCGGGCCACCGTCGGCCAGCGGCTCGACCGCCTCTTCCGCGCCGGCTGGCTGCGCGAGGGCGCCGGCGGCCCGGTCGACTCCCCGCTGGGCGGGCGCCCCTCCATCACGCTGGAGTTCGACGACGCCCACGCAGTCGTCCTCGCCGCCGACCTCGACACGAGACACGCCCGCGCGGCCGTCCTCACGCTGACCGGCGAGATGCTCGCCGAGCACTCCGGCGGTCTCGCCATCGAGGACGGCCCGGACGCCGTCCTCGGCGAGCTCGGCCGGTGGTTCGGCGAGCTGCTGGAGAAGGCGGGGCACCGGGCGCACGAGGTCTGCGGCATCGGCCTCGCCGTGCCCGGCCCGGTGGACAGGGAGACCGGCCGGGTCGTCCAGCCGCCGATCATGCCCGGCTGGGACGGCTACGACATACGGGGCCGCCTGGCCCGCGCCCTCACCGAGCACACCGGCGCCCCCTCCGTCCCCGTGCTCGTCGACAACGACGCCAACCTCATGGCGTACGGCGAACAGCGCACCGGACATCCGGACTGCTCGGCGTTCGTGCTGGTCAAGGTCTCCACGGGGATCGGCGCCGGCGTCGTGGTCGACGGCTCGATCTACCGGGGCATCGACGGCGGCGCCGGGGACATCGGGCACATCCGGGTGCCGGAGGGCGCCGAGGCGCTGTGCCGGTGCGGCTCGTACGGCTGTCTGGCCGCCCTCGCCAGCGGCGGTGCCGTGGCCCGGCGGCTCGCCGCGGCGGGCGTGCCGGCGGCCAGCGGCTCGGACGTACGGGACCTGCTGGCGGCCGGGCATCCGGAGGCGGCGGCGCTCGCCCGCGAGGCCGGGCGCCGGGTCGGGGACGTGCTGGCGACCGTCGTGACGCTGCTCAACCCCGGCGTGCTGATGATCGCCGGAGATCTGGCCGGAACACCCTTCCTCACCGGAGTGCGGGAGCTGCTGTACCAGCGGGCGCTGCCGCGCTCCACCGCTCATCTGGACGTGGTGACCTCGCGGCTGGGGGAGCGGGCCGGGCTGGTGGGGGCCGGGGCGCTGGTCGTGGAGTACCTCTACGCGCCGGAACGGGTGGAGGAGCGGCTCGCGGCGCTGGGCGTATGACGAGCGTGTTTCCGTCCTGAGCGGGGGTCCGCATGGTGAAACCGGCGGCTCTGTGGCAGCGTGATTCTCGCCACCCTTGATAAGGGTTGCGCTCAGATGAGCGGATCTTGGGCGACTGCACTTCTCCAAGGGGTGGCACTCGGTGCCACCCCTTGATCGTTCATCGATCGAAATCAGACGTGCAGAGTAGCCGCTCATCTGAGCGGAAAACCCCCTCCAGGGAGGCTTGTGCGTTCAAGAAGTGAAAACATAAGCCTGTCCCCGCTTGCCAAGCTTTGACTTTCGATCCGCTGGCGGACGAGTGGTTACAGGCGCATGACGCGCAAGTGGACGTACCCAGGCACCTTCGATCTGGGTATGTTCCTCGCCGTCAGGGCAGCCACCGCGGCCTCAAGGAGTCGAGACCCGTGTCGGAAAACAAAGCACCCCACGTAGCGAAGTTTGTTTACGACTTCACCGAGGGCAACAAGGAGCTCAAGGACCTTCTCGGCGGCAAGGGCGCCAACCTCGCCGAGATGACCAACCTGGGCCTTCCCGTCCCTCCGGGATTCACGATCACCACCGAGGCCTGCAAGGTCTACCTCGACAGCGGCGAGGAGCCGGCGGCACTGCGTGACGAGGTGAGTGCGCACCTCGAGGCCCTCGAGCAGAAGATGGGCAAGAAGCTCGGCCAGGCCGACAACCCCCTCCTCGTCTCCGTCCGCTCCGGCGCCAAGTTCTCCATGCCCGGCATGATGGACACCGTCCTCAACATCGGCCTCTCCGACAAGTCGGTGCAGGGCCTGGCCAAGCAGGCCGGCGACGAGCGCTTCGCCTGGGACTCCTACCGCCGCCTCATCCAGATGTTCGGCAAGACCGTCCTCGGCGTCGACGGCGAGCTCTTCGAGGAGGCCCTGGAGGCGGCCAAGGCGGCCAAGAAGGTCACCGTCGACACGGACCTCGAAGCGGCCGACCTGAAGAAGCTGGTCACCAAGTTCAAGAAGATCGTCAAGACCGAGGCCGGCCGGGACTTCCCGCAGGACCCGCGCGAGCAGATGGACCTCGCCATCAAGGCGGTCTTCGACTCCTGGAACGGCGACCGCGCCAAGCTCTACCGCCGCCAGGAGCGCATCCCGCACGACCTGGGCACGGCCGTCAACGTCTGCTCCATGGTCTTCGGCAACCTCGGCCCCGACTCCGGCACCGGTGTCGCCTTCACCCGCGACCCCGCCTCCGGCCACCAGGGCGTCTACGGCGACTACCTCCAGAACGCGCAGGGCGAGGACGTCGTCGCGGGCATCCGCAACACCGTCCCCCTCGCCGAGCTGGAGAACATCGACAAGAAGTCGTACGACCAGCTCATGCAGATCATGGAGACCCTGGAGAACCACTACAAGGATCTCTGCGACATCGAGTTCACCATCGAGCGCGGCCAGCTGTGGATGCTCCAGACCCGCGTCGGCAAGCGCACCGCCGGTGCCGCCTTCCGCATCGCCACCCAGCTCGTGGACCAGGGCCTGATCGACGAGACCGAGGCGCTCCAGCGCGTCAACGGCGCCCAGCTCGCCCAGCTGATGTTCCCCCGCTTCGACGAGCACGCCAAGACCGAGCAGGTCGGCCGGGGCATCGCGGCCTCGCCGGGCGCGGCGGTCGGCAAGGCGGTCTTCGACTCCTACACCGCCGTCAAGTGGTCCCGCTCCGGCGAGAAGGTCATCCTGGTCCGCCGGGAGACCAACCCCGACGACCTGGACGGCATGATCGCGGCCGAGGGCATCCTCACCTCCCGCGGCGGCAAGACCTCCCACGCGGCCGTCGTCGCGCGCGGCATGGGCAAGACCTGTGTCTGCGGCGCCGAGGAGCTGGAGGTCGACACCAAGCGGCGCCGGATGACGGTCCCGGGCGGGCACGTCGTCGAGGAGGGCGACGTCATCTCCATCGACGGTTCCTCGGGCAAGGTGTACCTGGGCGAGGTCCCGGTGGTCCCCTCCCCGGTCGTGGAGTACTTCGAGGGCCGGATGCACGCCGGTGCCGACGACGCCGACGAACTGGTCGAGGCCGTGCACCGGATCATGGCGTTCGCCGACCGCAAGCGCCGCCTGCGCGTGCGCGCCAACGCGGACAACGCGGAAGACGCGCTGCGCGCCCGTCGCTTCGGCGCCCAGGGCATCGGCCTGTGCCGCACGGAGCACATGTTCCTCGGCGACCGCCGCGAGCTGGTCGAGCGCCTGATCCTCGCCGACACGGAGACCGAGCGCGAGGAGTCCCTCAAGCAGCTCCTCCCGCTCCAGAAGAAGGACTTCGTGGAGCTCTTCGAGGCGATGGACGGCCTGCCGGTCACCATCCGCCTCCTCGACCCGCCGCTGCACGAGTTCCTGCCCGACATCACCGAGCTGTCGGTGCGCGTGGCGCTGGCGGAGTCCCGTCAGGAGCCGCACGAGAACGAGCTGCGCCTGCTCCAGGCGGTGCACCGCCTGCACGAGCAGAACCCGATGCTCGGCCTTCGAGGCGTACGCCTCGGCCTGGTCATCCCGGGTCTGTTCACCATGCAGGTCCGGGCCATCGCCGAGGCCGCGGCCGAGCGCAAGAACGCCAAGGGCGACCCGCGCGCCGAGATCATGATCCCGCTCGTCGGCACCGTCCAGGAGCTGGAGATCGTCCGCGACGAGGCCGACCAGGTCGTCGCCGAGGTCGAGGCCGCCACGGGCGTCCGCCTGAAGCTGGCCATCGGCACGATGATCGAGCTGCCGCGCGCCGCGCTGACCGCCGGTCAGATCGCGGAGGCGGCGGAGTTCTTCTCCTTCGGCACCAACGACCTCACCCAGACGGTGTGGGGCTTCAGCCGGGACGACGTGGAGGCCTCCTTCTTCACGGCCTACCTGGAGAAGGGCATCTTCGGCGTCAGCCCCTTCGAGACGATCGACAAGGACGGCGTCGGCTCCCTGGTGAAGGCGGCGGCCAAGGCGGGCCGCGAGACCCGCCCCGACCTCAAGCTCGGCGTCTGCGGTGAGCACGGCGGCGACCCGGAGTCGGTCCACTTCTTCCACGAGGCCGGACTCGACTACGTCTCCTGCTCCCCGTTCCGCATCCCGGTCGCCCGCCTCGAGGCCGGCCGCGCGGCCACCCAGTCGGCGGGCAGCGACCACCGCTGACCGCTTGAGGCCCCGGAGCCGTCGTCTGTCACCCGACCCTCACCGATCGGCGGCGGCTCCGGCGCACCAGAGAGGAGGGGCGGCACCCTTGTGCGGGGGTGCCGCCCCTCCGGCGTGTCCCGCGCCGGGGCGAACCTCCGGCGAGCGCTCCGGTGAGCCGCCTAGGCTTGGGGCAGGAGTGCTCGATGCGGAGGGAGCCCGGCCATGTCCGGCTGGAACGCTACTGACATCCCCGACCAGACCGGCCGCGTCGCCGTCGTCACCGGTGCCAACAGCGGGCTCGGGTACGTCACCGCGCGGGAGCTGGCACGCAAGGGGGCCCGGGTGGTGCTGGCGTGCCGGAGCGAGGCGCGGGGGAGTGCGGCCGCGGACCGGCTAGTCGCCGAAGTGCCGGAGGGCAAGGCGGAGTTCGCGCGGCTGGACCTCGGGGATCTGGCGTCCGTGCGGGAGTTCGCGGGCGGGCTGCGGTACGACCGGATCGACCTGCTCGTCAACAACGCCGGGGTGATGGCGCTCCCGTACGGGACCACGGCCGACGGTTTCGAGACCCAGTTCGGCGTCAACCACCTGGGCCACTTCGCCCTCACCGGGCTGCTGCTGCCCGCGCTGCTCGCCACACCCGGCGCCCGGATCGTGACCGTGTCCAGCATGGTGCACACGCTGGCCAACATCGACCCCGCCGACCTGCGCGGTGAACGCCGCTACCGCCGTTGGATCTCCTACGCCCGTTCCAAGACCGCCAACCTGCTCTTCACGCACGAGCTGACGCGCCGGCTGGCGGCCACCGGGGCGGATGTCGTCGCGACCGCGGCCCACCCCGGTTACGCGGCCACCAACCTCCAGACCGCCGGCGTCCGGGCCGAGGGGCGCCGGACGGCCGAACGGCTCGTGGAGCTCGGCAACCGCGTCATCGCCCAGTCCGCCGAGACGGGCGCCCTGCCCCTCCTGTACGCGGCGACCGCCCCCGGCGTACGCTCCGACGCGTTCTTCGGCCCGTCCTTCGCGATGTGGCGGGGCGCCCCGGCGCCGTCCTGGCGGGCGCCCTGGACGCTCAACGACGCGATGGGGGAGCGGCTCTGGGAGGACTCCGAGCGGCTGACGGGGGTGTCGTACGACGCGCTGAAGGCGTGAGCGCCGGGGCTCCGGCTCACCACCCCTGCGTGCCGTCCGCGAGCCGCCGGTGCCACCACGGGACCGGGTCCGCCCGGCCGCGCCCGGCGAGCGGGTCGGGCAGGGTATGGCGGAGGTAGCGGCGGTCCAGCGACCGCACCTCGCGCCACAGTTCGGCCCGTGCGCGGGGAGGCAGACGCGGCAGGACCGCCGCCAGGACGTCACGGGCGTGCCGTACGTCGTCGAAGGCGCAGCCCGGCAGACGCTCCACCAGGTGGATCGCCAGGCTGGTGCGGGCGGACAGGCCGGGGACGGGTACGGGACGCGGCTCGCCCAGGACACGGGGGCCGGGGGAGCGGTCGGGCGGCGCGCAGGGCGCCGGGCCGGTTACGCGGCATCGGCCTTTCGGAGTGCGGTCATGGGCGCCATCATGCCAGTCGGCCGATGACCTGACCCGCCCCAAAACCTCCGGGTCGCACGGCCTACAGGGAGCCGCCGCCGTCCACCACCAGGTCGGTGCCGACGGTGGAGGCCGCGTCGTCGGAGGCCAGGTACTGGACGGCGGCGGCCACCTCCTCGGTGGCGGAGATCCGGCCGAGCGGGAGCATGGCCTTCGCGCGCTCGGTCCGCTCCGCCTCACTCTCGCCGGGGCGCAGCGACATGGGCGTGGCGGTGGCGCCGGGGCTGACCACGTTGATGCGGACGCCGTCCCGGATGTGGTCCCGGGCGGCGGCGCGGCTGAGCGCGGTCACGGCGGCCTTGGTGGCGGAGTAGGCGGCGGCTCCGGCGGGGCTCGTGTGCAGCCCGAAGGTGGAGGAGACGTTGACGATCGCGCCGCCGGTCGGCTGGGTCCGCATCCGGCGGATCTCGGCCCGGAGGGCCAGGAACACGCCGGTGACGTTGATGTCCAACTGCGCCCGCCAGTCGGCCTCGGGGAGGTCGGCCAGGGGCTGCCCGCCCCGGAAGACGCCCGCGTTGTTGACGGCGACGTCGAGCGAGCCGAAGTGGTCCACGGCCGCCCGGACCAGTGCCTCGGCGTCCTCGGCGCGGGAGACGTCGGCGGTCACGGCGAGCGCCTTGCCGCCGCGGTCCTCGATCAGCCGGACGGTCTCGTCGAGCGGCTCGCGCCGCCGTCCGGCCACGACGACCCGCGCTCCCTCGGCGGCGAACGCGAGGGCGACGGCACGGCCGATGCCGGAGCCGGCGCCGGTGACGAGGGCGGTCCTGCCGGTGAATCGGGTGGCGGTCATGATCTCCCCTTTTCTTGACCTGCTGCCCTGACGGACTGTTTGCACGGTCTTTTTTGACTGATCGGTTCAGTATGAGGTGAGAAGAAAACGCCCCTCACCGGAGGGGCGTCTCAGTCGAGCAGTGCCAGGGCCTGCTCCGCCGCGTCCCGGACGCGGGCCGGGTCCGCGGAGGCCTTGCCGACGACCCGCAGCCCCTGCATCAGCACCAGCAGCATGCGGGACAGGGCGAGCGGATCGCGGCCCGCGGGCAGCTCGCCCTGGGCCTGGGCGCGGACCAGTGCCGAGTGCAGCACGGTCTCCATGTGGTCCCAGTTGTGCTCGACCAGCCGCGTGACGGCGGGGTCCCGCGGGGTGAGCTCGGCGGCCGTGTTGGTGACGAAGCAGCCGCACCGGCGCAGTTCCTCGGCGCCCGCCTCGGCCGCGACGCGGTGGACGACCGCGCGGACGGCGGGCAGTACGGGCCCCGGCTGGGACAGCTCGCGCAGCAGCTCCGGGAGCCGCTGCCGCTGGTAGCGGTCCAGCGCCTTCAGATACAGCTCGTGCTTGCTGCCGAAGGTCGCGTAGACGCTGGCCCGGCCGATGCCGAGGTGCTCCACCAGATCGGACATCGACGTAGCCTCGTAGCCGCGCTGCCAGAACAGCTCCAGGGCTGACTGCAGCGCGGCTTCGGGGTCGAACTCCTTGGTCCTGGCCACGTGGCGCAGCCTAGACTTTTCTGAAACGATCAGTCAAGAACGGCTGCTACGAAGCCCGCACCTCGTAGGCAGCGATCCGCACCGACTCGTCGTCCAGACACACCCCGCTCTCCAGGTCGAACCGCTGCTTCAGCAGCGGCGAGGCGACGAACGGGCGGCCCTGGTGGGTGCCGGTCAGGCCGCGGGAGAGGACCGCCGCGCCGACGAACGGATCGCGGTTGTCGATGCCGTACAGGCTGCCGTTCCGGTCGCGGAACAGGGCGACCTGGCGGCCGTCCGGCAGCAGCGCGGCCACACCGCGGCCCGGGGTCAGTGAGCTGAGGTCGCAGACCGTGAACCAGTCTCCCTCCAGCAGGAGCTGGACCTTCAGGTCGGTGGTCTCGGGTGCCAGGGTCATCGCTGGGCGCTTCCTTCCAGAACGTCGGCGGTGGGGCGCATGCCGATGGACAGCAGCGGCAGGTCGGGCTTCATCTGGTCGCGCTCGGGGACGAAGCCGACGACCGGGTCGGGGGTGTCCGGCGCGTTGACGAAGGACACGAACCGGGCCAGCTTCTCGGGGTCGTTGATGGTCTCGGCCCACTCGTCGCGGTAGTTGCCGACGTGCGCCGCCATCAGCGCCTCCAGCTCCTCGCAGATGCCGAGCGAGTCGTCCACCACCACGTCCCGTACGTGGTCCAGGCCGCCCGGGATCCGCTCCAGCCAGGTGGAGGTGCGCTCCAGACGGTCGGCGGTGCGGATGTAGAACATCAGGAACCGGTCGATCAGGCGGATCAGTTCGGCGTCGCTCAGGTCCTGCGCGAGCAGATCGGCGTGGCGCGGGGTCGCGCCGCCGTTGCCGCCGACGTACAGGTTCCAGCCGTTGGAGGTGGCGATCACGCCGAAGTCCTTCGACTGGGCCTCCGCGCACTCGCGGGCGCATCCGGAGACGGCGGACTTGAGCTTGTGCGGGGAGCGCAGCCCCCGGTAGCGCAGCTCCAGGTCGATCGCCATCCGGACGGAGTCCTGGACGCCGTAGCGGCACCAGGTCTGGCCCACGCAGGACTTCACCGTGCGCAGCGACTTGCCGTAGGCGTGCCCGGACTCGAAGCCCGCGTCCACCAGCCGGGCCCAGATCAGCGGGAGCTGTTCGACGCGGGCGCCGAACATGTCGATCCGCTGGCCGCCGGTGATCTTCGTGTAGAGGCCGAAGTCGCGGGCGATCTCACCGATCACGATCAGCTTCTCCGGGGCGATCTCGCCGCCGGGGATGCGCGGCACGACCGAGTACGAGCCGTTCTTCTGCAGGTTGGCGAGGAAGTGGTCGTTGCTGTCCTGCAAGGCCGCCTGCTCACCGTCCAGGACGTAGCCGCTCGCGCCGATCGTCGGGGCGAGGGAGGCGATGATCGACGCCACCGCCGGCTTGCACACCTCGCAGCCGTCGCCGCCCCGGGCGCCGTCGCGGCCGTACCGGTCCAGCAGCTCCTGGTACGAGGTGACGCGCAGGGCGAGGACGATCTCGTACAGCTCCTCACGGGTCTGCCCGAAGCAGCCGCACAGGCCCTTGTCGACCTCGACGCCGCTCGCCTCCAGCTCGGCGGTGACCAGCTGGCCCAGCACCTTGACGCAGGAGCCGCAGCCGGTACCGGCCTTGGTGCACTTCTTCACCTCGGGCACGGTGGTGCACTGGTGCTCGGTGACCGCGCCCCGGATCGTGCCCTTGCTGACGTTGTGGCAGGAGCAGATGATCGCCTCGTCCGGCAGCGCGGACGGGCCGAGCTGGACGGACTCCCCGGCGCCGGCGGGCAGCACGAGCGACTCCGGCGCGACCGGCGGGATGGAGCCGGTCAGGGCGCGCAGGGTGCCGTACGCGTCCGCGTCGCCGACCAGGACACCGCCGAGCAGCGTGCCGTCGCGGCCGATGACCAGCTTCTTGTACAGGCCCGCGCGGGAGTCGGAGTAGACGACGTCCAGGCAGTCCTCGGTGGTGCCGTGCGCGTCACCGAAGGAGGCCACGTCCACGCCGAGGAGCTTCAGCTTGGTGGAGAGGTCGGCGCCGGTGAAGGAGGCCTCGTCCGCGGCGATGGTCGCCGCGGCCGTCGCGGCCTGCTCGTACCCGGGGGCGACCAGGCCGTACACCCGCCCGTCCGCCGCCAGCGCGCACTCGCCGATCGCGAACACGTGCGGGTCGGCGACCGTGCGGCACTGCTCGTCGACCGTGATGCCGCCGCGCTCGCCGACCGTCAGCCCGCAGTCACGGGCCAGCTGGTCGCGGGGGCGGACACCGGCGGAGAACACCACCAGGTCGGTGGCGAGTTCGGAGCCGTCGGACAGCTTCATGCCGGTGACCGCGCCGTCCTCGCCGACGACGATCTCCTGCGTGCCCACACCGGTGTGCACGGTCAGGCCCATGTCCTCGATGGTGCGCAGCAGCGCGGCGCCACCGCCCTCGTCGACCTGCACCGGCATCAGACGGGGCGCGAACTCCACGATGTGGCTGGTGAGTCCGAGGCCCTTCAGCGCGCCCGCGGCCTCGAGGCCCAGCAGACCGCCGCCGACCACCGCGCCGGTCGTCGCCCTCGTCTTCGCGTACTCCTCGATCGCGAGGAGGTCCTCGATCGTGCGGTAGACGAAACAGCCCTCGGCGTCCTTGTTCGGGACCGGCGGTACGAAGGGGTACGAGCCGGTGGCGAGGACGAGGGTGTCGTACTCGAAGACCTGGCCGGACCTGGCCGTGACCTTCTTCGTCTCCCGGTCGATCGCCTGAGCCGGGTCGCCCACGTACAGCTCGATGCCGTGGTCCTTGATGAACTCCATGTCGGTCATGGAGAGTTCCTCGGGCGTCTTCCCCGAGAAGTACGAGGTGAGCTGCACGCGGTCGTACGCCGGACGTGGCTCCTCGCACAGCACGACCACGCGGTGCGTGGCGGTCAGGCCGCGCTCGGCGAGCGCTTCGAGGAAGCGCTGGCCGACCATGCCATGGCCGACGAGCACGATAGTGGGGGTGCCGGTGGACATCAGGAGCCTCCATCGTTGGTGAGCAGGTGGAGCAGGGGGCCGCCGTCCGTGGGGAGCGGCTCTGCTCCCTCCCAGGCGCGTGCCAGCGCGCCGACGGTGCCGAGTTCGCCGACGAGGACCCCGCCGACCAGGCGGTCGTCGCGGACGACGACCTTGCGGTAGGTGCCGCGGGTGGCGTCGGCGAGCTGCACGACGTCGTCGCCGGGGCGCGGCTCGGTCTCCCCGAACGCGGCGAGGTCGAAGGGGGAGTCCTGCCCGGTCAGGGTGAGCCGGGTCAGGGAGCGGGTGCCGGTGTAGCGGGCGCCCGGGCGCCCGGCGAGCAGTTCGGCGAGCGCCTCGGCCTGTTCGAGGGCCGGGGTGGCCAGGCCGTACACCGTGCCGGCGTGCTGGGCGCAGTCGCCGATGGCGTGGATGTGCGGGTCGGAGGTGCGCAGTTCGTCGTCGACGATGACGCCCTTGTGGACGGCCAGTCCCGCGTCCTGGGCGAGACCGGTGCGCGGATGCACCCCGCAGGCCAGGACCACGAGGTCGGCGTCGAGGGCGTAGCCGTCGGCCATCTCCACCGAACGGACCGCGCCGCCGACCGAGCGCACGTCCCGCACCCGGCACTCGGTGTGCACCTCGACACCGAGGTCCTTCAGATGGCGCCGGACGAGCTTGGAGGCGCTCGGGTCGAGCTGGCGCTCCATCAGCCGCTCGGACTGCTGGGCGAGGACGACCTGTGCGCCGCGCATCGCGAGCGCCCGGGCGGCGGACACCCCGAGCAGCCCGCCGCCGATGACGACCGCCCGCACGCCCGGCCGGACCGCCTTGGCGAGACCCAGGCAGTCGTCCATGGTGCGGAACGCGTGGACGCCCTCGGGCAGTTCGTGGTCGGCGGTGAACAGGCCGCGCAGCGGCGGGAGTACGGGGTTGGAGCCGGTGGCCAGGACCAGCGTGTCGTATGCGATCACCGAGCCGTCCGCGCAGCGCAGCCGCCGTTCCGCCCGGTCGATGCCGGTGACCCGGGTGCGCACGATCCCCTCGGGTGCCGGGAGCGCGATCACCTCCGGGGCGTAACGGCCGGCCAGCACCTCGGCGAGCAGCACCCGGTTGTACGGGCGGTGCTCCTCCTCGCCGACGACCAGCGCGGGCGTACCGAGCTCACCGAGCCGCCGGGCGAGCCGCACGCCCGCGAGGCCGGCGCCGATCACCACCACACGCGTATTCGAGGTCATGTCCTTGAGCGTGCGGGCCCGACGTTACCCGTCCGCATCGCATCTGTTTCCCGCGAGGAACGCTGCCCTCAGCGGGGGTGGGGGGCAGGTGTGAGGGCGACGCCGTCAGCGGCTCCCCGTCAGATGCGCGAAGACGACCACGTTCCCCTGGTACCCGGTGGTCTTCGAGTAGCCCCCGCCGCAGGTGATCACCCGGAGCTCGGGGCGCTTCGCCGCGCCGTACACCTTGTCGTCGGGGAAGTTCCGCGCCGAGTACACCTCCACCGCGTCCACGGTGAACACGGCCACGCCGCCGTCCTGCCGGTCCACCTCGATGGCGGCGCCGCGCCTGAGGGCGCCGAGGTCGTAGAAGACGGCGGGGCCCTCGGTGTTGTCGACGTGGCCGGCGACGATCGCGGTGCCCCGCTCGCCGGGGGTGGTGCCGGCCTCGTACCAGCCGGCGAGGTTCCGGTTGCCGGCGGGCGGGACGTCCAGGCTGCCCGAGCTCGTCAGGCCCAGGCCCATCAGCGGGGCGTTCACGCGGATCGCGGGGATGCGGATGCGGGTGGGCGGCGAGGGCGGCAGGGCGGGGGAGGCGAGCCGCTCCTCGCCCGGCTCCGGGCGGCCCTCGGCGGCGGACGGCTGGGGCGGGGCGTGCGTCCCGGAGCCGCTCCCCAGCAGCCACACCCCGGAGCCCAGGGCGACCACGGTGACCGCGGCTATGGCGGTGTCCCCGATCCTGCGCATGCGAATCCCTTCCCGGAGCTGGACCCCGTTCCCCTCCGGGCCGCGAGGGGCGTCGGACCCGGAGGGGGCGGGGTTGCGGTACCGGCGGACGGACAGCGGAGGGTGTCCGTCAGATCCCGTCGCCTCTCGCCCGGCGATGCAGGAGCCAGGTACCGCCCGCGGCGGCGACGGCCAGAGCCGCCACGCCCGCCGCGGTGTGCACGGGGTCGGGGCCGAGTGCGCCGCCGACCCCCGTCTTCACGCTTCCTCGCGGCTGCACCTGGTCGCGCGCCAGGTCCAGCGTCACCACCAGGTCGCCCGTCACCCGCTTGCCGCCCTCGGCGCAGTCCGCGACGATCTCGTACGTCCCCGGCTGCGCGCTCGGCGGCACTCGGAACTGCCCGATGGCCTCGCCCTCGTGCGTACTGGGCGCCAGCGTGAAGGTGCCGGCGCCCACCGCCGAGGCGTCACCGGCCGCCGTGCCCCGGCCCCCGCACGCCGCCGTGTTCACCGAGACGGTGGCGCCGGGGGCCACGCTGGACGGGTACACGTCCAGGCCGCTGCCGTTCACCGCGTACGCGGGCGCGGCGGCCGGACCGGCGGTGGCGACGGCGAGCGCGGTACCGGTCAGCAGACGGGCGGTGCGGCGCATGGTGCTCCCTCGAGCTCGTGCGATGCCTTCACGTGCTCTTCCGAGGTAAGTGGCACCTGACCGCGCGCGCTTGCTGACGTTGCGTCAGGGATGGGATGAACGGGTGTCTCCCGCGGCCCCCGCCCGGCTCACCCGGGGGGTGTTCCGGCAGGTCATGGGCGCGCGAGGGGTCCCGGTGAAGAGCACCCGAACGGCCGGGTGGCTCGGGTGAAGCCCGCTGAGGCCCGTCGGCCCTACCGCGGCAGTCGCAGCGCCAGTCCGTCCAGGACGACGTCCAGGCCGTAGGCGAACTTGGCGTCGCGGGTCCCGGCGGGGTCCTCGGCCGCGGCGGCGGCCTCGCCATAGGCGTCGGTGAGGTGCTGGTGTCCTGCCGCGGCCTGCTGGACGGCGGGCAGTGTCCGGGCGATGAACTCGGCCTCGCTCCGGCCGGAGCGGGCGACCGTGGTGAGCCAGGCGGCCTCCGTGGTGCTCATGCCGAGCGTGTAGGCCAGCACCGCGTCGATCGCGCCCCTCGGTTCGGGGAAGCCGGCCGCGGTGAACAGCGCGGCGAGCCGCTCGAAGTAGGAGATGAGGTTGGGGCCGAGATAGGTCAGACCCGCCTGGCCGATGACCGAGGACAGCCAGGGGTGCCTGAGGGCCGTGGCCCGGAAGGAGTGCGCGGCCTCGCTGACGGCGGCCCGCCAGTCGGGGCTGTCGGCGGGCGGCACGCGGGTCTCGGCGGCGACCTCGTCCACGGCGAGCTCCATCAGCTCGTCCTTGGTGGCCACGTGCCGGTAGAGGGAGGTCGCGCCGGCGTTCAGGCGGGCGCCGAGCTTGCGCATGCTGAGCGCCTCGACGCCCTCGGCGTCCAGCATGGCGATCGCCTCCCGGACGATCGCCTCCCGGGTCAGGCCGGGCTGGTCGGGCTCGCGCCGCTGCCGGGCCCAGACGGACGGGATCGGCTGCGGGTCGGTCGTCTTCCTGGCGGCCATGACGCTCCTCTGCGGCTCTCGTGACGCCCCTGTCGCGGCCTGGGGCGTACATCGTGCGCTGTCAGCGTACAGCGATCGAGGGTTGCGCACACTGTACCGACATGCGTACAGTGTTCGCACGACGCCGGAACGGTGTTCGCAAGTCGGGAACAGTGTGCGCAAGCCGGAAGGAACGCAGATGGACACCCAGAGGGAAACCCAGGGCGCGACCCGCGACCCCCGTCGGTGGTGGATCCTCGTCGTGCTGTGCCTGAGCACGCTGGTCCTGGTGATCGACAGCATGGCCCTGACCGTCGCGGTGCCCTCGATGACCGAGGACCTCGGCGCGAGCGCCCAGGACACCCAGTGGATCCTGGATTCCTACATCCTGGTCTTCGCCGGCCTGCTGCTGACCTCCGGCAGCCTCGGTGACCGCTTCGGCCGCCGGAAGGTCATGCTGATCGGGCTCCTGCTCTTCGGAGCCGCCTCACTGGGCGCGGCCTTCTGCGCCACTCCCGGCGAACTGATCGCCGTACGCGTCGCGATGGGCGTCGGCGGAGCGCTGATCATGCCCTCCACCCTGTCGATCCTCATCACCGTCTTCGACGAGGAGGAGCGCGGCAGGGCGATGGCGGCGTGGGGTTCGGTGTCGATGGTCGGCCTGGTCGGCAGCCCGGTCCTCGGCGGTGTCCTGATCGACCACTTCTCCTGGCACTCGATCTTCCTGCTCAACGTGCCGGTCGTCGCGCTGGCCCTGGTCGCCGGAACGACCCTCATGCCGGAGTCCAAGGCGCCCTGGCAGAAGGCCGACCCGCTGGGCGCGGTGCTGTCCGCCGCCGGAATGACCGCCCTGGTCTGGTGGATCATCGAGATCCCGCAGCACGGCGCCTTCGCGGGCCGCTCCCTGCTCATCCTGGCGGTCGCGGTCGTCGCCCTCACGGGCTTCGTCGTCTGGGAGAACGCGACCGCCGCCCCGATGGTCCCCCTGGTCCTCTTCAAGCACCGCAACTTCAACGGCGGTTCGCTCTCCCTGGCCCTGCTCCAGATCGGCAACGGCGGTCTGCTGCTGGTCCTCACCCAGTACCTGCAGTTCGTCCTCGGCTACTCCCCGGTCAAGGCCGGGATGGCCTTCCTGCCGCTGGCGGTCACGGCGATCATCGGCAACGCGGGCGGCGTCAAGCTCGCGGCGAAGATCGGCAACCGGTTCGTGATCCTCTCCGGCATGCTGGTGATGGCCGCCTGCTTCGCCCTGCTGGCCACGGTCGACGCCGACTCCGGCTTCACCGTCCCGGCGATCGCCCTCGGCCTCCTCGGTCTCGGCGCGGGCCTGGCGATGCCGGCCGCGGTCGGCGCGCTGATGGCGACCATCCCGGCGGACAAGGCGGGCGTCGGCTCGGCCCTGAACGACACCATCCAGCAGGCCGGCACCGCCCTCGGCATCGCGATCCTCGGCTCCCTGCTCTCCAGCGGCTTCGCCGACGAGATGCCCGCGAACGTCCCCGAGGAGGCCAGGCAGTCCATCGCCGGCGCACTTGCGGCGGCCCACGGTGACGCGGCCCTGGTGCACGCGGCCAGGGAGGCCTTCACCTCCTCGATGTCGACCACCCTCACCCTCAGCGCGATCGGTGTCCTGGCCGCCGCGGTCCTGGCCACCCTGGTGATGCGGGACCCGGAGCCGAAGCAGCCGGCCGAGGTCCCGGAGCAGGAGCAGGAGCCGGAGCTGGTCGCCTGACCCGGCCGCACCCCAGGACGCGAACGACGAAGGGCCGGCGCCCCCGAGAGGGCGCCGGCCTTCCGGCGTGTCCGGCGTCTTCCGGCGTGCGGGGCGCCGGGTCAGTTCACGTTGACGGCACTCCAGGCCGCCGCCACCGCGTTGTACTCCGTACTGCCCGCGCCGTACAGGTCCTTCGCCGCGTTCAGGGTCGCCGTCCGCGCGCCCGCGTACTTCGTCGAGGACGTCATGTAGACCGTCAGCGCCCGGTACCAGATCTTGCCGAGCTTGTCCCGGCCGATGCCGGTGACGGTCGAGCCGTTGGACGTCGGGGAGTTGTAGCTGACCCCGTTGATGGTCTTCGCCCCGCTGCCCTCCGCCAGCAGATACGCGAAGTGGTTGGCGACGCCGGAGGAGTAGTGGACGTCCAGGTTGCCCACCGAGCTGCTCCAGGAGTCGGCCGAACTGCCGTCCTTGGAGGGCTTGTCCATGAAGCGGAGCGCCGCCTTGCCGAAGCCGGAGCGGACGATCCTCTCGCCGATCAGGTAGTCGCCCTGGTCGGAGGGGTTGTTCGCGTACCACTCCACCAGCGTGCCGAGGATGTCGGAGGTGGCCTCGTTCAGGCCGCCGGACTCGCCCGAGTAGGTCAGCGCGGCCGTCTTGGAGGTGACGCCGTGCGTCATCTCGTGGCCCGCCACGTCCAGCGCCACCAGCGGGCCGAAGGTCGTCCCGTCACCGTCGCCGTAGGTCATGCAGAAGCAGCTGTCGTCCCAGAAGGCGTTGTTGTAGCTGTTGCCGTAGTGGACGCGGTTGTACGAGCCCTTGCCGTCGCCCGCGATGCCGCTGCGGCCGTGGACGTTCTTGTAGTAGTCCCAGGTCTCGTCGGTGCCGTACTGGGCGTCCACGGCCGCCGAGGACCGGTCGGCGGTCGCGCCCGTGCCCCAGTGGTTGTCGGCGTCCGTGAACAGCGTCGCGGGGGCGCGGCTGAAGCAGATGCCGAAGATGCACAGGTCGGTCTTGTTCTCGGCGTCGCCGGTGTAGGTGTTGCCGCGGGTGGGGTCCTTCAGCTGGTACGCCGAACCGGACTGCGTGGTCTCCAGCGGCACCGTGCCGCCGTAGAGGGACTTGCCGTCGCCGGTCGCGGTCTCGATGCTGTCCCAGGCGTCGATCTGCGCGCCCGTGCGGGCGTCCGTCAGCACCGTGCGCGCGACCGGGTTGCCGAGCGAGTCCTTGCCGACGGCGTTGGTGCGCCAGGCCAGTCTCGGCGTGCCGTGCAGGGCGTCGACGACCAGTTCGGGCCTGGCCTTCACCTGCTTCAGGCGCTCGCCGAGGTTGGCGGCGCGCAGCGCGTTCACCGCGAGGTCGGCGGCCCTGGGGGCGGACACCTTCGGGGTGACGGAGGAGAGGGATATCGCGCTCCTGGTCGCGCGGTCGGCGCTGCGGTACGTGCCGTTCGGGGTCAGGTGGACCACGAAGTCACCGCCCAGGACGGGCAGTTGCCGGTAGGTGCGGTCGTAGCGGACGTGCTGGGTGCCGTCCTTGTCCACGATCACGTCCCGGACCGCGGTGTCCTGCGCGGAGGTGAGTCCCAGGCCGGTGGCGTGGGCCACGAGCGCCGACGCCGCGTTCTCGATCGCGGTGGCCCGGGTCGGTCTGCCGTCGGCGTGCGCGGCGGGGGAGAGCGCTGCGGCCAGCAGCGTGGCGGTGGTGGCGGCGATGCCGGCCGTGGCGAGACGGGATGCCCGGTTGTGCCGTGTCCGACTCATCGGTCTCCTAGGGGAGGCGCCCGGAAGGCGTGGGGGTGGCGCGCTGATGTCGACTGAGATTTAAGAGGGCATGACATGTCATGTCCATAGCGCTCACGCGGAGAAGTGTGGGGGAGTCGGAGGGGGTAAAGAATCGTTTCTGTGACCCTCCCGTTCTTCGTCTACGGCACGTTGCGCCCCGGCGCCGGCAACCATGACGTGTTCCTGCGCGGACGGACCCGGTCCGAGGAGCCGGCCCGGCTCGCGGACGCGGTGCTGTACGACGGACCCGGATACCCCTACGCCGTGGAGGAATCGGGGGGAGTGGTGCGCGGGGAACTGGTGACCCCGCTGCCGGAGGAGTACGGGGAACTGCTGGTCGCGCTGGACCGGCTGGAGGAGTACGCGCCCGGGGACGCCCGGAACCTGTACGAGCGGGTGGCGAAGCCGGTGGTCCGCGAGGCCGACGGGACGGTGGCGCACGCGTGGGTGTACGTCGCCGCGCCCTCCGTCGCGGCACGGCTGCGGAGGCGGGGGACACGGATCGAGGGCGGGGACTGGCTCGCCGCACCCCGGCACCGAACGGGCGAGGGCGCCCGCGCCGCTACCGCCGCACCGCCTCCACCCGCACCGCGCACGCCTTGAACTCCGGCATCCGCGAGGTCGGGTCGAGGGCGGGGTTGGTGAGGGTGTTGGCGCGGCCCTCACCGGGCCAGTGGAAGGGCATGAAGACGGTGTCGGGACGGATGCCCGCGGTGATGCGGGCCGGCGCCACCGCGCGGCCCCGCCGCGAGACCACGGCCACCGGGTCGCCCTCGGCCGTCCCGAGCCGCGCCGCCAGCCGGGGGTGCAGCTCCACGAACGGACCGGGGGCGGCGGCGTTCAGCTCGGGCACGCGCCGCGTCTGGGCGCCCGACTGGTACTGGGACACCACCCGGCCGGTCGTCAGCAGCAGCGGGTACTCCTCGTCCGGCTCCTCGGCCAGCCCCCGGTGCGTCACGGCGACGAACCGGGCACGGCCGTCCTCGGTGGCGAACCGGTCGAGGAACAGGCGCGGGGTGCCGGGGTGGACGGTCACCGTGCCGTCGTCGCGGGCCGGACCGCCCGACGCGACGGCGTGGAGGGCCGCGCCCTCGCCGGTCCGGTGGGCGGGTGCGGAGGCGTCCAGCGACGCGTCCTCGCCCTCACCGGCCGCCTGGGGTGCGCCCGTCCACGCGTCCAGTGAGCCGTCTTCGCCCTCACCGGCCGCGTAGGCCGGGGCGCCGGTCCCGTCCACCGGTGCCGCCCCGGCCTCCGTCACCTCCGGGCACGGCCAGAACACCCCGTTCTCCTCCGCCAGCCGCCGGTAGGTGATCCCGGAGTAGTCCGCGGGCCCGCCCGCGCTCGCGCGGCGGAGTTCCTCGAAGACCTCCTCGGGGTCGGTCGGGAAGCCCTTCTCCACGCCCAGCCGGGCGGCGAGTCCGTGCAGCACGTCCAGGTCGCTGCGGATCCCGTCGGGCGGGGTGACGGCCTGGCGCCGCAGCAGCACACGGCCCTCCAGGCTGGTCGTGGTGCCGGTCTCCTCGGCCCACTGGGTGACCGGGAGGACGACGTCCGCGAGCTCCGCCGTCTCCGACAGGACGACGTCCGCCACCGCGAGGAAGTCCAGCGACCGCAGCCGCTCCTCCACATGCGCGGCGCGCGGCGCGGACACCACCGGGTTGGAGCCCATCAGCAGCAGGGCCTTGATGTCCGTACCCAGCGCGTCCAGCAACTCGTACGCGCTGCGCCCGGGCCCCGGCAGCGAGTCGGGGTCCACGCCCCACACCTCGGCCACGTGCCGTCGCGCGGCCGGGTCGGTCAGCTTGCGGTAGCCGGGCAACTGGTCGGCCTTCTGGCCGTGTTCGCGCCCGCCCTGCCCGTTGCCCTGCCCGGTCAGACAGCCGTACCCGGACAGCGGGCGGCCCGCGCGGCCGGTGGCCAGGCACAGGTTGATCCAGGCGCCCACCGTGTCGGTGCCCTTGGACTGCTGCTCGGGGCCGCGCGCGGTGAGCACCATCGCGGCCTCCGGCTCGCAGAACATCCTTACCGCCTGACGGAGTTCGGGAACGGACACCCCCGTGATCCGCTCCACATGCTCCGGCCAGTGCGCCATCGCCGCGGCCCGCGCCTCCTCCCAGCCGGCCGTGCGCTCCCGGATGTACTCCTCGTCGGTGCGGCCCTCGGCCACCACCAGGTGCAGCAGCCCCAGCGCCAGCGCGAGATCGGTTCCGGGCCGGGGCGCGAGGTGCAGGTCGGCCTGCTCGGCGGTCTTCGTGCGGCGCGGGTCGACGACGATCAGCGTGCCGCCGTTGTCGCGGAGCTCGCTGAAGAAGCGCAGCGACGGCGGCATGGTCTCCGCGAGGTTGGAGCCGACCAGGATCACACAGCCCGTCCTCGGGATGTCCTCCAGCGGAAAGGGCAGCCCCCGGTCCAGCCCGAACGCCTTGGTCCCCGCCGCCGCGGCCGACGACATGCAGAAACGGCCGTTGTAGTCGATCTGCGAGGTGCCCAGCACCACCCGCGCGAACTTGCCCAGCGAGTACGCCTTCTCGTTCGTCAGCCCGCCCCCGCCGAACACCCCGCACGCGTCGGGACCGTACGCGTCACGCGCCGAGGACAGACCCGCGGCGATCCGGTCCAGCGCCTCCTCCCAGGAGGCGGGTACCAGCTCACCGCCGGACCGCACCAAAGGCGAGGTCAGCCGCACCGCGGAGGACAGCAGCTCCGGGGCCGTCCGCCCCTTGCCGCACAGCGCTCCCCGGTTCACCGGGAAGTCCGCGCGCTCGGTCACCTCGACGCCCCCTCCCGGCGAGGGCGACACGTTCATCCCGCACTGCAGGGCGCAGTACGGGCAGTGAGTGGGCGTCGAGGTGGTTTCCATACCGTCCACAGTGCGTCGCCCGTGTTACGTGCCGTGACGGCTCCCTGTTACACGGCCGGGACGGTGACCTCCCGGCCGCCGCCCGGCCGCCGTGAGGTACGCGACCGCCCGCCCCCAGGTCGCCGCCGGAGGTACGGAAGTTGCCGCTGCGACGGAGGCCGGCACATGTGGCTCGTTCCGTACCGTACTTGGCCTGAGACGCATGGTTGAGTGTTCAAGCGCGAGGACTACAGTCATCCCCGCGCAAGACCCCGCACGGCGTTCGACACATCGGCCAGACCCGGGCCCGCCTGCCACCGCCCCGGACCCGGCATCCGTCACTCGAAACAGCCAGGAGGTCTCCCGAGCCATGCCTCTGCGTCACCTCTCCCCCCGCGACCAGCACCTCTTCTGGCAGTACGGCCGCGGCCCCACCGTCCCCGTGCCCGACCCGCTCGTCCATCGCGCCGTCGAACGGCGGGCCGCCGCCACCCCGCGCGCCGTGGCCGTCGAACACCAGGGCGCGACGATCACCTACGGCGAGCTCGACCGGTACGCCGAGGCCCTCGCGACCCGTCTCGTGCGCGAGGGCGTACGCCCCGGCGACCATGTCGGCCTCTTCGTCCGCCGCTCCATCCCGATGGTCGTCGGCCTGCTCGCCACCCTGAAGGCCAGCGCCGCCTACGTCCCCCAGGACATCGGTCTCGCACCCCCGGCCCAGCTCACGCACGTCATCCGGGCCGCCGGCACCCGGGTGGTCCTCACCCAGGAGAAACACGCCTCCCGGGTCCCGCTGCCCGCCGGGCACCGGCTGATCACCCTGGACGAGCCGCAGCCGTACGAGCCCGGACCCGCCGTACGCCCGGACCCCGCCCCCGACGACGGCTGCTACGTCCTGTTCACCTCCGGCACCACCGGCCACCCCAACGGCGTGCGGGTCACCCACCGCAACGTCGCCAACCTCCTCCTCACCGAACCCGGCGGCCTCGGTATCCGCCCCGGAGACCGGGTCGCCCAGCTGCTGAACATCGCCTTCGACATGGCCGCCTGGGAGATTCTCGGCTGCCTCACCCGCGGCGGCACCCTCGTCATCCGCGGCAAGGACATCACCGCCGCCGCCCGCACCGCCGACGTGCTGATCGCCACCCCGACCGTGCTGTCCGGCATCGACCCCGACGCCTGCCCCCGGGTGCGCACCGTGGCCGTCGCCGGGGAGCCCTGCCCGCGTCCGCTCGCCGACCTGTGGGCGCGCCGGGCCGCGTTCCACAACTGCTGCGGCCCCACCGAGGTGACCATCGTCAACACCGTGCGCCGCCACGACCCGGCCGCCGGTCTTCTCACCATCGGCCGTCCGACCCCCAACAACACGGTGTACGTCCTGGACGCCGACCGGCGCCCGCTGCCCATCGGCGAGAGTGGCGAGATGTGGGCGGGCGGCGCCTGCGTCTCCGCCGGCTACCTCGGCAACGACGCGCTCAACGCCGAGCGATACGCCCCCGACCCCTTCCTCGGCCCCGGCCACCGCATGTTCCGCACCCGCGACCTGGGCCGCTGGACCCCCGACGGCGAACTCGAACACCTCGGCCGCACCGACGACCAGGTCAAGGTCCGCGGCTTCCGGGTCGAACTCGACTCGGTCTCCTCGGTCCTGGAGTCCGTCCCGGGCTGCTCCCGCGCGGTCACCCTGAAACGCGACGCCCGCACCCTGGTCTCCTTCGTCTGCCCGGCCGGCGTCGATCCCGGCACCGCCCGCCGCGCGGTCGCCGACGCCCTGCCCTACTACTGCGTCCCCGCCGACGTGGTCCCCCTGGCCTCCCTCCCGGAGACCGACCGCGGCAAGGTGGACAGACAGGCGCTGCTCCGGGTGGCCGAGCAGCGGACGGCGGTGCTGCGGTGACCACGTCGCTCCCCCGCGCCGCCGACGAGCCGACGACCGACCTGCCCCCGCTCGCCCCGGCTCCCCGCCGACTGCTCAAGCACCCCCGCCTGATGCACTACAACCGGCTGGCAGGGCTGGTCATCCTGGCCAACGCCCTGTTCCTCTGGGCCCGGTGGCCCCTTTCGCCCGGCACGCTGAGCCACGCGGTCCTCGCGAACCTCGCCCTCGCCGTCCTCGTCCGCCAGCAGTACGTCATCAACCTGCTCTTCCGGCTGGCGACCCGGCCGCCGGTGAGCTGGCCGCTGCGGGTGCGCTGGACGCTGGGGAAGGTCTACCACTTCGGCGGGCTGCACGTGGGCGGGGCGCTGGCGGGTGCGGGCTGGCTCGTGGCACTGACGGTGCTGCTGACGGCGGATGGCGCCGAGGTCCCGCTGGTGGCGACGAGCTGGGCCCTGGTGGCGCTGCTCGCGGTGATCGTCGCCACCGCCCTGCCTCCCTTCCGCTCCCGCCACCACGACCACTTCGAGAGGATCCACCGCTTCGGCGGCTGGACCGCGCTGGCGCTCTTCTGGACGCACACCCTGCTGTCCGGGGCGGGTCCGGTGCCGGTGGCGGTGCTCGCCGTGGTCACCTTCAGCGTGGCGCTGCCCTGGCTGCGGCTGCGCAAGGTCGACGTACGCCTCGAAAAGCCCTCCCGGCACGTCGTGCTGGCGCACTTCGACTACGGCGAGACCCCTTTCGCGGGCTCCTCGACCGCGGTCAGTCGCAGCCCGCTGCGGGAGTGGCACTCCTTCGCCAACGTGCCGTCTCCCGGCGAGCCCGGCTTCCGGCTCACCGTCTCCCGCGCGGGCGACTGGACCGGCTCCTTCATCGACGACCTGCCGTCGCGGGTGTGGGTGAAGGGGATCACCACGGCCGGGGTCGCCAACATCGAGACCCTCTTCCGGAAGGTGGTGTACGTGGCCACCGGCAGCGGCATCGGCCCCTGTCTGCCGCACCTCCTGGCCGCCGAGGTCCCCTCCCGGCTGGTCTGGGCGACCCGCGACCCCCGCACGACCTACGGCGACGCGCTCGTCGACGAGATCCTCGCCGTCCAGCCGCACGCGGTCGTCTGGGACACCTCCCGGCACGGCAAACCCGACATGGTGCGGCTGGCGTACGCCGCGTACCGGGACTTCGGGGCCGAGGCGGTGATCTGCATCTCCAACAAGAAGCTGACCTGGCAGGTGGTGCACGGGCTGGAGCGGCGCGGGATTCCGGCGTACGGCGCGATCTGGGACTCGTAGCCCCCGCAGTAAACCCGGAAGGGGAAGTCCATGAACGACAGCCTCAACCACAACCTCAAACTCGAACGGGACGGTCGTGTGCTGACCGTCCGCCTGCACCGCCCGCACGTACTGAACGCCCTCAACAGCGAGTTGCTGACCGAACTCCTCGACGTGTTACGGCCGTTGGACGACGACCACGAGATCGGCTGCGTCGTCGTCACCGGATCGGAGCGGGCGTTCGCGGCGGGCGCCGACATCAGGGAGATGGCCGGGAAGACGGCCGTGGAGATGACGGCGGAGGACTACTTCGGCGCCTGGGAGCACTTCGCCGACCTCCGCACGCCGAAGATCGCGGCCGTGGGCGGCCTCGCCCTGGGCGGTGGGTGCGAGCTGGCGATGATGTGCGACCTGGTGATCGCGGGGGAGTCGGCGCGGTTCGGCCAGCCGGAGATCAAGCTCGGTGTCATCCCCGGCATCGGCGGCACCCAGCGCCTGACCCGGCTGGTGGGCCGTGCCAAGGCCATGGACCTCGTCCTCACCGGCCGCACGATGGACGCCCGCGAGGCGGAGAGCTGCGGCCTGGTGTCCCGGGTCGTCCCCGACGACCGCGTCCTGCCCGAGGCCCTCGCGGCGGCCACCATCATCGCCTCCCACGGCCGGGCAGCCGTCACCGCGGCCCGCGACTGCGTCGACCGCGCCCTGGAAACCGGCCTCCGCGACGGCATCCGCTACGAACGCCGCGTGTTCCACGCCCTGTTCGCCACCGAAGACCAGAAGGAGGGCATGACGGCATTCCTGGAGAAACGCCCACCACACTTCAAGGGGCGGTGACCCCCCACCCCCGCCGGGCAAGCCCCCGACCGACCGATCACCCCCACACGCGTGCGCCCCCAATGGGCGCACGCACGGACGGAGGCACCCGGGCCCACCTGGCACCCGGGCCCGCGGTCATCGGCGCGTGTGCCTGCCGTACTCAACCGACGGGCACGGCCGCCGCACCCGGCGACCCGTGTCACCGACGACCGTGCCCCGAAGCGCGGCGCCCGTCACCGGTCGGAGGCCAGCGCTCGGGCCACGCCCGGCTCCTTCGGGCCCAGGAAGCGGGGGTCCGGCTTGAACATGGCGTCCAGGGCCGCCTTGCCCGCCGCGAAGACCTCGCGGGTGCCGCCGTAGTACCAGGTGGCGTCGTGCTTGGCCTCGACGCCGACGCCGTAGGAGTCGATGCCCGCGGCCTCGCAAAGGGCGACCGCGCGGCGGATGTGGAAGCCCTGGCTGATCAGGACGGCCCGGTCGACACCGAAGATCTTCTTGGCGCGCACGCAGGAGTCCCAGGTGTCGAAGCCGGCGTAGTCGCTGACCACGCGGGAGTCGGGGACCCCGCGCCTGGTCAGGTAGGCGCGCATGGCGTCCGGCTCGTCGTAGTCCTCGCGGCTGTTGTCACCGGTGACCAGGACCACCTTCACCTTGCCCGCCCGGTACAGCTTCACCGCCGCGTCCAGCCGGTGCGCGAGATAAGGGGACGGCTCGCCCTCCCACAGCCCCGCCCCGAAGACGACGGCGACCTCGGTGCGCGGCGCGTCCGCGGTGCCGCGCAGCCGGTCGGCCGTCGACACGAACAGCCAGGTCGCCGGGAGCAGCGCGAGCACACACCCGGCCATCACGGCCTGCACCAGCCGCCGCCGCCCGGCACGGGTGCGCGGCAACCGCGGTCGACGGATCTTCATACGGTCCCCCTGTCGGCTGTCGAGGAGGAGGACGCGCAGCACGATGATCCGGTTCGCCCGCACCCGCACGGCACCTCACACCGCCGGCGCCCCCACGGTGAAGCGCCGGAAAAAATAACCGTCACGGCCGTGCAACGGGACGGCAACCTCCTGCCGTCAGGATCCTTCCATGACGGCGTCGAACCCTCCCCGCGACGAGTTCCGCATCCACCTCGACAGCACGGCGCACATCATGACCAGTATCAGCAGTCAGCTCGCCGGCCAGCTCAGCCTCGTCTCCCTGGACGGCAGGCGCCGCCCCGGCCCGCCCACCCTCGTCCTGGTGGGGCACGGCAGCCGCGACCCGCGCGCCCTGAACACCGTCCGCGCACTCATGGAGCGGGTACGGGAACTGCGCCCCGGCCTGCCCGTGCGCCTCGGCCACATCGAGCTGAACGAGCCCCTGCTCCCCGACACCCTCGCCGCCCTCGGCGACGGCCGGGCCGTGCTCGTACCGCTGCTGCTCACCCGCGGCTACCACGTCAAGCGGGACATCCCCGAGATGGCGTCCGCCGCCACCGCCCGCACCCGGGTGGCCGCACCGCTCGGCCCGCACCCGCTCCTCGTGGAGACCCTGTACGACCGCCTGGTGGAGGCCGGCTGGCGTACGCGCCTCGACGACGCCACCCGCCGGGCGAGCGGGGTCGTCCTCGCCGCCGCGGGCTCCCGCGACCCCGACTCCGCGGCCGACACCCGCCGAACCGCCCGGCTCCTCGCCGACCGCCTCGGCGTGCCCGTCGTTCCCGCCTACGCCTCCGCCGCGACACCGACCGTCCCCACCGCCCTGCGCGCCCTGGCCGCCCGAGGCCGCCACCGCGTCGCCGTCGCCTCCTGCTTCACCGCCCCCGGCCGCTTCGCCACCCAGTGCGCCGAAGCCGCCCCCTGGATCGCCTCGGCCCCCCTGGGCGCCCACCCGGCGATGGCCCGCCTGATCCTCCACCGCTACGACCAGGCACTGGCGACCCCGGAGACGCTGACGGAACCGGCACTGGCGTCGGCCTGAAAACGGGGCCCCATAACCCCGGTTTGTCACAGCCGACCCGTACTGTCGAACCATGGCAGTCCCCGAACCCCCACCCGCCTACGACCCGGCGTCAGCCGACCGCTGGGCCCCAGAGCCGGACAAACGCCCAGGCCGCACCGCCTTCCAGCGAGACCGCGCACGCGTGCTGCACTCCGCCGCGCTGCGGCGCCTGGCCGGCAAGACCCAGGTGGTCACCCCCGGCGAGCCCAACCAGGCGGCCTGGGACGCCAGCCCCCGCACCCGCCTCACCCACTCGCTCGAATGCGCCCAGATCGGCCGAGAGCTGGGCGCGGCCCTCGGCTGCGACCCCGACCTGGTCGAAGCGGCCTGCCTCTCCCACGACTTGGGCCATCCTCCCTTCGGTCACAACGGCGAACAGGCCCTGAACGAGTTCGCCGACGACTGCGGCGGCTTCGAGGGCAACGCCCAGTCCCTCAGACTCCTCACCCGTATCGAGCCCAAGCGCTTCACCGCCGAGGGCTCCGTCGGCCTCAACCTCACCCGTGCCGCCCTCGACGCCGCCACCAAGTACCCCTGGCCGCGCGGCGCCCACCCCACCGACCCGGCGTCCGGCAAGTTCGGGGTGTACGAGGACGACCGGCCGGTCTTCGACTGGGTCCGCAAGGACGCCCCCGGCGCCCGCACCTGCTTCGAGGCCCAGGTCATGGACTGGGCGGACGACGTGGCGTACTCGGTGCACGACGTGGAGGACGGCCTGCACGCCGGCCACATCGACCCGGGCAGTCTGCGGGCCGAGTCCGAACGGCAGGTGGTGTTCGCCGTCGCCATCGGCCGGTACGTCCCCGCCGGCACCGACCCCGCCGAACTCGCCGAGGCCCTCGACCGGCTCCAGGACCAGGAGTGGTGGCCGCACGGGTACGACGGCACGGCGGTCGCCCAGGCCCGTCTGAAGGACACCACCAGCCAGCTCATCGGCCGGTTCTGCCTGGCCGCCGAGGGCGCCACGCGGGAGGCGCACGGCAGCGGCCGCCTCACCCGGTACGGCGCCGAACTCGTCGTACCGCGCCCCACCCGCATGGAGTGCGCCGTCCTCAAGGCGGTCGCCGACCAGTACGTGATGCGGCGCGCCGAACAGGAGCGGCTCCGCGCCGACCAGCGGATCGTCGTCGCCGAACTGGCCGAGGCGCTCACCGCCCGCGCCCCCGACGGCCTGGACCCCCAGTTCCGCACGCTCTTCGACGCGGCCGGCGACGACCACGCCCGCAAGCGGGTGATCGTCGACCAGATCGCCTCCCTCACCGACGCCTCCGCCCGCTCGTTGCACGCGAGCCTGACGAGGCGCCTGTGAAAAGAATGTGACCCTCCGTGGCCTGATCGGGTCACTCCCCCTTCCCGCATCACACTCGGTGCGGGAGGCTCCCATGTGGCGGCACCCTTACGAGGAGGCATCAAGTGGTCGACGCGGATCAGACATTCGTCATCGTCGGAGGAGGCCTGGCCGGGGCCAAGGCGGCCGAGACGCTCCGGGCGGAGGGCTTCACCGGCCGGGTGATACTGATCTGCGACGAACGCGACCACCCCTATGAACGCCCGCCCCTGTCCAAGGGCTATCTGCTGGGCAAGGAGGAACGCGACAGCGTCTTCGTGCACGAGCCCGCCTGGTACGCGCAGAACGACATCGAACTGCACCTCGGCCAGACCGTCGACCGGATCGACCGCGCCGCGAAGACGGTCCGCTTCGGTGACGACGGCACCCTCGTCCACTACGACAAGCTGCTGCTCGCCACCGGCGCGGAGCCCCGCCGCCTCGAGATCCCCGGCACCGACCTCGCGGGCGTCCACCACCTGCGCCGCCTCGCCCACGCCGAGCGGCTCAAGGGCGTGCTCGCCGCGCTCGGCCGGGACAACGGGCACATCGTGATCGCGGGCGCCGGCTGGATCGGCCTGGAAGTGGCGGCGGCGGCCCGCGAGTACGGCGCCGAGGTCACCGTCATCGAACACCAACCGACCCCACTGCACGGGGTCATGGGCCCCGAGCTGGGCACCCTCTTCGCCGAGCTGCACCGCGAGCACGGAGTCCGCTTCCACTTCGGGGTCCGGCTCACCGAGATCATCGGCCAGGACGGCATGGTGCTGGCCGCCCGCACCGACGACGGCGAGGAGCACCCGGCCCACGACGTCCTGGCGGCGATCGGCGCCGCCCCGCGCACGGGCCTGGCGGAGGCGGCGGGCCTGGAGATCGCCGACCGCGCCCACGGCGGCGGCATCGTGGTCGACGAACGGCTGCGCACCTCCGACCCCGACATCTTCGCGGCCGGCGACGTCGCCGCCTTCCCGCACCCCCTCTTCGACACCCGGCTGCGCGTCGAGCACTGGGCCAACGCCCTCAACGGCGGCCCGGCGGCGGCCCGCGCGATGCTCGGCAGGGACGTCGTCTACGACCGCGTGCCCTACTTCTTCTCCGACCAGTACGACCTCGGGATGGAGTACAGCGGCTGGGCCCCGCCCGGGTCGTACGACCAGGTGGTGATCCGGGGGGACGCGGGCAAGCGGGAGTTCATCGCCTTCTGGGTGAAGGAGGGGAGGGTGCTGGCCGGAATGAACGTGAACGTGTGGGACGTCACAGAGTCCGTCCAGAAGCTGATCCGCTCCCGGGCCCGGGTGGACACGGAGGCCCTGGCGGACCCGCACGTGCCGCTGGAGAGCCTCGCCCCCTGAGCGATCGCGCGCACCGGAAGTGTCAGTTCTGCCCCGTAGAATCACCACGTGGCAGGACGGATCAACGACGAGGACGTGAAGGCGGTACGGGACGCGGTCCCGATCGACGCCGTCGTGTCCGAGTACCTCCAGCTGCGCAACGCGGGCGGCGGCAACCTCAAGGGCCTGTGCCCCTTCCACGACGAGAAGTCGCCGTCCTTCCAGGTCAGCCCCAGCAAGGGGCTCTTCCACTGCTTCGGCTGCCAGGAGGGCGGCGACACCATCACATTCGTGATGAAGGTCGACCACCTCTCGTTCTCGGAGGCGGTCGAGCGCCTCGCCGCCCAGGCCGGCATCACCCTGCGCTACGAGGAGGGCGGGTACAACCCGGCCCACCAGCGCGGCGAGCGGATCCGCCTGGTCGAGGCCCACAGGACCGCCGCGCAGTGGTACGCGGAGCAGCTCGCCACCAGCCCCGAGGCCGAGACCGGCCGGGTCTTCCTGGCCGAGCGCGGCTTCGACCAGGCCGCCGCCGTCCACTTCGGCGTCGGCTACAGCCCCCAGGGCTGGGACCACCTCACCCGCTACCTGCGCGGCAAGGGCTTCACCGACAAGGAGCTGCTCCTCTCCGGTCTCTCCCAGGAGGGCCGCCGCGGCCCCATCGACCGCTTCCGGGGCCGCCTGATGTGGCCGATCCGGGACATCGGCGGCGAGGTCGTCGGCTTCGGCGCCCGCAAGCTGTACGAGTCGGACAACGGGCCCAAGTACCTGAACACCCCCGAGACGGCGATCTACAAGAAGTCCCAGGTGCTGTACGGCATCGACCTGGCGAAGAAGGAGATCGCCAAGACCTCCCGCGCGGTCGTGGTCGAGGGCTACACCGACGTCATGGCCTGCCACCTGGCCGGGGTGACGACGGCCATCGCCACCTGCGGCACGGCTTTCGGCGGCGAGCACATCAAGATCCTGCGCCGCCTGCTGATGGACAACGGCTCGGCCCGGGTGATCTTCACCTTCGACGGCGACGCGGCCGGGCAGAAGGCGGCCCTGCGCGCCTTCGAGGACGACCAGAAGTTCGCCGCCGAGACCTACATCGCCATCGCGCCCGACGGCATGGACCCCTGCGACCTGCGGCTGGCCAAGGGCGACGAGGCGGTGGCGGACCTGGTCGAACCCCGCACCCCGCTCTTCGAGTTCGCCCTCCGCCAGGTCGTCGGCCGCTACGACCTGAACACCCCGGCGGGCCGGGCCGCCGCCCTCGACGAGGCGGCCCCGATCGTCGCCCGCATCAAGAACAGCGGCGCCCAGCACGAGGTCGCCGTCGAGCTCGCCGGGATGCTCGGCATCCTGGACACCCAGTTCGTGGTCAAGCGGGTGGCCCAGCTGGCCCGCTGGGCCCGCGACCGGGGCGGCAGGGGCCCGGCCCCGGCGCGCGGCCCCCAGCAGCAGTACGAGGCGGCCGCCGCCCGCCCCACGTCCTCCGGCCCCGCGCTCAACCTCCGCAACCCCGTCTACGCCACGGAACGCGAGCTGCTGAAACTCGCCCTGCAGCGCCCGGAGCTGGTCTCTCCCGCCTTCGACGCGTACGGCGTCGACGAGTTCACCGCCGCGCCCTACGCGGCCGTACGCCAGGCCATCATGGACGCCGGCGGCGCCGAGTACGGCACCCAGGACCCCCAGGAGTACCTGGTCCGCGTCCGCGAGGCGGCCCCCGACGACATGGTCCGAGCGATGGTCACCGAGCTGGCGGTCGAAGCGATCATGCGCCGCACGGTCGACGAGTCGTACGCGGGCGAACAACTGGTCTGGGTCCGCCGCCGAGCCGTCGACCGCCGCATCCAGGACGTCCAGAGCACCCTCGCCCGCCTCAGCACGGGCGGCGACCCGGCCCATCTGGCCGCCGTGCAGAACGAGTTGTGGGTACTCCAGCAGTACGGGCAGACGTTGCGCGAGCGGGGCGCCGCCGCGTTGTGAGGGACGGCTGGTCCTCGTCCTGCGGCTGCTCGGGCGGTGCGATGCCGAGGTGGTCGGTGATCGCCCCGACCCGCTCTGTGAGGGCCCCGACTTGCTCAATGAGTGCCACTTGACCGGACACAAGGGCGCCGAGCAGCTTGCCGTGCTCGGCGAGTGTCCTGGTGTGAGCCTCCAGCGCCTTGCCGTGCTCCAGCTGCGTCTGCCGCAGCGCCTGCATCAGCTGGACGTCCGCTCGACGCTGCTCCTCGATCTCGCCCATGCCTTCCATCCTGCCTTGGCTCAGCGAGCCTCAGGTCCCCGGCCGTCAGTCCGATGGTCAAACGACCTGAGTAACCGACGAGTCACGACCCGGACGCAAAAAGTCACCGCAAGCCCCTCGTGGCGGTGATGTGTCTTCCCCCACACTGGGGTGCGGTGCCTGAGTCCTCGGAGCGCGGCCGATCCGTCCCCCACGGGTCCCACCCCCCGCGGTTCCACTCAGCAGCGATCACCCTGGAGGTCGCCCCCGTGCAGACCCAGACCCTCACACAGAGCGACAGCACGACGACGGACGATCCGGACGCCGAGAGCGAGGTAGTCGCCGCCGTGCCCCCGCAGAGCCGTGCCGCGCACCACCCGGAGGCGGAACCGGAGGGCGCGGAAGAGCCCGCGGAGCCGCCCGCCGAGGTGCTCACCGCGGAGGCCGCCGAGCCCGTCGAGGCCCCGCCGCCCGCCGCCCGAGCCGATACCAGCGGGCCCTCCTCGGACCTGTTCCGCCAGTACCTGCGGGAGATCGGCCGCATCCCGCTGCTCACCGCGGCCGAGGAGGTCGAGCTCGCCCGCCGGGTGGAGGCGGGGCTGTTCGCCGAGGAGAAGCTGAGCAACACCCCCGACCTGGACAGCCAGCTCGCCCTCGACCTGGACCGGCTGGTCGTGCTGGGCCGGATGGCCAAGCGCCGGCTCATCGAGGCCAACCTGCGGCTCGTCGTCTCCGTCGCCAAGCGGTACGTCGGACGCGGCCTGACCATGCTGGACCTCGTCCAGGAGGGCAACCTCGGGCTGATCCGGGCGGTCGAGAAGTTCGACTACGCCCGCGGCTACAAGTTCTCCACCTACGCCACCTGGTGGATCCGCCAGGCCATGTCCCGCGCCCTCGCCGACCAGGCCCGGACCATCCGCGTCCCCGTACATGTCGTGGAACTCATCAACCGGGTCGTGCGCGTCCAGCGCCGCATGCTCCAGGAGCGCGGCTACGAACCCACCTCGGACGAGGTCGCCGCCCATCTGGACCTGCCGCCCGAGCGGGTCGGCGAGGTGCTCCGCCTCGCCCAGGAGCCGGTCTCCCTGCACGCCCCCGTGGGCGAGGAGGACGACGTGGCGCTGGGCGACCTGATCGAGGACGGCGACGCGGCGAGCCCGGTCGAGTCGGCGGCGTTCCTGCTGCTCAGGGAGCACCTGGAAGCGGTCCTCTCCACCCTCGGCGAGCGCGAACGCAAGGTCGTACAACTGCGCTACGGCCTCGTCGACGGCCGCCCCCGCACCCTGGAGGAGATAGGCCGCATCTTCGGCGTCACCCGGGAACGGATCCGCCAGATCGAGTCCAAGACCCTGAACAAGCTCCGGGACCACGCCTTCGCCGACCAGCTGCGCGGCTACCTCGACTGAAGAGGGGGCCGCCCGTGCGGGCGGCCCCCCGGGCACTCAGTCGACTTCCGCCACCGCCTGCGCGAACTGCGCCTTGTACAGCCGCGCGTAGGCACCGTCCGCGGCCAGCAGCTCCGCGTGGGCGCCCTGTTCGACGATCGAGCCGTTCTCCATGACGAGGATCGTGTCCGCGTCCCGGATGGTCGACAGCCGGTGGGCGATCACGAAGGACGTCCTGCCGTGCGCCAGCTTGGCCATGGCCTTCTGGATCAGCACCTCGGTCCGGGTGTCGACGGAGCTCGTCGCCTCGTCCAGCACCAGGATCACCGGGTCGGACAGGAACGCCCGCGCGATGGTGATGAGCTGCTTCTCACCGGCGCTGACCCCCGTGCCCTCGTCGTCGATCACGGTGTCGTAGCCGTCGGGCAGGGTGCGGACGAACCGGTCCGCGTGGGCCGCCCGCGCCGCCTCCTCGATCTCGCCCCGGGTCACCTCCCGCGAGGCCCCGTACGCGATGTTCTCCGCGATCGTGCCGCCGAACAGCCAGGTGTCCTGCAGCACCATGCCGATCCCGGTCCGCAGTTCGTCCCGGGACATCCGCGCGATGTCCACGCCGTCGAGGGTGATCCGCCCGCCGGAGACGTCGTAGAACCGCATCAGCAGGTTGACCAGCGTGGTCTTGCCCGCGCCCGTCGGACCGACGATGGCGACCGTGTGACCCGGCTCCACCTTCAGCGAGAGGTCCTCGATCAGCGGCTTCTCGGGGTCGTACCGGAACGACACATGCTCCAGCGCCACCCGCCCGCGCAGCTCCGCGGGCTTCTCGGCCGTCACCGGATCCGGCTCCTGCTCCTCCGCGTCCAGGAGTTCGAAGATCCGCTCGGCCGAGGCGACGCCCGACTGCACCAGGTTGGCCATCGAGGCGACCTGGGTCAGCGGCATCGAGAACTGCCGGGAGTACTGGATGAAGGCCTGCACATCGCCGATGGACAGCGCGCCGGACGCGACCCGCAGGCCGCCGACGACCGCCACCAGCACATAGTTCAGGTTCGACACGAACATCATCAGCGGCTGCATGACCCCGCTGTTGAACTGCGCCCTGAACGAGGCCTCGTACAGCGCGTCGTTCTGCTCGGCGAACTGCTCGGCCGACTCGTCCTGCCGCCCGAACACCTTCACCAGGGTGTGCCCGGTGTACATCTCCTCGACGTGCGCGTTCAGCTTGCCGGTGGAGCGCCACTGCTGCACGAAGTGCGGCTGCGACCGCTTGCCGACCCGGGTGGCCACCACGAACGACAGCGGCACGGTGACCAGCGCGACCAGCGCGAGCAGCCAGGACACCCAGAACATCATCGCCAGCACGCCGATGATGGTGAGCAGCGAGTTGATCAGCTGGCCCATCGACTGCTGGAGCGTCTGGCCGATGTTGTCGATGTCGTTGGTGGCCCGGCTGAGCACCTCACCGCGCTGCCGCTTGTCGAAGTACGACAGCGGCAGCCGGGACAGCTTCGTCTGCACGTCCTCCCGCATCCGGTACATCGTGCGGTTGACGGCCCGGTTCACCAGCCGTGTCGCCACCGCCATCAGCAGACCGGCGACCAGGAACGTACCGAGCGCGAACAGCAGGACGTTCCCGACGGCATCGAAGTCGATGCCCTCGCCCGGCGTGAAGTCGGTGCTCTGCAGCATGTCCGCGATCGAGCCCTGGCCCCGCTCGCGCATGGAGTCGAGCACCTGCTCCTTGGTGGACCCGGCCGGCATCTGCCGCCCGATGATGCCTGAGAAGACGAGGTCGGTGGCCTGGCCGAGGATCTTCGGGCCGATCACGCTGAGCCCGACGCTGACGACCACGCACAGCAGCAGCGCGTAGATGGTGACCCGTTCGGGCTTGAACCGGGCGACGAGCCGTTTGCCCGACCCCTTGAAGTCCATCGAGCGCTGGTCGGGGCCGCCCCCGGCCATCATGCGTCCCATGGGCCCGGCCATCAGGCAGCCTCCGCTTCCGTGAGCTGGGAGAGCACGATCTCCCGGTAGGTCTCGTTGTCCGCCATGAGCTCGTGGTGCCGGCCGGTGCCGACCACCCGGCCCTCGTCCAGGACCACGATCCGGTCGGCGTCCCGGATGGTCGCCACGCGCTGCGCGACGATCACCACGGTGGCCTCGGCGGTCTCCCGGGCGAGCGCGGTGCGCAGGGCCGCGTCGGTGGCGTAGTCGAGCGCGGAGAAGGAGTCGTCGAAGAGGTAGATCTCCGGGCGCTGGACGAGCGTACGGGCGATGGCGAGCCGCTGGCGCTGGCCGCCGGAGACGTTGGTGCCGCCCTGGGCGATGGGGGAGTCGAGCCCGTTCTCCAGCTTGCTGACGAAGTCCTTGGCCTGCGCCACCTCCAGCGCGTGCCACAGCTCCTCGTCGGTGGCGTCCGGATTGCCGTACCGCAGGTTGGTGGCCACCGTGCCCGCGAACAGGTACGGCTTCTGCGGCACCAGGCCCACCGTCCTCGCCAGCAGCCTGGGCTCGATGGTCGCCACGTCCACGCCGTCCACCAGCACCTCGCCGTCGGTGGCGTCGAACAGCCGGGGAACCAGTCCGAGCAGCGTCGACTTGCCGCTGCCGGTGGAGCCGATCACGGCGGTGGTCTCGCCCGGCCGGGCCACCAGGTCGACGGCCTTCAGCACCGGCTCCTCGGCACCCGGATAGCGGAAGCCCGCGCCCCGGACCTCCAGATGCCCGTGCCGGCGCAGCTCCAGGACCGGCGCCGAGGGCGGCACCACACTGCTCCCGGTCTCCAGGACCTCCTGGATGCGCTCGGCGCACACCTCCGCCCGCGGCACCATCATGAACATGAAGGTGGCCATCATCACGGACATGACGATCTGCATCAGATAGGCGAGGAACGCCGTCAGGTCGCCGATCGCCATGCCGCCGCTGTCGATGCGGTGCGCGCCGAACCAGACGACCGCGATCGACGACACGTTCACCACCGTCATCACGATCGGGAACATCAGCGCGAGCATCCGGCCGGTGGCCAGCTGCATCTCCGTGAGCTCGACGTTCGACTTCCGGAAGCGGCCCTCCTCGTACTCGTCCCGGACGAAGGCGCGGATGACCCGGTTGCCGGTGATCTGCTCGCGCAGCACCCGGTTCACCGTGTCCAGCCGTACCTGCATGGACCGGAACAGGGGGCGCAGCCGCCGCACGATCAGCGTGACGCTGATGCCCAGCACCGGCACGACCCCGATCAGCACCCCGGACAGCGGCACGTCCAGCCCGAGCGCCAGCACGATGCCGCCGACGCACATGATGGGCGCCGACACCATCAGGGTGAACGTCATCAGGGCCAGCATCTGGACCTGCTGTACGTCATTGGTCGTACGGGTGATGAGGGAGGGGGCGCCGAAGTGCCCGACCTCACGCGCGGAGAAGGACTGCACACGGTCGAAGACGGCGGCCCGTACATCGCGGCCGAGCGCCGCCGCGGTCTGGGCGCCGTAGTAGACGGCACCGATGTTGCACACGACCTGCGCCAGCGAGATGCCGATCATCAGCGCGCCGAAGGAGAGGATGTAACCGGTGTCCCCCTTCACCACGCCGTCGTCGATGATGTCCGCGTTCAGCGTGGGCAGGTAGAGCGTGGCGCAGGTCTGCAGGAACTGCAGCAGCACCAGCAGAGCTATGGGTTTCTTGTAGGGCCTGAGATAGGTCCGCAGAAGTCGTATGAGCACGCTACGTCTCTCGGAGTCGACGAAAGGGGTCGGTTGGTTGCCCTTGGCCCCTATCGTCGAACACTCCACCCGCGTTACCTCAACCGATTAAGCCGACAGCGGGGCGGCCAGGGGGGTGTCCTGTCCCCTTAGGGGCGAAACGCCCCCGGGTGGGTCTGCTCCCGGACCGACACGAACTGCTGTCGCACGGCCTGGCCCACCGCCAGTTCCTCACCCGGCTCCAGCACCTGTGCGGCGGCGCCCTGCCACAGGGGCGGGGTACGCGGGTCGAGGGTGCCCTGGGAGACGCCGAGCGCCCAGGCGGCCTGCCGGGCGGCGCCGATCGCGGCGTAGTCGGCGGGCTGCGGTACGACGACCTGCGCGCCGAACAGCGAGGGCGCCGCGGCCTGCACGGCGGGCAGCTCGGCGGCCCCGCCCAGCAGGAAGATCCGCCGTACGTCCACACCCCGGCCGCGCAGCACGTCGAGCGCGTCGGCGAGCCCGCACAGCATGCCCTCGAACGCGGCCCGCGCCAGATGCTCGGGCTTCATCGACTCGCGGCGCAGCCCGGCGAGGGTTCCGGCGGTGTGCGGGAGACTCGGCGTCCGCTCACCCTCCAGGTAGGGCAGCATCACCAGCCCGTGCGAGCCCGGTGTCGACTTCATCGCCAGGTCGGACAGGCCCTCCAGGTCGGACAGGCCGAGGAGTTCGGCGGTGCCGCGCAGGGTCCGTACCGCGTTCAGGGTGGTGACGACGGGCAGGTGCATACCGGTGGCGTCGGCCAGCGAGGTGATCATCCCGCTCTGGTCGGTGAGCGCCTCCGGGTGGACGGCCATCACCGACCCGGACGCCCCCAGGGACACCACCGCGTCCCCGAGGCCGAGGCCCAGACCGAAGGCGGCGGCCATCGTCTCGCCGGTCCCGGCGGAGATCAGCAGCCCCTCCGGCGTCGTACCGGCCGCGTCGGACGGGCCGATCACGTCGGGCAGGACGGCCTGGTGACCGAGCGCCAGCTCGACCAGGTCCGGGCGGTAACCGCCGGTCGCCGCGGACCAGTACCCGGTCCCGGAGGCGCCCCCGCGATCAGTGGTTCTCCTCACAGGCCGCCCCAGCAACTGCCACACGAGCCAGTCGTGCGCCTGCAGCAGGACCGCCGTCCGCAGGGCGTTCTCCGGCTCGCTCTTGGCGAGCCAGCGCAGCTTGGTGACGGGCTGAGCGGCCTGCGGGACGCACCCCACGGCCTGCGCCCACGCCTCGCGTCCGCCCAGCGCGTCCACCAGGTCGGCCGCCGCGACCTGCGCCCGCTTGTCGCCGCCGACCATCGCAGGGCGCACGGTGGCGCCCTGCGCGTCGAGCGGGATCAGCGCGTTCTGCTGGGCGGAGACCCCGATGGCCTGCACCCCTTCGAGCAGCCCGCCGCCGGCCGCCTCGCCCAGGGACAGCAGCCAGGCCTGTGGATCCACGTCGCTGGGCCGCCCCCCGCCGTCCGGGCCCTCCATCGGGTGCGGCGCATAGCCCTGCCTCAGCACGGCCCCGGTGTCCGCGTCACAGACGACGATGCGAGTGAAATCGGGTGAACTGTCCAACCCGGCGACTATCCCCATGGCGAAAATTCTGCCGTACGGCGGGGGGTGACCGTGTCGCCTCGGACGTCCCTAGGTGTTGCTGGTGCCCCAGTCGTCCTCTCCGGGGCCGTGTCCGTTCCTGTCCCGCAGGGACCGGACCCGATGGGCGACCGCTTCGGGGACCCGGTCGCCGACCTTGTCGCTGACCGTGTGCAGAGCCTTGCCCGCGATCTCCCGGCCCTGCTGGGCCGCGGTCTCGGCGGTGTTGCGGACGGCCGGGTTCTGCGCGATCTGCCGCGCGGACTTCTTCAGCGTCTCGTAGCGCTCGCGTCCGGCCTTCGTGCCCAGGATGTAACCCAGGGCGAGACCGGCGACGAACGTGAGCCGGTAGCGCATGACGACCATCCTTCCCATGCGTAGGTCTCTGGTGCGGCTTCGGCGCCGGAGGTACCGATTGGCGGAGCACCCCCCTGCTTGCGCTAATGTATGTGTCGCAGCGAGCGCGCGCCCCCTGGCGAATACCCAGGTAGGTACGTTCGATGCAACGAGGCATTCCTCCGTAGCTCAATTGGCAGAGCAGCCGGCTGTTAACCGGCAGGTTACTGGTTCGAGTCCAGTCGGGGGAGCTCGGTCCTCCGTAGCTCAATTGGCAGAGCAGCCGGCTGTTAACCGGCAGGTTACTGGTTCGAGTCCAGTCGGGGGAGCATGCTGAACGAGGACCCTTCGGGGTCCTTTTTCATGTCCGGGGGAACCGCCGCGCCCCCGCCGCAGTCCTCAAGGTCATGAGGGGCCGCGGGAAGCCGACCATCCGAGGCAGGAGATCGTATGAGCGGCTATGCTGCGGCAGACGGCGCGCACACATGTACGCGACACGCCGCTATGGGGCGGTAGCTCAGCCGGTTAGAGCAGCGGACTCATAATCCGTCGGCCGTGGGTTCGAGTCCCACCCGCCCCACCACTTAGTGGTCATGCAGGAACGTTCTGACCAGGCGTTTCGTCGGTCAGCAGCACGTCCGTAGCGATCTTGACGGCCTCTCTGGTCGCGGTTTCAAGATCATGAGGACACGTTGAGGACGCTTATTTCCTACATAACCCGCAAGTCGGATATGCCCTTTTTGCCTTCTCTGAGTTCTCGAGTAGCTCCCCAGACAGCTCTTGCCGCCCCAGCCGGGTGCCGGCGTACTCCCGCTCCAGCTCCTCGCGTGCCGCAGCCGATAGGCTCGCGTCGTTCTCCCGCATGTTCACACGGGTAAGCACCACCTGCGGGGCGTCCCGCCCGGGCGGCGCTTCGGCGGTCTGCTTTGGTGGCGCTCGGAGCGGAGGGCGAGGACCTGGCGCCCGTGGAGCGCCTGCTGGCCGTGGACGACGAGGATGCGGATAGGCGCAGGTCTAGGCGGCGGCCGAAAGTCTGCGTGCGCGCCGTCCGGAGCGTTCGGTGCATTCCGCAAGCCGGCGCCGGCGGCTCCTGCCGGTGCACCGGCAGGGCGAGGCGCGACACGTACGGCGCCGCTATCAAGGCCTAGTGTGGCCGGGCTGGAGATGGCCAAGCGTCGTGGACTGATTCCGGAGTTCAGCGACTCCGCTGCGAGGTAGCCCCGGGCCCGGGACGTGGGGGACCATGCCCCCTGAACCTCGTGGACGGCATCGCCTCCGTGGGCGGTGTGCGGATTCGTGGCCGCGGCGTCCATGGAGACACGCATATGACCATCCAGACCGTCTCGAAGTCCGAGTACACGACCGCCAACCGTGAGTGGCTGGCGTCCCTGCACGACACCGACTCGACTGACACCGTCACCCTCGACCTGAACCGTTCTGCGACGGCACGCACTACGTGTGCGGCGACGGCTGAGAGCCGTACGGCAGGATCCTGTCCGCTGTGCTGGTCGGCACGGTCGCAGACTCCGGCCTGTACGGGCCGTACTACCCGGAGGCGATCTGTGGCCGCCAGATCCTGCGCGGCTTAATCATCCCCGAGGCCCTGTTCGCCCTGGGGTAGACCCGTGTTACGGCCGTGCTGCTGTGGCACGGCGCGGTGAAGGCGTCGAAGGTGCCGGGCGGCATCGACATGTCCCAGCTCGTGTGCCACCCGCGTGCCGCGCAGATCCGCTTTGTGTGAGCGGGGGTGTGAGCTGTGACGATTCAGGACCTGCTGAAGGACGTCTCCGTCATGGACGTGACGACGTTCGCCAGGGCGATCCCGTCCCCGAAGGACTTCCTCCCAGACGTCTTCCCAACAATGGAGATGCGGGAGGTCAAGTGGCGTACGAAGGACTCAGGCCGGTACGTCAACGTCGCCAAGTGCTGGGCGTTCAACGCGTCGGTGCCGTTCGCCACCCGTGAGGCGTGGCAGACGTCCCGCGAGGGTGCTCTGCCCGCGCAGGGACAGAAGCTCGTCGTCTCCGAGCAGGAGCAGATCCTGCTGGAGAACTCCCACGGCTCGGATCAGGACCGGCTGATCCGAGCTGCTGTACGACGACGTGGAACGTCACGTGGAGGCGATCCGCTCCCGGTTGGAGCTGGCGGCCGGCGACGTGCTCGCGGACGGGAAGTTCTCGCTGGTGCAGGAGAGCGGGCTGACGCTGGAGGTGGATTGGAACGTTCCCGCCGAGAACATGCCGGTCGCCGCGCGGCCGTGGTCGGACCCGATCGCGGATGAGCTGCGGTGGATTCAGCACCTGGACGACATCGGCGCTCCGGAACCGGAGCTGGTGATCACCTCGCGGAAGGCGTTCAGCTACCTGGCGGCGAACAACGCCTACGGGGCGGCGTACTACGGCAGCGTGAACCCGTCTACCACGCCAACGACCACGCTCACACCGCAGAAGATCAAGTGGTGCGCCGCAACTACAACCTGCCGCCGATCCAGTTCTATAAGGCGCAGGTGCGGGTGGACGGCAAGCCCCGCAAGGTGCTGCCCGAGGACCTGTGGATTCTGGTGCCGCCGGAGCGGGAGAAGTGGGCCCAGCCGATGTTCGGGGTAACGGCGGAGGCCCTGGTGCTGTCCCGTGGTACGAACCCGGAGATCATCCGGGAGGACGCACCGGGCCTGATAATCACCCGCAGTGTTCAGGATGACCCGGTCCAGATCTGGACCAAGCCTGCTGCGGTCGGCATGCCGGTCATGCACACCCCGGAGGCGCACATTGTGGCGAAGGTGCTCTGATACAGGTGCGCCGACTGATCGCCGCCGTGTACGTGAAGGACCCGACGACCCACGAGAACCTGATCCTGCTTCCGGGCGAGAGCCCGGCGTCGGAGATCGCCGTGCTGGTGACGAACCCGGACGCCTGGGATGGGCCGCTGCAGGACGACGCCGAGACAGAGCCGATCACTGTTGGTGAGTCGGATCCGACCGCGGGCGCCGCTGAGCCGGATTCAGCGCGGGGCGAGACCGGCGGGGGCGGCGCGAAGAAGTCGCCGTCGCGGCGGACACGCTCCTCCTCCGCGTAATACGCTCCCGAGTACGGCCCGGAGCCAGTCTCCCCCGTCTGGCTCCGGGCCGTGCCTCATGTTGAGGGATGTGGCTCTGGTGGATGAGTTCCAGCGGTCGTGGCTGCTCGCGCAGCTCGGACCGGACGCCGACCCTGCTGACCTGGAACGCCGCTTCTTCCGGCTGGGATCTGTGCGCGGTCGCGCTCGAGGTACTGGGCGAGCGGCGCGCGAAGCTCCTCGCCGACCCCCTGAAAGTCAGCGTCGATGGCGTAGTGACCATGGATCTGCAGGAGAACTTGCGCGGCATGGAGCGGCACATCGAACAGGTCCGCCAAGCCCCCGCCCCCGATGGCACTGACGAGGAAGAGGACGGGGACGAGTCGATTGTGGTGACATGGCTGACCGCCGCCAGCCGCTACCGATAGCCCTCAGCCTTGAACGCACCGCCGCCCGGACGCAGCGTGAGCCGACTTCAGTGAGTGGCGTCTTCACTCGCGACCTGTGCGGGAATGCCCACGAAGTGCGCCTTGATCAATTGGCGCGATTGCTCGGGCGACCGGGCGCTTGGTTTCTTCATACGTTTCGGATGTGACCACCAGCGGCCTGGATGTAGATCATCCCACGCGGGCCTTGCCTGCTTGTCAAAGCGGCCGGCCCCCGGATTGTGGTTGCCGAAGCCGTCGACGACAGTGTTCCAAACAGGGCGATGGTGCCGGATCATAACGCGCTCCGCGAGGCTGACGAAGGCTTCGATCGCTACGAGGTAACGCGCGTGAAAGAACTGGATATCAAGATCGCTGTCGAGCCGAGCGACTTGTTCTATGGAGTCCTTATGCTCATCCAGGCGATCAAAGAGGGCGCGCGTTGGCGCGTTCAGATCGGTTGTGCCTTTGCGTTCCCCCTCGCGGCGAGCTTGGCCCACGTAGATAGGGGTGCCCCCAAAAGGTTTGACGATCGGCTTGTAGAGCGGATGAGGGCCCGAGTAATAGATGGCGTAGACACCGGCGCCGAGGGTGGGCGCGATGGAAGCCAGCGGTTCGATCGGGCGGCGCAGCAATTGCGCCTCGACGCTGCGGCCGAGGTTTTCCAGGTCGAGAGGGTTGTACTCTTCGTGCCGCTGCGCGCCATCCATCCAACTGGCGGGCTTGGGCTTCCTCCGTAGGGGAGCGGGAGGCGGTTCGGCCTCGAGCCAGGAGGACAGGGTGCTTGGCGTGGTCATGAGGGCTCCGGGATGTGAGCAGCGTTTGACGACGAGTGCGGCCGTCGAGTGCTCGCGTGGCTACTCGCGGTGTACACCCACGCCGCCTGGAAGCGGCTGTGGGTCGAACTGGTTGACTACGCGTCTTCGTCGGTTTCCTCGGCCTCATCGATAGGGCCGGGGGGCTCAGCCTCTGGCGCCGTCTCGAACGACTCCGTGCCGCGGTAGTAGTGCCAGGCGCTCGGATACTCGCGGGGGCTGTCGTCGTACATGATCACGTAGCCCATCAGGGCGACGATCTGCCAGGAGTCTGGTATCTCCTTCGCGATCAATCCGAAGACGGAGTCCGCCGTCATATCCGCTTCAGGGATCGTCACCAATCGCTGCTTGAAGAGAGGCGACTTCTGATACCTGAAGTTGTACGGAAGGCCGGTCTTCATCTCGTCCAGCAACTTCTGAAGGGTTACGACACCTGGTGTGAGCCCATCGACCGTACGTTCCAGGTCGATGGGGAAGAGCATGTCGAAGTGGTTGGCCTTGAGGACTGTGCTGTCACGATTCCGGCCAGGGTCCTTGTTGCCGAAGCCGTTGTTGTTCCATGGGATCTGGCCGGCTTCTTTGTGGTGCGTGATGAGCAGCTGCTCCGGTGCGAGGGCGGAGAAGTCCTCCGCGACGTAGAGGCAAGAGAACTCCACGTCTCGCAAGGAGATGCCGCGACGTCCGCCGATCTTGCGGAGGTGCTGACGTAGCCTGACGGGTATCGATTTGTCCGCCTTGCCCACGTAGACGAACTCGCCATTGAGGTAGAGCTGGTAGACCCCGGGCTTCTCCTTGAGGTCGTCGATGCTGTCCTCGGCCAACGGGGCCCGGTCCAGTCCCTCAAGCGCGTCCGCGAGCTGATCGCCGAGGGCCTTGGTGATGCTCAGGGTGAAGTCTCTGTGGTACTTGGCCCCGTCATCGGACTCGACTGCCGGCGTCATCCAAGCGTCCTTTCGCTCAAGTGATCACCGGCACCCTATCCGCGATCGGGAAAGCGAAGAGAAACTTCTCGCCATACCCGCAGCAAGATCGACAACTCCGCGGTATGCTTTCGCCATGCCTGATCAGCTTGGAGAGCAAACTAGGGACCGCACCAGCGTCGAGCTGTTCGCGGGCGCTGGCGGCTTGGCGCTGGGCGTTCAACGCGCGGGCTTCCGTCCGCTCCTCTATAACGAGTTCGACAAGCGAGCGGGCGAGACCCTGGAGGCCAACGGGGCCAAGCCCCGTGGCGACGAGGAACGGATCCCCAAGCCCGGCGAGCCCTGCCCCTTGGTTGTGGGCGACGTCCGAGAGCTGTCCATGGAGTACCTGCGCGACGCCGAGGTCGACGTCCTCGCGGGTGGTCCGCCCTGTCAGCCCTTCAGCCTCGGGGGCGCCCACAAGGGTACCGAGGACGCGCGCAACATGTTCCCCCAGATGTTCAGGGCGGTTCGGCAGATCAGGCCCAAGGCCGTGATCTGCGAGAACGTCCGTGGGTTGCTTCGCCCCTCGTTCAAGCGGTACTTCGACTACATCCAGCGGGAGCTGGAATTGCCTTTCGAGGAACGCGCGGACGGGGCGTCGTGGGAAGAGCACGACGAGATCCTGAAGCGACGTCGGGAGGAAGAGCCTCGCGATCCATCCGAGAGGTACGAGGTCATCATGACCCCGGTGAACGCCGCTGACTACGGCGTGCCACAGATCAGGCACCGGGTCATCCTCGTCGCGTTCCGGGCGGACTTGAACGTCGATATCGAGGCCTTCAAGAGGGCGGTGCGTCCCCAGTACTCGGAAGAGGCGCTGATCCGCTCCATGCTGGACGGGTCCTACTGGAAGCGTCATCGAGCCATCCGGGAGGTGCTGGACCACGTTGTGGAACGCGTCCACGCGCGGCTGCCGAAGGAGCTGCCACAGGAGCTGCCGCAGGACGAGGACGGCGAGAAGAAGCCCTGGCGGACCCTTCGCGACGCGATCGCCGGAATCGATGGGAACAAGCCCCTACCCCCCGTCCCCGAGGAGCTCTTCGATCGCAAGGAGCACTACTTGGGGGGCTTTACCTACCACATCGGCTGGCCCGGTGCCCGTATCTACGACGGCCACACACCCAACGAGCTGGACAGGCCGGCGAAGACGGTCAAGGCTGGCGTGCACGGTGTACCCGGTGGGGAATCGGTCATGCTCCTGGACGACAGAGAGCCGGACCCCGAAGCCCCTAACGGCTGGAAGTACAAGCACCGCTACATGACCGTTCGAGAGACCGCTCGCGTTATGACATTCCCGGATGACCACAAGCTAGAAGGTCCTCGCGGAGAGAAGATGCGGCAACTCGGCAACGCCGTCCCCGTTCTGCTCGGCGAGGTCTTCGCCAAGGCCGTGGCCGCCGCCCTGGACGAGGCGGAGAGCCGTAGGTGACCGGTATGGCACCAAACGAGCCAAGCCGATGGAAGGGCAAGCCGCCACCCGCCCGCGCGTGGAAGGGCCGAGAGGGACGAAGCCGTGAGGCGCTGGCGGCCGAGCAGGACCGTGCCGCTGGTGGACGGCACCGGCGCATGGTCGACCTGGGCGACGGACGCTTCGCGCGCGCTTCCATCGAGCTGAAGGTCCTCCCCAAGACACGCCGTATCCGGGCTTATCTCCGGTGGTCCGACAAGGGCCGCTCACCCGCTGAGTACGTGGGCGAGGTCGCGCACGACACACGTGGCGCCAACCTGGCTCAGGCATGGGAGATGGCGAGGGACGCCGGGCTCCTCGCAGAGGAGTCGCCGCCCGAGCGGTCCTGGGCCACTTCGCCGGCCGTCCGGTCTGTGATGCGGGGTAACCGCGGCAGGGACACGAAGCCAGAGATCCGGCTTCGCTCGCTCCTCCATCGGGCGGGCCTGCGCTATCGCGTGGGAATTAGGCCACTTCCTCAACTGCGCAGGACGGCCGATATCGTCTTTCCCAAAGCGCGTATCGCGGTCTTCGTCGATGGCTGTTTCTGGCACGGCTGCCCTGAGCACCACCGACCCTCCACGAAGAACATCGATTTCTGGCGCGAGAAGATCGAGGGAAACCGCAAGCGAGACGCCGAGACTGACAGCCTCCTGCGTCAGGCTGGCTGGACGATCATCCGTGTCTGGGAGCATGATGACCCAGTCGACGCGGCCAACCGGGTCATCGCGCTTCTTCGCCCAGAGCGCGCGACGGCTGAACGCGCGGGGCTACAAACCATGCCCACCCAGTAGGTCCTCGACCGAGTCGTCAAAACGGCGCAGCACGATCCGGCCGTCCCTGTCGCTGAAGGCGAGCACCTTGGACCCGGGGTTTAGGCCGGCCTCGGCCAACAGCCCCATGGGCAACTCAACGGTTCCGTCCGCTTGGACGGTTAGCTCTGCTGGTTCGCGGATCATATGGCTGAGTGTGCCACGCGGCCCTCTGCCACGGTCGACCGCTTCGCACCCGTCCTTCCTGACCTTGAGTCGTGGATCATAAGTGGCCTCTCGGGTACGCCTAGGCACCACCAATGCCTAGGTACTCGGGCCCTACCCGAGCGGGGTGACCGGCGGAAGGACCTTTAAGAGGCTTACACGAGTGACCTTCGTATGAGCTCATCAGCCACCACGTGGAGCCAACGCGAGAGCGACCAAACCCGTCTTCCTCGCAGCAGCACGCCTGCTTCGGCGTTTGACGAAGTGCCTCCAGGCGTGAGATTGGCGGATCCGACGTACGCCAGATGTTCGTCCGCGAGTAAGACCTTGAAGTGGACACCTAGGCCAGCTTCGTCCCACGAGCAGATTTTGAGGCGACCACCGTTCGCGCCCGCGGCCTCACGAAGAATGGACACGGAGTCGATATTGGGGTCGGAACGCTTTGGTGCCGAAACACCCAACGCCCTTGTGATCACGACCGCGCGCCCTCCATTCGCCAACAGATCGGCCAGAGCGGGCGCCAGCGCGGAGACGAAGGATGGGTGCAGATAAGGCGCGGCCATCACCAGTCGGTCCTTGGCGCTCTCAGCGACCATGCGGAGCGTAGGCTCCGTATCGAGAGGGAGTCCCGGGCCGCCATTGTCCCGGGACATCGCGCTCAGTGAATCACGCAAGAAGGTCGGAACGGTCAAGACTAGCTCCCAGTTGTCCTCGACTGACATCGCGACCATGGCGTGGGCTTGAGCGAGAAGCAGCGGTGCCGATTCGGTAAGGCGGCTGTCTTCCTGGAGCACGCCAGCGTGGACGAGGGCGTGGGTCACGAGGCGTTGATCCGTCACCGCGTTGGCGACCTGCTCAATCACTTTCGCCGCGGTGGCGCCGGCGGCCGCGAGGCTGGTCGCGGCCGCCGCGACGCGGACAGGGTCCGCCGCTTGCTGGAGAAGGGAGACGAGAGGTCTCAGTGGCTCCAGTACCCGCGCCACCGCCGCTCTTCCTTTCGTCCAGACTTGACTGGTGTCCTCGCGGGGGAGGCGGACAGCGGCAGTGTGCCGAAGAGCAGGTTGCGGTCCAACACGGTGTTGAACCTCGCGCAAGCGACCTCGGAGATGTGAAGGCAGGCGGCGCACGCTCCACCGAAGTCCCGTCGACACGGGGGGTCGAAGACGCAACGGGTCTCCGCGTCCAACTCACGCAAGGCGTCCTCAAGATCGAAGCGATAGACGTGCTCCAGCCCGCCAAGGGTGAATTCGCTTCGAGTGTTCGCGTAGATCAGGTAGCCGCAATTCGCCGGGAAGAGGTACTCCGCCAGCGAATCGACATTAAGCCCGCACCTGCTGGCCATGGCTTTCATGGTGCGATGCGCCATCGAGTGGACAAGGCCGAGTAGCGCCCGGCTGATCGGGTTCTCGGGGGCGTTGAAGACATCGACTACCGGGTCGGCTACCGAGAAGATCCAACGCTGAGCGTCTTCCTGCGTACGCACGCCCGGATCCGCGACGAGACCGGAGTCGACGAGCCACTTCACCACGGCGAGTTTGTCCAGCTCGAACAGCAAGCCCTCGGTCTCCGTACGGACGCCATACATCGGGAACTTGCTGTCCCGGCCAGCGGGGAAGAATCGGAACTGCTGCGTAGTCTGGGTTCCCCGACGGGTCGTCGCGACAGCCTTGCTGCTGATCCTGGTGTATCCGGCGACGATGTAAGCGATCGGGAGCTCTCGCAGCAGGGTCACGTCGGCGAACCCGTAGTGGGTGAAGAGCTTGCGGTACCGCCGGTAGATGGGCTCAAGCTCAGTTCCCTCGTCGCCGTCCAGCAGTTCCTGAGACGTCAGGGGCTTGGCGTCCCAGGCCAACCCAAGCTGACGGCACTCCTCACCGAACTCCTCAATCGTGTCTGGATCCCGTCCGAGGGAGTCGACCTGTGCGTCCCACGCGGGCGCGTCTCCCTCCTTCTTCTTGGCCTCAGCGATGAGTTGGTTATAGAGATCATCGCCGGCCTTCAGGCCGAGCGTCGCGGCCATCTCGCGTGCTTGTTCCACGGCGCCTCCCGTGGCGGTGGAGCCTCCTCCCCGTCGTAGTCCTTCCGCGCCCTTGGGTAGGAGGCCAAGACTCTGAGCCACAGCGGCCGCGTACACGCGCTTGTGGGCCAGGGCCCCATAGGTGCCCCGAGTCGGCGGGTTGATGACGGTGATCTGCTGGGGGTAGTAGACCGATGTCTGTGGCACACGCATCACCTGAGGGCGACCCTCGCGACAGGTAGAGCACCACTTGACGATCGGCTGGTCGGAGCGCCTTTGGCAACGACCGCACATCCAGTACCACCGGTACGTGTTCAAGTCGCGGGTGTTGCAGAGCCGCATCGCGCCCTGGCAACCGGAGGCACATCGCGGCACCGAGAGCTCCTTCAGGAGGCCACACTCATGTACCTCACCCCAGGAGAATTGGGCCATAACCCCGTGGCTGGATACCGAGCAGGCCGGCGCCGGGTCACTCGCTCGGACGGTCTTGAGGAGGCCACACGCACGGCAGATAAAGGTGTTGGGGAAACGCGTGGCACGCAGGTCCTCCGCCTTCACGAGCTTGAACTGTCCGCGTTCGATCGCGTGTAGTTCAGATCCCGACCTGGGGCCACCCTTCGCCGCGGCGGCGAACGGCAGGAGGAGGCGGTTGAGTTGCGGAGCGACCCAACCCTCGGGCACATCGAGGGCGGTCACCTGCCGGGGTGGCTGGCCGATGACCGATCCCTTGGAGGACCAGTTGTATGGCTGGCCGGGCATGTAGCGCCACAGGGCTTGAATATTACTGCGACTGAGCTGTTCGAAGGCCATGACGGACTCTCTGGAGAGACGTGATTGAGAACGGCTGGTGCGGCACGCTGGCTTGCGCGGCCGACTACAACTCGCCGTAGATGATCAGAGGTTCCTCGATATCCCGGAGAGACCGGGGCACGGACGGGTTCAACAAGGTGGGCAGCCTGTCACCAGCCTCCGCCCGCAGTGGGACCGTGGTCAGGTGTTCGTCCACCCACGAATCGATGGCCTGCCGGTGCATGCGGTGGTAGACGCTGGTGTCGTTGATGCCGAAACCGTGACGCAGGAGCGAGACGAGCAGCTTCTTGTCGATGAAGCCGGCGTTCACGGCGTCACGGAAGGCCGTGGAGTCCGCCAATGAGCGTCGCCTCGGCGCTCCCGTAATCCAGGCACGGTCGAGCACCTGGAGCAGCCACGCCATCAATCCGCCTGGCAAGACTCGCTTGAGTACGGGTACCGACTCGCGGTTGACGGGAACCTTGTGGACGAGCCGGTCCAGGTACCTGATCCACTCGGGGTAGTAGCGAAAGACGCTGGCGTCCCGGTCGCGACTCGGGTTGATCACGTTTACGACCAGGCCCGGGTGTCGTCGCCCGACACGCGCGGACGCTTGGATGATCTCGGAGGCCTGAGTCGGGGTTCCCATGACGGCCATGACGCCGAGTCGTGAGACGTCGAATCCATGCCCGATCGCCTTCGTGGCAGCGATGATCTTGACACGCTCGGATTCGTCGTCAGGACGTTCAACCAGCCGGGTAACCGCCCCGCGAATGGCCGAGGGACTGGCGTCGCCGTTAATGATCGCGAGGTTGTCACGGCTGACTAGGAGGTCGCTCACCGCGGGGTCCCGGGTGAAGCTCGTCAAGTCCTCATTGCGTAGACAGTACGTGACCAGCACCTCGTAGAGGTCTTCGCCGGCCTTTCGAGCCTCCTCCACGATGTCGGGTTCGTTGGCGTCCAGGCCGGCTTCCGTCACGACGCTCTTAGGGTTGGTGCACAGGTCACGTACCCACCGGTCGTGGACGACGGCGACCTCTCGGGTGGCCGTAATCATCGTGCTCGCCCGGGAGCGCACGCCGAGGTAGCGGCGCAGCGGATCGCCAATCTCGGTGGTGGACCAGAATGTCTCTCCCGCCTCCGGACCGTTGACGGGGAAGCGCCTCGCGTCCCGGTCGTAGAGGTGGCGCACCTGGTTCTTGTATCCCTCGATCGTCGCGGTGGCCCCAACGATCTGGAACGGGTCGTTGTTCAGGTGCTCGCTGATCTTTTGGAGTAGTGACTCGTACATGCCGTCGAGGGCGCCAAGGCTCTCATCGAGCAAGTGGAGCTCGTCCGCGATTTCCAGGCGTACATGCCCGAATCCCTTCGGCACGGGGAGCCGGTTCTCACGGCACCCGTACACCGCACACCAGTTGGGATTGGACGAGTATCCGTGCTTAGGGCAGACGGAGTGAGGCCGCCCGAGCAAAATCTGGAACGCCTGATTTTGGCCGAGTTGTGCGAGTTTGTCTACGGTGCCCACAAGGACAGCGGGTGCCCGGCGATAGATATCGTCGTCCACGCCCCATACCGGCAACACCCCCGAGAGCCGACAATCGTCGTTCTCGCAAATGTGACGCATGGTGTGGCTGGGATCGTCCCACCGTACCGCGAGCGGGCAGCGGCACAACGGGCACTCGTCCAGCACTCGACAGGTCTCCGCTGTCTCAGGTGACGTGGGATCGGGCCCGTGGTAGCTGTTGTTGCCAGGTTTGTACAGCTTGTTCGGTGTGTTGCCGCCGCCAACGAAGTAACCGATGCCGAACGCCCCCGTGTGGCGAATGCGTGGGTCTTTCCGCCGCAGGACCTCCGCGTGCAGCACCATCTTCGCGAATCGCTCTGTTTGCTGGAGGGCCAGCAGGCGCAGGGGGAAGCGAGCCCACACCTGCGTCCCGCGGGTGACGCCGGTGTACCTGCCGTAGAACAGAGTGACCAGCATCAATCCGAGGTAGGCCTCCGACTTGCCACCACCTGTCTGGAACCAGACGATGTTGACCTCGCGGTGCTTCCTGGGGTCGACCATGCCGGGGAGGCAGCCGACGATCCAGGCGATCTGGAAAGGTCGCCAGGCCGTGTACTCGTTCTCCGCGGCAGCTTTGACCACCTTGTTCGTCGCCACGAAGGCGGCCAGCGCATCGGGGTTGGCGCGTAGGGTCTCGAGCCCAGCGCGGACCCAGCTGGCCTCCGCTCGGGCGTCCAGAGCGGCCCCCTCCGCCTCGGCGCGCGCCTCGTCGTTCCAACTGCGGGCCTTATGGAGGGCATCGAGAGCGGACGCGCCCCAATTGTCCTCAACCCATACGTCAAGGAGATCCACGAGTCTCGCGACTGTCCCGATCGGATCCGCGATGAGCGAGTCGAAGGTGGTGTCAATAAGGGTCTCTCGTCCGTCGGCGTCCTTGGACCTCGTCCTGGGATGCGCGCGCCAGGTCGGTTGTTCAGCCGCGAACTCCGTGCGAAGAACCGTCCGTTCCCCCACCGTCTCGCACGTGACCGGAGAGGCGTGCCCGAAGGCTGAGACCGTTCGTTCGTAACGATGCGACTGGGCTACCTGCTCCAGCTCGTACGGCACGATGGGCGCATCAACGGTCGCCGAGAGGACGACCTCGTAGAGGCGAGTATCCAGGTATGCCTCGTCGTAGGGCCGATTGCCGTCGACCAACTGATCTCGCGGAGCCGGCGTGGTGTTCACGACGGAGACGAAGATCTCGTAGAAGCCGTCTACGGGCCTCACCTCGACCTCAACAGCGGCCCGATGCTCAGGTGGAGTGAGGTCATCGGGAGCCAACAAATTGTGAGCTGCGTAGGAAGCCCACGTTCGTTCGTCGATAAGGTCGTGATCGCGCGGCAGCGAACCAACGGGCGGGCCGGCCAGACGCTGCCGGTAGAGCTCCCGCTGCTGTCGCGCTGTCGCCGAGCGCATCGCCGTAGCGATCTCGCTCTCCCCCGCCCGAACCGAACGCGCCTCGCCTGAGTCCAAGGGAATCGCGACCTTGACCGGGGTCATCGAGATCTTCGTCCACACTTGAGCCAGCGGGTATCCCGGCGTCTGGCCGTTTCCAAAGGTGGACACTCGTGTTCGCGGCGCGGGAGCGGCGGCGGGGACATCGCGGGCGTGGTCCGCCGCCGCGGAGCCAAGCTCGTCAGCGACGTCGAAACCGTGGGTACTCGCGTCTGTTGCCATAGACGCGCGCTGCTCGTCGACCGTTGGGTGCAGCGCGAGGAAGGCGGACGCGCTGACTTCGACGGTCAGCTCACTTGGCAACCTCCGTACGCGGAAGGTGAAACCTTGCGCGGGAGGGGTGATCTGGAGGCCGCGAAAACCGGCGTTCGTCTCCTGGATCATCTTCGGCTCGCTCGCGAGCATGCCGAGCCACAGGCGCTTCTGAGGCCGGTCGGAGAGGCGGGTGCCGTTAGGGATTGAAGTGCCTACGGCCTCGCTGACGACGCGGCGCGAGAGGCTCGCGAGCAGGGCGTCGTATCGCTGGGCAGGCGTATTGGCCGGCGCGGACGCACGGCCATGAGGGAATGCCGACATGGCGAAGCTCCTGTGCTGTGAACGGTAGGCGTATAGCCGGTTGGCCCGTCCGGGGGGAGACCCCCTCGCGTGACCCTCATGTCGGTTAAGTCGAAGAAGAGCTAAGTGCGTAACTGCGCGGCTTTAGATGGCCGACACTTTAGCGCGGCACACTAGCCGGTGTAGGCCGAACCGGCTCAATCGGTACTACTTTTAAGCCAGTTGAGTGACAAGCTCACTCGCTTCGTTCGAGGGAGCAGGCGCCCCACCTCGTACGCCGCGACGGTGCGCGGGCTTCGATCGACCGCCCCGACGGTATGCGCCGTCACGCTATCCAGTAGATCCGAGACGCGGAGCCCCAGGTTCACGTCGACCAGCATCTCGTTGGGGCGCGGGTCGGTTCCGCTGATCTGGGAGGACAACCAGCGTCCCGCCTTACGGTGCACGATCTGCAGCGTCTTCAACGCCCAGCCGACTCTCTCCGGTTGGGCGAGCAGTACCCAGTCCTGCACGGCGATGGCGAACCGCCGTACATCGGCCGGATCCTGCGGGCCGTTGACCTCGCCTCTCACCCATGAGCCAATCGCCTGTTCCGAGGTGATCGACGTGCCGCGCATTCGGCGGAGAATGTCACGGTATGTCATTCCGGACCGCGCGACGAGCCGCGCTCTGCGGTGCCAAAAATCGACCAGTACCGCCAACGGGGCGTACGCGGCTGTCTCCGACAGCTTTCCAATGACCGCACCAAGAAGGTCGCGTCGCGCGTCGTGATCGACCAGGAAGATGACATCCCCAGGGAGAAGCGACTTGGGCGACTCTTTGGAGCTCCATCCCTCTCCGCCGTGTCAGCACGTCATTGGCGGCGGCAAAGAGGAGCCCGTCGCGATCCTCGCCATACAACTCGATGGCCAGGACTGCCACTTCCGTCTGGGTCAAGCTGCCGACGACGCGAGTGGGGGCCAGCGGGTCGCGCCCTGGGCCGCGTTCATCGACGACCCGCCGTAACAACTCTGGGACGCGCGCGTCGAACGGGTCCCACTGGCTTGTGTCGTCAGGCAACCGCGGCCAGGCCATCGGCAGAACCTCGACTTCCCCAGCGAGGAGCCGTACGTCTGTCTCAGGAAGGCGTCCATTGGAGGCGGTCAGAACGGACAGGCGTGGCGCTGAACACGTCGTCGTCTCCTCACGGATACTCCTCAACGCCGAACGCGCCCAAGTAGCCTGTCTCAGTGCCCGCTGGCATTCGAAGGGTCCGGTGGTCAGCACGGACAGCAGGGGGGCGGGCGGTAGCGCCAGCAGTCCCGCTCGGCCACGCGGCACTGGTCCCGGCACCCGAATCTCGCTTACATCGGACGCCCTGGCCGTCGATACGGCCTCGCCGAGGCGGACGGCGTAGGGGCCGTCGTCGTTGAGGATCCGGCGGACAGCCATTACCACGCCGTGGTGATCAAGACGTCGCCGAGTTCACGCCGCTCGGTTCCCGGCCTCGTCATCCCCGGTGATCGCGGCGACCTGCCCGGCTCGGTTGTAGTCGTACGCAGCCAGCAGGCTATACGCGGCGAGTCGGCGCAGATCCATGTCGGGAATCCAGGATGAGTCTTCCGCCCAGGTGTTGCGCCCCCCGGCGCGGGTCGGCCATGACTGGCTTGTAGTCCAGCCAGCTCCAGATGTCAGTCCCGCCGGGCGACTGACCGGCGGCGCCCGGCTGCTGGTCGCGGGCAACGGCGGCAGCGCCGCCCAGCGATCAGCTCGCGCAGGCGCAGCCGGCCCCGGCGCCAAAGGCGACACGCTACCTACCCGAAGCCCACCCAAGTGACCTACCATAACGGTTTCGTAACCCTTCCTAGGGTATCGCAGGGTCTTTCGGGAGAGTTTCAGCACGTAGAAGCAGCTCAGGCATCCGTGATCTGCATGTGACGACCCGAAGTCACCCTCTCTGTTCAGGGTGACTGGGCTAGCCTTTGTGCATGGGAGGTGAGGCGGTGGTCAAGGATGAGCTAAAGGTGGGCGAGGTAGTAGCGCGGCGCGATCTGCACGCGCGCTTCGGCGGTACGCCTCAAGGCGGTATCTCGCCGTCGACGCAAGTACAGATGGTGATGGCCTTTGTCGCCGAGCGACCAATCCCTGACGGCCTCACGGGGTGGGGAGATGACGGGATCTTCCACTTCTTGGGCGTCGGCATGAACGGCGACCAGGAGATGACGCGAGGGAACCTGGCACTGCTGCGCCATAGGGAGCAGGGCCGCGCGGTGCACCTGTTCCACCAGCTCCCCAGGCATTCAGATGAACCAGGTCGGCTCTATCGCCACCTGGGGGGCTTCGAGGTCGACTCTGAGCAGCCGTACTACATCGCGGACGCACCAGATGTGAACGGCCATATGCGGACGGTGATCATCTTCCGCCTGCGGCCGGTAGGAGCTACCGTCCCCGACGGACCCCGCTTGCCGGTCACTCCGCTGACTGAAACACGCATCACCAAGGCACCCGAGATCACCGTTGCCCGTGTCCGTCGACAGCCCCAGGAATCCACAAACGACATCCTCCGACGCCTGACCGGGGACTACGCGAGCCATCTGCACGATCTCGGACGGGAGGTCGTCAGCGCACAGGTGCGAGTGAAGGGCGAAACCAGAATTGCCCGCGTCGATCTTCTGGACGCCACCGAGAACAGACTCATCGAGGTGAAACACAACACCACCCGACAGTCAGTTCGAAGTGCGATCGGCGCCCTCATGGACTATCGCCGCTTCTTCCACCCGACTCCCACTCTCACGCTGCTCGTGCCCGCAGCGCCAAGAGAGGACCTGCTCGACCTCTGCGCGTCCCTGTGTATCGAGGTCGTATGGCCGAAGCTTGAAGGAGGCTTCACGTCGACCCATGACTAACGGCTGAGGCAGTAAGCGCACTGCAATGCGCTGCCGCCCCAGCCGCCGTCTGGTTACCACAGGGGTCCTAGTCGCTGTGAGTAACCGTGTGCCCTTGTCCAGCAACGAACAGGAGCTACTCCATTATGTGCGAAAACAGCGCCGTGCCCGAAGTCGGCAACGGTCACGACAACACCGCGGCCCGAATCTACGGGCTCGCCCTGGTGGCTGGCGTGCTGCTGATCATCTTCGGCGACACCAGCCCGGTCGAAGCGTCGGGATTCGTCTCCCCGTTCCTGGTCATGTTCGAGCAGCGTCGCTAGCTTCACCCTGTCGGCCGCCCCGCCCTGGGGCGGACGACACCTCACCCGAACGGCTAGCTCCCATTACCCACAGCGCCTCTCCGGGTGGTCAGCCCCGCACTGCCAAGCAGTGACGGTGCTGGCGGACGGTGCCTACCTCAACTGCGGCATGGCGGTGCCGCACCGCAAACGCCCTGGGCGGCCCCTGCTGAAGGGCGAGGAAGAAGACAACGCTGAGCACCGCAGGGTCCGCGCCCGGGCTGTAGCGCAGTCTTCGGGTGGCACGAAGGTTGTACGGCGGTTGTGCGACTGAGCCTTGGCGTTCTGTATCTCCACACTGGGGCGGTAAGGCGATGGGCGACACCGCGCTTACCGGCCGCAGGTAGCCCAGGCCGAGTTCGCTGGCCATGAAGGCTTCTTGAGCTGCCGGGAGCGCGGGTCACCTCAGGACGGGCCAGCAGTTGCGCCAAACTCACGCCTCGTAGGGAGTCGGCTTCTCAGCGACGGTTTCGTCGGTGTGGACTCTCTGGGAAGGCACTACCGGCAGCCGCATGGCGACGTTCGACCTGGCCAAGTGCAACGGCGAGACGCTGCCGGCGGCCCTCGCGAAGGCACGCGAGCAGATGAGCCGCGCCCGCGCGGAGGCGATCAAGGCCGCCCAGGACTACGGCCTGACCAAGGCCCAGGTCGAAGGCGTCGCGGACAGCCTCGGCCTGCTGCCGTCGGCGCCGAACGCGCCGTCGCGCGGGACCTGGAGGCCGCCGCTGAAGCGGCAGTGCAGCGAACCGACTTGGCACGCTTCCAGGCCCTGGCCGTTCGTCCCACCCCTGTACGCGTCTCGTGCCGGAGTGCCCGGCAGATATGAGGAGTCACTTTACGTGGTCTGGTTTCTCGCCGGGCCGGGTGGGCTGGGTAGGAGGTCACGCCAGTAGCTGCCATACACGAAGTGACCTGCCGTGATCGTCCCATGGCGCTCCGCTCGGCCCCTGTAGGGACTCGGTGAGGACGCGTTGGGGACGCAAAGACGGGAACAGACTGGCAAAGGGTCCAGAGCACCAGCAGATGGCACGCACTGTGAGCTGCGAAAACGCCAAGAATCAACGTGGAAGAGCAAGGTCCGCCAAGATCCTCAAAGGACTCATAATCCGTCGGCCGTGGGTTCGAGTCCCACCCGCCCCACCTTTGCAGGTCTCTGACCTGCGGAAACGTTCCTCGTGAGGTGTTGGACCGTCAACTTTCGCTGAACGGAATGAATCCGCTGCTCGCGAGTTCGGAGCGGGGTGAGGATCTTGCTCCCTCGCCGGGCAGACGTCGCGCTGACCTGCGGGAATGCTGACGAGCGGAGCTTGAGTCGACGAGTCGGCAACATCTCCGCGACCTCATTTTCATGATCGTGGGGACGTGTTGGGGACGCGGGGTTTCAGTGGGGTCCGTCGGCCTCCGTCCGCGGGCTCTGCGTTCGGCGTCCGGAAGGCCTCCGACCGGGACTGCCTACCGGATTCGACCACAGCTTCGAGGAGCCTGATCGCACCGGCACCAGGACGTGAGGGGCTGGTGCGCGCGGACGGAAACTGCCCGAACTGAAACGGCCCAGGTGTCCCCTTGGCCGTCAGATGTTCCTGGACGATGCGGGAGCGGTGGTAGACGCCGTCCGGCATGGGGCACCAGGCGTGGTGGGCGTCGAGCGCCGCTTTCAACCGCGTACGGTTTGCGGTCGAGCGGACTGAGTGCAGGACTTCCAGTTCGGTGAGGTCGCAGATCGCGACGAGGCCGGCGCCGATTCTGTCGCCCCGTTCGGTCGTGTTCTGGCGGAGCAGGACGCGGACGAGGGCGGAGGTGTCGATGAGGTAGTCGGCGGCGGTCGCTTGTCCGCTTTGGTGTCGGGGACGTTGCCTGTCGTGCTCGTGGGCTGGTACTTGCTCTTGTCCAGGAGGAGGTCCATGTCCAGCGCGCCTTCGGCCGCCAGGGTGCGGGCCTCGTCGAGCGCGCGAAGACGCCGGTAACGGGCCGTGACCTCCTGCAGGGCGGCGTTGATGGTGTGGCGTTTGGTGGTGGTGCCGAGTTCCTTGGCGGCTTCTTCCAGTGCTTCGTCGTCGAGATCGATGACCGTACGGCTCACGATGTGACCTCCTCGGCTATGACCCTCGACGGAACTAGTAGTGCTTCGTTACGTCGGGTGATCTCGCCTGGTGTTGGGCATCTTCTAAGCATGAGGCTGGGGGAAGTGGAACGACTCCGGGGTGAGTTATCGG